>NZ_CP053908.1:0-657773 GCF_013256625.1 Hymenobacter sp. BRD128
CCAGCGCCACACCGAGCACCCGCATGGCCTGGCCGACGCCGACTACGACGCGCTCTTTACCCGCGACAAACCGGTAATTTTGCCTTCCACGGCTACCCCTGGGCTGGTGCACCGCCTCACGTATAATCGCGCCAACAACCAGCACCTGCACGTGCGTGGCTACAAGGAAGAAGGCACCATCACGACGGCTTTCGAACATGACGGTGCTCATGAAATGGACCGCTTCCACCTGGCGATGGACGTGCTTGACCGCGTGCCCCAGCTCGGCAATAAAGGCGCGTATCTCAAACAGCATCTGAAAGATAAGCTGGTGGAGCATCGCCAATATATCACCACCACGGCGAGGATATGCCGAGGTGCGGAGTGGCGGTGGCCGGCTAGCAGCGGCACCGCCACTCGCCCAAAATAAAGTGCCTCACCAGGTTTCCCAAAGGAAATCTGGTGAGGCGCTTCGTGCGGAGAGCTTAGCGCAGGATGCTATAAGGCGGCGAAAAGCAGAGTGCTACCACGTTTACAGGGTATTCAATAGCTTGACGATTTGGCGCTTGCGCTTGCCTAGCTTGGCTTGCAGGCGGCCACCAGTTCGTGACTTTGCCTTCCACGTAGGTCAGGTCTTCGTCGTGAGCTGGTATAGGCTTGTTGCAGCTTGTCCTTGAGCTGGTTCCAGTCGCCACGTAGGCGAGGCGGTGGTCGACGCGCAGGTTGCGGAATTTGCGGCGGCGCTCGATACCTTTTTGTGAATAGAGCAGGACCCCGGCGAGGGCACCTACGCCGGCGCCGGCCAGGACGGTGAGCAATACTTTACCGGTTTTGTTTTTAGGCGATTCGGGCGTCATGGGGAGTGAGCTAAAGGTGGGATGAATGAGCCGCCAGCCAGCTGCGGCGCCGGCTGGGGTTTCGCAAAGGTTCCGTCGCGGCCGCCGGCCGGCCCTGACGTCTGTCAGGCCGGCGTCTGACGTTCGTCAGGTTTGCTGGCTAAGTGGCGCCGAATTTTGGTAGTGTAGAACCAGCGTTTTGAAAAGACTCCCGAGTACCTTGGCTAGTCTCTGGCCGCGCTGATAGCCGGGTAAACCGGGCGCATCAGGCTAAGGCATTGGCCGGCAGTCTATTCCTCACTTTCCCGATGATGCCCTTATCTCGTTGTTTTGTCGGTTTTTGCCCAGCGGCCCGCACGCGAGCGCTACGCCGATACCCTAGGCCAGGCCCTGCACGCAAGGTGGTACTGCTGCACGTGCGCCGCGCCGCGCTTTTCGACCCGTGTAAACTAGTGGCGAGCGCTACCGCCAGGCCGAGTTAGCACCGAAGTCGACACCACGGCCGCCTGCACCGGCAGGCCACCGGCTGCGCACGCCTGCCACCGTGGCGACCTGCTGCCGCCGTTGCCCATGACCTGACCACCGGCTTCCAGCCGGCCTGTTTGTGCTCCTACTCAGCCGTTAGTCTTTCAGCTTTTTACTTCTTTTAGCTTTTAGCATGAAAAGAAACCCTTGCCGCGCTACCCTTGCCGCTGCCGACCGGCCGCTAGCCCGACTGGCCATGAAAGCCACGAAGGCACGCCGCTACGGCGACTACGGCCAACCAGCCGCCGCCGATGCGCCGCCCGCGCCCGACTACGAGCCGCCGGCGCAACGTCTACGACCTCAGCCACGAGCAAACCGAGCTGTAGGCCGCATGGGAATGAACGCCGCCATTTTTTGCCGGTGCCGCCGTGGCCGCCACCGGCACTGGTCTGCTGGCTACTACGCTGGGACCAGCCGCCGCCAGCTCGGCCAGCGCGGGCCGAGGCGCCCGCGCGCCCGCGGCCCGGCGCAGCTGCCGCCGATGCGCGCCGAATTTTGTACCTGGCCTCGCTGCCCCGAGCGGCCACAATACCCAGCCCTGACCGTGCGCCTGCTAGGGCCTACCACTGGGTTATCGGCAACGACCCGCGCGGCTGGCTGCCGGTGGTAGACCCCACCCAGCGCGAAACCATGCTGTCGCTGGGGCCTTTGCGCAGTGTTTGGAGTATGCCGCCGCTCACTTTGGCTACCAGTGCGCTGGCGGTGCGGGCCACTACCCGGCAGGCGGCCGACGTGCTGGAGTGCGGCTCGAGCGCCGGCCCGGCCCCGCTTACCCTGACCTCACGGGCTGCTGGGCCGGCGCACGCTGCGCACCGATTTTTCGCCCGTGCCTATTCAGCCCGCCGATGTGCAGCAGCTGACCGGCGGCGAAGCTGCGCACTGCCGTTTTCTGGCTCCCGCCTCGGGCCGGGCCGCGACCTCACGGCCGCCACGCTGGCCGCCAACCAGCACCAAACCGCCCGCGACCCCGCCCAGTGCGAGCTGGCCCACTGGGTGCGCTGGGATGCCGCCGCCGTGCTGCGCCACCGCGACGGCCTTACGGCCGCCGGCATGGCATCGAGGGGCCCGCCGGCTGGCTGGTGCGGCATTTCTACGACAGTGCCCGCGTGCTAACGCCCGATTTCGGGCCCGCGGCTAGCCAAAATAACCGGCCAGCTAGCCACCCACGGCGGCTGGCTCGTGCTCACCAGCCCGGCGAGTCGGTGCCCGCGCTGTTGGCGGCCGCCGCCGGCTGGCGCGCATTTGGCTGCGGCCAAGGCTTTGAATATCGGTATTCATCCCATGACGCAGGTGCTCGAAGAAGCGCCCGGCCCCGCCGGCCTGGGCCAGTATCTGGGTTTGGGCGCGCCGGTGCAATTCGTGCTGCGCCTGGCTACGTGGAGAGCTACGACGCTCCCGTGAGCCCGCGCCGCCCCGTCGAGTGGTTTGTGCGCACCTGAGAATAGCGGGCGCCAGCGGTCGGCCCAGGTCCTCACCAGGGGCTACGCTGTGGCAAGCGCGCCCACGCCCAGGATTTCACGGCCCTGGCTACCTCGGCGGCCGTGCCGTGGGCGAGGAGCAGAAATTTGCCGGCCTTGATTTCCGTCTCGTAGTCGAGCACGCTGTTTTCGGAAATGCCAATGCTGGCCAGCGCCCCGGCCAGCGCGCTAATTGTGCCGCCCGCCACCGCGCCCTCAAGACCACCACCAGCGCGGCCACCAGCGGCCCGGCAATGAGCAGCGGCCCTACCCCCGGCACCAGGAAAAAGGCGGAGCCGAACAGCAGGCTCCAGATGCCGCCCAAAACGCGCCGGTGCTGCCCCAGCTCAGCATCCGGTCGCCGAGGTTGTAGTAGCCCACTACCTTTTCTTCGGTGTGTATTCCTGGCCCACAATCGAGAGATTTTGCAGGTTGTAGCCGCTGGCTTGCAGCTTCTTAACGGCCTGCTCGGCTTGCGCGTGGGTATCGTAGAGGGCCGATAGTACGGGTCATTATTCATCAGAAAGGAAGGCTGGTGTGCGTGAAGAAGTGCGCCCCGCCCGGCCAGCGGGCTCGGTGCGGGGTAGCACTACAAGAGTACGCGCTCCTTGGCAGGCCTCCCATGACGGAAGTCAGGCTAACAGCTGATGATTTACAGTTCTTAGTAATCGCTATCCAACAGCTTCTTATAAGGAATGGGTGAGCTTAACCTCGTGGTTGGCCACAAAGTCCAGCAGCAGCTTCAGCAGCTGGGGCGCACGCGGGCTGCGGGCAAACAGCACCAGCGTATGGGCGTGGCGGCGCCAGTAGCGCGCGCAGCTCCTGGGCGTTGGCCACCCGGAAGCCCATGTTCCAGTCGGCAAAGCTGCGCTCGTCGCAGGCCCGGCCCCTAGCAGCGGCAGTGCTGGTGGCGCGGGTCGGCCACGATGTGGTCGTAGTACAAGGCCCGCACCACGGTTTCTTCGCCCTCCAGAATCTGAAAAAAGCGGTCGTCGGCGTGTGCAGCAGCAGGCCCGAGAGGCGGTGCTCGCGGTTAAAGGCGCGGCCTGGTGCAGCAGGCCGTAAGGGCAGCCTGGTCGAAGGGCAGCCGCGCCTGGCTGTGGTAAAATAAGTGATAGAGGCCCATAGCGGCAGCAGCGTGAAGGAGAGCCCACCAAAAGGGCCGGTGGCCAGGCCGGCCCAGGCAGCGCTTAGCAAGTGGCGCTTAGGAATAGGTAAGTTACGCTGATAAGTTGAGTATCAAGCCGTTTTTAAGTGAATACCCCTAGCAGCTGCCGGCCCCGCCCGAGCAGGAGGCACCGCGAGCTTGTCCAGCAGCTGGGCCACGATGAACTCGCCTTCGGGCAGGCCCTGCTGCCGCCACAGCTCGACGCCTTGCCGCACCAGCACGAAGGCCGGCAAATCGAGGGAGGAAGCTGTGCACCACCACCGGGTTGGTGCCCTCATCCACCGTAAGCACCCGGATGGCTGGCCCCAGCTGCGCTTGCAGCGCCTTTAGGGCCGTCAGCGTAGCCGCCCGCACTGCTGGGCCGTGCCCACGGGCGGCAGCAGCACCAGCAGTACCGCCGCCTCGGCGGGCTGCTGGGAAGTTGACGCAGGGTAGGTGAGTGCATAAGGATAGGCGGCAAATAGCAGAGAACCTAAACAGTGGTAAAACTACTGCCTTTCCCGGCTGCCAACATGCGTATGCGGTATAAGTAGCTGATATGTATCATACTAATCGAATTAAAGTTAACCACAGCTTCATACAAGCAGCTTCCTACAAGCGCCCAAGGCGGCCACCGAATCGGTGGTAGCCTGCATTTTTTTTCGGCCTGCTTCTTAAAATAGCCGCGCAGCAGGAAATTGTGTTGTAGGGCCGTCATGCTCTGGCTGAAGCTGGCCGTGCTCTGCTCCACGTTGTGCAGGCTCTGGCGCACCTGCCGGGCGGCGGCCGTATCGGCCAGCAGCGTGTGGCGGGCCCTGGCCAGCCAGCACCTGCTGCCGGAGACCCGCCACAGTGGCGGCCAGCGTATCGGTGGTGCGGGCCAGCTGCCGGCCGGCGTGCCCCAGCTGGGCCGGCAACTGCTTGTTCGTGAAAAGGTAGCCTAGTGGGCCCCGGCCCTGGCGCACGCCCTGCGTGAGCAGCGCCGCATCGGCGGCGGCGCGCTGCAGCTGGGTGCTGGCGGCAGCTACGTGGCCCAGGCTTTGGCGCACGTTAGCCGGCAGCTGCTTGTCGCTCAGGAGCTGCCAGATGGCGCTGGTGTCGAGCTTGGTAGCCATCTGGCGCAGGCGCTGCGTGATGACGACCAGGTTCTTGTTGGAGATGTCGAGGGTGCCCAGCATCGCATCGAGGCCTAGCGGGCTTTGGTGCGCAGCACATCGCCCGGCTCCACGGCGGGCCGGGCGGCCTGCGCCGTGAGGTTGATAATGGTGTTGCCCACCAGCCCATCGGTGCCCACCGAGGCCACCGCGTTTTGGCGCACAAACGCCTGGGCGTCTTTGTTGAGGCTCATGGCTACGCGCACCGTGCTGTCGTTCAGCAGCTTAATTTCCTTGACGTTGCCCACCGCAATACCCCTAGCCGCACGCTGTTGCCAGTGAGCAGGCCCGCCACGTTGCGGAAATCGGCCTGCACCACCAGGCTGCGCCCGAACAGGCTTTGCTGCCGGCCCATGAGGTAGAGCATCGCCAGCAGAAAGCCCACGCCCAGCACCATAAACAGGCCGAGACGCACGGTATTACCAGGGAGTTTTGGGCATGACGGGGTAGGAAGGCAGTTTTTATTTAAAAAGGCAGTCCGTTTTAAGCGGATACCAGATGAGCATGACCGTTCTTTTTTAGCAATAAGCAGTTCATAATCAAACAAAAAAGTCGTGCACCTTCGGTCCGCATTCGCGCTCACTTCGGCAAACGTGCCTTCGGCGTAGCAGCGGCCCTCGGCGAGCAGGGCCACGCGGTCGGCGGTGAGGCGCACGCAGGCCAGGTCGTGCGAAATAATGAGGCCGAGGTATTGTACTTGGCTTGCACGGCCCGGATGAGGTGGTCGATTTCGCGGCCCGTAATGGGTCGAGGCCGGTGGTGGGCTCATCGTAGAGAATGATGTCGGGCCGCAGAATGAGCGTGCGGGCCAGTGCGATGCGCTTGCGCATGCCGCCCGAGAGGCGGCCGGCAGCAGCCCGGCGGTGTCGGCCAGGCCCACGTCGGCTAGGGCTTGCTGCACCAGCTCCGTTTCCTGGCCGGGTGTGGGTGAGCCACTGCCGCCGCAGCGGGAAAAGCAGGTTTTCGCGCACCGTCATCGAGTCGTAGAGCGCGTTGCTTTGAAAAAGGAAGCCTAGCCGGGTGCGCAGCCGGTCGAGGCCGGCGTGGTCGAGGGTGCCCACGTCCTGGCCCAGCACCGTGATGGTGCCCGCATCGGGCCGCAGCAAGCCAATAACGCACTTGATAAGCACCGACTTGCCCGCGCCCGACTTACCCAGCACCACGATGTTCTCGCCCCGATTCAGCGTGAGCGAAAAGTCGTGCAGCACGTGGTTGCTGCCAAACGCCAGGCTCACGCCGGCCACCGCTAGCACAGGCTCGGCCCGGCGGGTGGGTAGGCGCGGGGCTAGAGCAGGGTAGGGAGCATGGGTTGAGAGGCTGTTTAAATAAGCCCAAACGCCGTGCTGACCAGCACGGCCACCAGGTCGAGCAGAAATACGGCCAGCGAGCCGGCCACCACGGCCGAGTTGGCGGCGCGGCCCACGCCGGCCGTGTCGTTGCTGGCGTAGTAGCCTTTGTAGCAGCTGATGAGGCCGATGGCAAAGCCGAAAAAGAAGGTTTTAATGACTGCCGGTAGCACCTGGCCGTAGGTGAGGCGGCCCAGAATGTGGTTGATAAACAGCGCCAGCGAGGTCGAGCCCTGCATATTAACCCCCACGAAGGCCGACAGCAGCCCGATGGCATCGGAGAGCAGCGTGAGCACCGGCACCATGAGCGTAGTGGCCAGCACCCGCGTGACTACTAGGTACTTGAAGGGTTAGTGCCCGATACGTCCATGGCGTCAATCTGCTCGGTTACGCGCATCGAGCTGAGCTCGGCCCCGATGTTGGAGCCTACCTTGCCGGCCACCATCAGGCCCGTGATGATGGGCTTAGCTCCTGAATGATGGTGAGGCCCACCATCACCGGAATCCACGACTCGGCGCCGAACTGCACCATCGTGGGCCGCAGCCGCAGCGTGAGCACCAGCCCCATAATAAAGCCCGTGATACCCACCAGCGGCAGCGACTGATACCCCACGACGTAGCATTGGTACAGAAACTCCGACACTTCGTAGCGCGGCCGAAACCCCTCGCGGAAAAACCGCCCCGCAAACCGGGCCAGGGTGCCGGTGGCGGCGAGCATAGAGGTGGCGGACACGGAAGGGCGTAGGAGTAGGGCTGCTTACGGCGAAATTATCCACTAAAGAAGCTGCAAAAGTATTGGCACTACCTAGCCGCCCGGCATGACAAGTAGTAGCTCAAATAGCTGATTTTTATCAGGTTTTGCCGGTAACTTACGGCCGACCTTTGGCGCTACTTCTGCCTTGCCAGCACCTTGCTTACCCATGCTGTCCGCTTCCTACACCACCGTGCTGGCCAACCTGCTCTACACGCACTCGCGCGAGTTTGTGGGTATTTATGATGTGGCCTTGGGCTGGTTTACGCAGGTAAACCCGTGGCGGTGCAACTGCTGGCTACGCCTCCGAGGCCGAGTTTCTGGCCGACCCCGACCACTCGCTGCGCTCGCCGCCCTGGACGAGTGACGAGTGGCGGGTGCTGTGCGAGCTGACCCAGCGCGAAGGCCACCACGAGCTGGACGCCATCATTCGGCGCCACACCGGCGAGCCGTTCCCGGCCTACCTGCGGCTCACGTACTTTGAGGCCGAGGGCCGGCCCTCGCTGCTGGTGTGCCTGGCCGAGCAAAGCCCGCTGCAGCGCGCCGAGCGCGCGCTGGCCCACAGCGTGCGCCGCTTCGAGGCCGTGTTTACCAACGCCACCATCGGTATTATCGTCTGCGATAAAACCGGCAGTATCGTGTCGGCCAATGGCCTGGCGGGCGAGCTTTTTGGCTACTCGCAGCCCGCGTTGCTGGGCCAGCGCATCGAAGTGCTGGTACCGGGTGCCGCCGGCCGCCGCCACGAGCAGCTGCGCAAAACATTCAACGCCCAGCCCCAGGTGCGCAGCATGGCGGGCACCGCGCCTTGCAGGGCCAGCGCCAGGATGGCTCGGTGTTTCCGGTCGAAGTCAGCCTGAGCTACTTTTACCTTGATGAGGAGCTGTACGTAGTGGCCTACGTCCTCGACATTTCCCGCAAAAAGGCCGCTGAGCAGGAGCTGCACGACCAGCACCAGCAGGTGGCCCGCCTCAACGCCGAGCTCGAGCAGAAGGTGGCTGACCGCACCCACGCCCTGCTCAGCACCCTGGAGCAGCTCGAAAAGCGGGGCCAGGAGCTGGCCCAGGCCCTAGCCGCCGAGCAGGAGTTGGGCGAATTAAAATCGCGCTTCGTGAGCATGGCCTCGCACGAGTTTCGCACGCCGCTCACGGCCGTGCTCAGCTCGGCCGCGCTCATCGGCAAATACCCCGACGGCGACCAGCAGCCCCAGCGCCTCAAGCACCTGGAGCGCATCAATATCTCGGTCAACCACTTGAATGCCATTCTGGAAGAGTTTCTCTCCGTCGGGCGCATCGAGGAAGGCAAGGTGGAAATCAATCCAGTTGCTTTCGACCTGAATACCCTGCTCGACGAAACCCTGGCCGACGTGCAGAGCCTGCGCAAGACCGGCCAAACCTTCGTGCGGCAGGTGGCGTGCCCCGACCCGTTTTGGCTCGACTCGTCGCTGCTGCGCAAGATTTTGGTGAATTTGCTCTCCAATGCCCTCAAGTATTCGGGCGAAAACGCCACAGTGACGGTGCAGGCGGCGTGCCACGATAGCCAGCTGACCGTCAGCGTGGCCGACCAGGGCGTGGGATTTCCAAGGAAGACCAGACCCACTTGTTCGAGCGGTTTTTTCGGGCCCGCAACGTTTCGACGGTGCCCGGCACCGGGCTAGGCCTCTACATCATTGCCCGCTATCTGGAGCTGATGGGCGGCACCATCGACCTGCAAAGCGCCCCCGACCAGGGCACTACCGTCACGGTCACCCTTCCCTATGAAAACCATTCTGCTGATTGAGGACGACGCGTTTATCCGCGAAAACACCGCCGAGCTGCTCGGGCTGGCCGGCTACGCCGTGCACGCCGCCAAAAACGGTAAGCTTGGCGTGGAGCAGGCTCTGGCCGAGAAGCCCGACTTGGTGGTGTGCGACATTATGATGCCGGTGCTCGACGGCTACGGCGTGCTGCATATTTTCAACCAGAACCCGCAGCTGGCGGGCGTGCCCTTCATCTTCCTCACCGCCAAAACCGAGCGCATCGACCAGCGCCGCGGTATGGAGCTGGGGCCGACGACTACCTCACCAAACCCTTCAGCGAAAACGAGCTGCTGAGCGCCATCAGCGGCCGGCTAGCCCGGTTTCGGCACCTCAAGCCCGACTATGACCTGCGCGCCGGCGGCCTGGGCGAGTTTCTGGACGATGCCCGCGCCGTGGGCCACCTGGCTGGCCTGTCGGGCGACCGCAAAACCCACGCGGTGCGCCGCAAGCAGACCATCTACCTGGAAGGCGACGAGGTCACGCGGGGCTACTTCGTGCAGGCCGGCCGGGTAAAAACCGTGAAAACGACCGAAGGCGGCAAAGAATTGATTACGGGCTTTTATGGCCCCGGCGAGTTTTTTGGCTACCTGCCGTTGCTGGAGCACACCCTGCACAGCGACTCGCCGTGGCCCTCGACGATGCGGAGTTGGTGTACATTCCGCAGGATGACTTTTCGCAGTTGCTGCTGCGCAATTCGGCGGTGAGCCAGCAGTTTATTCGGCTGCTGGCGGGCCGCGTGCGCGAGCGCGAGCAGCAGCTCCTGACCATGGCCTACAGCTCCATCCGGCGCCGCGTGGCCGATACGTTGCTGCGCCTGCACGAGCCCATCAGCGCCGACCCCACCGCCAGCATCCAGCTCTCGCGCGATGACATGGCCGCTATGGTCGGCACGGCCCCGAGTCGCTCATTCGCACCCTTAGCGAATTCAACCAGAACGGCTTAATTGCCCTGACGCCCAAACATATTCGGGTGCTGCAGCCAGAGAGGCTGCGCCGGGCGCATTGGTAGGGCCGCGCCAAGCAGCCCTGACAAACGTCAGGTAGCAAGGCGATTATTGTCAGCCAGGGGCCGGGCGCGGCCAGACCTTTGCGGCAGGTCGGTTTGCCCTTGCGGCCGGCTTCCACTCTCTATTCCCTCCGCTCTTATGCATATGCCTGCTGCTGCCGCATTTCCCACCCTAGCCCACGGCTTTCGCCGATGAGCTGGCGCCCCGCTAGCCCCGCCCGGCCGCGCCCCGACGACCGAAGCCCCGCCCACACCAGCCGCACCATCAGCGCCGACAGCCTGCGCGTGATGCGGGAAGCCGATGCCAGTATGTCGCCCGATGAGCGGGCTACTACGCCGGCCCGGTGCCCGCAGCCGCTAGCCCCGGTAGTGCGCCCGTGACCGCGCCGGGCACCTAGCGCCGCTTAGGAAGAGCAGGGCGGGCCGACGTTGAAACAGCCCTGGCAACGCCTGCTAACCGCTTGTTTCCATGGACCCTGACCCGCCGCGTGGCGCTGCCAGCAGTGGAGCGGAGCGGGTGGTCAAGATAGCGCCGGTGCTGCTGCGGGCTGCTTGATTGCGTTGGTATGGGCGCTAATGATTTGCTCAGCGTGCCTTGTCAGAATGATATACCAAGTTGCCCTCCGCGCCGGCCCCCGGCCCTTTTCCTGAAAGGAAGGAGCCGGCGCCGGCGCCAGAACAATGTCTATCAACCTGCCAAACACGTGACAAACCCCCTCATCCCATGAAACCTAACTTCGTTGTCCTCACCGATTCTTCGCCTGCCGGCGAGCGGGCGCAAGCCTACGCCGCCGCGCTGGCCGCGCCGCTGGGGCCGAGCTGCACCTGGTGCATGTATTTGCCCCAATGGCCGTAACCACCCTGGAATATGGCTTTACGATGCCCATGCTGGACGTGGACTATGTGCGCGCACTCCGTAATTCCCTCGCCAGTGCCGCTGCGGGTCTATCCGTGCCCACTACCTCCGAAGTAATTGAAAATGAGTGGTACACGGCCGTGGAGCAGGCCCTGGATACCTATCGGCCGCTGCTGCTAATTGCTGGCCTCACGGCCACCCACGGCCGCCTCGAAGAGTGGCTCAATAACCGCGCCCTTCCGCTGGCCCACCGCACGGGCTATCCGCTGCTATTGGTACCCGAGCACCTGCCCGCCGCCGCCCTGCGCCCGCCCCGCCGCCTGGTGCTGGCCGTGGAGGACCGCCCGTTTACCCTCACGCCCGAGGCGCTGGCCCTGGCGCCGCTGCTGCAGGCGCTGGGCTGCGCGTTCGTCACGACCACCGTATTTCCGCCCCAGCAGGCCACGAGCGGCGAGGCGGGCTGGCTGGCCGCGCAGCGTTGCGGGCTAGCCCCCACCCTGGCCGGCAGTGCGCTGCACCGGGTGGTGGATGCGCGGCCCGCCGCCGGCATCTGGCAGGCCACCGACGAGTTGGAGGCCGACATGCTGGCCTTGCTCGACCAGGGCCACGGCTGGATGCATAAGATGTTCAGCGGCAGCGTTATTGCCCACGCTGTGCGGTTTTCGCAGGTGCCGGTGCTGCTGCTCTCGGCGCGCATGGCGGCCTGACGCCAGGTGCCCACCATACTTGCCCGCTACCACTAAGGCCGGCGTGCCGTGTCAATGCATGCGCCATAAAGGAAAAATGCAGGAGCCCGGTGGCGGCTAGTCGATAGATTATCAACTAGCCGCCAAAAGCACGTTAGCCATTCGCTACTCCGCCGCGAGGGTAGTAGTAGCACCGGCACCTGCGAGTAGCGCAGCACATCGGCAATCACGCTGCCGCTAAAGAGCTTATGTATCCAGCCGTGACCCTGGTCGAGCAAGGCTAGCATGTCGGCCTCCAGCTCGTCGGTGGCCTGCCAGATGCCGGCGGCGGGCCGCGCATCCACCACCCGGTGCAGCGCGCTGCCGGCCAGGGTGGGGCTAGCCCGCAGCGCTGCGCGGCCCGCAGGCCGGCGCCGCCCTTGTGGCCCGGTGGGGGGGAGGACCGTGACGGGCACCACGGCGCAACTCAGCCGGGCGAGCAGCGGGCCAGGCCCGCCCCTCGGGCGTGAGGGTAAACGGGCGGTCCTCCACGGCCAGCACCAGGCGGCGGGCGGGCGCAGATACATAGCCGCCAGAAACTCGGGCACTAGCAGCAGCGGGTAGCCCGTGCGGTGGGCCAGCGGTAGGGCGCGGTTGCTCAGCCACTCGTCCAGCGGCCCATCGGTGGCGGAAAGGCCGGCTAGCAGCAGCGCCGGCTGGTAAGCGGCCAGCAGCTGGTCGAGGGCCGAATACCAGTTGTCGTCTTCCAGCAGCTCGACGGTGGCCGGCACCGGCAAGCGGGCCGCCGCCTCTAGCAGCCCGGCGCGCACGGCCGGCACGTAATCCGTATCGAGTAGCGGCGGCCCAAATTCTAGGGCAACCAGCGGCTGCGCCAGCACGTGCACCAGGTGCAGCGTGGCCCCCAGCGGGCGGCCAGCACGGCGGCGTAGGCTAGCATGAACTCGTTGGCGGGCGTGCCATCGGTGAAAACAATAAAGTCGGTTTTCATAGTAAATAAAAAAATGCCGGAAATCCGGCCCGGCGAAAATCGCTAGCTGCCAGCCAAGCCAGCCCTATCGGAAGCGCCCTGATTGAAAAGAAATATGGCCCATGAGGTGACCTGTGCAAAAATTAACTGAACTTAAAATCCCGGCTTTCGCTGCCGAAAACCGGGATTTGTCAGGCGGCCTACTTGGTGCCGTACTCTTCGGCGTGGCTCTTGCGCGCGTGGGTAGCGTGCTCGGCGGCGTGCTCAGTGTGGGCGGCGGCGGTGTGGGCGTGGTGCGCCGCCTTCTCGTGGCTGCCGGCTTCCTGGTGCTTGGCGGCTTCGGTGTGATGCTTGGCGGCCTCGGTATGGTGGGTGGCAGCCTTTTTGTGGCTTTCAGCAGCTTTCTTCGACATGGGTGGGGAATTAAAGCGCGCCGGAGTTGGCACGGGTGGGTTGGGCACGAGGGCTAGCGAGTTTGCGTCAGAAGCCAGCGCGCCGCGTCTTAATTAGCGCTGGGCGTAAAGTGCGAACCCGCTTGAAAACAGAGTAGAAATTAGTCAATATAATGCGTGTGAAGTAGTTATAGCTCAGAAAGGAGAGAAGTGGGTAAAAAGCAGCCCGCCACCCACCCGGGCGGCGCGGGGCGGGCTGCCCAGTCTTACAGTCCGTGGTCGGGCGAGATGAGCAGGTCGTTGTCCACGAAGCTGGCGCCGGCGTCGTAGGCCGCGTAGGTGGCCTGTTCGCGGTCGAGCCAGGTTTCGACGGTGCCCGTGAGCGTGGCGTGGCCTTTCTCTACCAGCACCTCTATCTCCTGATTATTGAGGCTAGCCGACCAGAAGTACCGGTTGCGGATGCGCTCGGCCAGGGCGAAGTCGGGTTGGGGCGGGCATAGTGGGCTTCCAGGCGGCGGTCTGGTAGGCGTTGAAATCGGGGCTGCCGGGCACGCTCACCCAGTTGTCCAGCTCTGCCACGCCATTCACGCCCGAGGCCACGGCCCCGGCCTGCTCCTGCTCAAAGTGCGTGCTCACCTGCCCATACAGCTGGGCCTTGCCGTTGCGCACGTACACGCTGAAGTCGCAGCCGCTCACGTAGGGTCGCGGGCCAGCGCCTCGCGGATGGTCTGGCCGATGTGCAGGTCGGGGATGAAGCGCTTGGTGCGTACTTTCAGCAGGTTATGTACGTCCCAGACGCCCACTACGTGGCGGGCGTCGCGCTCGGCATCCTGCTTGGCGCGCAGGTTGCTCACGACCCCGCTCAGCGTCACCACGCCGTTGTGCACCGCCACCAGCGGCTGGTACGAGAGCACGCGCGGGTCGAAGCGAAAGGCATCGACCACGGCCTGGGCAATGTCCTGGTCGGAGCGCGGGCTAGCTTGTCGCGCCGCAGCTCGTGGCCCAGCGCCCAGTAGGCCACCGCCAGGTCGCGGGCATCGACGCGCGCCGCGCCGGCCCGGTAAGCGGTGGCCTCCACGCGGTTTTTCTCGGCGGCGGTGCCCACCGTGCCGCTCAGGCGCACTACCCGGTCGGTGGTGCGCACTTGCACCAGGGCGCTGTTCACCCGAATGTCCCAGGCCAGCAGCTCACGGATTTGGGTGCTGATTTCTTCGTCCGAATTCTCGATTTTGCCCCAGCGGATAAGCAGGTCGTCGGCTCCAAGGCTACGCACGCCCTTCACGCCGCGCACCACGCGCAGCACCAGTTCCTTCTCGGCCCAGCTCTGGAGCGTGCCCGCTAGGGTAAGGTGGCCATCGGCGGCGGTGGCCTGCACGTTGTAGTCGCTGGTGGCGGGGTCGGCGGCCAGGGCGCTGGCTACGTGCGCTTGCAGCTCGTGGTCGGCCACGTCGGGCGTGCTGATAAGAATCTCATTCACCACGCCGCGCACGCCGCGCAGGGCCAGGGCAATTTCTTCGGCCCGCTCGCGCGAGAGCAGGTTGTCGGTAATGCCGGTCAGCAGCACAATGCCATCGTGGGTGGCTACGTCGATGAGGTGCGCAGCTACGCCTTTCTTGGTGGTAAAAAACAGCTCAATGGCGGTCGTAATGTCTGCATCGACCACGTGCTCAATGGTCTGTTCGAAGGTTTCGAGGGTTTGCATGGGTCACAAGGGCTAGGTTATTCCGGCTCCCGGTGAGCGCGAATTCACCCGTAAAAGTCGCCCCCTAGCCCCGCCGTAGTGCTGACAACAATTCCTTGAAAGTATGACGTTTGTCAGGTGGCCGGGGCAGGGCGCGCCCGGCTGAGGGCTAGCCCCCGGCCGGCCTCCGGCGCTAAAACAGGCCTTTGTCCAGTTCCAGGCGGGCTTCCTCTAAATCCAGCTCGTTTTCGAGCTTGCGCAAGAGGTCGTCGCTGGTGCGCTCCTTTTGCTGCAACTCCTGTAGTACGCCGCGTTCAAATTTAATAAGCTCTTCCTGAAGAAATTGCGACTTGGTAAAGGGTTTCTCGTGCAGGTCGTGGGGGGGCGCTCCTTCAGGGCGGCCGTCCAGCTGCGCAGCAGCGCCAGGCGCACGCCGTAGCTCAGCTTCATGCGTTGAAGCACGTCGGCGGGTACCCAGTGGGCGGTGGCGGGCGGTCAAGGTATTCGAGAATGCGCTCGGCCAGCTGCACGCGCACGTGCACCTCCTCGCGCCCGGCCAGCGGGTCGGGCCGGATGCCCAGCCAGTGAATGAGTGGCCCTAAACTCAGGCCCTGCAACACGAGCGTGCAGAAAATAACCACGAACGTGACCAACAAAATGACATCGCGGTGCGGGAATGGGCGCCGTGGCGCTGGCTAAGGGTAGGGCTAGCGCGGCGGCCAGCGACACCACCCCGCGCATGCCCGTCCAGGCCACCACGCTCACCAGGGCCAGCGGCGGCACCGGCTCCTCGGCCCGAATATCGTGGCTGAGCCAGCGCGGGCGTAGGCGCTGGGGTACCACCACAGCAGCCGGGCGGCCACCACCGTGCCGCTGATGAGCACGCCGTAGCCCAGCACCGCCCAAATAAAGCCGGGCCGGATGCCGTGCAGAATAGCCGGCAGCTCCAGGCCCATAAGACTAAAAACCAATCCATTGAGCAGCGAAACGGCCGACGTCCATACGGCATCGCTGCGCAGGCGCGCCTGCGAGCCGTAGATAACCCGCCGGCCCAGAAACAGCCCCACCGTGACCACCGCCAGCACCGCCGACACGTGCAGTTCCTCGGCCAGCAAAAAGGCGAGGTAGGGCGTCAAAAACGTGAGGCTGGTGCCCACTACCGGACTCTCGGTGAGGCGGTGCACGTGCAGGATAAGCCAGCCCACGGCCAGCCCGATGACCACGCCGGCCGTGGCCGTCCACACCAGCTGCAGGCTGGCTTCCCACAGCACAAAGTGGCCCGTGGCCACGGCGGCCAGCGCGTAGCGGTAGGCAATAAGGCCGGTGGCGTCGTTTACCAGGCTTTCGCCCTCGATAATGGCCGTGACGCGGCGCGGCAGCCCCAGCCCCTGCGTGATGGATGCCGCCGCCACGGCATCGGCGGGCTTACAATGGCCCCGAGCAAAAACGACGAGGGCCAGTCGAAGCCCGGCAGCAGCCAGTGGGTGGCCAGGGCCACCAGCAGCGTGGTGAAGAGCACGCACCCCAGCGCCAGTAGCCCGATGGGCCGCCGCGCCGCCTTAAAATCGGGCCACGAGGTGCTGCCCGCCGCCGCATACAGCAAGGGCGGCAAAAACAGGGTAAACACCAGGCTAGGGTCCAGCTCGAAGCGCGGCAGCCCCGGCATCAGTCCGAGTACAATGCCTGTGAGCATCAATAAGATGGGTAGGAGAGCCGCAGGCGCTCCGCTACTTCGGCCACGGCCGTGGCCACGGCCAGCAGGGCAATAAGCAGTTCGAGATTGTGCATCGGGCGGGCCGCCCGGCGGCTGGCTTAACGCAAAATGGGGTGGGGCGGGCAGCAGGCTAACCCTGATTTTTTCGGTGAGCACCCGGATAAAGGCCGCGTTCACGCCGTTGCTCGACACGTGGTGGCCGTTGACTAGGGTGCCCTTCACGTTGAACTTGAGGACGAAATGGCATACACCACTTCGGTCCCGGCCGGGTCGCCGGCCTCGCCGAAGTGGTGCTGACTGTCTACCACAAACTCGTCGGGCGTCAGCTGCAGGGCCGAGCGCTGGCCGGTCAGCAGGTGCTTGCGGAGGTCAAAATTCTCCGTGTAGCCCTCCTTTCTAAGCTTGGTGATGGTGGCCAGCAGCGCAGTCATAAAATCCATACCAAGCGCGGTTTAATAACAGAAAGGAAAGTCTGCTGCAAAAGTCCGCCTTTCGCCGCCGCGCGGCTATGACCAGCAGGCTGGGCGCAGTTGATTTTCATCAACTTGCCAAGGCAGGTACTGGTCTTGATTCGCGCACTACTAGGGCCGGTGGTGGGTTAGACATTAAGGGCCACCTACCTATTCCCGCCTGCGCAGCCACAGGCTACTGGCTAGCCAGGGCCAACGGCCAAACAGCGCTTGGCGCACTGCCTCGTCGCGCTGGTATACGTCGGCAAAAAAGCGTAGGTGGCCATTTTCGGCGGTGCAGGTGGCGTAGCGCACGTATAGGGCCAGGGCTGGGTCAGGCGCACATCGCGGGGCTGGGCTGGCGGGCGCACGCGTCGTCGCTGGCAGGTTCACGGGCTGGCCCGCGCGGCGCAGCAGGTAGGCGGCCAGCGCCAGGGGTGCTCTAGCCGGATGCAGCCGTGGCTGAGCGCCCGCATGGGCTGGGCAAACAGCTGGCGCTGCGGCGTGTCGTGCAGGTACACCGAGTAGGGATTATTAAACCGAAAAACGATGTTGCCTAGCGCGTTATCGCAGCACGTAGCCTGGCGAATGGTGTAGGGAAACTGCCGGGCCGTTACGTGCGCCCAGTTGATATGGGCCGGGTCGAGCAGCTCGCCCCGCTCGTCGTAGAGGGCGTAGTTGTGGCGGCCAGGTAGCCGGGGTCTTTCTGGAGGCGGGCAGCATTTCGCGCACGGCAATGGAGTGGGGCACGTGCCAGTCGGGGCCAGCGTGAAGTAGCGGATAGCGCTGCTCAGGGTAGGGTAGGCGTGGTGGGCTTGCCCACTACCACGCGGTAGCGGCGCAGCACCGAGTCGCGGGCTACCACGTGCAGCTCGTAGGCCGGAATGTTAATCAGCAAATAGTCAGCTGACTGCGTCACCATTTCCCAGCGCCAGCGCTCCAGATTGAGGGCGGCCAGCTCGTAGCGCGCCTGGTGCTGCCGGGCCGAATCGGGGACGAAGGCCAGGCTAGCCAGCGCGCCAGTGCCTGCTGCAGCTGGCGATACTCGCGGTTGGTGGGCTGGCCGGCCAGCATGGCGGCGGGCACGGTGCGGCTGGCCAGGGCCGCGCGCAGCGCGGCCGGCGGCGCGGCCAGAGCAGTTCTTTCGCGCCCCGAAGGTGTGTAGGCCCGCAGTCGGCCCCGGTCGAGGTCGCGCCGGAAAGTCAGCACCGCGTCGCTGAGGTACACCTCCAACTGCGCCTGCTGGCGGGCCCGCCGGGCCGGGAGGGCTAGCGAGGCAGGCTGCGCGAGCGAGTCGCGCAGCGCCCGCAGGCGGGCGTGGCCGTAGTCGGCCGGGCGCAGGCCGTACTCGGCGGCGCGGCCCAGCAGAGCCAGGGCCACCGTGGCGTTGGGGCTTATATCGGCGCTGTCGGCGGGCAGTGTCCAGGCCGGCGCGCTGGCCGGGCCGTAGAAGGCGCGCACCTCGGCCTCCGCCTGTAAGCGCGGGTGGGCGCGGCTGGTAGCGAGGGTATCGAGCAACGCCCGAATGAGCGGGCCACCGGCACTGCCAGGGCGGGGATTTGGGCGATGGTGCCGGCAGGCCAGCGGCGGCCACGTGCGTTGCGGGCGTCGGGCCGCACCCAGGGCTAGCCAGTAGCAGACAGGCACACAAACAACGCAAAGCAACAGTCATCAAGGAGATATTAATTAAAATTGAGGTTATGGCCTACAGCTCATGCGCGGCGGCGCGGCCCTGGTCCCAGGCATCGAGGCTGGCTACGGTGGCGTCGGCGATATTGGTGAGAGCTTCCCGCGTGAGGTAGGCCTGGTGCCCGGTCACCAGCACATTTTTGTAGGTGAGTAGCTGCGCAAACGTTTTATCGCTTAGTTGGTCGAGCGCGTGATTGGCAAAAAATAGCCCTTCCTCGGCCTCGTACACATCAATACCCAGGTAGCCGAGCTGGCCGCTGGCCAGCGCCCGCAAGGCTGCCGCGGTGTCGAGCACGCCGCCCCGACCGGTGTTCACGAGCAGTACGCCGCGCTTCATGCTGGCCAGCAGCTGGTCGTCAATCAGGTGATGGGTGCCCTCGGTGAGGGGGTGTGCACACTGATAACGTCGGCCTGGGCGCACAGCTCGGGCAGGCTCACGTAGCGCAGGCCTTCCTGCTGCCCGCGCTCCGCATCGGGCAGTACTTCGCAGCCCAGCACCTGGCAGCCAAAGCCGTGCAGAATGCGGGCCACCGCCGCCCCGATGCGCCCTACACCCACGATGCCCACCGTTTTGCCGTGCAGGTTGAAGCCCACCAGGTCGTCGAGACAGAAATCGTTGGCCCGCACCTGCAGGTCGGCCTGGCGCAGGTGGCGGCACAAGGCCAAGATAAGGGCTACCGCATATTCGGCGGTGGCGTGGGGCGAGTAGTCGGGCACGTTGGCCACGCGCAGGCCTAGCCGGTGGGCCGCCGCCAGGTCCACGTTATCGTGGCCCGTGGCGCGCAGCAGCAGGTAGTGCACGCCGTGCGCCCACAGCTGCGCCAGCAGTGGAGCCGATACTTTGTCGGTGGTGAACACGCTCACGGCCGCCGAGCCCTGCGCCAGCGGGCCGTGAGCGGGCCCAGCCCGGCCGCCAGCACGTGTAACTGATGCCGGTCGGCATTAGCCTGCTGCAAAAAACTGCGCTCAAACGATTGGGTGCTGAAAATGGTGGCATTCATGGCTTCATAGCGAAGGAAGAAATTGGCGGGCTGAAAATGCCCGGCTAGGCCTGCCGCAACTACCGCGTAAGATTCGTGAAAAGCCTGGGCTGGCCCCATGATATTAGTCAGGCAAAAACGTGATGTTTGGCAAGGCTAGCCCGAGGTGGCCCGCGTTACTTAGGGTTGGGTAGGCCGGGTGGGACTAGCCCCATTCGCCAATATCCTGCTGATTATAAATATTTTATTCACACTAATTTCCTGCGCCATGCCCTTCGTTTCGTTTAAGAATGAGCACAATTCGCCGCATCTCAACGTGGACCACATTGTGCGCCTGGAGTTGGTGACGGTGCCCAGCAACCTGCCGGCGGTGAACATCTTCACCACGCGGCCCGAAGCCGACCTCACGGTCGAGTTTGCCACGCCGGCCGAAGCGCAGGACCTTATCGAATCCATCATAGCGTATAGCACCAAGAGCCCGGCGGCACCCTTCGAGCTGCTGTCCCCGGCCGGGGCCAAACCCAAGCTGCTGGCCTTCGCCCGGTTTGAAGCTGGCAAGCCGTATGAGCCGGGCGAGGTGGTACTTGGGATTGAGTGCTTCTACTTGGTTGATTTTCGACAGCTGGTTTCGGTTGTACTTAGCCACTTAATTGGTGGGCAGCACCAGCACGGGCACAGCGCTGAGGCGCAGCACCTGGGCCGTGACGCTGCGGTGAAACAGCCCGCTTAAGAACGAGTGCGGCCGGGCTAGCAATACAATCAGCTGGGTGTGCAGCTCGCTGGCTGCCAGCAAAATACCGTTCGCTGCAGTTTCTTCGCGCACTTCATAAAGGCTACTGCTGGTGATGGTGCCAAACAGCCCGGTGCGCCGTACCGACTCCAGGGCCACGTCGGCGTGCGAGGGTCCGTGTGCCTGGCTAGCCACGTGCACCACTGAGGTGGTGGGCTGCAGGGCCAGCAGCAGGTTGCCCAAGGCCAGCGAGGGCGGCGTAAGCGAGAACGAATAGCCATCGGCGGCCACCATGATGCGGTGCGGCAGCTCGGTTTCGGCGCAGCCTTCGGGCACCACCAGCAGCGGGTAGCGGCCGTGCGCAGCACCGACACCGTGCGGTGCGGAATAAGCCAGCCCAAATTCAGCGGGGCGTGCGGCTGCTCGCGGCCTAGCGCCAGCAGCAGCGGCTGGTGGCGCTGCACGGCCCCGCGCACGGCCATAGTCAAGGTGTCAAGTGACAATTCGGCATCGGCGGGCACGGCGAGCATTTCGGCTTGCAGACACAGGTCGGCGCGCAGTTGGCGGCGGCTGGCCAGCTGGCCAGCCGTGGTGGCTAGCACGGCCTCGGGCTGTATTAAAGCATTCACGTTCAGGTACACGTGCAGGAGTACCAGGCGGCCTTGCAGGTGCGCCGCCAGGCGAGTGGTATAAGTCAGGGCCGACTCGGCCGCCCCCGACAGGTCGGTGAGCACTACAAAAGCTGGTTTCATGGCTAAAAAGGTGGCGGCACCCGGCCGCAACCGCCGCCGGGCGCGGACCACAGGCAGCCCGCAGCCATAAAAGTCGGCTTGGCCGTACGCCCGCGAAATGACGAATGAGAGCGCACCACTTGATTTATGGCAGCCGTGTGGGGGCGTGGCCGCTACCAGGGCGCGTGGCGCAGCTTCTCGGGCTCCAGCAGCCGCACGGCTTTTGGGGTCAGCTCCAGCAGGCCGTCCTGCCGAAACTCGCTGAGTGTGCGTGTCAGCGATTCGGGAGTCGTGCCCACCAGGGCGGCCAGGTCTTCGCGCGCCACCTGAATAGCCGTGGTGGGCAGGCCGCCGGCTTGCTCGTGCAGGTGCAGCAGCACATCGGCCACGCGCCGCCGGATGGAATGGTAGGCCATGTGCAGCAGCTGCTGCTCGCGCGCACTCACCCGCCCCGCCAGCAGGCGCATAAACTGCGGGCCCACCTCGGCGTGGTGCAGCAGCAGCGTAAAATCATCCTGCGAGATATACACCAGCTCCGCATCGTCGAGGGCCACGGCCGAGTCGCGGTGGGGCGTGTGCTCGAGCAGGGCAGGTAGCCGAAGAACTCGCCGGGGCCGTAGAGGCAAGTAATCAGCTCTTTGCCGGCGGCGGTGGCCTTCACCGTTTTCACCCGCCCGCTTTGCACGAAGTAGGCGCGCGTGGCTTCGTCGCCCTCCAGGTACACATCCTGTTTTTTGCGCACGGGGTGGGCTTTGCGGTCGCCAGCCAGGTGGTCGAGCCGGGCGGTGGCGCGGGCATCGGCCAAAAACTCACCTAGCCCGCCGGTGGCCGCCAGGTCGTGGTCAGACTGCAAGTGGCGGAAGCGGGCCAGCCGCCCCGCAATGGCGCCTAGCAGCTCGGCCTCGGCCAGGGCCTGGTGAGGTAGTCGTCGGCCCCCAGCGCCATGGCCCGCCGCTGGTCGGCAGGGTCAGCTTGGGCAGTGAGGAAGATGAAGGGCACCCCGGCCAGGCGCGGGTGCTGGGTGAAGTGCGCCAGCACGCCGTAGCCGTCGAGCACCGGCAGCAGCACGTTGCAGAGCACCAAATCGGGCGGGTGGGCCAGGGCCAGCGCCAGGCCCACCTGGCCGTTGGGGCGGCGTGCACGCCATAGCCCGCCCGCTCCAGCAGCTCGGCGGTCGCTTCCCGCATGCCGGCGTCGTCCTCCATCAGTAATATCGTTTTCATTGGAAAACAAGGAAGTAGCGGCCGGCCCGCTGGGTAGCATGAGCAGGCCAATGCTGGCCTGGTATCGCTGAATAGCCAGCAGGGCGCCGCCCCGGCCAGGGTTACGGCTAGGGGGTAACCTTCACGATAGGGGTGCCGCCCGGCTTCTGGTCCCGAAGAATTCAGGTTCCGTTCTCTGCACAATATCCTCGCCGCTGCGCCTGGGCGCGGCGCGCGGCCGGGGCCTGCCCGGCTAGCATAGGTAGCTTGCGCCGCCTACTTCTCATTTAAGGTACTGGCTTTCTGACAAGAAACAATAAAATTTCTCTCGACAGGCCGTTGGTGGCGCCCGGCCCCAGGGCCAGCGGGGTCATAAGCAGCTCGCTAGGGGCCGATTGTAGTTTGGCTGCCCTAGTACTCGGCCAGCAGCTCGTCGGGGTAGCACCAGGCCCAGCGCTCGCCCGGCTGCGCCGACGTGATAACGGGGTGTCGCGTGGCGTGGAAGTGCTTGGTAGCGTGCTTGTTCAGCGAGTCGTCGCAGCAGCCCACGTGGCCGCACTGCTGGCAGATGCGCAGGTGTACCCAATCGTCGCCCAAGGCCACGCACTCGGGGCATACGTGCTGGGTATCGTGCTTCAGATGAGCGATATCAAGGGCGGTGAGGTGGGCGCAGAGAACAGCCATAAGCGGTAAGCAGGGCAGGAGTGAGCCAGCGAAGCTACGGGAAATTACCTGGCCGGGAAGCAGGCTAGCCGCGCCACGTTGCGCCGGCTGCTGGTATAAGCAAACGCAGGCGTATGGGGTGATTTTTATCATAGTTTGGCCTGGGTGCGGCGGCTACCTTGCAGCATGCTCCTTCGGCTGCCGGGCGAGCTAGCGGCCTTACTCTCTACATCTTCTGGCTATGAAAACGCTTTGGCTCCTGCTGGTGAGCGGGCTGCTACTGGCTCCTGGCCCGGCGAACGGGCAGCCAGCTGCCCCCGCCGGGCCGCGCCCGGTGGGCACCGGATACCCGCTCGACCTGCTGGTAATCACCCACGTGAACCTCATTGACCCGAGCACCGCCGAAGTGGTGCGCGATTGCATGGTGGTAGTGCGCGACGGACTTATCGTGTCAGTGGGCAAGTGGGTGCCGGCCGGGCGGGCCGTGCCGCGCCTGAATGGCCAGGGACTCTACCTGGTGCCCGGCCTCTGGGATGGCCGCGCCAACGCGCTGGCTACGGCCGCCGCCGAGCGCGTGGCGCTGCCGCTGTACCTGGCCAGTGGCATCACCAGCATCCGCGAGATGCCTAGCCAGCGCCCGCCGGGTGAGGTAACGGCTACCAGCCAGTTAGTTACGAGCGGGGCCTGCGCCGGGCCGCGCCTGATGCTAGCCGGCCCGCTGCTAGCCGGCCCGCTAGCCTCCGCCGGCACCCGCGCCGAAGGGCGGGCGCAAGCCACTGCCCGGCTGGCCGGGGCCGGCGGGCAGCGCCCGCTGGTGGGGGCACTGCTGCCGCGCGAGGCCTACCTGGGGGTGGCTGCCGCCGTGGCTGCGGCCCAACTGCCGCTCGGGGCCACGTGCCCGAGAGCGTGACCCTAGCCGAGGCGCTGGCGGCCGGCCAGGTCGGGTTTGAGGACCTGGACAAGCTGCTGCTGGCCTGCTCGCCCCACGAAGCTCAGCTGGTGGCCGCCCGCGCCGCCTGCCTGGCCGGCCCCCAGCCCACCGCCCGGCTAGCGGCCTGCATTAGCGGGCAGCAGGCCCTCATTGCCGCGTCGTTTAGCCCGGCTCGTTGCGTTGCCCTGGCCGAGGCGCTGGCCCGGGCGCACGCCTATGTGGTGCCCGCGCTGGCGGCCCACGCGGCGACCCTCGCCGCTACCTGGGCGCTGCCCGACTCGCTGCGCTGCCTGGCGCCCGCCGGGCTGCGGCAGCAGTGGACCGAAGCGGCCGGGCGCCAGCAGCGCGCGTCGGCGGCCGGCAGAGCTAGCCGGCCGGCCCTCGACTCGGTGCGTGGCCGGCTGCTGGCCGAGCTGCTGCGGCAGCGCGTAACTATCGTGGCGGGCTCCGACGCGGGCGCGGCCACTCCGGGCCTGCTTTACGGCACCGGCCTTGTGACGGAACTGGAGCTGCTGGTGGCCGCCGGCCTCACACCGGCCCAGGCTCTGCGCGCCGCCACCGTAGCCCCGGCCATGATAACGGGGCACTACTCGGACCTGGGCCGCATTGAGCCCGGCTACCGGGCCGATATGGTGCTGCTGGCCGCCAACCCCCTCACCGACATCCGCCACTTGCGCCAGGTAGCGTCGGTACTGCAGGGCGGCTACCTCCTGGACCGGGGCGCGCTGGCGGCGCTGGTAGCCCAGGCCACCCAAGCTGCCCGGGCCGGGGCCTTGCCGCCCACGGCGGCGGTGCGCAAAGTAGCCCGGCGGCCGCCAGTGCCTAGCCCAGCGGCAAGCAAGTAATTGATTGATAAATAATTATAAATATTAAAATTTACTTAACCTAAACGCTTTAATCTCCTTGCCATGATGCCCTCGCTTGTTGTGCTGACCGATTTTTTTGCCGTCTCCAACCATGCCCTTTCGTATGCGGCGGGACTAGCCTTGCCGCTGCACGCCCAATTGACGCTGCTGCACATCCCGCAGCCAGAACTGCTGGCGCCTTCCGCCTACGAGCCGGCGGGCAGCTATCAGGCCCCGCCCAATCGGCGCCAAACCTCCTATGCCCTGCAGCTACTGGCGGCCGGCCCGCCCGTGCTCATCGACGGGGCCGCGCCCGAAGATGACCTGCCCGATAGCCTCACCAGCGCCATTCACGCCGCTAGCCCCTTGCTGCTGGTGCTGGGCCAGCCCGGCTCGACCGCACTGCCAGCCGAACTAATGACGACCATGGCCATGACCCTGCTGCATCGGGTAGCCTACCCCTTGCTGCTGGTGCCGCTACGGGGCCTCGATGCTTTTCCGCCCCGCCGCCTGCTGCTGGCCATCGATGGACTGCCCTTCCGCCTCAGGCCGCACCAGGATGTGCTGCGCCGGCTGCTGCAAGCCACCCAGGGTACGCTCGACGTGGTGCACATCACCGACGATGCGCACGCCGCCACCGATGCCGAGCACCTGCTGGCTACCCTGCGCGCCAGCGACCTGGTGCCGGACTTGCCCCCACGCCGGCTGCACCAGGTGTACCAGCCGGCGGTAACGGCCGGCGTGCTGGCCGAAGCCGCCCGCCTGCACGCCGATATGCTGGTGCTGCTGGCCCGCCCCCACAGCCTGCTCGGCAACTTGTTTCACCACAGCGCAACGGTCCGGCTGCTGCGCGATAGCCCCATTCCGGTGCTCGTGCTGCCGGTGCAGGAGTAGCGGGCGCAGCCTGCCTTAGCCACCCGCTGCGTGCCAAAAAGGCCCTGACTACCCAGGGCCGTTTTGGCACGCGGGTAAACCAGCTTGAGAATTGCCCGACTACCCGGCGCGGGCCCGCGGCCGGCTTTTTATAGCTCACTAAATACTCTTTGTCCATGCCGCTCACCCTCGTTGTTTTCGCTAGCTTTTACCCGGCCGCCCGCCACGCCGTGCACTACGCCGATGCCGTGGCCCAGGCCCTGCACGGGCGCCTGGTGCTGCTGCACGTCAACCGGGCGTCGTTGTTTGACCCCTACGAATTTATCGCGGCCGGCTACCAGCGCCAGGAGCTGGAGCGCCAGGCCGGCACCGGGGCCGCGCTCAGCCAGCTGGCCACCGGGCTCCACAGCCCCACCACCGTCGAAATCGCTACCGACCTGCTGCCCGTTGTGGCCGAGGATATAGCCAGCCGGCACCGCCCGGCGCTGTTTGTGCTCAGCCAGCCCGACCCGGCCTACCCCGCCACGGCCAGCATGGCCAGCGCCTGCGCCGAGCTGCTGCGGGCCGGCAACTACCCCTTGCTGGTGCTGCCGCCCGCCGCCCCGGCAGGCCAGGCGCCCCGCCGCATTTTGCTGGCGGCCGACCGCGAGCCCTTTGTGCCCGGCCCCGAAGCTGGGTTTTTGCGCGAGTTGTGCGCGCTGCCCGGCACCGAGGTGGTGGTGGCTCACATATCAAGTGGCATAGAGGACGATGAAGGCTGTGCGCTGGCCCTGCGCGCCGTGCAGGCCAGCGGCCTGCTGGCGGGCCTGCCCCCGCCCGAGCTGCGCGGCTACGAGCACGCCGACTTCGGCGCCGGCCTGCTGGCTGCCGTGGCCGACACCCAGGCCGACCTGGTGGTGGTGCTGGCCCGCCAACGCAGCTACTGGGGTGGCCTGTTTCACCGCAGCGTAACCGGCCAGCTGCTCACGCACAGCCCGGTGCCAGTGCTGGTGCTACCCGTGGCCGTGGCGGGCACCGCGCCCACTGCCCCGCCCTCCCGCCGCGTGGCCAGCGTGGCCCACTGGGCCAACACGATGCTAGCCGGCCTGGCGCCCGCCGCCTGAGCGGCTAGCCCCCTTTCGCTTATTTTTCTTCTAAAGCCCCTGCCGCATGGATGCCATGACAACCCTTTCGCAAACCCTCACTGCGCTCAAAAAAGAGGGCTACACCGAAGATTTTAACCTGAAGCAGAACTACCTCGAAGGCCGCAATTTTGCCATTCGGGTCTTTGCCGATGATTTTGTGGTGGACAAGCACTTTCGCTTCGAAGGTGATTCCAGCCCCGACGACGAGGCCGTGGTCTATGCCATTTCCTCGGTCAAATACCAGGTTAAGGGCACCCTGGTGAACGGCTACGGCCTGTATAGTGATAGCGTGGCCAATGAGCTTGTTAAGGCCCTGCACGCCAAAGTCAGCCCTGCATACAGTGCCAAATGAAGCCGCCCGCCCGGTGCGGCCCGCACGCCGGGCGGCAGGGCGCTAGGCCTCGACGGGCCGCACGAGCACCGGGATGGGGCTTACGCGCAGCACCTGGGCCGTGACGCTGCGGTGACACAAGCTGCCGAACAGGGTGTGCGGCCGGGCCACTAGTACCAGTATTGAGGTGGTCGGGTGCAAATGGACAGTGAGCTAAGGTAGGTTGAAAAGGTAATGGAGTTCAATTTCGAGCAGGGTACAGTAGCTCAGGGCGGAGTGCAGGCGCTGCGTGTTGTAGTAGTGGTCGAGGTACTCGGCCAGTTCAAGCCGGGCCTCCTCTAGATTGGCAAAGCAAGCTCCGCGGGGCAGTAGCTCGGTTTTGAGCGTGCTCCAGCCGCTCTCGGCCAGGGCATTATCGTAGGGGTTACCGGGCCGGCTTAGGCTGGCCTTCTCCAAGGGCCGGCTTTTTGCAAACTAGGTAGTTATTCAACGTCGTGCGTAAAACGGATAACTCAGCAGTACCTGCCCATTTTTTAGAAACTCCAGCGGGATACCGCCCTCGTCCAGCATAGTTTCATACAGTACACCGGTCGGGTCGGTATCAATTGCCTGCTCAGTGGCATTTAGGTCTACTAGCAGCGACCCGATGCGCAACTGGTCCGCCCCATCCGCATTTACAGAAATAGTAACGTAGCCGTTGGGCTTAATTCTGGCATCTAAGGTGTTGAGGCTAATGCTAGTCTGCACCGCCGGGGGCTAGCCTGTACCGTAGCCCCCGGTAGCTCAAAGCCTGGCGTGGCCGCCTCCACGATATACACCCCGTCCTGGCTGAGCTGCGTGAGTGAGTTAAACGCGCTGGCCGGCTTGAATACCTGATAGCCACTGCCCGCGGCATTGAAGCCATAAATGGCCCGCACGTTGTTTTTCCACGGCGCCGAGGCCAGCGCTAGCGCCGCCCCGTTAAAAATGAAGCCCATCAGGCTCTTATTAATCGTACTCATTGGCGTAAAAAAGTAGAAGTGAAAAAAGAAGGCCGGCCCCGGCAGCGCGCCAGGGCCGGCCCAGTTGTTTTTCCTAAGCCGCCAGGCTTAGAAATTCACCGCCGCCGCAAAGCTGCCCGCATGGGCTACCCCGGCGTGGGTGAAGCTGAACGGCTTCCCGTTGTAGCGGTCCAGGTACGCCACCGAGGCCACTTGCGTACCCCCGATAGCGATATCCATCGAAGCCGGAGCCGAGCCCCGCTAGCCAGCGCAGTGAAGCTGAGCCGGTCGCCCGCACTAGCCGCCAGCGTTACGCCGCCGCCTTCCCCACTCGGGCCGCTCAGCGAGGTATCAAAATTCTGCCCGGTGCCCAGGCCGCCCGTACCAGCGCCCGTGCCGCTGCCGGGGGTGGCCGGCGCCAGCACCAGCTCCCCAAACAGCGCTTCCAGGGCCAGCGCCGCGCCGCCGTTGCCGTCGGCCGTTGCGTTGAACAGCTGCACTTCCTCGCCCGGCGTGCTGGCGCCCATCGTGCCAGTAAGTGTGCCCGCCAGGCCCGCCGTGCGCAGCGCATGCACCAGCAGCGTTTCCGTCGAGAGGTCCACGCCGTAGAGCAGGTTGAGGCGGTCGAGCCGCGCCTTGGCGTCGGTTGCGCCGGCTAGCGCGCCCACGAGCGCCGTGGCATACTTGCGCACCTTCGCATCGTAGCGGGCGCGCAGCTTCAGCGCCGTTTTCGTGCGCTTGTTCGCTTGTTTCTGGAAAAGAGATTTAGAAGCCATTATGCTAAAAAGTAGCGTTTTAAAGAAGGGAAAATAGAAACGGCCGGCCCCGGTAGGGAGCCGGCCGCCTCAGGTGTGCAGGCCCTGGCTTTAGCCCACAAACTCAATTGCCAGCGGGTTGCTCGCGTTGTTGTTCAGCGGGTAGAGCTTGCCGTTGAGCTGCTGGTAGAAGTTGATGCCCACGGCCCCGATTACCACGTCATCGGCCCCGGGCGCCGCCGGCAGGCTAGCCACAACCGAGCGGGCCGCCGCCGCCGAGTTCAGGGCGATAGCGCCCAGCGGCGCGGCTACGTTAGCCACCGCGTAAGTGCCCGTCTCGAAGTTGAGCGCGGCCACCCCAAGCACCACCTCGAAGTGGGTAGCGCCCTGCGGGGCTACGATGTCGGTCTGCGGGTTCAGGCTGGCCAGGCTCAGCGTTACGTCGGCGCCGTTCTGGGCAATGCCGTAGGGCGCGTGCAGCGACTGCCCGATAGACGCGCCAGCGTTGAAGTTGAAGCCCAGCAGCTCGGTCAGGGCATTGTCCTTGTCCACTACCCGCTCGCCGCGGTCGTTGGCATCGTCCATGCCGATGATATAGCGCATCTTCTGCGTTGCCCGCGCTACCAGCGTGCTGTCGCTGGCCGAGAGCAGGAGGCCGCGCAGCGACTCGCGCAGCAGCTTGCCGGCCTTGGCGGCGCGGCCAAACTCGCTGCCGTTCTCGCGGGTGCGCTGCATCGTGGCCGAGGTGGCGTACATCGCCTTGTTGCTCTGCGGCTTCAGGCGCACCTGGCCGGTTTTGGATACCGTGACATTACCCACGGTGCCCGAAAATTGGATTGCTCCAGTAAGCTGACCCATAAAATAGAAAATAAGAAGGTTGAAAAATGTACTCTCGCTGTGTTGCGCTAACGGCTTTGCTACCAGGTACAGCCCCCCAGGTAGCGCCGTTTAATGGCTGAATTGAAAGAGCGCCACAGCTTGGGCGGCACCGGTGCCTCGGTGCCGCACTTCCACAGGCCCCGCCCGGTCCGCTGTGCCTCGGTTTGCTGGCTAGCCCGCGCCGCTACTACATGGCTAGGGTCAAACGCCCAGGCCCAGCCCCGCACCACCAGCACGCTGTCCAGCGCCACGGCCGCTGGCGCGGGCCACGGGCTAGCCACCGGCACCCGCAGCACGCCCAGCGTGCGCCCGTACAGGTCCACCCCCTGCCGCTGCAAACGCACCAGCCGCCCACTCAGGTAGGCCCGCACCGAGTTGGTCGCCTGGTGCCCGAAGGGCTGGCTGGCTTCCGGCGCATCCACGCCCAGCAGCCGTACCCGCACCACTTGCCCGCCCGTCAGCACTTCGTAGGTGTCGCCGTCGAGGACGCGCACCACCCGCCCCAGCTCCCAGGCCGGCCCCGTCAGCGCCAGCGTGCGCAGCAGGGGAGGAGGGCCGGCCGGTGCCAGCAGCGCCCGGTCCACGCGCCGGCCGCAGCTGCCGGGGGCTAGCCCCAGCGCCACCATGCCCACCCCCGAAGCCGCTACCGTGATTTTCAGCAGCCCCCTCCAATAGTCGCTCAGTCGTATCATGCCGGCAAACCTACCGGTATCTAGGCTGCGCTGTATATTCGCTTACCCAACTATACCCCGAAGTAACCAAGTTTCATGCCCCAGGTCGTCATCTACCCCAAAGAGGCCGCCACGCTCACCGGCAACAGCTACGAGGCCGGCAAGCGCCTGCTCCAACGCATCCGCACCCGGCTGGGTAAAGACGCCCGCGCCTACGTAAGCCTCGGCGAGTTCTGCCAGTATACCGGCCTGCCCGAGCGCGAGGTGAGCGCCGCCCTGAACGAGCGCTAAGCCTAGCCTGAACCCAGGCAAAGCCCACCCAAAAGGCATGCATAAGGCACCTACATCCCCCGCCGTTGATTAGAAATCCCAACGGCGGGGAGTTATAGTGCTACCGGAGGACCGCTACGCTGCCCCCAACTCGACGGCACAGACTGTACTTGGATTTGCCACTGGGCCGCTGGTGGGCAGTCCTTCCCATACGCGCCGCATAGTTTGGTGCTGAAAGTCCTCCACCACCTTCGCGTAAATTAGCGTCGTTTGAATCTTCGCGTGGCCCAGTACTTTTTGCAGCACTTCCGCCGGCATTCCACGCATCAGGCTCTGCGTAGCGAAGGTGTGCCGGGCCGTGTGCATGGTCACCAACTCCCACTTTGGCACTGCCCGCTTCAGTAGCTTGCCCGCTATCGTTTCCACGACCTCTACCGGCCGCTCCACGCCGGCTAGCCGGGCAATGCGTTTCAGGTAGCGATTCATCACGGCGTTGGCCATCACGGGCAATAGTTGAGCCCGCGTATCAGTGTATCGGGCTAGTAGCGCCAGCGCCGGGGGCGTCAGGTAGATGCTCACGCCTGTGCGCGTCTTCGTTTGCGTGAGCCGCAACACCTTTGCCCCGTCCCACTCGTGTAGATTACCCGCGTGCAGGTCGTGCAGGTCCGAGTAGCGCAGGCCGGTATAACAGCAAAATACGAAGGCATCCCGCACCAGCGCCAAGTTGTTGGGCAGTAAGGTCCGGGCCATTTGGTCCAGCTCATCGGCCGTCAGCCAGCACTTTTCTACGTCTTCCCACTCTACCGCCAGCTTGGCTGGGTCTACACTTAGTGTCTGTTTCCGGTCGTCTCGTGCCCAGGCCAGAAACGGCTTCAGGTGCTTGACGATACCCGCAATCGTATTCTGACCGTGCTCTTTCTCCGCACGCAGCCAGCCTAGCAGACTATCGTGCGCGGTGGCGTCATAGCCGGCCGCTGTCATTCCACCCGGTACCGTAGCCACCCATTCTGTTACGGCATTGCGTGTGGTCTTATAGCCTTTTACCGTATTGGCTCGAAAGCCGCGCGCCACTAGTACGCCTAAGTATTCGTCCAGCAACTCGACTAGCCCCGGTGCGGGGGCAACTGGTGCATTGGCGGTAGCCATTGCTGCTTTTAACGCCGCCACCGTGGGCAACACACCTTGGGCGCGTAGGTCGCTGTAGGCATCCTCCAGCTTATTGCGTAGTGCTTTCAGGCGCAGCGTCGCATTGTCCAGGTCGGCAAACGACTTGCGGAACCAGCTCTGTTTGTCATTCCAATCCGCTGCTATGCAGCGCTCCCCAGTAGCTAGCCGCAGCCGTTGCCCGTCAAAGGTAGCCCGCAAGTGGATAACACACCGTCCCTGGGTGTCTGGCCGGTCCGACCGGCGCTCAAAATGAATGTTCATGAAAAGATGAGAAGTGAGGTGGCGTGTGGGGGCGCATTGGGGGCAGGGTGGGGGCAGAATTGGGAGCAATCTTCCCGCCACAAAGCGCACGGCTCACGCCGCACACCGCACGAAAAAAGCCCCGAAAAACCGTTAAATCAGTGATTTACGGCTTTTCGGGGGCTTAACCTTTCCCTCCCATCTTAGAGGGTCGTACCCAGAGCCGGGATGTGACTACCACACCCAATGCATTATTATTATGCTATAAATTAAGGATTTACAAGTTAAAAATATAATCTAGTCTTAGAGGTGGGGGCAATTTTGGGAGCAGCTTCCCTAAGCTGCCCCCACCCGCTGTTTCAAGGTCAGGCTAAGGCGTGAGGGGCGTAGCGTCATTACTGCTATCAGCTAAATGCCGGCGCACCTCCCCCTTATCCAAGCCCAGCTGGCCGACAATCTCCCACAGCCGCTCCACCGTCATATCAGGCGTGCTGGGGATGTAGCTGGAGAGGTAGCCGCGCACTTCCCACAATTCGGTGATGGCCTCCACTGGCAGCGTATAGGGTTTTACGCTGTAATTATCCGCGTGCAGCTCAAGCAGGCCGCCAAAATCCGTAATGCGCTGGTAGATGCGTTTGAGCAGCACACTCTGCACCGTGCATACCACGTAAATAGCGCCCGGAGTAAGTAAGTCCCAGCGCTCAACCGCCGAGCCGATAACGACATCCCGGTGGTTCAGCGTCGGCTCCATACTGTCCCCGCTCACCTCGAACGCGCGGTAGGTGCCCTGCTCAAAGCCCGGTATCCGGTAATGTCCCAGCTGTTGCAGATATACCGCTTCGTTATGCTGACGGGCATACCCCGCCTGGGCCACAACGGGCACCAGCGACGTGTTTTCGTTTCCGTTCGGGTCTACCGTTACTACGAGTACCCGCTCAACTCCCGTGCTGCCAGCCAGCGGCTGCCCCGCCGCTGGTTTCGCTGCTGGCCCGGCGGTAGGGGTGCCCCGTAGCATCGGCCCGCGCCCCATGAGCAGCCATTCGGCCGACAGGTCGGGCCACTTGTCCAGCATATCGGTCAGCGTCGAGTAGTTCGGTGCCGCTACCCCCTGCAGGATGCTATACAGCTTGCTGGGTACACTATATCCTAGCGCTTTTGCTGCGCTGCTGGCATTCAACCCCTTTTCCTCGAATAATTGCCGCACTCTACCGGCTATATCCAGAAAATTTTTAGCTTCATTTTCAGATATTTTCATTCTAAGTTCATGCTAAACACCTTTTCGGGTAATATTTACTTAAAAAAGAAAGTAAGTTTACAAAAGAAAACAGGCCGTTTTCTGTAAATATACAAGAAAATTACAAACATTGTGAAGGAATCGGATAAAAAACCCACAGCATTGCAAGAAGTATTACGCAAACTTGGAGGCGGGGCTATTGCCCAGGCTACCCTAGACCGGGTGCGGGCCAGTGGCGCAAAGGCCAGCCTTTCGCTCGTGTATAAAGTGATTGCCGGCACCAGTACCCGCCAGGATATTGCCGATGCCTTTTTGTCCGTAGCTGAGGAAGAAGCTGCCCGTCGCCGCCAAGTGGAGCAGCGCGCACGGCAACTCGTAGCCGAAGCGTAAGCCATGCAGCCCGCCGTTATTCTATCGGCCAGCGAGTGGGCTAGCCTCAGCGACCGTCTCGCGCGCCTTGAAGCTGCTGAGTACGCCCGCCAGGCTCCACCACCGCCGCCCGATGAGGTGCTGAGTACCCGCGATGCCGCCGCCCATATCGGGCTTTCCATTGATGCGCTGCTGCGCGCCCGTCGCGCGGGCCGCCTGCAGGGCGTGCGCCTCAACGAGAAGGATTGGGGCTTCCGCCGCTCCGTGCTCGACAAGTACCCCCGCCGCTACCACCGCGCCTCCCGGGCGCAGGCTGCCTGAGCTAGCTCTCTACGCCAGCTCAGGAAGAAGCCGACCAGATTTATCTCTCACCCTATGAATACTCAGCTTGCCCCCATCGTCGGCCCGGAGGCCACGTCTATTCTTGCCATTCTTAAAGTCAGGCTGAAAAATAGCCTGCTCTATGCTGAGTTCACCGAGCAGCCCGACGAGGCGTCCAGTCCCCGCACTTTCACCATGCAGGGCACCGAGCTCGTCCATCCCGACCTGCCCCACTGCCTGGCGCACCTCGTTCCCCACCTGTGCTTGCTCACCGAGCAATTGTCCGAAACCCCCGACTATTGGCCTACTGACGAAGCCGAGCAGCTACCTGAGCTGTTCCGAAAATTTACTGTCACGGGCTTCTCGATGGGCCGAGGCCAGGCCGGTGTTACACTCCTTGGTCAGCGTGAATTAGAGGGCGGCAAGGTGCTCAACCTTACCAGCCCCTACCTGGCTTTTGACGACGAAAATAGCAGCTATGCCTACGCCGGCCGCCTCGAAACGGCGGTGCTCGTTGCCATCAGCGAGGTAGAAGCTGCTCTGCGTGGTAAGGTGAGCGAGGCCGGCCGCCAGCTCGCTTTGTTTGAAAACCCCGCCGCCCAGCATCCCTCGCAAGAGGTAGTAGCCCACCTGAATGCCGGACTACCAGCTAATGACCAGCCCGGTCCCGGCCCCGAGTGCCTGCAGCCCAACGAGCCGCCGGTGGAGAAGCGCCCGACTTCCCGCATTACCCTGTAAGGCAGCGCCCGCGTGAACTACATCAAGCACACCGTAGCTGCCCATGAGTACCTACGCCGGCAGCCCACCGCTACCACGCTTCATCTTTCCCTGTACTGGGCGCTGTTTTTCCAGTGGAACGCGGAATACTTCGACGGCGGCATCGACCTCGACCACGAGGCCACGATGCAGGCCGCCCGCATCGGCAACCGCAAAACCTACCGCGCCACTCTCTACGACCTCGACGCCTGGGGCCTGCTCACCTACCAGCCGAGCAAATCCAGGCACCAACCCAGCCGCTGCGTGCTGGCCGATTTATCTGGGGCGAAAGGGGCCCCGGTAAACCCCGCTACGCAGGCCACTGCTGCCCCCGGTGAAAAGAGTTTATCAAGGGCAGCTGTGCCCCGGCACCCAGGGTAGTAGTGCCCCCGGTAGAAGCAGTGCCGGGGCAGAACTGCCCCAAGACTCCTTAGTATATCAAACCTCTTTTCAAACAGCAGCACCAAACGGCGGTGACGCACCGCCAAAAAAAATAGGGGAGGGGCTTGCCAGGGAAGGGCTGTCAGAGGAGCCGGTACTCGACTACACGGCCGGTTTTGCCGAGCCGGTGCCCGCTCCGGGCGCCGCCCCCAGCGGGTTCGCGCCGCCACCGAACGGGCTTGCGCCGGCCAGGCGACGGGTGGGGCAGGGGCCGCCGGCCACGGTTATCCGTGTTGCCGCCATCGGCTCGCCACCCGCGCCGGCCCGGCCCGGTGCGTTGCCCGAGATACCCTTCAGCCGGTCGGCCATCGCCGAGGTATCGGCCTTCATCGCTGCTTTCCAGGGCACCGACTACGCCCTGGCCGACCTGCGCCACTATCACCAGATGGTCGGCACCTGGCGCGACAAACGGACGGGCCTGCCCCCCAGGCGCACCGATTGGATTGCCACTGCCAAACGATTCATGCTCAACGATGCTGCCGACAACCGCCTCAAGCTTGCCCCCGGCTACCGCCCCGCCACCCCGGCTGATACCGCTGCCGACCCGCCCGGAGTCCCACCTGCTGGCTACCGTTCAAGCCGCTGGGATTAGGGAGCTGGCCCGCACCACCACCGACGAGCTGCGCGAAGTGCTGGCCGACCTCTCGGTGGGCCTCACCCGCCAGGCCGCCAGCGCCGCCCCCAAGGTGTTCCAGCTCAATCGCTCCCTGGGCCCCGGCGTGGTGGTCAAGCTGCTTGTGGTAGTGCTGCGCGCCTTCGTCGACTCGGTGCGGGTGCCCGACAAAATGGGCGCGGCCGATGTGATAGAGTGCGCCGAGGCCCTGGCTGCCACCTACACTCACGATAGCATCAAGGACATCATTCTGGCGCTGAAAGAGGCCCGGCTAAGCGGCTACAAGTTTTACCAGGCTCTCGACCCTAGCCAGGTATTTGAGATAGTAGCTGTCTACTTCGACAAGAAAGCCAACTGGCTCGAACACCAGCACCGTGACCAGAAAGCCCAGGGCAGCAGCACCGAGGCCGTCTCGGTCGCGCAGCTGGGCACCGCCGCGCCTACCATGCTAGCCAGCGTGGCCCTTCGCATCCCCGAGCAGCACCCCGCCCGCGAGAGCCTGCGCCGCAAGCTCTCCATCACCAGCGCCCGCGAAAAGCGCCGCCTCATCACCCCCGCGCAGGCCGAGCAGCAGCGTGCCGAGGTGCGCCAGGTGCTCAGCAACGGCCGCCGCGACTACCGCCCTCCCCGCCTCACTGAGTAGCCCATACTGGTGTCGGTGTACAGTAGCGCGGTCTTTTAGTCCGCGAATGCGCGACCCTGCTCCGCCTCGCGGATTAAAATCTCATGCTATCAAACAGCCCTCAAGCCGTCCTGCGTAGCTAGACGATTGCAGAAATACGCCGACGAGGCAGGGGAATTAGTCGGGGTTTTACGGGCGTCCGTCCGCAGATACTGCCAACCGGCCATTTCCGGTTGGGGGTTTGCATAGCTTAAACCAGGCAAGCGAAGTCGCTGCCTCTCACCTAGCTTACCACTACTCCCATGAAAACTTTCCTGTTTGCTCCCCTGGCTGCTGCCCTCCTCACCGCCACCAGCGCATTCGCCGCCCCGCTTCCCGCCGGTCCTAGCTACCCCCCCTTCGACCACGACCACGACCGTGGCGGCTACAACCTGGCCTATAGACCCGACTACCGGGAGCACGACCACTGGGACGAAGGCCATCGCGAGGCCCCCGCTACGACCGGGACCAGGCCTACGGCTACGGGCGTGAACAGCACTACGATTATGACCGCAACCAGCAGCATGGCTATTATCAGAACCAAGCCTACGGCTATGCGGGAAACCAGCAGTACGGCTACAGCCAAGGGCAGTATTATGGCTATAACCGCGACCAGCGGGTGATAGTGCAGCCCCAACCGCAGTACCGCCGCCCGGCGGCCGTATCCTTCCATATCGGAGTATACTAGCTGCACAGTAGGCAAAGCATTATTGGCTGGCGCAGACGGGTAAGGCTGCGGCCCGCATTTATGTAAGCCGATAGGCAGCGATGTTGTGATAGATTTTGTAAAACCCTGGCCTTTTTCGGTCGGGGTTTTTCATGTAGCTTGGTAGTTTGAAATGCTGCCGGCTGGCTCTATAGGTCAAATCGTGTACGTTTACACTTTCTTCTAGCGCGGGTTATCTATGCTATCCAAAAAAGACCTGTCCGAGCGCGACATCTGCACCAAGTTCATTACCCCCGCCCTCGAAAAGTCCGGCTGGAACAAGTTCAGCCAGTTTCTGGAAGAAGTCTCGTTCACCGACGGCAAAATCTACGTCAAGGGCAAGCTCACGGCGCGGGGTAAGGCCAAGCGCGCCGACTATATTCTGTATTACAAGCCCAATATCCCCATTGCGATTGTCGAGGCCAAAGACAACCAGCACGCGGTAGGCGCGGGCATGATGCAGGCCCTAGACTATGCCCGCATCCTGGATATTCCCTTCGTCTTCAGCTCCAACGGCGACGGCTTTCTCTTCCACGACCGTACCGCTACCGCCGGTCCCCTGGAAACCGAGCTGGGCCTCGACGATTTCCCGACCCCCGCCGCCCTCTGGGCTCGCTATAAGCAAGCCAAAGGCCTGGCCTCCCCGGTCGCCGCCCGCATGGCCGAGCAGGAGTACTACCTCGACGGCACTGGCCGCCGCCCCCGCTACTACCAGCAGATTGCCATCAATCGCACCATCGAGGCCATTGCCCGAGGGCAGAATCGCATTCTGCTCGTCATGGCCACCGGCACGGGCAAGACCTACACCGCCTTCCAGATTGTACACCGCCTCTGGAAGGCCGGGGCCAAAAAGCGCATCCTCTTCCTGGCCGACCGCAACGCCCTGCTCGACCAAACCCGTAAGGGCGATTTCAAGCACTTCAAGGACAAGATGCACGTCGTGGAGAAGCACCAGGTCGAGAAGAGCTACGAAATCTACCTTTCGCTCTACCAGGGCCTCACCGGCACCGAGGAAGACCGTAACATTTACCGCCAGTTTTCGCCCGAGTTCTTCGACCTCATCATCGTCGATGAGTGCCACCGCGGCAGCGCCCGCGACGACAGCAACTGGCGCGAAATCCTGACGTATTTCGCCGGCGCCACCCAAATCGGCCTCACCGCCACCCCCCGCGAAGACGATGCCACCAGCAACAGCGAGTACTTCGGCGAGGCGCTCTATACCTACTCGCTCAAGCAGGGTATCAACGATGGCTTCCTGGCGCCCTATAAGGTGGTGCGCATCGGCACCAACGTCGACCTCGACGGCTGGCGGCCCGAAGATGGCAAAACCGACGTGCACGGCCAGCTGGTCGGAGACCGCGTCTACAACCTGCGCGACTTCGACCGCAAGCTGGTTATCGCCGAGCGTACCGAGCTGGTGGCCCGCAAAATCACCGAGTTTCTGAAAGCCACCAACCGCTTCGCCAAAACGATTGTGTTCTGCGTCGACATCGACCACGCCGAACGTATGCGCAGCGCCCTGGCCAACCAAAACGCCGACCTAGTACGCCTGGACCACCGCTACGTGATGCGCATCACCGGCGACAACGAGCTGGGTAAGATGGAGCTCGATAACTTCATCAACCCCGAAGAAAAGTACCCCGTCATCGCCACCACCTCCGAGCTGATGACTACCGGAGTCGATGCCCAGACCTGCCAGGTCATTGTGCTCGACAGCAACATCAGCTCGATGACCAAGTTCAAGCAAATTATCGGGCGGGGCACCCGCATCAACGAGGAGTACGGCAAGCTGTTTTTTACCATCCTCGACTTCCGCCAGGCTACCAACCTCTTCGCCGACGAGGCCTTCGACGGCGACCCCATCCGCGTCAAGGAAGTGACCGCCGAGGCCGACCTCACCACCGAGGAATTAGTAGCTAATACTCTCGACGCGGCCGACCCCGACCCCATCGACCCCGAAACCGGCGAGCCAGTAGAGTTCCCCACCGAGGAGGAGCAAGACGAAGACCTCGAGCTCGACCCCGTCACCGGCATCCGCTACCCCAGGCTTACCAGCTCTACCAGCACCGTGCACGAGCCCCGCGGCAAAACCTACGTCAACAACGTCGACGTGTCGGTGCTGCTTGAGCGCGAAGTCGTGTTCGACGAGCACGGCAAGCCCGTTACCGTCAAGCTCACCGATTACGCCCGCCAGAAAATCCAGGAACACTTCGCTACCCTCGACGACTTCCTCAGCACCTGGCGCGCCTCCGACCGCAAGGCCGCCATCCTCCAGGAGCTTGAAGAGCAGGGCGTGCCCGTGGCCCAGCTCCGCGCCTCCGTCAGTGCCGACGTCGACCTCTTCGACCTGCTCTGCCACGTGGCCTACGACCGCCCCCCGCTCACCCGCCGCGAGCGGGCCAGCAACGTGCGCAAGCGCGACTACTTCACCAAGTACGGCCCCCCGGCCCGCCGCATCCTCGAAGCCCTGGTAGACAAATACGCCGACGAAGGCCTCGAAAACCTCGAAGACATCAAGGTGCTCCAGGTGTTGCCCCTCTCGCGCCTCGGCTCCCCGCTTGAAATCGTTAGTGAGTTCGGCGGCAAAGTCAAATACCTGAAAGCCGTCCAGGAGTTAGAAAACGAACTGTACCAATCCGCTTGATTTTTGCTAAAAAGCTGTGCTAAAGATTGTAGCGAAGCCCGGTTGGCCACGTACCTTCGGCCCACCGCCTCTGAGGAGCTGCGCAAAATTATTTGCAACGCGCTCTTGACAAGCTAAAAAAATATTCTACCTTTGACTTAACTTTTAAGGTAAGTTGGACGTTTACATCGAAAAGTACCGGGAGTTACTCAAGGTTTGCTTCTATACTATCCGGTTTGCCGACGAGCAGTCGAGCGAAACGGCGCAGTTTGTAGAACGGTTCTCGCAAGCAACCAAGAAAAAAGAGCAGTATGACTTTGGCGTCATTCAAAGATGGCTACGCATCATTGGCAATGAGCGAGGAGCAGATGAACTGCTATTTCGCGGTGAGCGCCGAGCCGATGCCTTGCCTCCACCGCAAGAAGTTGGTTGCCGCTTGCGGCTCTATTGTATAGCCTGCTCACCAAGCATTGTTATTCTGGGCGGCGGTGGCATTAAGCCCAAGCAAGACCGCCTCGCTGAAATCAGCCGGGATACTGCTTACCACTTCGAGAAGATAAACGATGTGGCTCGTATTTTGGATAGTCGGATTAAGATGGGGCGTATCCGCCTCGAACATAAAGCACTTCAAGGAGACTACCAGCGTTTGTATCTTCCTTAGTTATCATTCTTCCTACTCTTATGGCAGCTAATATTTTCGACCTCGTGGAAGTGACGCCCGAGGCCGCCGCCTTCGTTGACCGCTCCTTCCAGATTGCCGACCAGATTCGCCACGTATTGCGCCAGAAGGGCTGGACCCAGCGCGACCTGGCCGCCGCCCTCGGCAAGAAAGAACCCGAAATCAGCCGGATGCTTGTAGGCACCCACAACTTCACACTCAAAACCCTGACCCGCCTGGAGGTGGTACTAGGCACTGCCCTCATTACTACTCCGCAGCGGGTGCAGGAGCAGGCGGCTACCCTCACCGTGCAGGGCGCTATCACCAGCCACCGCCAGTTGGCCGACCTCGACCTGCAGCGTCTCATCACGGTCTTCGAAAAGCCCCAGCCAAGTAGTTCGGCTTCCTACGCCTCTCTAAACACTGACTTGGAAAAGGCGGCCGGCTACCCGGCCGCCTTTTCTACGCAGGAGCCCGCCTCCCGCTCTGCCGCCGCAGTTATGGAAGAAGAATCCCTACTAATGGCCGCTTAATTTTCTTTCGCTACGTTTGTTTCTATAGTCGTTGGCTACCCCTCCTTCTTTCCGCGCTGAGCAGCTCACCTTCGCCGACTGCCGCGTGCTCTCTTTTCAACTAGGCCGCCCCGGCGTACCGCTGCCCGCTACCGAAGATGTGGCCGGCTTTAGCTTCACGTTCACCACCCAGCAAGGCGTCGATTTCACTAGCGCCGTTATTCGCGTCGAGCTGCACGCCGTCATCGAAGCCCGGCTCCGCGAAGAGAATCAACCCTTGGTGCCCGTCGGCGAGATTCGTACCGAAACGTACTTCCAGCTTAGCGGTATCGAAGCCCTCGCCATTCAGCAGCCCGATGGCTCCCAGGCACTGCCCGAAATTGTGGGTGCTACCGCCCTCGGCTTGGCCTTCTCCACCAGCCGTGGCCTACTGCTCTCGCTCAGCGCCGATTCGCTGCTGCGCCAGGCCTACCTCCCCGTCATCAATCCCTTGCAGCTGCTACGTTCCGGCCAGCCCACGCCGCCCGCCGCCCAGTAGCTCGCCTCTCTGCTGAGCCCGCACCTGTTCCCCAACAGCTGCGGGCTCTTTGCATTACCCACGCCCAAGCGGCCAGTGTCTGGCATTAGAAAGCCGCCGTGGCTCCCCCTCTCCCCAAGGAGAGGGGGCCGGGGGAGGTTCCCCGCCCGCTACCTTTGAAATAAGCCTCCCCACTACCCATGTCCAACCTATCCTCCCTCTACAAGTCCATCGAGAAAATCATGTGGACCGACACCGGCCTCAACGGTGACGCCCAACGCATCGAGCAATTCGCCTGGATGCTGTTCTTCAAAATCTTCTCCGACAAAGACAAAGAGCTCGACGTGATGGACGACGCCTACCAGTCGCCCATCCCCGAAGCCTACCGCTGGGACGCCTGGGCCGCCAACGACGAGGGCATCACCGGCGACGAGCTGCTGGCCTTCGTCGACCGCGACCTCTTCCCCGCCCTGCGCAACCTCGACCTGAGCACCGGCAACCGCCGCGCCCTCATCGTGCGCGAAGTATTCGAGGGCAATAACAACTACATGAAGTCGGGCACCAACCTGCGCAAGGTGCTCAACAAGCTCAACGAAATCGACTTCAACCGCGCCAAAGACCGCCACGCCTTCGGCGACATCTACGAGAGCATCCTCAAAGGCCTGCAAAGCGCCGGCAAAAGCGGCGAGTTCTACACGCCCCGCGCCGTTACCCAGTTCATCTGCGACACGCTAGCCCCCCAGCTCGGCGAAACCGTGCTCGACCCCGCCTGTGGCACCGGCGGCTTCCTCACCGCCGCCGTCGAAACGCTCAAGGCCCAGGCCCGCTCCGTGGCCGACCAGCAGCAGCTCCAGAAAGTAAAAGGCTGGGAGTACAAGCCCCTGCCGTTTCTGCTGGCGACCACCAACCTCATCCTGCACGATGTGGAGGTGCCCAACATCACCTTCCGCGACGTGCTCGACCAGCCCCTGAGCGCCTACTCGCAAAAGGACCGCGTCGACGTGGTGCTCGCCAACCCGCCCTTCGGCGGCGTGGTGGCCAACGGCAACGAAACCAACTTCCCCGCCACCTTCCGCACCAAGGAGTCGGCCGACCTCTTCCTCGTCCTCATCATGCACCTGCTCAAGGACGGTGGCCGGGCCGGCGTGGTGCTGCCCGATGGCTCGCTCACCGGCGAGGGCGTGAAGCAGCGCGTGCGCCAGAAGCTGCTCGAAGACTGCAACCTGCACATCATCGTGCGCCTGCCCAACTCCGTGTTCCAGCCCTACGCCACGGTGGCCACCAACCTGCTGTTCTTCACCAAGGGCACGCCCACCAAAGAAATCTGGTACTACCAGCACCGCCTGCCCGAAGGCCAGAAGTCCTACTCCAAAACCAAAACCATCCGCCGCGACGAGTTTCAGCCCCTCGAAGCCTGGTGGCACAACCGGGTGGAAAGCGAAGTGGCCTGGCGCGTGCCCATCCAAACGATTATTGACCGCAACTACGACCTCGACATCAAAAACCCCCATCAGGCCGAGGAAACCCACGAGTACACCAGCGCCGAGCTGATTGAGCTGCTGGGCCAAAGCTTCGCCAAAAGCGAAACCCTGCTAGCCGCTCTGCAAGCCGAGCTGGCCGGCTAGCCCGCCCCAGCTACCCCAGTAGCCAGCCGGCACCCGCCACCCAGCCTCCGTCACCCGCCATCCGTCATGCTGAGCTTGTCGAAGCATCTCTACCGCTTCGTTGCGCCGCCGCTAGGGTAGGAGCGGGGCAACCAAATAGTTTTTGAAAAGTGAATTATGAAGTGGCGTAGTATCAGAATAGGCGATTTCCTGCACCGGGTACGCATCCCGGTAGATATCGAAGACGACCAGCAATACAACCTCGTTACCATTCGGATGCACCACAAAGGCGTGGCGTTACGGGCTACCAAGCCAGGTAAGGAGATTGGTACCAAACGGATGTACGCAGTACAGCCCGGCCATTTCATTTTATCCGGTATTGATGCTCGTCACGGAGCTTTTGGTATTGTGCCTCCAGAGTTGGCCGGTGCTGTCGTTACCAATGACTTCTGGTATTTTGAAGTTGATGAAGCGCAGGTAGACAAAGAGCTATTCCTGCACCTGACCTCGACTACCTTCTTCGACGATTTATGCCGCCTTGCCAGCGACGGCACCACCAACCGCGTCCGCCTGCAAGCTGATAAGTTCTTCAATTACGAAATCAGCCTACCCCCAGTCGAAGAGCAGCGCGAGTTAATAGCGCAGCTGAAACACACCAATGCCGCCGTGGCATCGGTGCTCGATGAAACTGACCAGCAACTAGCCCACCTCACCAAACTCCGCCAAGCCCTGCTCCGCGAGGCTATGCAGGGCCAGCTGCTCCCCCAAGACCCCACCGACGAACCCGCCGCCGTGCTGCTCCAGCAGCTGCAAGCCGCCGCCAAGCCCGGCAAGAAGGGTAGGGGCCCGGCCGCCCCCCTCTTCGCCGAGGCCGCCGAAGCGGTGGAAGGGCCATTTGAGATTCCGGCTAGCTGGGTGTGGTGTGAATTGAAGAAAGTCGTTAAAAGCATCTTCGATGGCCCTTTCGGCTCTCACTTAAAAACAGCTGACTATACTACTGCAGGTGTAAGAGTAATTAGGCTTGAGAATCTTGATTACGGCAAATTCAAACACGACAAGACGACTTACATCAGCCTAGAAAAGTATGAAGGCCTAAAGCAGCATACCATTTATGAAGGTGATATAATTGTCGGGTCATTTATTGCTGACGGAGTGAAGGCCGTACTTATTCCTGAGTTAGGAGAAACAGCTATTGCTAAAGCAGACTGCTTTTGTATTAGACATAATCCCACTGCCGTTGATAATAAGTTCTTGACGTATTTATTAGGAACAGACTTTATTTCTGATGGTTATCTGCGAATTATGCGAGGCATGACTCGTTCAAGGATAAACACTGCTCAATTAAAGCAGACACTCATCCCCCTACCTCCTCTAGCCGAGCAGCACCGCATCGTAGCGAAGCTAGCGCAGCTGCTGCAGCACTGCGATGCCCTGGAGCAGCGCATCCGCGAGGGCCGCCGCCTGGCCGAGCAGCTGCTGGCCATCGCTCTGCGCGAGGCCCTGGCCCCGCCCGCCGGTGCTACCCCCACGATAGCGGCCGAACCCGCGCTGGCCGAAGATGCCCCGGCACCCGCGCGCCGCGCCGCCAAGCGCGGCTCCCAGCTGGCCCTCGGTAGCTTACTCGACTAGCTGCCATGCCATCTGCCGCTACTATGTTCAACCCGGCCACCGACTGCGAAATATTCGACCTGCACTACGATAGCCAGCAGCCGGCCTGCGTGGCGGCTACCCAGCCCGGTTTTCGGGGCCGCGCCGCTGCCCAGGTCGGCTACAAGATTTACGTGCTCGTCAACGCGGCCGGGGTGCAGTACGTGGGCTGCACCCGCACCAGCATGGGCGCCCGGCTCCGCCTGGGCCACCAACGCTTCCGCACCCCCCGTGGCGGCTACCACGGCTACCAGTGGCTGAAGTTGCCGGCCCTACGCCTCTTCGTGTTCCCGCTACCCCCGGCGCTGCTGGCCTTGGATGCTGCCCACCAAACGAAGCCCTCCCAACTCGCCGAGCGCATTGAGGCCGAGCTGGTCTACGCCGTGCGCGCCCACACCGGCCAGTGGCCCCTGCACCAAACCGAAATCCACTTCCACACCCTCCCCGACCAGCCCGAGCTAGCCACCCTCACCACCAGCCTGGCCCAGCAGCTGTACGAGCACGTAACCCAGCCGCTGCCCGTCGCCATTCCGTAGCTTCGCCCCATGCTAAACCGCCTGCACGTTCAGAATTTCACCGTGTTCGCCGACGCCACCTTTGAGTTCAGCCCCGGCCTGAACGTCATTGTCGGCACCAACGGCACCGGCAAAAGCCACGTGCTCAAGCTGGCCTACGCCGCCCAGGTAGTCTACGCCGGGGCTCCCCGCGAAGTGCCCGACGTGTACGCCCCCACCGAGGAAAGCACCGACGTGTTGGTCGCGGTCAGCATGCTGAGTCGCTTGGATGAAGTCTTCCTGCCCAACGGGCTAAAGCAGCTGGTGCGTCGGCCAGGTTCACCCGCTGCCCCTCCAGTAATGCGTGCTACTGTTCGGGCCAGCTTCGGCAAAAATGCCATCGATGCTATAGCATTTGCGATTGCCGGCGATGCACCCCGCAACAACAGCGTCCTGCTACCCGAGCCCGCCACCATCGGCGAGCCCGCACAACGACCCGTCTTTATTCCGGCCAAAGAAATGCTCTCGCTGATGCCCAGCATCATCGGGCTCAGTGATAAGTTTACCCCGCTACTCGATTCCACCTACACCGACCTGGCCCGCGCCTTGGTTGGCCCCCTGCTCAAAACGCCCCCGCCCGCCATTCATGCCGTGCTCAACAGCTTGGGCCAAGCCATGCAAGGCACCATCCAGTCTGAGAACGGCCGTTTTTACCTCCTGCCCAAGCACGGCGAGCGGCTCGAAATAACCCTCGTCGCCGAAGGCTACCGTAAGCTGGGCACGCTAGCCTACCTCCTGGCCAACGGCACACTAAATCCTGATACTACCCTCTACTGGGACGAGCCCGAAGCCAACCTCAACCCCGCCCTGCTGCGCGAGCTAGCCAGCCTGCTCATGCAATTGGCCAGCCAGGGCTTCCAGATTATCCTAGCCACGCACAGCCTGTTTATACTTAAAGAGCTGCATATCCTGGCCCACGAGCAAAAATCCACCGTGCGGTATTTTGGCCTGAGTTCCCAGCCCGCCGAGCCTACCCAGGTAATCCAGTGCGACAACTTGGAGCAGTTGCCCGACATCGTCGCCCTCGACGCCGAGCTGGACCAATCCGACCGTTTCCAGGCAGTACTCGACCAGGAAGATGCCCACTAAGCGCGAAAAAGGAATCTGGCTAGACTTTCCGGAAGGATGGGGCGTCGTTAAGTACGACGGCGATAGCCAAACCGACAACGCCGGCTTTTACCGGGCCAAAATCGAGCACCAGGTGCAGCACGTGCGCGGCGTAGATGTAGTAAGCTTGACGCCAACTCCGGATAACCGGCTGCTGTTGATAGAGGTAAAGGACTACCGCGAAAGCGCCAGCTCTGCCGATAAGGAAGCCAAAAAGCTGCGCCAAACCGTCATCCAAAAAGCGCTCAATACTGTGAGTGGCCTGTTTGCGGCGGCCCGCACCGGCGACCCTGAGCTACGTGAAGTAACAGAACGTATATGTAGCTCGGGGCTAGCCATCGAGGTAATCTTATTGCTGGAGCAGCCTTCCCCCGGCCCGCCGCCCATCACCACGGCCCAAAAATTCCGCAAGCAAAACCCGCAAACGGCTATCAACGACCTACGCCTGGAGCTCACCAGTGTTCTCAGTGGTCTGGGCTTCGATTTTTACTTACGCAGCAGCAGTACTATGCAAGTCCGGGATGGCTGGGGTGTGCGCCTCATATGATAACCGCACTGCCCTGCGCTGACCAATTTCTTCCGGGGTTGACCTCATGTTGCGGGTTAGTTGCCACTCAAGAGGCACACTGTCGTACATACTTGCTCAATAGTTAACTCTATTGGAGTTTCAAAGCATACATAATGCTGGAGCACCCGCCTCAGGTAGGCCTGTTGCTGGCACAAGGCTGCCGTTGTTTGGGTAGTCGGCCCTAATGCCGTAGCCGCGCACCTGCTTCATGCAGTAGGTCTGGTGAGTACGAGCTACTTCCTTCGCCGCGCTCTTCATAGCAGGAGCGCACCCTCTAGACCCGACTTTATCTAGACCCGACTTTAGTGGGCACAAGCTTTAATTATTAAAATCAAAGATGTTGAACGGCACTGAAACGAATACCTCCGCGCTTACCCCATCGGCAAAGCGCTGAAATTCGTAGCGCTTGCCCGTCAGGTAGCCGACGGCCAACCCACCCTGGGCACCCTTTAGCTTACCGTCTTCGCCGGTCTGCTGCAAGTAAACACCTAGGTTGAAGGCGAGCTGCTGCCCGTTGGTTAGCAGATGCACCGATGGATTGAGGGCCACAAACGGCCGCCCCTCTTGGTTGACTGGCAGAATGCGAGCTTCCACATTCAGCCGACCAGTTGTGCCTAACGTTGGCTTACCCATAAATACGTCCTTGCTGGTCAGCGTACTGGAGCCCGCCGTTAGGGGGTAGTAGACCGTAATAGGGTCGTCGGTGCTAGTTTCGTAGTGACGCTGCCACGTGTAGCTCGCCACAAATACCAGGTGCTGGCTCATTGCATAGCCCGCGTAGAGCCGCAAGTTGCGGTTTATTCCCGTCAGGCTCTCCGGCTGCTGCGACAAGCTGGTTGCCAGGTAATCGTAGCCGACTTTCCCCAGCGAAAACGTTACCCCAACCAAGGCGGTTTTTCGGTACGGCTCCTCGCCAATAAAATTCTTAAAATCAGCTGTTTTAAGTAGTTGTGCCTGCGCTTGAGCATCGTTTTGGACAGAGGCGGTCTGCACTGGTGCTACAAGTGATTGCTCGGCTGGCATCTGCGCTTGGCGCTGGGCTAGGGCTGCCTGTACTTGCGGGGTAAGCCTATTATGGATAGCAGTTGCCATAGCTTGGTCTACCGTGCCGCTGGTGTTGAACTGCAGATTGAAAACAGCCGATGCGCCCTGGCCTAGGCCATCGAGCGAGAGTGGGGTCACGCGCCGAAGCTTGCCCTGAAACGGCTGGCGAAGTGTTACGGAGCCTTTCACGTAGTTAGTGCTGTAGCCCAGCGCCACGGAAGCTTCTTGATTGTCAGGCTTGACTACAACTGCCACTTGCGAAAATGGACTGACCAGCGAGGAGATGGCCGCGCTGGTCAGCGGCGTAGCCATGCAGCGGTTTTCAGCGCGCAGGGCTAGCACGTTGGCGCGGGTAGTACTTGCTTGTTCAAGCGCGCTTAGCGCCTGTGCTTGCGCCGTGATTGGTTGCCCCAGGGCGGTCAGTCCCACGAGCAGCCACCCGTACTGGCGGTAAGGCAAAAGGGTAGCTGGTGAGTACATACGAGTAATATACTGATAGATAAGAAAAAGCGGGCAGGCGCTTGCCAGTCCGTATACAAGCGCCCGCACGTAAAAAGCTACCGCTATATCGCTCCAGCCGGAGCCTCGGCTAGGCTGCGCAGGCCCGATAAAGAAGGCGCATAGAAGTATTCTCCGCCCTCTAGGTCTACAAACTGTGCGAAGTCTGCCTGCTTGGTGCCCGCTTGGTCATAAACCACCGGAAAGGTGAGCGGGCCTCGCGTACCCTGCCCGATAATAGGGTCCAAGCCCACAGAGGTGATGCCGTTGGCCGGGTCGGCGCCATGAATAAAATTGGCATTGTTAGCCCAGGCCTGCTGCATAAATTCAAACTGCTGTCCGATGTTACGCTGGTAGCACATGAACAGCAGCCCCCGGCTTACCCCATCCTCCGGTGCTCCGTCAGGCAACTGAGGGCCGTATGGTACTCCCCGCCGTGTAATGCGGTGGCGCAGCTCCGGGCCAGGCTCAGTTTCGCCTCTTGGGTTCACCTTGCGGATGTGAGCGTGAAAAGGGCACTTCAACGCCTGCGTATCGTGCTGGTAGTCGAAATTGTTAGTAAATACCGGCTTGCCGGTGTGTGGGTCCACATTCGTGCCTAGTACAGCTAGTGGCGTACCGTTCTCGAACCGCCCCACCAGCATGGCCCCCGCGCGGGCCCGGTCGTCTCCCGTCAGGCCCAGCACGTTCGCCAGGGTGTCCGGTTTAGCATCTTTATCTTCCCCTTCCGCATCCTTAAAAGCCCTTACTTTCTGCCGCAATTTGCGGTACACCAAAAAGCTGCCGAAGGAGTTTTCCTCCGAGCCCAGCACATCAGGTACCAGCACCAGGTCCTCGGCGCCTAGCGCCGTATCGCGTGGGTGGGGGGCGCTGTACCCTCGTCATTATCCAAGTAAAGCGGCTGGCTCACGCCATCAGCGTAGCCAAAGTGCTCGATGTCGTGGCCGTCTTCTACTAGCCGCTTGCCGTGCTGCGTAATGCGCACTCGCACCCCGAGCGATTCGCTCCGCTCCGTCATAAAGTTGACGGCGGGTTGCAGGCGCTCAGCCAGCTTATTATCCGCCAGCAGCAACATCGCGTGAATCTTGCTCGGCTTACCAGCAGTTGCATCCTCCCACCATTCCCCTTCCCAGTCCGTTGGGTCAGGGTCCCGCAACAGACCGTGCACGGCCGCAGCACGCATTCCCGCTGCGAAGGCACCTGACCGGCCTTGGCCGGGCGTTTGATTTTGACTTTCCTGCGGCGCCGGTGCCCCTAAGTATTGCAAACCATCAGCCGTAAATACAAGACTGGTAAATAAGCCCGCATCCGCAGTCTGCCCGGCTGCCTTAAATGCTTCCCGGTCGCGCAGCTGCTTCTCGGTCGAGGTCACGCGCACGGTATCAAGCACGCTAGGGCCGGTGCTCAGGCCCGCCAGCAGCTGTTTAATCCACTCGCGGGCGTTCGCCTGGTCTGTAAACTCTACCAGTAGCAGGGTGGTGTGGTCCCGGCCGTGGCCTTTTAGGATGTTGCCTTGCGCATCGCCATATTTTCTTATGGCATCACCTACAGAAATGAGAGTGGACATGAGTAGAGAGAAAAAAGGTGAAAAAACAAAGTGCTGGAGGCTAGTGCTAGGCTTTAAGTGCTTATGCTCCCCAAGGCGGCGTACTACCGGTAAAGCAGTAGTCTGGCAGGGATAGTAGTAGCCTGTTCGCTGCCAGCGCCTCAGCGCTGGCGCTGCCTCGCGCTCACTCCTGTTCCGTGCGTGGGGGCTTAATGCCCAAGTTGCGAATGTTAACTAGCCGGCAAAGCAAGTCAAACCAGAAAGGAGCTCCCACCGACAAAGCTGCCGCCGTCAGCACCCAGCCAAGTAGCGTGTGCCACCATGGCTGCGACTGCGATTGTGGCCCAAAGAATGGCGGCCCAATTACGGGTGCATACCATGCCTGGAAGTTGCTGCGGATAGGCCCCTTCACCTTGTTGGTATCAGTAGGCAGTACGTTTTCCCTTTGCCAATAGAAAGACGCCGTTGTTATTCCAGGAACTGAGCTTTTAGCCTTATCAAGGCGCCGCGTGTAACGGACGTAATACTCCGGTACGTTTTCTAGTGTGCGCCCCTTATGAAGCATATGAGCTGGCTGCCTGATATAAAAAACGGTTGGCAGCTCACTCTGGGTACTATCTTGGCTAGTAGTAACATCCCGCCCAATTGGAAATCCTAGCACCCGCAAGCGGCCATTCAGGGCGTTAAGTTGCTCTTCTGATGCGAGTAGTTTTTTATTGACGCTATCCACCGCCGCTCTGGCCGACTTAGTAATAGCGATGGTTACCGCGCTGGCGGCAGAATCTTTCCCGACTCCCTTCATAAAGTGTGCCTTTATACCCTTCCCATAGGTGTTGACAGCCCCTGGTATCTGTGTTTCCTTAGCACCTACATCTGCTATATGCTGACTCAACTCCGGATGCGCCCATAGGTAGCGAATAATAAAGGGCGAGTCAATATTGCTCGCTATCGCAACCACTAGCCCAATCAGGAAAAGCCACCCTCGCGTTTGCCGCTTATACCAGCCCGTCATCCGCTCGCCGTAGGCATCAAACCAGTTTGCTACCGCTTGTTCGCACTGCGCCAACGTTGCGGTTGCAGCCAGCCCTGCAAACAAGTTGCTTAGCAAGTCACTAAGCTCTCCACTATACCAAACGGGCGGGGTGCCCACCTGTTGCGCTCCTCCTTGGTTTGGCGAGGCTGCTTGACCTCCTAACGTTCCAACTGTTAATGCGAGCTGTTGAGCCCTCGCTGCTGCTAGCGGGAGCATAATGTCAGTTAACTCGGTCGCGTGGGGCGCCACCATCCCCAGTAAAGTAGCCGCAAACAAGTCAGCCGGCACGTAAGACGGCAGCCCATCAGCCCCCCGCCACCAGTCCCAGGCATTAGTATAGTCTACTTCCAGGCTTGCTTTCCACCCAGTCTGCTCACTCGGCGGCGCTTGGTCAGCCGGCGAAAGCTTGGCGATGGCCGGCTGGCTATAAAACTGCCCAGTGGTATTACTACCCAGCACTCCTTTCAACCGCCGGTACAAAAATTTACCGCGCGCGTTTGTATAGCCTGCCCAAAGCTCATAAATAGAGAGCACTACTTGGCTGCCAAGCAAATACAGAAATACCATCGAAATGGCAACCGCTAGTATCAAAGGCAGGTCCATCGGTAAGCAGTAGGTTTAGCAATTTCTAGTGTGCCAGCAGCGCAACATGATTGGGTGTATCCCGCATACTAAAGGCTTTAGAGGCTGCTTAGTAACTGACTGCAAATCACGATTTAAGTAAGTACTCGTGAATCAGTGACAGCACTGAATTTTTAGCATAAGCAATTACTGATTTCCGGACCAAATTTGCTTACTTATCTAGGTATGGCTGTATAATGTAAAACTTATCGCTTATGGTCTGTTCCAGATAATCCCGTAATTTATAGCATACCAAAAAATGACTTCTTAATCAATGCTAAGAGCCATTTTATTTCCCAGCTCACAAATTTTTTGTGCATCAAAAGCTGAGTCGGCAAGTAGCAAATTGCGCTACTTCAATGGTTGCTGCTTGCTCTTCTTGTCGATAAGCTGCGATAGTACCGCGATAGCCGCATGGGCCAGAATCTGCCAGATATTCATTGGGTAAATAAGTAAAAAGTGAAAAACAACGCCGGCCACTCAGCCGATTAGCTCAAAGTGCGGCCAGTCGTTCAGGTGTTCGTCGTCAGTGCGGCCGTTATGATTCCAGTCGCCGCCCCATGTCACCCGCTCATCGGCCGCCCGCATCAGCCGCGAAAACAGCAGCAGCGCGGCCGGGTCCCATTTCACTGAGCTATCGGCCTGCAGCAGCGCCACGTCCAGCGCCCAGCTGGGCAGCTTATTGTGGTTCGAGGTGCCCGGCAGCTTGTAGGTGATGATGCGCTTGGCTTCCACCGCTGGCAGGTCGCCTAGCCCCGCTGCCTGCCGCAGCAAGTGAATCTGGTACGGCGTCTGCCGCCCCTGCGCATAGTAGGCCGCCTGCATCGCGTCCGACCGATAGCCTTCCGTCACAATCGGCAACCCTAGTAGCATCAGCTTCCGGTCGCCCATCCAGCGCGCCAGCGCCACCGCGTAGGCCTTTGCCAACTCGGGCCGCACCTGGGCTAGCCGCGCCGCCTGCGTAGCCGCCTGGGCCTTACTCAGCGTTACCATCAGCGGCCGGCGTAACGGGCACGGCAGAGCCGCTAGGCACCACGGCCGCCGAAATGACCGGCACCACGTCGGCCGGTACCTTCACCACCGATTCCGGCTTTTGCAGCGCCTTGCGAATGGTGGCCCAGATAGTCACCGCCGCCACCAGTATCTGAATAACCAGGTGGCCGTAGGTTTCAATCTGCCCAGGGTCGGGCGGCGTCAAGCTGTTGCTGACTACTTGCCCAAACACGGCGGTACTCAGGATTTGGCCGATATGCCCGGCCTTTGTGCTGCTGAACAACATGGTAGGTTGCATAGAAAAATGAAAATTACTTTTTTAAGTAAAATTGTAAGGCAAAAATAGAGCATAGTTGAATGCTATTTTACTATTTTCTCATCCTAATTAATGGTATTTTTCAGAGTGTGGGCGCTCCCTTCGGGTCGGGCTGTCCAGGGCTCCGCTTCGCTGCGGTGCTGCGCACCCGGCCGGGGCAGTTGCTCGCCGTCACCGGCAGCCTCAGCGGAACGCCAGACACTTGCCCCGCCCGGCCCTTCTCATCCCTAGCGCACTGCTGCTGAATCAGTGACTCAGAGGCCGTGCAGCGCGCCCTTCGGGACCCGCCGCCCGGCCAGGTTGCAGCAGCTACAAAGCCAGATGCACCGCCCCGGCCCGCCTCCCGATGGTCGGCCAGCCTCCACCAGCCACCCTAGCACCCAGACGCCAGCCCCCCGCACCGGCCCAGGTCGCCAATCTGCAACTATCGGTCAGCGCAGCTAAGGTCGCCGGCTCCTGGCATCGCCACCCTAGCCCCTTACCCATGCGGGGCGCCCTGGCCGTTTCCCACCCACCGACCGGCGCGAACGGCGGGCCTGCTGCGGCCCAGTGCGGCAGCAGCGGCTTAGTGGCTCCTCAGTAGCGGCGGCCCGAATCAGGTGCGCTTCGCGCAGTGTCTAGCGGGGGCGGCCCCCCGCACCCCCTATAGGCATGCTCAGCCTTCGGCTAGCATCTTCCTCGGCTAGCGCCTCATAGGGCCCGCTTCGCGGAGGGTTTATTGGGGGCCTCAGCCCGTCCCCCAAACCCCTAGGGCAAGGCATTCAGGGCCGGCAGGTCGGCTGCCTTTGCCAGCAGCTTGCTTGGCTTGCCGGTGGGCAGCTCTACAGGCCCAGCCCGCCGGCCACCGGCGCCGTGCCGGGCGCGGCCACCCCTAGCCACTCGCAGCGCCGGCCCCGCCTGGCCGCCGCGCGGGCGCTGCTCAGCGTGCCCTTGCTCACCCCGTCCCACACCACCAGCACCAGGTCAGCCCGGCGCACTATCTCGGCGTTGCGCACGTGGGTTGCGCCGGCCCCGTGGGCGGCATAGTCGGGCCGCAGCTCCGTCAGCGGCACCAGGTTGCGCCCCGCCCAGCCGGCGGCCAGGGTGTCCACGCCCGCCGCCCCGCCGCTCACCACTTCGGCCACCTGGCCTAGCACGTGCAGGGCATCCAGGCGGCGCAGCAGGGCCTCGCAGCTCGTCACGCTCCGGCTGCCTACCACCGCTACCACCAGCCCTGCGGGTACGGCTGCCATATTAGTAATTTTTTGTATATTTCTCATAATCGAAGATACATACTTTTTTCTGTATTTTCCACTTATTTTAATTACTTTATTTAGTATATTTTCTTGCTTTATTACGTATATTTGTAAGGTAGTCGGGGAGAGGCCCCGGCGCTACGCGCCAGCGGCGCTGGCTAGGCCCGGCCAGCACCGCAGCGCATTACACGGCTAACCCTTACAGCCATGCTCACTTCCATTCAGTTTACCCAGCTAGCTCAGGCCGCCTGGTCGGGTACCACCTTCTTCGCCTCCATCGTCAGCTACCGCAGCGCCTCCGGCTACGCGGCCACTAGCTACCGCGTCAGCTACCACCCCGGCGAGGTAGGTAGCCAGTGCTTCCAGGAAGAGCGCCCGTGCCCCTTTGCCGCCGTGCTAGCGGCCGTGCAGGCAGCCGCCACGGCGGGCGTAGCCGTGTGCGTATCCACCGCCGGCGCCGTGGTGGCCCAGGCCGAGCACCTGTTTGCCGGTGCGCCCGCCCCGGCCCTCGCGCCGCCCGTGGTGTGCGCCGGTTGCGGCGAAGGCCGCGACCACTTCGGCGAGTGCGGGTGCTCCTATGTGCCTGTTGCCGCCTCCCGCTACTTCCATGCCTAGGCTTGCTACCCCGCCGGCCGCGCCCGCCCAGGGCGCGGCCCCCACGGCCACCGAGCAGCGCGCCCGCCTCGTAGCCCTCATTGAGCAGTGCCAGGCCCGCGACCAGGCCGCCCAGCGCCGCAGCTGCTACCTGGCTCCGGCCCCAAGTGCTGCCTACCATGACCCCGCCACCGACCCCGCCCGCTGGCAGGGCTTCCTCTAGCCCACGTCATGGCTCAGCACACTGCCCGCCGCCTCAAGGTGGCCCAGCACTTCCGCAGCCTCCACCCGCGCCTCAGCACCACCAGCAAGCTCACGCTTGCCGGCGACTGGCTAGCCGCCGCCGGCTTCCTGCCCGGCGCGTTCGCCGTGGTAGAGGTGCAGGCCGGCCGCCTCATCATCACCACCGCCCCAGTCCACTAGCCACCCGGCCCGCGCTCCATCGGCGCGGGCCACTAAGCCCCGCCCCATGATTGCTCGCATTAGCCCCAGCGCCCACGCCCTAACCGCCGCCTGCTTTCCCGTGCCCGGCTGCACTGTGGGCGGCTACGCCACCCGAACCGGCTACAAGCTCTTCATCCATCCCCCGCAGCCCTACGCGGGGCCCTCGGTGTACTGCGGCCACGGTGCCACCTGCTACGAGGCCCTGGCCGCCGCCGTGCAGCTTTTCCACGAAAGCGCCCACGCCTACCCAGGTGCCCAGCCGCTAGCCGCCGCTGGCAGCTACGACGGCGCCAGCCACCGCACCGATTCCTTTTAATCAACCAGGGGCCGGCCCCAGCGCCGGTTCCGCTTTCTCCCCAGCACCATGCCCGCCACTGCTCCCACCTACCGACCCCATCTGCTTGACCCGCATAGCGCCGAGCCTCAACCAGTCAGCCCAGCCAACGGCCGCAGCTTCCGGCTGGCTGAGCTATACCAGTTGCTCGACTGCCAGACCGTCGAAGTGGTGCGCCTCACCGACGAGTTGATTCTCATCATCGACGAGGAAGGCAAGTTCCGCAACCCCGCCTACCTCAACCTACTGGCTACCTATCTCTGGTACCAGCACCAGCCCGAAGCGCGGGGCGTCGATTCCATTGTGGGCCGGGCCATTCTCTGCCACGACAAGCAATTCAGATAAACGACAAACGGCGACGGGGCCGGCCGACAACTGGCCCCACTTTTTTCATTCCCCAACCTCCGCCCCCTATGGCAACCAAGCAAACCACCCCAAACGTCCTAGCCGCTAACACCGCTCCGGCCGCTACTGATACGCTCACCGCCAGCCGCGCCTACCTCACTGCCTCGGTCGATGAGGCCACCGGCGAAGTAGTCGAAACCAGCCGCTTCAAGTACTTACCCGGCCACCCCCGCCAGATTCGCGCCGACCTTAAAGCCGGCGTCTTCAACCTGAACGGGCAGGAGGTGCTGGGCAAGTCGCTGACATTCATTCCCGTTGCCCTGCGCATCTTCTCCGACAACATCCTGAGCATGGGCCGCAAGGTGTGGGCCGAGCTGTTTTTTATCGACAAGACCGGGGCCGTATGCGCGGTGCTTTTCCACGGCTACAGCGTCGAGAACCTGCAAAAGCTCAACGCCAGCCTGTTCTACGACGACCTCAAGCTGACCGACGTGGAGCTGACCGTTACCCCCGTCAAGAAGCAAACGGAGAAGGAAGGCAAGCCCGCCACCTACTTCATTGCCGAGTTCAGCTACCAGCCCGCCGACCCGGCCGAGGTGCAGGCCCGCCAGGAGTTTGCCGAAGATTTCGACCTCTACCGCGAGGAAACGCTGACGGGCATGGCCGATATGCGCCTGGTCAACGGCTACCGCATCCCCGAGGGCTACCAGTTCCCTGAGCAGCGGGCTGCCAAGCAGCTCACCACCGCCGAAACCGCCGCAGTCACCGAGTAACCCACCGGCCCCTGACCCACCAGCAGGGGAGGGGCCACTTTTTACCGTTAGTCCCATGCTGCAACTCCCCGAGTTCCGCCAGGAGCAGACCGCCCACGACGAGGCTGAGGCCGCCCGCCTCACCCAGCTAGCCCAGCTCATCGCCACCACCGCCCCGCTGCCTGACCTGCGCGACCTGGTCCCCGCCGTGCGCTAGCTCTTCCCGCCCCTGGCTTATGAAGTAGGCTGCGGCGGCTCCCACATCTGGCTGCACCGCACCGTCGACCCGCAGCGCCTGGCCTGCCTCCTAGACCGCTATCAGTAGCGGATAACTGTTAATTGATAATTGAAAAGATGTTCACCAACCTCCAGCCCCATCCCGGCATCACCCAGGCCCAGCACCGCGCCCTGCCCTTCGTCAGTAACACCGACCTCAGCCGCTTGGCTGATGAGCTGCTGGGCCGCCCCGCCCGCGAGTGCGCCGCCGCTTTCGCTTTCGGCTCCTACTTCCACAGCGCCACCCTCGAGCCGCACCTGTTCACCCCAACCAATCCCGAGGACGTCCTCGACCACCGCCAACGCCAGCAGGCCGCCGCGCTGGCCGCCGCCATCCGGCGCCGCCGCTACCCCCGCCACGTCTTGTACCGGGGCCAGCCCGAACAGAGTTACACCGCTACCCACGAGGCCACCGGCCTAGTAGTGAAGGTGCGCCCCGATTTGCTAATTGACAGCCCCAAGAAGCGCCGCCGCACCCTCGTAGACTTCAAAACCACCAGCTGCCGCGACCTGTCCCAATTTCTCGACACTGTTGAAAAATACGGCTATGACCGCCAGGGCGCGCTGTACGCCGACGTGTTGGGCGCCCACCGCGTTGTGCTCATCGCCGTGCAAAAGAAGTTCCTCACCCGTAGGGTCAGCGGAGCTAAAGACCAGATGCCCGCCGTATGGGTACATGAGTTGACAGCCGAGCAAATTGCGCTAGGCCGCAAGAAGTACCGGAAGCTTCTTCTATGTTACGCCAAGCAAGCCAGCACCTTATCAGCACAGTTAATAAGCTGACTTACTCCACTCTTACAAGTAAGGTCGGGCTAGGTAGGCCGATTTAGTATGGCCCGTAGTAGGGTGAACTGGAAAGAAGTTGGGCCTAGGAAAGAGAATGAAAAGCCCTGCTAGCTAGGGCAGAGCTTTCGCTGCATCTATTTCTCTATAAAGCGCCTGGGCGTCAGTTTTGGTAGTAGTTTTGGGTATGAAGCAAATTCTACTCGCTGCTATGCTGCTGATTAGCTTTACTGGCTGTAAATCAAGTAGTAATTCAGAACGCCTGATGTTCTACTTTCAAGCGGTCTAGAAAATCGGAACAGGTCAAGAACGCCTGATGCGCTACTTCTGGTCGGTCCAGTAAATGGGAGGAGGTCAAGTCAATTACGACGTCTGCGTTTTAGGCGTATTCGCCTGCGTTAGCACGCGCGCCAGCTGGACGAGCCGCCGCGGGCTCATTAGCTTGAGGCCCCGCAGTTCGTGGCTGACGCGGCGCCAATCCACGCCCAGGCGCTTGGCCACGGCCACAACAGAGAGCGGACTGGCCTGAAACTGGGCGATGAGCGCGACCTGGGCCGCAGGCAGCACGCGCGGGGCCGCTGGCCTGGCGAGCAAATCATACTGGACCAGCACCCGCCGTACTTGGTAGGGCGAGCAGGCTAGCTTGACCGCTATTGTCGCGATGGACTGGCCAAGGTGCCAACGCGCGGTGACGGCCGCGTGGTCGGCCTGGCGAAGACGGCGGGGGGAAGACGCGGGCATGGCAGATACCTCTTTTTCGAGCAAAGCGCCCGTGGCGGCGGGTAGTGAGTGGCAGTTGGACCAGTCCTGTTCCCACCCACAATTAGCGCAGCCGGCCTGGGGTAAGTAGCCCCGCTCCGTGCGTGCGTAGCACCAGATTTGTCCGGCGCTGTGCGTTACAGGATACTGGAGACGACATTGACGCCCAGGGCGATGACGGCGGTGTTGAAGCCGAAGGACAGCAGCCCGTGGGCCAGGGTGAGCTGGCGCATTTGCAGAGAGGTTACCCCGGTGTCCGAGGTCTGGGCCGTCATGCCGATGGTGAAGGCGTAGTAGGCGAAGTCCCAGTACGTGGTCGGGGCGGCCCCGGCAAAGGCCAGGCCGCCGCGCGGCGCGGCTCCCGGCTCGGCCCCGGGGTCCGGGCTAAAGTAGGCGTGGGCGTAGCGCAGGGTAAAGAGCGTGTGCAACAGGAACCAGGCCCCCAACACGGCCACCACCGATACGGCCACTTGCTCGAGTTGCTCGCGGTGGGGCAGTTCTTTGAGCCCGTGCAGCAGCAGGGCCACGGCCAACAGGCTCGCGGTGGCGGCCAGCACGACGGCCCCGAACGTGGCGGTCCGGCCCGGGTCCTGGCGGGTGGCCACGCGGCGCAGGTAGGCGGCGTCGGCCGTGAAAATGGTGGCCCAGGTCAGGACCAGGATACTGAGGCAAAACCCGTCCCAGGCCACGACCCCACGGGTAGCGGGCCGAAAGTCGGCCGGAGCCAGCCAGGCGCACCCGGCCCCGAGGGCTATGGCCCCCCCAAAGCGGTGCAGGGCCGGCGAGGCGAGGACCCGGTGCAAGGACCGCGCGCGTGGGGCCGCAGAGGCGGAGACACTGGCCGGCGGGGAGGAGGGTAACGGACGCATAAAAGGGGCGCGACGCCGGCCAGTGGGTTCCCCAGGGGCCAGAGCCGCCGGGGAGCGCAACAGGCCGGGAGGAGTCGATGGGCTGTTTGGCCGCGCAAGTTGCGCGTGCCGGAGCAAACGCTCGCTTTATACAGGCAAGGGGTAGCCGGCCGACGCTATCCTGCCCCAGTCATTCCGCGCCTTGTTGGGGCTGCTGCTGCCTGCCGATACCACGTGCGGCCTGGTTAGGTTGCCTGTCTACCCCGCCGCCCCGAACCGGCCCAGCCACACGCCGAGGGCGAAGACGATGCCGCCGCCCACAATCACCTGGAAGATGGTGCTGGCCAGCGGCGTTTTCATAAAGCGGTACCGGATGTAGGCAATCAGCAGCAGCTCGCTACCCACCACCACGTAGGCCACCTGCAAGGCCAGGGCCAGGTTGGTGAGCAGAAAGGGCAGCGTGTGCAACATCCCGCCGGCCGTCGTGGCCCCGCCCGTAATCAGACCCCGCGCCCACGGATTGCCCCGCCCCGTCACGGCCCCGTCGTCGGAGAGCGCTTCGGCGAGCCCCATACTAATGCCGGCCCCCACGGAGGCGGCCAGCCCCACGAAAAAAGCGGCGTGGGGCGAATGCGTGAGCCCGGCGGCGGCAAAGAGGGGGGCCAAGGTGGAGACCGAGCCGTCCATGAGCCCGAGCAGGGCGGGCTGCACTTTTTGCAGCACAAAGGTAGCTTCGTCGGAAGGAGCAGTCGGAGTGGGGTCGAGCGTCGGCGTCATAAGCAGGAAAAGGGGCGGGTCGCTGGCCCGGCTAGGCGGACCGGGAGCCGGGCGGCAACAGCGGGGCAGCCGGGGCAATGGGGGCTGCCGCTGCCCTGTACGTGCTCCCCCGCGTAGCGTTACCAGCCCCCGGCGGCGACTACCACGCCCGCTGACCGGTCACAACCAAACCGCGGGGCGGCGAACTCGTCCGTTGATGAGGGAGTCGGGAAAGCCTCGCCGCCGTTATGGGGGCGTTAGTGAACAACTAGGGCCAACTCTCCGACTTGGCGGCCAGTTAGTTTAAATGCTACTGCTAAGGCACAAAACGCAATAAGAGTAGTGTGAGACGATTGTTTTACACGTCCCTTAACGCCATCGAAGCAGAATAGCGAAAACGAACGTTCAGCCTATCTTTTTGCCCACGTACCGAATAATATGTTGTCAGACAGTACACTAAACGTAAAAATGAGGCAACAGTGCGCCTGAAGCGGAGGGTTTGCCCTAGTTGTTTACTAACACCCCCTTTACCGGTATTCACTTGGCGAAATGCCGCTGCAACAGCGCGTTAACCTTTTCCTGCGTCAGGGGCTTGCTAAGAAAGCCCGCAATGGGTAACTGCTCGATGCGGGCGAGGTCCACGGGGTGCAGCGAGGTGGTGAGCATGACAATGACAAGAGCTTGCTGAGGAGCCAACGGCAGCTGCACGTAGGCTTCGAGAAAGGCCAGCCCATTGAGCACGGGCATGTTCATATCCAGCAAAATGAGCCGGGGACATGCCGGCGTCGGCGGGGCGCTGCAGGTCTGCTCGAGCGTGCGTAGGGCCTGCTCGCCGTTCTCGGCCACCAGCACCTGCTGGGCCACGCCCATGCGGGTCAGCAGCAGCTTATTGAGGTAGTTGGTGGTGGGGTCGTCATCGACTAACAGCACACTGGTTAGGGGGGGCATAGCGTAAGGGCGTACTTAAACAGGTAACGTAACGGTGAAGGTGGTTCCTACATTGGGCTGACTCTGTACCTGGATGGTGCCGCCTACATTCTCGATGAGGCGCTTGGTAATGTAGAGGCCCACGCCCGTGCCCTCGACGTGGGTGTGCAGGCGCTGAAACAAGCCAAAGAGCTGGCGCTGCTGCACTTCACTCATTCCCAGGCCATTGTCTTGTACCGTGAGCACAATTGCGCAGCCCTGCTGCGCGGCCCGCACCTGCACGTGCGAGGGGCGGTCCGGGGCGCGGTACTTGACGGCATTGCTGAGCAGGTTGTAGACGACGCTGCGCAGGTTAGCCGGCGAGAAGGACAGCACCAGGTCCGGGGCCACCGCGATGGTGAGCTGCGTGGCGGCGGCCGCCAGCGCGGGGGCCAGGTCCAGGCGCACCTGCTCGACTACCGGGGCTAGGATGACCGGCTCGGTGGGCCCGGCGTGCGCTAGCTGCAGCCGAGAAATATCGGTAAGCTGGGTGATGGTGCCCTGAAAGCGGGCCACCGTCGTGTCGAGCAGGCCTAGCAGGTGCGCCACCACCTCGTCCTGTTGCACGCCAGGGGACAGCGTATCACGCAGGGCCTGCACAATGCTTTCGATGTTGGTAATGGGTGCTTTCAGGTCGTGCGAGGCCGTGTAGACGAACGTATCTAAATCCACATTGGTGCGCGTGAGCTGGCGGTTGCTCTGCTGTAATTCCTGATTCGTGGCAATCAATTCTTGGTTAAGGGCGGCCAATTCCTCCGTCCGCTGCTGCACGCGCGTTTCCAGGGCCGCATTTAGCTGCTCCACCTGGCGGCGGGCCAGTACCTGCTCGGTTACCTCGGTGGCGACCACCATCGCTCCCTCGATGCGGCCGTCGGCAGCGTACATGGGCACGTACACAAAGTCCCAGTATACGGTTTCGCGGTGACCATTGCGGTCGTGTTGGGCCTCCATTGCGTGGGCCACGTGGGGCACGCCGGTGGCCATCACGCCGTCGAGTAGTTCCTCGTAGCCGAGGCCCGCCACTTCGGGCAGGGCTTCAAACAGCCCCTTCCCCAGCAGCTGCGCACGGGTGCGGCCCCAGAGGCGGGCCACTGTGGGGTTAGCCAACTCAATGGTATAGGTCGGCCCGCGATACACGGCGATGGCCAACGGGGCCTGCTCAAAGACGCGCTCCAGTTCGCCGCGCTGGCGCTCCGCTTCCGTCCGGGCGGCCTGCTCGGCGGCCTGGCTTTCCCGTAAAGCCAGTTCTACGGCACTGCGGGGCTGTTCGCTGGTGTCGGTGAAGCTGACCAACAAGCGTTCGCCCACGCGTCGGGCCGCTAGGTGAAAGTAGTTATCCAGCCCGTCGTATTGGTAATTAAACTCGCCGCGCCGCACCTCGCCCGTCCGAAAGGCTTCGCGGTAGAACGCAAAGATGCCCGTAGTCAGCGCGTGCGGGTAAAGGGTCAGAAAGGTTTCGGCGGGGCACTCGGGCAAGGCCAGCATCTGCTGGGCGGCCGGATTGAGGCGCTCATACGCCAAATCGATTAGTTCGCCTGCGGCATCCTGCACGGGTCGGAACAGAATACCGCCCAGGGCCGAGAGGTCAAAAAAGGCCTCGAATAGGTCGTTGGCGGGCGCAATTAAAGACATAGTGTAGGAACGGAAAAGCTAGGCGAAACTACTTATAATGGCTAGCTTGTGCGCATAGTTGGAGCCAGCAAGGTTTCGCTGACTGGCTTCGGCCCAAGTTGCGCAATGCTGGTTCTGACTGTCCCCTTTGAGAGGAAGTGGTCGCGTGAGGCTATGCGGTTAGATACACCAAAGTGTGTGGACAGCTAGTTGGCTTCTGAAAGGTGCTATAGCTGTTGCAGAACTATCAATCTCATTCGAGAAGCGGTCGCGGCTAATGCAGCTTTATTGCTAGTATACAGGCCCAATTTGGTTGCCAGTGGCTTCCCATGAGGGCCTCGACCGAGCTCAGCAATAGCATTCGAGCCGAAACTATCCTCCCCCGCTGTTTGCCTTGCCTAGCCAATCTCAGGCAAAGCGTCCGCACTAGCAGCGAAACGCTCCTAGTGAGCTTCGTCTACGTGGGGCACCCCACCTGTAAGACTACCCAGGCCACCAGCCCGCCGAGCAGCGTGGCGACGATATCCTGTACGTCGAAGACCCGGTTCGCCATCCAGCGTTGCGCAAACTCGTAGAGCACCAGGCCGGCCACGGCACTCCCACACGCCCGGGTTATCTCCGGCCGCGTCTGCTTCTGAAACAGGGTTATGTAGAGGGCAACCAAGAGCAGGGGTGCGATAAAGTTAGGCAGCGAGTCGGCCAAAACCTGGCCAAAGCGGGTGAGGTGGTGGTGGCGCAACTGGGGCCGCAGGTGGAGTTCCTCGAAGGCAGTAAAGGCGACCAGTACGCCGACCAGCCCCCAGCGAAAGAGGCGTTGGCTAGCCCGCGAGTGGGCAGTAGCAGGGCGCGGCTTCATATATCAGCTTCAAGTGGTGAGAACACGTTTACCCAACCAAAGACGAGCTGACCCTGACCGAGTCTGCGCCAGTAGCTAAGCAGGGCTAAAGCTACGCGTTGCGCGTTAACGAGGGGGCGTTGCGGGGAAGATGAGCGCGCAGTTTTCTTCGTAAGGGTAGCAAGGGTAAGCGCTTAGGAATGACGACGCCTCCCGCGTTCCAGTTCCTCGCTACGACCCGTGACTTACGCCCAGCAAACCAGGCCAGCTGCCTAAATAGGCCGGCCCCGAAATGTGCAGTGGCTGTTGCAGAACTCGGTCTAATGCCTCGCACGAGAGCTTGAGCGGTTAAATTAGGCCTAGAAACTGGGGCTATGGCTGCTTTTTGCAGGCTTCTGTACTAGCTGCGACCACTTCTTGGACGAGTGTGCGAGTTCGGCAATAGCTACGAAGAGCTGAAAAGTGCGACAAACAGGGCGTGCGGAGAATAGGTGTTATATTCGCCGCATATTAAGCGGAGATTAGTGTGTATATTCATCAGCAGCCTACCTGGCCAGCCTTTACATGGCAGCATGAACGCTTAGAACCGCTCCTGGGCGCGGTTCGCCACCAACAAGGACGGGTGCTGGGCCACATGGAGGCGCTGGGCTTTTCACTGCAGGCGGAAGCTTTACTGCAAACGCTCACGCTCGAAGCTCTCAAATCCAGCGAAATTGAGGGGGAGCTTCTGCCTACCGAGCAAGTACGCTCCTCGCTGGCGCGCCGCTTGGGCCTGGACGTAGCCGGCCTAGTGCCAGCGGAGCGCCGGGTCGAGGGCGTGGTCGACATGCTGCTTGATGCGACCCAAGGTTTTGCACAGCCCCTCACGGCCGAGCGCTTATGCAGCTGGCAGGCGGCATTGTTCCCGGCGGGTCGTAGCAGCTTGCAGCGCATCCAGGTTGGCACCTGGCGCACGGGCGCCAAGGGCCCGATGCAGGTCGTTTCGGGTGCGCTGGGGCGTGAGCAGGTCCACTTCGAAGCGCCCGCCGCGGAACAGGTAGCCGCGGAGATGACGCAGTTTCTTGAGTGGTTCAACTCGAACGCGCCTCTGGATGCCGTGCTCAAAGCCGGCATTGCCCACCTCTGGTTTGTCACCATTCACCCCTTCGAAGATGGCAATGGCCGCGTAGCCCGTGCCCTTACGGAGCTGCAGCTCGCCCGTGCCGATGCCTCGGCCCAGCGCTTCTATAGTCTCTCGGCCCAGATGCGGCTGGAGCGCAATGCCTACTATGCCCAGTTGGAAGCCGCTCAAAAAGGGGACCTCGATATTACGACTTGGCTAAACTGGTTTCTCACCTGCCTGAGCCGCTCCTTGCAGGCCACCGAGCAGACGCTCGCTAACGTGCTCACGAAAGCACGGTTTTGGGAGCAGCACGCCGCGTTCCCATTCAATGCGCGGCAGCAACGCGTGCTTAACCAGTTGCTCGACGGCTTCCAAGGGAAGCTTACCTCGTCTAAGTGGGCGACGATTGCCAAATGCTCCCAGGACACGGCGACCCGCGACATACAAGCCCTGCTGGACCAGCGTATCTTAGTTAAAGAAGCGGCTGGCGGACGTAGTACGAGCTACCGCTTGGCCGTCGGAGCGCTGGAGTAGCGAAGGAGGCTTTTGGCAGCAAAGACGTTTTAGAAACGAGCGTGGCTGTTGCAGAACTCAGGCTGGGTATGCTCCTAGCTAGAAAGCTGACTCGCAGAAGCTTCGGACTGGCCAACCGAGTACTAAAATGAGGCGTGCAGCGCCCTTGTTTCGGTGGCCAGCGCGATAACTACGCTAGCGGGCTATTTTGGTTGGTGCCGGAGCAGCTTTCTGAGATTATAGGGAATGGCACTGAGCAGCATGGCTTTGTGGGCTGCTGCTTGGCCCTTGGTACCGACGCGCCGTTGGCCATACTGGTGCAGCAAGTGACTGAAGACGGGTTCAACCGTGCGCTGGCGGACGCGGCGCATGCGCTGCCTAGCCCGTGCGCGCTGCCAATGCCCGGCCCGGCGATAGACCGCATCAAAAGCCGAGCCAATCAGTTGTTTGTACTGCGCTCCCGATACACAGGTCGCGCGCAACGGACACCGCTGGCAATCCTGGTAGGTAGCCCGGTAAAGCTTAGACCAATTGCCGTCTTCCGTCACCCGGTAAGCGCGAAACCGCAGCAGCTTGCCTGCAGGGCAGCCGTACGTATCCTGGGCGGGGGCGTAGGTAAAACCTGTCACTTCCGGCTTGTAGGCCCCAAAAGCAGGAATCCACGGCTTGATGTGGCAGTGCTCCAACAACGCGTAGTTGAAGCCCGTGGAGTAGCCCGTATCGGCCACCAGCTCCCGTAGCGTTAAGTCGTTGGCCGTGAACCTAGCGCGTAACCCTTGAACCAGGGCGGGCAAGTGCGCACTATCGCGGCCGTCCGCGAAATCGGCTTGGATGTGGCTAATAACGCCCGCGGCCGTGTCCACCCCAAACTGTAGAGGTAGGTTCAGAGCCCGGACCTTACCGGGCTTCACGAAGATGCGGGCCTCGGGGTCAGTGGGGCTGTAGTGGGTCTTATTACTCAGTAGCTTGGCTTTCGCATGCTGCGCGCCCAGGCTCCCCGCCTCGGTGCGGCGCTTGGCTTGGCGGGCGGCTTCGCGGTGCAGCTGGTGGGCGGGTGCCGTCTGGCTGTGGTGCACGGGAGCTAGCGGCGTACTTGGCTGACTGGCTAGGTGCGTAGGTGGCGCAAGAGGCGGTTGTTTAGAGCGCAGGCTGTTGAGGGAAGCACGAGCTTTGACGGGGACTGAATCCATGGCTTGAGTGTCGCCTGCCACTAACCCGGCGGCGACGCACTGGGCGAATACGTGGTCGAAGAGGTGCTCAAAAATAGTGGCTGGGTAAAGCTGGCGCGTGCGACTAATCGTCGAGTGCCAGGGCAAGTCTTCGTCGGCTTCGTAGCCCAAAAAGTACAGAACACAGAGCCGCAGGCTGTAGTGCTCGACGAGGCGGCGGTAACTGGCAATGTTTTCCAGGCGGCCCACCAGCACAAGCTTGAAGAACACGACCGGGTCGAGCGAGGGCTGGCCCGTGTGGCTATACAGGGTAGGGGTCTACTCATAGAGAGCGCATCAAAAAGTGTGGGGCAGTCACGGACCGGCAGTTAGGTGGGACATGGTCAGCCCCGATGCTTGCAACTTCTCCGGCGAAGCAAATAGGTTGGTAATAGCAGTTGCCCTACATTTTTGATGCGCTCAAGTGGTCCAGTAGCTATAAGGCACTGAGCATTCTTTCAAAAAAATCGAAAACCAGCTCATTAGAGATAGCCTCGCAGTTGCCAAATTAGTGAACTAAGGTATTTACAGGGCCGGCAGTACCAGCACTGGTATCGGGCTGTGCAGCAGCACGTGTGCCGTCACGCTGCGGTGAAAGAGCGCGCCTAGAAAGCTGCGCGGGCGCGCTACCAGCACAACCGCATCAAACTCGCCGGTAGCCGCCAGGATGCCGCCGGCTGGCGTGGCGTGCACTAGGCAGCGTGTCTGAAGCCCATACCCTAAATCCAGGGCTAGCCCGGTGCGCTCGATAGCCTCGATGGCGGCGGCCATTCCCGACTTGGCATCGACTTTATTGGGGGCTACGTGCAGCACGGTTAGCTCGGCAGCCAGCGTATCAAACAAATGCCGCACCAAGCCCGTGTGTCCGCCCAGGCTGAAAAGCTCGGCGTCGAGGGCCAGTAGCAGGCGGCGCGGCACAGTAAGCGCGGCGGCCTCCGGCACCACCAGCATGGGCTGTGGTGCAGTCCGCAATATATCGAGCGCGGCTGTCGATACCAACTCGTCGGGCATACTGTCGGTGTTGCGGTGGCCGAGCACCACCAAGGCCGGCTGGTGGTGACTACTGGCAGCGGCCACCGCCTGGGCCACCTGGCCGTGCCCTACTTCGGCCACCACGGGGGTTGCTAGCTGCCGGGTCACGCTGGCCAGGGCCAGGTCTATTACTTCCTGGCTCAAGGTATCGACCCGGCCGCTGAGATACTCGGGGTCGAGCGCCGAATCGCGGCGCACGTGCAGCAGCACCAGCTGCGCGCCAATGGCCCCGGCTAGGGTATCGGCGTAGGCTAGGGCGTGGTCGGCAGGTTGAAAAAAATCGGTTAGCACAAGCAGCGAGAGCGCCATGAGACAAAGAAAGGGATAGGGTAAAACTGAACGGTAAAGAACCGAGCACTGGCCGTTGCCTGGGCTGCCAACCGTCAGCTTCTTACCTGATTTTTGTCATGGCTCCGGCCTCGTAGCGACCGGAGTCACGCTGTGTTATAAGTTTGATTCTGTGTTGATTTTCAGTAGATTGCCCGCAGTCCGCTCCGTGATACTACTTTTGTCGAGCTTCTTACTTGCGATAACATGCTGATGAACAAGTGCTAGGGCTTTCCAGCCCGCGAGGCGTTCGCGAACAGGGCTGCCGCTGCTCTGCCCGCCTTTAGCACTTGAGGCCAGGTCCAGCCCGCTGCTCTGGGCGGTAGACGCGGCCCTTGACAAAGGTTACCCACCAGGAATGAGTATTGTCATACAATGGCGGGGGTAGGGGCCGCTACTTTTGGGTGCCTGTTTTTCCTGTCACGTATGCTTTATTGCCTTAAAATCTCGTTGGCCAACCTCGCCCATGCGGTGGGCCCTGCCGTGGTAGGGCCGGCGCCGGAAGTAGCGCCACCGCACCAACCGGTAGCCTGTAGCACCGGAAAGGTCACTAGCTGCGCGGCCGCGAGTCTGCTTTGGCTAGCTTGGGCGATTCTGCTATCGGGCCAGGGTGTGCATGCGCAGGCCATGGCCGTAGAAAACGTGCCGCCGCTGGCTTACGGGGCGATGTTCCAGCAGTATCCGCTGGCTCGGCAGGTGACGTGGCGCAGATATCAGGACTGGTATCAGGCCAGCTATACCCAAAGTCAGGCCCACCGGCTGGTGCGGTTCAGCAGCAACGGCGATGTGGAAGCCACGGGCCAGGATATGGCGCTCAGTGCGCTCTCGCTTCCCATTCAGCACACCCTGACCACGTACTATCCCACCCGCACCATCTGTCGCGCCATCGAGGTGACCAATGCTCGCACTAGGGACCTTACCTACGAAATGGCCACCTGCGAAACTGCGTTCAGCCGCACCATCACGCTCACGGCCAACGGCCAAAAAATACCTCGCCTCCGCCTCCATTAGCCGAGGGCGGCCGCCCTTGGCGAAACTCCCGGGGCTGGCCGAAAACGGCCGCGCTACCCCATGGGCGCCAGCGCTACCTGGCTCGACTGCGACCAAGTGGCCCTGGCCGCTTACGCGGCCGAAGCCTTCGCCGTGAACAACGCCTTACCACCCTGACAAAAATCATCTAGTCAAGCAATTATTGTCAGGGTAGCGCGCGGCCCCGGCCCAGACCTTTAAGCTCAGCTTATTGCCTGCCCATAGCGGGGCCGGGCAGCGCCACCTGGTGCTGGTGCTGCGTAACACATATGCTTGATGAACAGTAATTTGCAAGAAAAAAACTTTGATTACCGGTGCGGCCGCGGGTATTGACCGGGCGGTGGTGCTGCGCTACGGCCAGTACGGCGCCCACGTGATGGTATCGGATATCGACCAAGCCCAGGGCCCACTTCTTCAAGGCTGACATGGGCGACCCCGCCCAGTGCCGCCAACTGGTGCAGGAAGCCGTGGCCGTGTTTAGCACGCTGGACGTGGCCCGCAACAACGCCGGCATCACGGGCGAGCTGAGCCTGCCGGCCGACTACTCGCTCGAAGGGTGGCAGCACATTATCAACGTGAACCTCAACAGCGTCTTTTTCTGCCTCAAATACGGGCTGGAAGTGATGCTGAAGCAGGGCCGGGGCGCCATTATCAATATGTCGTCCATTCTGGGACAGGTGGGCACGCCCACGCCGGCGGGCTACGTCACGGCCAAGCACGGCCTTATCGACCTTACCCAAACGGCCGCCCAGGGATACGCCGCCCAGGGCATCCGCCGCCGTGGGGCCGGGCTACATCGACAGGCCGCTGCCAGGGGCGTTTTCGGCCGAAGCCGAGCTAGCTCCGACAAAGCTTCGTTTGTGACGGGTGCCTACTACCCCGTTGAGGGGGGCTACCTGGCGCGCTAAGCAGTTTTTTCACCCACTTTTCCCTATCCCCATGAAAATTGCCGAACGCGAACTCACGCTGGAGCTGACCGATAGCCTGGAAGCTAACCTGAGAGGCCTCACCGAAAAGCACACCCAGCAGATGCACCGCAAGGTGGCGGGCAGCGTAAAAAAGCTGGCCAAAAACTTCGCCCGCCTGCTGGCCAAAGAGCAGCGTGCCCGCGCCAAGCAGCAGCGCCGGGCCACCAAAGCCTCGGTGCAGAGCCTGGTGCTGAAGCTGCACGAATTACTCGCTTCGCCTGCCGCCGCGCCGGCTCACCTGCGGCGAGTTGGCGCGGTGGCCGCGTGATACACTGGCTGGGGGCCCACCAAGTGGTGCTGACCATCAACGGCGGCTCGTCGAGCATCAAGTTTGCCGTGTATGCGCTGGGCGCAGCGGGCAGTGAGCCGCAGCGGGGGCTAGCCGGCCAGCTCGAGCGCATCGGCCGGCCCGGCACCTGCCTCACGGTGCCCGGCCCGGCCCCCGGCCAGCCCAGCAGCCAACCGGTGGACGCCGCCGACCAGCCCGCCGCCATCCGGTTTCTGCTCGATTGGCTGGCGCGGCAGCCGGCTTTCCCCACCGTGCAAGCCGTGGGGCACCGGGTGGTGCACGGCGGCCCCGCCCACCAGGCGCCGGAGGTGATTACGCCCGCGCTGCTGGCCGATTTGCGGCAGCTTACTGCCTACGACCCCGACCACCTGCCCGGCGAAATTGCGCTCATCGAGGCCTTCCAGGCCCGCCACCCGCAGCTGCTGCAAGTGGCGTGCTTTGATACGGCGTTTCACCGCGCTATGCCTCTGGTGGCCCGGCAGCTGCCGCTGCCGCGTCGCTACGCGGCCCGGGGCCTGCGCCGCTATGGGTTTCACGGGCTGTCGTACACCTACTTATTGGCCGAGTTGGGCCGCCGGGCGGGGCTAGCGGCCACGCGGGGCCGCGTTATTCTGGCGCACCTGGGCAGTGGGGCCAGCCTGGCCGCCGTGCTAGGGGGCCAGTGCCAGGATACGAGCATGGGCTTCACGCCGGCCGCTGGCCTGGTGATGGGCACCCGCCCCGGCGACCTCGACCCCGGCGTGGTGAGCTACCTGCTGCAAGCCGATGGCCTGACGCCGAAGCAGCTCAACCACCTCCTCAACCACGAATCGGGCCTGCTCGGCATATCGGAAACCAGCGCCGATATGCGCGATTTGCTGGCCGCGCAAGCCACCGACGAGCGGGCGGCCGAAGCCGTGGCGCTGTTTTGCTACCAGGCCCGCAAGTGGGTCGGCTCGTTTGCGGCGGTGCTGGGCGGGCTCGATACGCTCGTGTTCTCGGGCGGCATCGGCGAGCACGCGGCCGAGGTGCGCGCCCGCATCTGCCAGGGGCTAGGGTTTCTGGGCCTGGAGCTGGATGAGGCCCGGAACGCGGTTCACGCGGGCGTGATTTCCAGCGTCGCCAGCCGGGTGATGGTGTACGTCATCCCGACCGATGAGGAGCAGATTATTGCCCAAACCGTGGGCCGGGTGCTGGGGGAGATTCCCGTAGAAGAAGAAAGTAAAGAAGTATTAATCAGCAGTATAAATTGACTACCATAATGCCAGCTACCCTCCTCGCTCCACCTATCGCCCGGCCCGCTACCACGCCGCTAGCCCCCGAAGTGCTCCAGCGCCTCGACGCCTACTGGCGGGCCGCCAACTACCTCTCGGTGGGCCAGATATACCTGTGCGACAACCCCTTATTGCGCGAGCCGCTGCAACTGGCGCACGTCAAAAAAATGCTGCTGGGGCACTGGGGTACCACACCGGGCCAGAACTTCATCTACACCCACCTCAACCGCATTATCAAGCGGCGCGACCTGAGCATGATTTACCTTTCGGGCCCTGGCCACGGCGGGCCGGCGGTGGTGGCGGGTACCTACCTGGAAGGCACGTACAGCGAGGTGTACCCCAATATCAGCCAGGACGAAATTGGCCTGAAACGGCTGTTTACGCAGTTTTCGTACCCCGGCGGCATCTCCAGCCACGCGGGGCCCCAAACGCCGGGCTCCATCCACGAGGGCGGCGAGCTGGGCTACTCGCTCAGCCACGCCTTCGGGGCCGTGTTCGATAACCCCGAGCTGCTAGTGGCCTGCGTAATTGGCGACGGCGAGGCCGAAACTGGCCCGCTGGCCACCGCCTGGCACTCCAACAAATTTCTGAATCCCGCCACCGATGGCGCGGTGCTGCCCATTCTGCACCTCAACGGCTACAAGATTTCCAACCCCACGGTGCTGGCCCGCATCACCCACGAGGAACTCGACCAATTGCTGCGCGGCTACGGCTGGACGCCTTACTACGTGGAAGGCCACGAGCCGGAGCTGATGCACCAGGCCATGGCCGCCGCGCTGGAGGAGGTAATCTGCGACATCCACCAGATTCAGCAGCGCGCCCGCGCGCACGGCGACCTGACGCGGCCCCGCTGGCCGCTCATTGTGCTGCGCTCGCCCAAGGGCTGGACGGGCCCCAAGCAAGTTGATGGCCAGCCTAATGAGGGCACCTTCCGCGCCCACCAGGTGCCACTGGCCGTATCGGCTACCTCGCCGCCCGAGCACTTGGCGGAGCTGGAAGCCTGGCTCAGAAGCTATAAGCCCGAGGAATTATTTGACGAGACTGGCCGCCTGCGGCCTGAGTTGGCCGAGCTGGCCCCGCGCGGCGACCGCCGCATGGGCGCCAACCCCCACGCCAACGGCGGCCTACTGCTCCACGACCTGCACCTGCCCGACTACGGCGACTATGCCGTGGCCGTGCCAGCGCCGGGTGCGGTGGAAGCTAGCGACACGGGCACGGTAGGTAAGTTTTTGCGCGACGTGCTGCGGCTGAACGCTGCCCCGCGCACCTTCCGCGTTTTTGGCCCCGACGAAACGCTGTCCAACAAGCTTGACGCGGTATTTGAGGTCACTAACCGGCAATGGGATGCCGCCGTAGAAGGCAACGACGAGTTCCTGGCCCCAGCGGCGGGGTGCTGGAAATGCTGAGCGAGCACCAGTGCCAGGGCTGGCTCGAAGGCTATTTGCTCACCGGCCGCCACGGCTTGTTCAACAGCTACGAGGCATTCGTGCACATCGTCGATTCGATGTTCAACCAGCACGCCAAGTGGCTGAAAATGACGCTTGAAATTCCCTGGCGGCGCAACCTGGCCTCGCTCAACTACTTGCTCACCAGCACCGTGTGGCGGCAGGACCACAACGGCTTCACCCACCAGGACCCCGGCTTTATCGACCACGTACTCAACAAGAAAGCCAGCGTGGTGCGGGTGTACTTGCCGCCCGATGCCAACTGCCTGCTCTCGGTGCTGGACCACTGCCTGCGCAGCCGCCATTACGTGAACGTCATTGTGGCCGGCAAGCACCTCGCCCCGCAGTGGCTAGCCTTCGACGCCGCCCGCACGCACTGCGCCGAGGGCATCGGCCTCTGGCCCTGGGCCAGCACCGACGCCGGCCAGGAGCCCGACGCCGTGCTGGCCTGCTGCGGCGACGTGCCCACCCTCGAAACCCTGGCCGCCGCCAGCCTGCTGCGCGAGCATTTGCCGGAGCTGAAAATCCGGGTTGTGAACGTGGTCGATTTGCTCAAGCTCCAGCGCCACACCGAGCACCCGCATGGCCTGGCCGACGCCGACTACGACGCGCTCTTTACCCGCGACAAACCGGTAATTTTCGCCTTCCACGGCTACCCCTGGCTGGTGCACCGCCTCACGTATAATCGCGCCAACAACCAGCACCTGCACGTGCGTGGCTACAAGGAAGAAGGCACCATCACGACGGCTTTCGACATGACGGTGCTCAATGAAATGGACCGCTTCCACCTGGCGATGGACGTGCTTGACCGCGTGCCCCAGCTCGGCAATAAAGGCGCGTATCTCAAACAGCATCTGAAAGATAAGCTGGTGGAGCATCGCCAATATATCACCACCCACGGCGAGGATATGCCCGAGGTGCGGGAGTGGCGGTGGCCGGCCTAGCAGCGGCCACCGCCACTCGCCCAAAATAAAGTGCCTCACCAGGTTTCCCAAAGGAAATCTGGTGAGGCGCTTCGTGCGGAGAGCTTAGCGCAGGATGCTATAAGGCGGCGAAAAGCAGAGTGCTACCACGTTTTACAGGGTATTCAATAGCTTGACGATTTGGCGCTTGCGCTTGCCTAGCTTGGCTTGCAGGCGGCCCACCAGTTCGTGACCTTTGCCTTCCACGTAGGTCAGGTCTTCGTCGGTGAGCTGGGTATAGGCTTGTTGCAGCTTGTCCTTGAGCTGGTTCCAGTCGCCACGTAGGCGCAGGCGGTGGTCGACGCGCAGGTTGCGGAATTTGCGGCGGCGCTCGATACCTTTTTGTGAATAGAGCAGGACCCCGGCGAGGGCACCTACGCCGGCGCCGGCCAGGACGGTGAGCAATACTTTACCGGTTTTGTTTTTAGGCGATTCGGGCGTCATGGGGAGTGAGCTAAAGGTGGGATGAATGAGCCGCCAGCCAGCTGCGGCGCCGGCTGGGGTTTCGCAAAGGTTCCGTCGCGGCCGGCCGGCCGGCCCTGACGTCTGTCAGGCCGGCGTCTGACGTTCGTCAGGTTTTGCTGGCTAAGTGGCGCCGAATTTTGGGTAGTGTAGAACCAGCGTTTTGAAAAGACTCCCGAGTACCCTTGGCTAGTCTCTGGCCGCGCTGATAGCCGGGTAAACCGGGCGCATCAGGCTAAGGCATTGGCCGGCAGTCTATTCCTCACTTTCCCCGATGATGGCCCTTATCTCGTTGTTTTTGTCGGTTTTTGCCCAGCGGCCCGCCACGCCGAGCGCTACGCCGATACCCTAGGCCAGGCCCTGCACGGCAAGGTGGTACTGCTGCACGTGCGCCGCGCCGCGCTTTTCGACCCGTGTAAACTAGTGGGCGAGCGCTACCGCCAGGCCGAGTTAGCCACCGAAGTCGACACCACGGCCGCCCTGCACCGGCAGGCCACCGGGCTGCGCACGCCTGCCACCGTGGCGACCTGCTGCCCGCCGTTGCCCATGACCTGACCACCGGCTTCCAGCCGGCCCTGTTTGTGCTCCTACTCAGCCGCTTAGTCCTTTTCAGCTTTTTACTTCCTTTTAGCTTTTAGCATGAAAAAGAAACCCTTGCCGGCGCCTACCCCCTTGCCCGCTGCCGACCGGCCCGCTAGCCCCGAGCTGGCCATGAAAGCCCACGAAGGCACGCCCGCCTACGGCGACTACGGCCAACCAGCCGCCGCCGATGCGCCGCCCGCGCCCGACTACCGAGCCGCCGGCGGCAACGTCTACGACCTCAGCCACGAGCAAACCGAGCTGTAGGCCGCATGGGAATGAACCGCCGCCATTTTTTGCCGGTGGCCGCCGTGGCCGCCACCGGCACTGGTCTGCTGGGCTACTACGCCTGGGACCAGGCCGCCGCCAGCTCGGCCCAGCGGCGGGCCGAGGCGCCCGCGCGCCCGCCGGCCCCGGCGCAGCTGCCCGCCGATGCGCGCCGAATTTTGTACCTGGCCTCGCTGGCCCGAGCGGCCACAATACCCAGCCCTGGACCGTGCGCCTGCTAGGGCCCTACCACTGGGTTATCGGCAACGACCCGCGCGGCTGGCTGCCGGTGGTAGACCCCACCCAGCGCGAAACCATGCTGTCGCTGGGGGCCTTTGCGCAGTGTTTGGAGTATGCCGCCGCTCACTTTGGCTACCAGTGCCGCTGGCGGGTGCGGGCCACTACCCGGCAGGCGGCCGACGTGCTGGAGGTGCGGCTCGAGCGCCGGCCCGGCCCCGCTTACCCTGACCTCACGGGGCTGCTGGGCCGGCGCACGCTGCGCACCGATTTTTCGCCCGTGCCTATTCAGCCCGCCGATGTGCAGCAGCTGACCGGCGGCGAAGCTGCGCACTGCCGTTTTCTGGCTCCCGCCTCGGGGCCGGGCCGCGACCTCACGGCCGCCACGCTGGCCGCCAACCAGCACCAAACCGCCCGCGACCCCGCCCAGTGCGAGCTGGCCCACTGGGTGCGCTGGGATGCCGCCGCCGTGCTGCGCCACCGCGACGGCCTTACGGCCGCCGGCATGGGCATCGAGGGGCCCGCCGGCTGGCTGGTGCGGCATTTCTACGACAGTGCCCGCGTGCTAACGCCCGATTTTCGGGCCCGCGGGCTAGCCAAAATAACCGGCCAGCTAGCCACCCACGGCGGCTGGCTCGTGCTCACCAGCCCCGGCGAGTCGGTGCCCGCGCTGTTGGCGGCCGGCCGCCGGCTGGCGCGCATTTGGCTGCGGGCCAAGGCTTTGAATATCGGTATTCATCCCATGACGCAGGTGCTCGAAGAAGCGCCCGGCCCCGCCGGCCTGGGCCAGTATCTGGGTTTGGGCGCGCCGGTGCAATTCGTGCTGCGCCTGGGCTACGTGGAGAGCTACGACGCTCCCGTGAGCCCGCGCCGCCCCGTCGAGTGGTTTGTGCGCACCTGAGAATAGCGGGCGCCAGCGGTCGGCCCAGGTCCTCACCAGGGGGCTACGCTGTGGCAAGCGCGCCCACGCCCAGGATTTCACGGGCCCTGGCTACCTCGGCGGCCGTGCCGTGGGCGAGGAGCAGAAATTTGCCGGCCTTGATTTCCGTCTCGTAGTCGAGCACGCTGTTTTCGGAAATGCCAATGCTGGCCAGCGCCCCGGCCAGCGCGCTAATTGTGCCGCCCGCCACCGCGCCCTCAAGGACCACCACCAGCGCGGCCACCAGCGGCCCGGCAATGAGCAGCGGCCCTACCCCGGCACCAGGAAAAAGGCGGAGCCGAACAGCAGGCTCCAGATGCCGCCCCAAAACGCGCCGGTGCTGCCCCAGCTCAGCATCCGGTCGCCGAGGTTGTAGTAGCCCACTACCTTTTCTTCGGTGTGGTATTCCTGGCCCACAATCGAGAGATTTTGCAGGTTGTAGCCGCTGGCTTGCAGCTTCTTAACGGCCTGCTCGGCTTGCGCGTGGGTATCGTAGAGGGCCGATAGTACGGGGTCATTATTCATCAGAAAGGAAGGCTGGGTGTGCGTGAAGAAGTGCGCCCCGCCCGGCCCAGCGGGCTCGGTGCGGGGGTAGCACTACAAGAGTACGCGCTCCTTGGCAGGCCTCCCATGACGGAAGTCAGGCTAACAGCTGATGATTTACAGTTCTTAGTAATCGGCTATCCAACAGCTTCTTATAAGGAATGGGTGAGCTTAACCTCGTGGTTGGCCACAAAGTCCAGCAGCAGCTTCAGCAGCTGGGGGCGCACGCGGGGCTGCGGGGCAAACAGCACCAGCGTATGGGGCGTGGCGGCGGCCAGTAGCGCGCGCAGCTCCTGGGCGTTGGCCACCCGGAAGCCCATGTTCCAGTCGGCAAAGCTGCGCTCGTCGCAGGCCCCGGCCCTAGCAGGCGGCAGTGCTGGTGGCGCGGGTCGGCCACGATGTGGTCGTAGTACAAGGCCCGCACCACGGTTTCTTCGCCCTCCAGAATCTGAAAAAAGCGGTCGTCGGGCGTGTGCAGCAGCAGGCCCGAGAGGCGGTGCTCGCGGTTAAAGGCGCGGGCCTGGTGCAGCAGGGCCGTAAGGGCAGCCTGGTCGAAGGGCAGCCGCGCCTGGCTGTGGTAAAATAAGTGATAGAGGCCCATAGCGGCAGCAGCGTGAAGGAGAGCCCACCAAAAGGGGCCGGTGGCCAGGCCGGCCCAGGCAGCGCTTAGCAAGTGGCGCTTAGGAATAGGTAAGTTACGCTGATAAGTTGAGTATCAAGCCGTTTTTAAGTGAATACCCCCTAGCAGCTGCCGGCCCCCGCCCGAGCAGGAGGCACCGCGAGCTTGTCCAGCAGCTGGGCCACGATGAACTCGCCTTCGGGCAGGCCCTGCTGCCGCCACAGCTCGACGCCTTGCCGCACCAGCACGAAGGCCGGCAAATCGAGGGGAGGGAAGCTGTGCACCACCACCGGGTTGGTGCCCTCATCCACCGTAAGCACCCGGATGGCTGGCCCCAGCTGCGCTTGCAGCGCCTTTAGGGCCGTCAGCGTAGCCGCCCGCACTGGCTGGGCCGTGCCCACGGGCGGCAGCAGCACCAGCAGTACCGCCGCCTCGGCGGGCTGCTGGGAAGTTGACGCAGGGGTAGGTGAGTGCATAAGGGATAGGCGGCAAATAGCAGAGAACCTAAACAGTGGTAAAACTACTGCCTTTCCCCGGCTGCCAACATGCGTATGCGGGTATAAGTAGCTGATATGTATCATACTAATCGAATTAAAGTTAACCACAGCTTCATACAAGCAGCTTCCTACAAGCGCCCAAGGCGGGCCACCGAATCGGTGGTAGCCTGCATTTTTTTTCGGGCCTGCTTCTTAAAATAGCCGCGCAGCAGGAAATTGTGTTGTAGGGCCGTCATGCTCTGGCTGAAGCTGGCCGTGCTCTGCTCCACGTTGTGCAGGCTCTGGCGCACCTGCCGGGCGGCGGCCGTATCGGCCAGCAGCGTGTGGGCGGGGCCCTGGCCAGCCAGCACCTGCTGCCGGAGACCCGCCACAGTGGCGGCCAGCGTATCGGTGGTGCGGGCCAGCTGCCGGCCGGCGTGCCCCAGCTGGGCCGGCAACTGCTTGTTCGTGAAAAGGTAGCCTAGTGGGCCCCGGCCCTGGCGCACGCCCTGCGTGAGCAGCGCCGCATCGGCGGCGGCGCGCTGCAGCTGGGTGCTGGCGGCAGCTACGTGGCCCAGGCTTTGGCGCACGTTAGCCGGCAGCTGCTTGTCGCTCAGGAGCTGCCAGATGGCGCTGGTGTCGAGCTTGGTAGCCATCTGGCGCAGGCGCTGCGTGATGACGACCAGGTTCTTGTTGGAGATGTCGAGGGTGCCCAGCATCGCATCGAGGCCTAGCGGGGCTTTGGTGCGCAGCACATCGCCCGGCTCCACGGGCGGGGCCGGGGCGGCCTGCGCCGTGAGGTTGATAATGGTGTTGCCCACCAGCCCATCGGTGCCCACCGAGGCCACCGCGTTTTGGCGCACAAACGCCTGGGCGTCTTTGTTGAGGCTCATGGCTACGCGCACCGTGCTGTCGTTCAGCAGCTTAATTTCCTTGACGTTGCCCACCGCAATACCCCCTAGCCGCACGCTGTTGCCAGTGAGCAGGCCCGCCACGTTGCGGAAATCGGCCTGCACCACCAGGCTGCGCCCGAACAGGCTTTGCTGCCGGCCCATGAGGTAGAGCATCGCCAGCAGAAAGCCCACGCCCAGCACCATAAACAGGCCGAGACGCACGGTATTACCAGGGGAGTTTTGGGGCATGACGGGGGTAGGGAAGGCAGTTTTTATTTAAAAAGGCAGTCCGTTTTAAGCGGATACCAGATGAGCATGACCGTTCTTTTTTAGCAATAAGCAGTTCATAATCAAACAAAAAAGTCGTGCACCTTCGGGTCCGCATTCGCGCTCACTTCGGCAAACGTGCCTTCGGCGTAGCAGCGGCCCTCGGCGAGCAGGGCCACGCGGTCGGCGGTGAGGCGCACGCAGGCCAGGTCGTGCGAAATAATGAGGGCCGAGGTATTGTACTTGGCTTGCACGGCCCGGATGAGGTGGTCGATTTCGCGGCCCGTAATGGGGTCGAGGCCGGTGGTGGGCTCATCGTAGAGAATGATGTCGGGCCGCAGAATGAGCGTGCGGGCCAGTGCGATGCGCTTGCGCATGCCGCCCGAGAGGGCGGCCGGCAGCAGCCCGGCGGTGTCGGCCAGGCCCACGTCGGCTAGGGCTTGCTGCACCAGCTCCGTTTCCTGGGCCGGGGTGTGGGTGAGCCACTGCCGCCGCAGCGGGAAAAGCAGGTTTTCGCGCACCGTCATCGAGTCGTAGAGCGCGTTGCTTTGAAAAAGGAAGCCTAGCCGGGTGCGCAGCCGGTCGAGGCCGGCGTGGTCGAGGGTGCCCACGTCCTGGCCCAGCACCGTGATGGTGCCCGCATCGGGCCGCAGCAAGCCAATAACGCACTTGATAAGCACCGACTTGCCCGCGCCCGACTTACCCAGCACCACGATGTTCTCGCCCCGATTCAGCGTGAGCGAAAAGTCGTGCAGCACGTGGTTGCTGCCAAACGCCAGGCTCACGCCGGCCACCGCTAGCACAGGCTCGGCCCCGGCGGGTGGGGTAGGCGCGGGGGCTAGAGCAGGGGTAGGGAGCATGGGTTGAGAGGCTGTTTAAATAAGCCCAAACGCCGTGCTGACCAGCACGGCCACCAGGTCGAGCAGAAATACGGCCAGCGAGCCGGCCACCACGGCCGAGTTGGCGGCGCGGCCCACGCCGGCCGTGTCGTTGCTGGCGTAGTAGCCTTTGTAGCAGCTGATGAGGCCGATGGCAAAGCCGAAAAAGAAGGTTTTAATGACTGCCGGTAGCACCTGGCCGTAGGTGAGGCGGCCCAGAATGTGGTTGATAAACAGCGCCAGCGAGGTCGAGCCCTGCATATTAACCCCCACGAAGGCCGACAGCAGCCCGATGGCATCGGAGAGCAGCGTGAGCACCGGCACCATGAGCGTAGTGGCCAGCACCCGCGTGACTACTAGGTACTTGAAGGGGTTAGTGCCCGATACGTCCATGGCGTCAATCTGCTCGGTTACGCGCATCGAGCTGAGCTCGGCCCCGATGTTGGAGCCTACCTTGCCGGCCACCATCAGGCCCGTGATGATGGGGCTTAGCTCCTGAATGATGGTGAGGCCCACCATCACCGGAATCCACGACTCGGCGCCGAACTGCACCATCGTGGGCCGCAGCCGCAGCGTGAGCACCAGCCCCATAATAAAGCCCGTGATACCCACCAGCGGCAGCGACTGATACCCCACGACGTAGCATTGGTACAGAAACTCCGACACTTCGTAGCGCGGCCGAAACCCCTCGCGGAAAAACCGCCCCGCAAACCGGGCCAGGGTGCCGGTGGCGGCGAGCATAGAGGTGGCGGACACGGAAGGGGCGTAGGAGTAGGGCTGCTTACGGCGAAATTATCCACTAAAGAAGCTGCAAAAGTATTGGCACTACCTAGCCGCCCGGCATGACAAGTAGTAGCTCAAATAGCTGATTTTTATCAGGTTTTGCCGGTAACTTACGGCCGACCTTTGGCGCTACTTCTGCCTTGCCAGCACCTTGCTTACCCATGCTGTCCGCTTCCTACACCACCGTGCTGGCCAACCTGCTCTACACGCACTCGCGCGAGTTTGTGGGTATTTATGATGTGGCCTTGGGCTGGTTTACGCAGGTAAACCCCGTGGCGGTGCAACTGCTGGGCTACGCCTCCGAGGCCGAGTTTCTGGCCGACCCCGACCACTCGCTGCGCTCGCCGCCCTGGACGAGTGACGAGTGGCGGGTGCTGTGCGAGCTGACCCAGCGCGAAGGCCACCACGAGCTGGACGCCATCATTCGGCGCCACACCGGCGAGCCGTTCCCGGCCTACCTGCGGCTCACGTACTTTGAGGCCGAGGGCCGGCCCTCGCTGCTGGTGTGCCTGGCCGAGCAAAGCCCGCTGCAGCGCGCCGAGCGCGCGCTGGCCCACAGCGTGCGCCGCTTCGAGGCCGTGTTTACCAACGCCACCATCGGTATTATCGTCTGCGATAAAACCGGCAGTATCGTGTCGGCCAATGGCCTGGCGGGCGAGCTTTTTGGCTACTCGCAGCCCGCGTTGCTGGGCCAGCGCATCGAAGTGCTGGTACCGGGTGCCGCCGGCCGCCGCCACGAGCAGCTGCGCAAAACATTCAACGCCCAGCCCCAGGTGCGCAGCATGGGCGGGCACCGCGCCTTGCAGGGCCAGCGCCAGGATGGCTCGGTGTTTCCGGTCGAAGTCAGCCTGAGCTACTTTTACCTTGATGAGGAGCTGTACGTAGTGGCCTACGTCCTCGACATTTCCCGCAAAAAGGCCGCTGAGCAGGAGCTGCACGACCAGCACCAGCAGGTGGCCCGCCTCAACGCCGAGCTCGAGCAGAAGGTGGCTGACCGCACCCACGCCCTGCTCAGCACCCTGGAGCAGCTCGAAAAGCGGGGCCAGGAGCTGGCCCAGGCCCTAGCCGCCGAGCAGGAGTTGGGCGAATTAAAATCGCGCTTCGTGAGCATGGCCTCGCACGAGTTTCGCACGCCGCTCACGGCCGTGCTCAGCTCGGCCGCGCTCATCGGCAAATACCCCGACGGCGACCAGCAGCCCCAGCGCCTCAAGCACCTGGAGCGCATCAATATCTCGGTCAACCACTTGAATGCCATTCTGGAAGAGTTTCTCTCCGTCGGGCGCATCGAGGAAGGCAAGGTGGAAATCAATCCAGTTGCTTTCGACCTGAATACCCTGCTCGACGAAACCCTGGCCGACGTGCAGAGCCTGCGCAAGACCGGCCAAACCTTCGTGCGGCAGGTGGCGTGCCCCGACCCGTTTTGGCTCGACTCGTCGCTGCTGCGCAAGATTTTGGTGAATTTGCTCTCCAATGCCCTCAAGTATTCGGGCGAAAACGCCACAGTGACGGTGCAGGCGGCGTGCCACGATAGCCAGCTGACCGTCAGCGTGGCCGACCAGGGCGTGGGGATTTCCAAGGAAGACCAGACCCACTTGTTCGAGCGGTTTTTTCGGGCCCGCAACGTTTCGACGGTGCCCGGCACCGGGCTAGGCCTCTACATCATTGCCCGCTATCTGGAGCTGATGGGCGGCACCATCGACCTGCAAAGCGCCCCCGACCAGGGCACTACCGTCACGGTCACCCTTCCCTATGAAAACCATTCTGCTGATTGAGGACGACGCGTTTATCCGCGAAAACACCGCCGAGCTGCTCGGGCTGGCCGGCTACGCCGTGCACGCCGCCAAAAACGGTAAGCTTGGCGTGGAGCAGGCTCTGGCCGAGAAGCCCGACTTGGTGGTGTGCGACATTATGATGCCGGTGCTCGACGGCTACGGCGTGCTGCATATTTTCAACCAGAACCCGCAGCTGGCGGGCGTGCCCTTCATCTTCCTCACCGCCAAAACCGAGCGCATCGACCAGCGCCGCGGTATGGAGCTGGGGGCCGACGACTACCTCACCAAACCCTTCAGCGAAAACGAGCTGCTGAGCGCCATCAGCGGCCGGCTAGCCCGGTTTCGGCACCTCAAGCCCGACTATGACCTGCGCGCCGGCGGCCTGGGCGAGTTTCTGGACGATGCCCGCGCCGTGGGCCACCTGGCTGGCCTGTCGGGCGACCGCAAAACCCACGCGGTGCGCCGCAAGCAGACCATCTACCTGGAAGGCGACGAGGTCACGCGGGGCTACTTCGTGCAGGCCGGCCGGGTAAAAACCGTGAAAACGACCGAAGGCGGCAAAGAATTGATTACGGGCTTTTATGGCCCCGGCGAGTTTTTTGGCTACCTGCCGTTGCTGGAGCACACCCTGCACAGCGACTCGGCCGTGGCCCTCGACGATGCGGAGTTGGTGTACATTCCGCAGGATGACTTTTCGCAGTTGCTGCTGCGCAATTCGGCGGTGAGCCAGCAGTTTATTCGGCTGCTGGCGGGCCGCGTGCGCGAGCGCGAGCAGCAGCTCCTGACCATGGCCTACAGCTCCATCCGGCGCCGCGTGGCCGATACGTTGCTGCGCCTGCACGAGCCCATCAGCGCCGACCCCACCGCCAGCATCCAGCTCTCGCGCGATGACATGGCCGCTATGGTCGGCACGGCCCCCGAGTCGCTCATTCGCACCCTTAGCGAATTCAACCAGAACGGCTTAATTGCCCTGACGCCCAAACATATTCGGGTGCTGCAGCCAGAGAGGCTGCGCCGGGCGCATTGGTAGGGGCCGCGCCAAGCAGCCCTGACAAACGTCAGGTAGCAAGGCGATTATTGTCAGCCAGGGGGCCGGGGCGCGGCCAGACCTTTGCGGCAGGTCGGTTTGCCCTTGCGGCCGGCTTCCACTCTCTATTCCCTCCGCTCTTATGCATATGCCTGCTGCTGCCGCATTTCCCACCCTAGCCCACGGCTTTCGCCGATGAGCTGGCGCCCCGCTAGCCCCGCCCGGCCGCGCCCCGACGACCGAAGCCCCGCCCACACCAGCCGCACCATCAGCGCCGACAGCCTGCGCGTGATGCGGGAAGCCGATGCCAGTATGTCGCCCGATGAGCGGGGCTACTACGCCGGCCCGGTGCCCGCAGCCGCTAGCCCCGGTAGTGCGCCCGTGACCGCGCCGGGCACCTAGCGCCGCTTAGGAAGAGCAGGGCGGGCCGACGTTGAAACAGCCCTGGCAACGCCTGCTAACCGCTTGTTTCCATGGACCCTGACCCGCCGCGTGGCGCTGCCAGCAGTGGAGCGGAGCGGGTGGTCAAGATAGCGCCGGTGCTGCTGCGGGCTGCTTGATTGCGTTGGTATGGGGCGCTAATGATTTGCTCAGCGTGCCTTGTCAGAATGATATACCAAGTTGCCCTCCGCGCCGGCCCCCGGCCCTTTTCCTGAAAGGAAGGAGCCGGCGCCGGCGCCAGAACAATGTCTATCAACCTGCCAAACACGTGACAAACCCCCTCATCCCATGAAACCTAACTTCGTTGTCCTCACCGATTCTTCGCCTGCCGGCGAGCGGGCGCAAGCCTACGCCGCCGCGCTGGCCGCGCCGCTGGGGGCCGAGCTGCACCTGGTGCATGTATTTGCCCCAATGGCCGTAACCACCCTGGAATATGGCTTTACGATGCCCATGCTGGACGTGGACTATGTGCGCGCACTCCGTAATTCCCTCGCCAGTGCCGCTGCGGGTCTATCCGTGCCCACTACCTCCGAAGTAATTGAAAATGAGTGGTACACGGCCGTGGAGCAGGCCCTGGATACCTATCGGCCGCTGCTGCTAATTGCTGGCCTCACGGCCACCCACGGCCGCCTCGAAGAGTGGCTCAATAACCGCGCCCTTCCGCTGGCCCACCGCACGGGCTATCCGCTGCTATTGGTACCCGAGCACCTGCCCGCCGCCGCCCTGCGCCCGCCCCGCCGCCTGGTGCTGGCCGTGGAGGACCGCCCGTTTACCCTCACGCCCGAGGCGCTGGCCCTGGCGCCGCTGCTGCAGGCGCTGGGCTGCGCGTTCGTCACGACCACCGTATTTCCGCCCCAGCAGGCCACGAGCGGCGAGGCGGGCTGGCTGGCCGCGCAGCGTTGCGGGCTAGCCCCCACCCTGGCCGGCAGTGCGCTGCACCGGGTGGTGGATGCGCGGCCCGCCGCCGGCATCTGGCAGGCCACCGACGAGTTGGAGGCCGACATGCTGGCCTTGCTCGACCAGGGCCACGGCTGGATGCATAAGATGTTCAGCGGCAGCGTTATTGCCCACGCTGTGCGGTTTTCGCAGGTGCCGGTGCTGCTGCTCTCGGCGCGCATGGCGGCCTGACGCCAGGTGCCCACCATACTTGCCCGCTACCACTAAGGCCGGCGTGCCGTGTCAATGCATGCGCCATAAAGGAAAAATGCAGGAGCCCGGTGGCGGCTAGTCGATAGATTATCAACTAGCCGCCAAAAGCACGTTAGCCATTCGCTACTCCGCCGCGAGGGGTAGTAGTAGCACCGGCACCTGCGAGTAGCGCAGCACATCGGCAATCACGCTGCCGCTAAAGAGCTTATGTATCCAGCCGTGACCCTGGTCGAGCAAGGCTAGCATGTCGGCCTCCAGCTCGTCGGTGGCCTGCCAGATGCCGGCGGCGGGCCGCGCATCCACCACCCGGTGCAGCGCGCTGCCGGCCAGGGTGGGGGCTAGCCCGCAGCGCTGCGCGGCCCGCAGGCCGGCGCCGCCCTTGTGGGCCCGGTGGGGGGGAGGACCGTGACGGGCACCACGGCGCAACTCAGCCGGGCGAGCAGCGGGGCCAGGGCCCGCCCCTCGGGCGTGAGGGTAAACGGGCGGTCCTCCACGGCCAGCACCAGGCGGCGGGGCGGGCGCAGATACATAGCCGCCAGAAACTCGGGCACTAGCAGCAGCGGGTAGCCCGTGCGGTGGGCCAGCGGTAGGGCGCGGTTGCTCAGCCACTCGTCCAGCGGCCCATCGGTGGCGGAAAGGCCGGCTAGCAGCAGCGCCGGCTGGTAAGCGGCCAGCAGCTGGTCGAGGGCCGAATACCAGTTGTCGTCTTCCAGCAGCTCGACGGTGGCCGGCACCGGCAAGCGGGCCGCCGCCTCTAGCAGCCCGGCGCGCACGGCCGGCACGTAATCCGTATCGAGTAGCGGCGGCCCAAATTCTAGGGCAACCAGCGGCTGCGCCAGCACGTGCACCAGGTGCAGCGTGGCCCCCAGCGGGGCGGCCAGCACGGCGGCGTAGGCTAGCATGAACTCGTTGGCGGGCGTGCCATCGGTGAAAACAATAAAGTCGGTTTTCATAGTAAATAAAAAAATGCCGGAAATCCGGCCCGGCGAAAATCGCTAGCTGCCAGCCAAGCCAGCCCTATCGGAAGCGCCCTGATTGAAAAGAAATATGGCCCATGAGGTGACCTGTGCAAAAATTAACTGAACTTAAAATCCCGGCTTTCGCTGCCGAAAACCGGGATTTGTCAGGCGGCCTACTTGGTGCCGTACTCTTCGGCGTGGCTCTTGCGCGCGTGGGTAGCGTGCTCGGCGGCGTGCTCAGTGTGGGCGGCGGCGGTGTGGGCGTGGTGCGCCGCCTTCTCGTGGCTGCCGGCTTCCTGGTGCTTGGCGGCTTCGGTGTGATGCTTGGCGGCCTCGGTATGGTGGGTGGCAGCCTTTTTGTGGCTTTCAGCAGCTTTCTTCGACATGGGGTGGGGGAATTAAAGCGCGCCGGAGTTGGCACGGGTGGGGTTGGGCACGAGGGCTAGCGAGTTTGCGTCAGAAGCCAGCGCGCCGCGTCTTAATTAGCGCTGGGCGTAAAGTGCGAACCCGCTTGAAAACAGAGTAGAAATTAGTCAATATAATGCGTGTGAAGTAGTTATAGCTCAGAAAGGAGAGAAGTGGGTAAAAAGCAGCCCGCCACCCACCCGGGCGGCGCGGGGGCGGGCTGCCCAGTCTTACAGTCCGTGGTCGGGCGAGATGAGCAGGTCGTTGTCCACGAAGCTGGCGCCGGCGTCGTAGGCCGCGTAGGTGGCCTGTTCGCGGTCGAGCCAGGTTTCGACGGTGCCCGTGAGCGTGGCGTGGCCTTTCTCTACCAGCACCTCTATCTCCTGATTATTGAGGCTAGCCGACCAGAAGTACCGGTTGCGGATGCGCTCGGCCAGGGCGAAGTCGGGGTTGGGGCGGGGCATAGTGGGCTTCCAGGCGGCGGTCTGGTAGGCGTTGAAATCGGGGCTGCCGGGCACGCTCACCCAGTTGTCCAGCTCTGCCACGCCATTCACGCCCGAGGCCACGGCCCCGGCCTGCTCCTGCTCAAAGTGCGTGCTCACCTGCCCATACAGCTGGGCCTTGCCGTTGCGCACGTACACGCTGAAGTCGCAGCCGCTCACGTAGGGGTCGCGGGCCAGCGCCTCGCGGATGGTCTGGCCGATGTGCAGGTCGGGGATGAAGCGCTTGGTGCGTACTTTCAGCAGGTTATGTACGTCCCAGACGCCCACTACGTGGCGGGCGTCGCGCTCGGCATCCTGCTTGGCGCGCAGGTTGCTCACGACCCCGCTCAGCGTCACCACGCCGTTGTGCACCGCCACCAGCGGCTGGTACGAGAGCACGCGCGGGTCGAAGCGAAAGGCATCGACCACGGCCTGGGCAATGTCCTGGTCGGAGCGCGGGGCTAGCTTGTCGCGCCGCAGCTCGTGGCCCAGCGCCCAGTAGGCCACCGCCAGGTCGCGGGCATCGACGCGCGCCGCGCCGGCCCGGTAAGCGGTGGCCTCCACGCGGTTTTTCTCGGCGGCGGTGCCCACCGTGCCGCTCAGGCGCACTACCCGGTCGGTGGTGCGCACTTGCACCAGGGCGCTGTTCACCCGAATGTCCCAGGCCAGCAGCTCACGGATTTGGGTGCTGATTTCTTCGTCCGAATTCTCGATTTTGCCCCAGCGGATAAGCAGGTCGTCGGCTCCAAGGCTACGCACGCCCTTCACGCCGCGCACCACGCGCAGCACCAGTTCCTTCTCGGCCCAGCTCTGGAGCGTGCCCGCTAGGGTAAGGTGGCCATCGGCGGCGGTGGCCTGCACGTTGTAGTCGCTGGTGGCGGGGTCGGCGGCCAGGGCGCTGGCTACGTGCGCTTGCAGCTCGTGGTCGGCCACGTCGGGCGTGCTGATAAGAATCTCATTCACCACGCCGCGCACGCCGCGCAGGGCCAGGGCAATTTCTTCGGCCCGCTCGCGCGAGAGCAGGTTGTCGGTAATGCCGGTCAGCAGCACAATGCCATCGTGGGTGGCTACGTCGATGAGGTGCGCAGCTACGCCTTTCTTGGTGGTAAAAAACAGCTCAATGGCGGTCGTAATGTCTGCATCGACCACGTGCTCAATGGTCTGTTCGAAGGTTTCGAGGGTTTGCATGGGGTCACAAGGGCTAGGTTATTCCGGCTCCCGGTGAGCGCGAATTCACCCGTAAAAGTCGCCCCCTAGCCCCGCCGTAGTGCTGACAACAATTCCTTGAAAGTATGACGTTTGTCAGGTGGCCGGGGGCAGGGCGCGCCCGGCTGAGGGCTAGCCCCCGGCCGGCCTCCGGCGCTAAAACAGGCCTTTGTCCAGTTCCAGGCGGGCTTCCTCTAAATCCAGCTCGTTTTCGAGCTTGCGCAAGAGGTCGTCGCTGGTGCGCTCCTTTTGCTGCAACTCCTGTAGTACGCCGCGTTCAAATTTAATAAGCTCTTCCTGAAGAAATTGCGACTTGGTAAAGGGTTTCTCGTGCAGGTCGTGGGGGGGCGCTCCTTCAGGGCGGCCGTCCAGCTGCGCAGCAGCGCCAGGCGCACGCCGTAGCTCAGCTTCATGCGTTGAAGCACGTCGGCGGGTACCCAGTGGGCGGTGGCGGGGCGGTCAAGGTATTCGAGAATGCGCTCGGCCAGCTGCACGCGCACGTGCACCTCCTCGCGCCCGGCCAGCGGGTCGGGCCGGATGCCCAGCCAGTGAATGAGTGGCCCTAAACTCAGGCCCTGCAACACGAGCGTGCAGAAAATAACCACGAACGTGACCAACAAAATGACATCGCGGTGCGGGAATGGGGCGCCGTGGCGCTGGCTAAGGGGTAGGGCTAGCGCGGCGGCCAGCGACACCACCCCGCGCATGCCCGTCCAGGCCACCACGCTCACCAGGGCCAGCGGCGGCACCGGCTCCTCGGCCCGAATATCGTGGCTGAGCCAGCGCGGGGCGTAGGCGCTGGGGTACCACCACAGCAGCCGGGCGGCCACCACCGTGCCGCTGATGAGCACGCCGTAGCCCAGCACCGCCCAAATAAAGCCGGGCCGGATGCCGTGCAGAATAGCCGGCAGCTCCAGGCCCATAAGACTAAAAACCAATCCATTGAGCAGCGAAACGGCCGACGTCCATACGGCATCGCTGCGCAGGCGCGCCTGCGAGCCGTAGATAACCCGCCGGCCCAGAAACAGCCCCACCGTGACCACCGCCAGCACCGCCGACACGTGCAGTTCCTCGGCCAGCAAAAAGGCGAGGTAGGGCGTCAAAAACGTGAGGCTGGTGCCCACTACCGGACTCTCGGTGAGGCGGTGCACGTGCAGGATAAGCCAGCCCACGGCCAGCCCGATGACCACGCCGGCCGTGGCCGTCCACACCAGCTGCAGGCTGGCTTCCCACAGCACAAAGTGGCCCGTGGCCACGGCGGCCAGCGCGTAGCGGTAGGCAATAAGGCCGGTGGCGTCGTTTACCAGGCTTTCGCCCTCGATAATGGCCGTGACGCGGCGCGGCAGCCCCAGCCCCTGCGTGATGGATGCCGCCGCCACGGCATCGGGCGGGCTTACAATGGCCCGAGCAAAAACGACGAGGGCCAGTCGAAGCCCGGCAGCAGCCAGTGGGTGGCCAGGGCCACCAGCAGCGTGGTGAAGAGCACGCACCCCAGCGCCAGTAGCCCGATGGGCCGCCGCGCCGCCTTAAAATCGGGCCACGAGGTGCTGCCCGCCGCCGCATACAGCAAGGGCGGCAAAAACAGGGTAAACACCAGGCTAGGGTCCAGCTCGAAGCGCGGCAGCCCCGGCATCAGTCCGAGTACAATGCCTGTGAGCATCAATAAGATGGGGTAGGAGAGCCGCAGGCGCTCCGCTACTTCGGCCACGGCCGTGGCCACGGCCAGCAGGGCAATAAGCAGTTCGAGATTGTGCATCGGGGCGGGCCGCCCGGCGGCTGGCTTAACGCAAAATGGGGGTGGGGCGGGCAGCAGGCTAACCCTGATTTTTTCGGTGAGCACCCGGATAAAGGCCGCGTTCACGCCGTTGCTCGACACGTGGTGGCCGTTGACTAGGGTGCCCTTCACGTTGAACTTGAGGGACGAAATGGCATACACCACTTCGGTCCCGGCCGGGTCGCCGGCCTCGCCGAAGTGGTGCTGACTGTCTACCACAAACTCGTCGGGCGTCAGCTGCAGGGCCGAGCGCTGGCCGGTCAGCAGGTGCTTGCGGAGGTCAAAATTCTCCGTGTAGCCCTCCTTTCTAAGCTTGGTGATGGTGGCCAGCAGCGCAGTCATAAAATCCATACCAAGCGCGGTTTAATAACAGAAAGGAAAGTCTGCTGCAAAAGTCCGCCTTTCGCCGCCGCGCGGCTATGACCAGCAGGCTGGGCGCAGTTGATTTTCATCAACTTGCCAAGGCAGGTACTGGTCTTGATTCGCGCACTACTAGGGCCGGTGGTGGGGTTAGACATTAAGGGCCACCTACCTATTCCCGCCTGCGCAGCCACAGGCTACTGGCTAGCCAGGGCCAACGGGCCAAACAGCGCTTGGCGCACTGCCTCGTCGCGCTGGTATACGTCGGCAAAAAAGCGTAGGTGGCCATTTTCGGCGGTGCAGGTGGCGTAGCGCACGTATAGGGCCAGGGGCTGGGTCAGGCGCACATCGCGGGGGCTGGGCTGGCGGGCGCACGCGTCGTCGCTGGGCAGGTTCACGGGCTGGCCCGCGCGGCGCAGCAGGTAGGCGGCCAGCGCCAGGGGGTGCTCTAGCCGGATGCAGCCGTGGCTGAGCGCCCGCATGGGCTGGGCAAACAGCTGGCGCTGCGGCGTGTCGTGCAGGTACACCGAGTAGGGATTATTAAACCGAAAAACGATGTTGCCTAGCGCGTTATCGCAGCACGTAGCCTGGCGAATGGTGTAGGGAAACTGCCGGGCCGTTACGTGCGCCCAGTTGATATGGGCCGGGTCGAGCAGCTCGCCCCGCTCGTCGTAGAGGGCGTAGTTGTGGCGGGCCAGGTAGCCGGGGTCTTTCTGGAGGCGGGGCAGCATTTCGCGCACGGCAATGGAGTGGGGCACGTGCCAGTCGGGGGCCAGCGTGAAGTAGCGGATAGCGCTGCTCAGGGTAGGGGTAGGCGTGGTGGGCTTGCCCACTACCACGCGGTAGCGGCGCAGCACCGAGTCGCGGGCTACCACGTGCAGCTCGTAGGCCGGAATGTTAATCAGCAAATAGTCAGCTGACTGCGTCACCATTTCCCAGCGCCAGCGCTCCAGATTGAGGGCGGCCAGCTCGTAGCGCGCCTGGTGCTGCCGGGCCGAATCGGGGACGAAGGGCCAGGCTAGCCAGCGCGCCAGTGCCTGCTGCAGCTGGCGATACTCGCGGTTGGTGGGCTGGCCGGCCAGCATGGCGGCGGGCACGGTGCGGCTGGCCAGGGCCGCGCGCAGCGCGGCCGGCGGCGCGGCCAGAGCAGTTCTTTCGCGCCCCGAAGGTGTGTAGGCCCGCAGTCGGCCCCGGTCGAGGTCGCGCCGGAAAGTCAGCACCGCGTCGCTGAGGTACACCTCCAACTGCGCCTGCTGGCGGGCCCGCCGGGCCGGGAGGGCTAGCGAGGCAGGCTGCGCGAGCGAGTCGCGCAGCGCCCGCAGGCGGGCGTGGCCGTAGTCGGCCGGGCGCAGGCCGTACTCGGCGGCGCGGCCCAGCAGAGCCAGGGCCACCGTGGCGTTGGGGCTTATATCGGCGCTGTCGGCGGGCAGTGTCCAGGCCGGCGCGCTGGCCGGGCCGTAGAAGGCGCGCACCTCGGCCTCCGCCTGTAAGCGCGGGTGGGCGCGGCTGGTAGCGAGGGTATCGAGCAACGCCCGAATGAGCGGGGCCACCGGCACTGCCAGGGGCGGGGATTTGGGCGATGGTGCCGGCAGGCCAGCGGCGGCCACGTGCGTTGCGGGCGTCGGGCCGCACCCAGGGCTAGCCAGTAGCAGACAGGCACACAAACAACGCAAAGCAACAGTCATCAAGGAGATATTAATTAAAATTGAGGTTATGGCCTACAGCTCATGCGCGGCGGCGCGGCCCTGGTCCCAGGCATCGAGGCTGGCTACGGTGGCGTCGGCGATATTGGTGAGAGCTTCCCGCGTGAGGTAGGCCTGGTGCCCGGTCACCAGCACATTTTTGTAGGTGAGTAGCTGCGCAAACGTTTTATCGCTTAGTTGGTCGAGCGCGTGATTGGCAAAAAATAGCCCTTCCTCGGCCTCGTACACATCAATACCCAGGTAGCCGAGCTGGCCGCTGGCCAGCGCCCGCAAGGCTGCCGCGGTGTCGAGCACGCCGCCCCGACCGGTGTTCACGAGCAGTACGCCGCGCTTCATGCTGGCCAGCAGCTGGTCGTCAATCAGGTGATGGGTGCCCTCGGTGAGGGGGGTGTGCACACTGATAACGTCGGCCTGGGCGCACAGCTCGGGCAGGCTCACGTAGCGCAGGCCTTCCTGCTGCCCGCGCTCCGCATCGGGCAGTACTTCGCAGCCCAGCACCTGGCAGCCAAAGCCGTGCAGAATGCGGGCCACCGCCGCCCCGATGCGCCCTACACCCACGATGCCCACCGTTTTGCCGTGCAGGTTGAAGCCCACCAGGTCGTCGAGACAGAAATCGTTGGCCCGCACCTGCAGGTCGGCCTGGCGCAGGTGGCGGCACAAGGCCAAGATAAGGGCTACCGCATATTCGGCGGTGGCGTGGGGCGAGTAGTCGGGCACGTTGGCCACGCGCAGGCCTAGCCGGTGGGCCGCCGCCAGGTCCACGTTATCGTGGCCCGTGGCGCGCAGCAGCAGGTAGTGCACGCCGTGCGCCCACAGCTGCGCCAGCAGTGGAGCCGATACTTTGTCGGTGGTGAACACGCTCACGGCCGCCGAGCCCTGCGCCAGCGGGGCCGTGAGCGGGCCCAGCCCGGCCGCCAGCACGTGTAACTGATGCCGGTCGGCATTAGCCTGCTGCAAAAAACTGCGCTCAAACGATTGGGTGCTGAAAATGGTGGCATTCATGGCTTCATAGCGAAGGAAGAAATTGGCGGGCTGAAAATGCCCGGCTAGGGCCTGCCGCAACTACCGCGTAAGATTCGTGAAAAGCCTGGGCTGGCCCCATGATATTAGTCAGGCAAAAACGTGATGTTTGGCAAGGCTAGCCCGAGGTGGCCCGCGTTACTTAGGGGTTGGGTAGGCCGGGTGGGGACTAGCCCCATTCGCCAATATCCTGCTGATTATAAATATTTTATTCACACTAATTTCCTGCGCCATGCCCTTCGTTTCGTTTAAGAATGAGCACAATTCGCCGCATCTCAACGTGGACCACATTGTGCGCCTGGAGTTGGTGACGGTGCCCAGCAACCTGCCGGCGGTGAACATCTTCACCACGCGGCCCGAAGCCGACCTCACGGTCGAGTTTGCCACGCCGGCCGAAGCGCAGGACCTTATCGAATCCATCATAGCGTATAGCACCAAGAGCCCGGCGGCACCCTTCGAGCTGCTGTCCCCGGCCGGGGCCAAACCCAAGCTGCTGGCCTTCGCCCGGTTTGAAGCTGGCAAGCCGTATGAGCCGGGCGAGGTGGTACTTGGGGATTGAGTGCTTCTACTTGGTTGATTTTCGACAGCTGGTTTCGGTTGTACTTAGCCACTTAATTGGTGGGCAGCACCAGCACGGGCACAGCGCTGAGGCGCAGCACCTGGGCCGTGACGCTGCGGTGAAACAGCCCGCTTAAGAACGAGTGCGGCCGGGCTAGCAATACAATCAGCTGGGTGTGCAGCTCGCTGGCTGCCAGCAAAATACCGTTCGCTGCAGTTTCTTCGCGCACTTCATAAAGGCTACTGCTGGTGATGGTGCCAAACAGCCCGGTGCGCCGTACCGACTCCAGGGCCACGTCGGCGTGCGAGGGTCCGTGTGCCTGGCTAGCCACGTGCACCACTGAGGTGGTGGGCTGCAGGGCCAGCAGCAGGTTGCCCAAGGCCAGCGAGGGCGGCGTAAGCGAGAACGAATAGCCATCGGCGGCCACCATGATGCGGTGCGGCAGCTCGGTTTCGGCGCAGCCTTCGGGCACCACCAGCAGCGGGTAGCGGGCCGTGCGCAGCACCGACACCGTGCGGTGCGGAATAAGCCAGCCCAAATTCAGCGGGGCGTGCGGCTGCTCGCGGCCTAGCGCCAGCAGCAGCGGCTGGTGGCGCTGCACGGCCCCGCGCACGGCCATAGTCAAGGTGTCAAGTGACAATTCGGCATCGGCGGGCACGGCGAGCATTTCGGCTTGCAGACACAGGTCGGCGCGCAGTTGGCGGCGGCTGGCCAGCTGGCCAGCCGTGGTGGCTAGCACGGCCTCGGGCTGTATTAAAGCATTCACGTTCAGGTACACGTGCAGGAGTACCAGGCGGCCTTGCAGGTGCGCCGCCAGGCGAGTGGTATAAGTCAGGGCCGACTCGGCCGCCCCCGACAGGTCGGTGAGCACTACAAAAGCTGGTTTCATGGCTAAAAAGGTGGCGGCACCCGGCCGCAACCGCCGCCGGGCGCGGACCACAGGCAGCCCGCAGCCATAAAAGTCGGCTTGGCCGTACGCCCGCGAAATGACGAATGAGAGCGCACCACTTGATTTATGGCAGCCGTGTGGGGGCGTGGCCGCTACCAGGGCGCGTGGCGCAGCTTCTCGGGCTCCAGCAGCCGCACGGCTTTTGGGGTCAGCTCCAGCAGGCCGTCCTGCCGAAACTCGCTGAGTGTGCGTGTCAGCGATTCGGGAGTCGTGCCCACCAGGGCGGCCAGGTCTTCGCGCGCCACCTGAATAGCCGTGGTGGGCAGGCCGCCGGCTTGCTCGTGCAGGTGCAGCAGCACATCGGCCACGCGCCGCCGGATGGAATGGTAGGCCATGTGCAGCAGCTGCTGCTCGCGCGCACTCACCCGCCCCGCCAGCAGGCGCATAAACTGCGGGCCCACCTCGGCGTGGTGCAGCAGCAGCGTAAAATCATCCTGCGAGATATACACCAGCTCCGCATCGTCGAGGGCCACGGCCGAGTCGCGGTGGGGCGTGTGCTCGAGCAGGGGCAGGTAGCCGAAGAACTCGCCGGGGCCGTAGAGGCAAGTAATCAGCTCTTTGCCGGCGGCGGTGGCCTTCACCGTTTTCACCCGCCCGCTTTGCACGAAGTAGGCGCGCGTGGCTTCGTCGCCCTCCAGGTACACATCCTGTTTTTTGCGCACGGGGTGGGCTTTGCGGTCGCCAGCCAGGTGGTCGAGCCGGGCGGTGGCGCGGGCATCGGCCAAAAACTCACCTAGCCCGCCGGTGGCCGCCAGGTCGTGGTCAGACTGCAAGTGGCGGAAGCGGGCCAGCCGCCCCGCAATGGCGCCTAGCAGCTCGGCCTCGGCCAGGGGCCTGGTGAGGTAGTCGTCGGCCCCCAGCGCCATGGCCCGCCGCTGGTCGGCAGGGTCAGCTTGGGCAGTGAGGAAGATGAAGGGCACCCCGGCCAGGCGCGGGTGCTGGGTGAAGTGCGCCAGCACGCCGTAGCCGTCGAGCACCGGCAGCAGCACGTTGCAGAGCACCAAATCGGGCGGGTGGGCCAGGGCCAGCGCCAGGCCCACCTGGCCGTTGGGGGCGGCGTGCACGCCATAGCCCGCCCGCTCCAGCAGCTCGGCGGTCGCTTCCCGCATGCCGGCGTCGTCCTCCATCAGTAATATCGTTTTCATTGGAAAACAAGGAAGTAGCGGCCGGCCCGCTGGGTAGCATGAGCAGGCCAATGCTGGCCTGGTATCGCTGAATAGCCAGCAGGGCGCCGCCCCGGCCAGGGTTACGGCTAGGGGGTAACCTTCACGATAGGGGTGCCGCCCGGCTTCTGGTCCCGAAGAATTCAGGTTCCGTTCTCTGCACAATATCCTCGCCGCTGCGCCTGGGCGCGGCGCGCGGCCGGGGGCCTGCCCGGCTAGCATAGGTAGCTTGCGCCGCCTACTTCTCATTTAAGGTACTGGCTTTCTGACAAGAAACAATAAAATTTCTCTCGACAGGCCGTTGGTGGCGCCCGGCCCCAGGGCCAGCGGGGTCATAAGCAGCTCGCTAGGGGGCCGATTGTAGTTTGGCTGCCCTAGTACTCGGCCAGCAGCTCGTCGGGGTAGCACCAGGCCCAGCGCTCGCCCGGCTGCGCCGACGTGATAACGGGGTGTCGCGTGGCGTGGAAGTGCTTGGTAGCGTGCTTGTTCAGCGAGTCGTCGCAGCAGCCCACGTGGCCGCACTGCTGGCAGATGCGCAGGTGTACCCAATCGTCGCCCAAGGCCACGCACTCGGGGCATACGTGCTGGGTATCGTGCTTCAGATGAGCGATATCAAGGGCGGTGAGGTGGGCGCAGAGAACAGCCATAAGCGGTAAGCAGGGCAGGAGTGAGCCAGCGAAGCTACGGGAAATTACCTGGCCGGGAAGCAGGCTAGCCGCGCCACGTTGCGCCGGCTGCTGGTATAAGCAAACGCAGGCGTATGGGGTGATTTTTATCATAGTTTGGCCTGGGTGCGGCGGCTACCTTGCAGCATGCTCCTTCGGCTGCCGGGCGAGCTAGCGGCCTTACTCTCTACATCTTCTGGCTATGAAAACGCTTTGGCTCCTGCTGGTGAGCGGGCTGCTACTGGCTCCTGGCCCGGCGAACGGGCAGCCAGCTGCCCCCGCCGGGCCGCGCCCGGTGGGCACCGGATACCCGCTCGACCTGCTGGTAATCACCCACGTGAACCTCATTGACCCGAGCACCGCCGAAGTGGTGCGCGATTGCATGGTGGTAGTGCGCGACGGACTTATCGTGTCAGTGGGCAAGTGGGTGCCGGCCGGGCGGGCCGTGCCGCGCCTGAATGGCCAGGGACTCTACCTGGTGCCCGGCCTCTGGGATGGCCGCGCCAACGCGCTGGCTACGGCCGCCGCCGAGCGCGTGGCGCTGCCGCTGTACCTGGCCAGTGGCATCACCAGCATCCGCGAGATGCCTAGCCAGCGCCCGCCGGGTGAGGTAACGGCTACCAGCCAGTTAGTTACGAGCGGGGCCTGCGCCGGGCCGCGCCTGATGCTAGCCGGCCCGCTGCTAGCCGGCCCGCTAGCCTCCGCCGGCACCCGCGCCGAAGGGCGGGCGCAAGCCACTGCCCGGCTGGCCGGGGCCGGCGGGCAGCGCCCGCTGGTGGGGGCACTGCTGCCGCGCGAGGCCTACCTGGGGGTGGCTGCCGCCGTGGCTGCGGCCCAACTGCCGCTCGGGGGCCACGTGCCCGAGAGCGTGACCCTAGCCGAGGCGCTGGCGGCCGGCCAGGTCGGGTTTGAGGACCTGGACAAGCTGCTGCTGGCCTGCTCGCCCCACGAAGCTCAGCTGGTGGCCGCCCGCGCCGCCTGCCTGGCCGGCCCCAGCCCACCGCCCGGCTAGCGGCCTGCATTAGCGGGCAGCAGGCCCTCATTGCCGCGTCGTTTAGCCCGGCTCGTTGCGTTGCCCTGGCCGAGGCGCTGGCCCGGGCGCACGCCTATGTGGTGCCCGCGCTGGCGGCCCACGCGGCGACCCTCGCCGCTACCTGGGCGCTGCCCGACTCGCTGCGCTGCCTGGCGCCCGCCGGGCTGCGGCAGCAGTGGACCGAAGCGGCCGGGCGCCAGCAGCGCGCGTCGGCGGCCGGCAGAGCTAGCCGGCCGGCCCTCGACTCGGTGCGTGGCCGGCTGCTGGCCGAGCTGCTGCGGCAGCGCGTAACTATCGTGGCGGGCTCCGACGCGGGCGCGGCCACTCCGGGCCTGCTTTACGGCACCGGCCTTGTGACGGAACTGGAGCTGCTGGTGGCCGCCGGCCTCACACCGGCCCAGGCTCTGCGCGCCGCCACCGTAGCCCCGGCCATGATAACGGGGCACTACTCGGACCTGGGCCGCATTGAGCCCGGCTACCGGGCCGATATGGTGCTGCTGGCCGCCAACCCCCTCACCGACATCCGCCACTTGCGCCAGGTAGCGTCGGTACTGCAGGGCGGCTACCTCCTGGACCGGGGCGCGCTGGCGGCGCTGGTAGCCCAGGCCACCCAAGCTGCCCGGGCCGGGGCCTTGCCGCCCACGGCGGCGGTGCGCAAAGTAGCCCGGCGGCCGCCAGTGCCTAGCCCAGCGGCAAGCAAGTAATTGATTGATAAATAATTATAAATATTAAAATTTACTTAACCTAAACGCTTTAATCTCCTTGCCATGATGCCCTCGCTTGTTGTGCTGACCGATTTTTTTGCCGTCTCCAACCATGCCCTTTCGTATGCGGCGGGACTAGCCTTGCCGCTGCACGCCCAATTGACGCTGCTGCACATCCCGCAGCCAGAACTGCTGGCGCCTTCCGCCTACGAGCCGGCGGGCAGCTATCAGGCCCCGCCCAATCGGCGCCAAACCTCCTATGCCCTGCAGCTACTGGCGGCCGGCCCGCCCGTGCTCATCGACGGGGCCGCGCCCGAAGATGACCTGCCCGATAGCCTCACCAGCGCCATTCACGCCGCTAGCCCCTTGCTGCTGGTGCTGGGCCAGCCCGGCTCGACCGCACTGCCAGCCGAACTAATGACGACCATGGCCATGACCCTGCTGCATCGGGTAGCCTACCCCTTGCTGCTGGTGCCGCTACGGGGCCTCGATGCTTTTCCGCCCCGCCGCCTGCTGCTGGCCATCGATGGACTGCCCTTCCGCCTCAGGCCGCACCAGGATGTGCTGCGCCGGCTGCTGCAAGCCACCCAGGGTACGCTCGACGTGGTGCACATCACCGACGATGCGCACGCCGCCACCGATGCCGAGCACCTGCTGGCTACCCTGCGCGCCAGCGACCTGGTGCCGGACTTGCCCCCACGCCGGCTGCACCAGGTGTACCAGCCGGCGGTAACGGCCGGCGTGCTGGCCGAAGCCGCCCGCCTGCACGCCGATATGCTGGTGCTGCTGGCCCGCCCCCACAGCCTGCTCGGCAACTTGTTTCACCACAGCGCAACGGTCCGGCTGCTGCGCGATAGCCCCATTCCGGTGCTCGTGCTGCCGGTGCAGGAGTAGCGGGCGCAGCCTGCCTTAGCCACCCGCTGCGTGCCAAAAAGGCCCTGACTACCCAGGGCCGTTTTGGCACGCGGGTAAACCAGCTTGAGAATTGCCCGACTACCCGGCGCGGGCCCGCGGCCGGCTTTTTATAGCTCACTAAATACTCTTTGTCCATGCCGCTCACCCTCGTTGTTTTCGCTAGCTTTTACCCGGCCGCCCGCCACGCCGTGCACTACGCCGATGCCGTGGCCCAGGCCCTGCACGGGCGCCTGGTGCTGCTGCACGTCAACCGGGCGTCGTTGTTTGACCCCTACGAATTTATCGCGGCCGGCTACCAGCGCCAGGAGCTGGAGCGCCAGGCCGGCACCGGGGCCGCGCTCAGCCAGCTGGCCACCGGGCTCCACAGCCCCACCACCGTCGAAATCGCTACCGACCTGCTGCCCGTTGTGGCCGAGGATATAGCCAGCCGGCACCGCCCGGCGCTGTTTGTGCTCAGCCAGCCCGACCCGGCCTACCCCGCCACGGCCAGCATGGCCAGCGCCTGCGCCGAGCTGCTGCGGGCCGGCAACTACCCCTTGCTGGTGCTGCCGCCCGCCGCCCCGGCAGGCCAGGCGCCCCGCCGCATTTTGCTGGCGGCCGACCGCGAGCCCTTTGTGCCCGGCCCCGAAGCTGGGTTTTTGCGCGAGTTGTGCGCGCTGCCCGGCACCGAGGTGGTGGTGGCTCACATATCAAGTGGCATAGAGGACGATGAAGGCTGTGCGCTGGCCCTGCGCGCCGTGCAGGCCAGCGGCCTGCTGGCGGGCCTGCCCCGCCCGAGCTGCGCGGCTACGAGCACGCCGACTTCGGCGCCGGCCTGCTGGCTGCCGTGGCCGACACCCAGGCCGACCTGGTGGTGGTGCTGGCCCGCCAACGCAGCTACTGGGGTGGCCTGTTTCACCGCAGCGTAACCGGCCAGCTGCTCACGCACAGCCCGGTGCCAGTGCTGGTGCTACCCGTGGCCGTGGCGGGCACCGCGCCCACTGCCCCGCCCTCCCGCCGCGTGGCCAGCGTGGCCCACTGGGCCAACACGATGCTAGCCGGCCTGGCGCCCGCCGCCTGAGCGGCTAGCCCCCTTTCGCTTATTTTTCTTCTAAAGCCCCTGCCGCATGGATGCCATGACAACCCTTTCGCAAACCCTCACTGCGCTCAAAAAAGAGGGCTACACCGAAGATTTTAACCTGAAGCAGAACTACCTCGAAGGCCGCAATTTTGCCATTCGGGTCTTTGCCGATGATTTTGTGGTGGACAAGCACTTTCGCTTCGAAGGTGATTCCAGCCCGACGACGAGGCCGTGGTCTATGCCATTTCCTCGGTCAAATACCAGGTTAAGGGCACCCTGGTGAACGGCTACGGCCTGTATAGTGATAGCGTGGCCAATGAGCTTGTTAAGGCCCTGCACGCCAAAGTCAGCCCTGCATACAGTGCCAAATGAAGCCGCCCGCCCGGTGCGGCCCGCACGCCGGGCGGCAGGGCGCTAGGCCTCGACGGGCCGCACGAGCACCGGGATGGGGCTTACGCGCAGCACCTGGGCCGTGACGCTGCGGTGACACAAGCTGCCGAACAGGGTGTGCGGCCGGGCCACTAGTACCAGTATTGAGGTGGTCGGGTGCAAATGGACAGTGAGCTAAGGTAGGTTGAAAAGGTAATGGAGTTCAATTTCGAGCAGGGTACAGTAGCTCAGGGCGGAGTGCAGGCGCTGCGTGTTGTAGTAGTGGTCGAGGTACTCGGCCAGTTCAAGCCGGGCCTCCTCTAGATTGGCAAAGCAAGCTCCGCGGGGCAGTAGCTCGGTTTTGAGCGTGCTCCAGCCGCTCTCGGCCAGGGCATTATCGTAGGGGTTACCGGGCCGGCTTAGGCTGGCCTTCTCCAAGGGCCGGCTTTTTGCAAACTAGGTAGTTATTCAACGTCGTGCGTAAAACGGATAACTCAGCAGTACCTGCCCATTTTTTAGAAACTCCAGCGGGATACCGCCCTCGTCCAGCATAGTTTCATACAGTACACCGGTCGGGTCGGTATCAATTGCCTGCTCAGTGGCATTTAGGTCTACTAGCAGCGACCCGATGCGCAACTGGTCCGCCCCATCCGCATTTACAGAAATAGTAACGTAGCCGTTGGGCTTAATTCTGGCATCTAAGGTGTTGAGGCTAATGCTAGTCTGCACCGCCGGGGGGCTAGCCTGTACCGTAGCCCCCGGTAGCTCAAAGCCTGGCGTGGCCGCCTCCACGATATACACCCCGTCCTGGCTGAGCTGCGTGAGTGAGTTAAACGCGCTGGCCGGCTTGAATACCTGATAGCCACTGCCCGCGGCATTGAAGCCATAAATGGCCCGCACGTTGTTTTTCCACGGCGCCGAGGCCAGCGCTAGCGCCGCCCCGTTAAAAATGAAGCCCATCAGGCTCTTATTAATCGTACTCATTGGCGTAAAAAAGTAGAAGTGAAAAAAGAAGGCCGGCCCCGGCAGCGCGCCAGGGCCGGCCCAGTTGTTTTTCCTAAGCCGCCAGGCTTAGAAATTCACCGCCGCCGCAAAGCTGCCCGCATGGGCTACCCCGGCGTGGGTGAAGCTGAACGGCTTCCCGTTGTAGCGGTCCAGGTACGCCACCGAGGCCACTTGCGTACCCCCGATAGCGATATCCATCGAAGCCGGAGCCGAGCCCCCGCTAGCCAGCGCAGTGAAGCTGAGCCGGTCGCCCGCACTAGCCGCCAGCGTTACGCCGCCGCCTTCCCCACTCGGGCCGCTCAGCGAGGTATCAAAATTCTGCCCGGTGCCCAGGCCGCCCGTACCAGCGCCCGTGCCGCTGCCGGGGGTGGCCGGCGCCAGCACCAGCTCCCCAAACAGCGCTTCCAGGGCCAGCGCCGCGCCGCCGTTGCCGTCGGCCGTTGCGTTGAACAGCTGCACTTCCTCGCCCGGCGTGCTGGCGCCCATCGTGCCAGTAAGTGTGCCCGCCAGGCCCGCCGTGCGCAGCGCATGCACCAGCAGCGTTTCCGTCGAGAGGTCCACGCCGTAGAGCAGGTTGAGGCGGTCGAGCCGCGCCTTGGCGTCGGTTGCGCCGGCTAGCGCGCCCACGAGCGCCGTGGCATACTTGCGCACCTTCGCATCGTAGCGGGCGCGCAGCTTCAGCGCCGTTTTCGTGCGCTTGTTCGCTTGTTTCTGGAAAAGAGATTTAGAAGCCATTATGCTAAAAAGTAGCGTTTTAAAGAAGGGAAAATAGAAACGGCCGGCCCCGGTAGGGAGCCGGCCGCCTCAGGTGTGCAGGCCCTGGCTTTAGCCCACAAACTCAATTGCCAGCGGGTTGCTCGCGTTGTTGTTCAGCGGGTAGAGCTTGCCGTTGAGCTGCTGGTAGAAGTTGATGCCCACGGCCCCGATTACCACGTCATCGGCCCCGGGCGCCGCCGGCAGGCTAGCCACAACCGAGCGGGCCGCCGCCGCCGAGTTCAGGGCGATAGCGCCCAGCGGCGCGGCTACGTTAGCCACCGCGTAAGTGCCCGTCTCGAAGTTGAGCGCGGCCACCCCAAGCACCACCTCGAAGTGGGTAGCGCCCTGCGGGGCTACGATGTCGGTCTGCGGGTTCAGGCTGGCCAGGCTCAGCGTTACGTCGGCGCCGTTCTGGGCAATGCCGTAGGGCGCGTGCAGCGACTGCCCGATAGACGCGCCAGCGTTGAAGTTGAAGCCCAGCAGCTCGGTCAGGGCATTGTCCTTGTCCACTACCCGCTCGCCGCGGTCGTTGGCATCGTCCATGCCGATGATATAGCGCATCTTCTGCGTTGCCCGCGCTACCAGCGTGCTGTCGCTGGCCGAGAGCAGGAGGCCGCGCAGCGACTCGCGCAGCAGCTTGCCGGCCTTGGCGGCGCGGCCAAACTCGCTGCCGTTCTCGCGGGTGCGCTGCATCGTGGCCGAGGTGGCGTACATCGCCTTGTTGCTCTGCGGCTTCAGGCGCACCTGGCCGGTTTTGGATACCGTGACATTACCCACGGTGCCCGAAAATTGGATTGCTCCAGTAAGCTGACCCATAAAATAGAAAATAAGAAGGTTGAAAAATGTACTCTCGCTGTGTTGCGCTAACGGCTTTGCTACCAGGTACAGCCCCCCAGGTAGCGCCGTTTAATGGCTGAATTGAAAGAGCGCCACAGCTTGGGCGGCACCGGTGCCTCGGTGCCGCACTTCCACAGGCCCCGCCCGGTCCGCTGTGCCTCGGTTTGCTGGCTAGCCCGCGCCGCTACTACATGGCTAGGGTCAAACGCCCAGGCCCAGCCCCGCACCACCAGCACGCTGTCCAGCGCCACGGCCGCTGGCGCGGGCCACGGGCTAGCCACCGGCACCCGCAGCACGCCCAGCGTGCGCCCGTACAGGTCCACCCCCTGCCGCTGCAAACGCACCAGCCGCCCACTCAGGTAGGCCCGCACCGAGTTGGTCGCCTGGTGCCCGAAGGGCTGGCTGGCTTCCGGCGCATCCACGCCCAGCAGCCGTACCCGCACCACTTGCCCGCCCGTCAGCACTTCGTAGGTGTCGCCGTCGAGGACGCGCACCACCCGCCCCAGCTCCCAGGCCGGCCCCGTCAGCGCCAGCGTGCGCAGCAGGGGAGGAGGGCCGGCCGGTGCCAGCAGCGCCCGGTCCACGCGCCGGCCGCAGCTGCCGGGGGCTAGCCCCAGCGCCACCATGCCCACCCCCGAAGCCGCTACCGTGATTTTCAGCAGCCCCCTCCAATAGTCGCTCAGTCGTATCATGCCGGCAAACCTACCGGTATCTAGGCTGCGCTGTATATTCGCTTACCCAACTATACCCCGAAGTAACCAAGTTTCATGCCCCAGGTCGTCATCTACCCCAAAGAGGCCGCCACGCTCACCGGCAACAGCTACGAGGCCGGCAAGCGCCTGCTCCAACGCATCCGCACCCGGCTGGGTAAAGACGCCCGCGCCTACGTAAGCCTCGGCGAGTTCTGCCAGTATACCGGCCTGCCCGAGCGCGAGGTGAGCGCCGCCCTGAACGAGCGCTAAGCCTAGCCTGAACCCAGGCAAAGCCCACCCAAAAGGCATGCATAAGGCACCTACATCCCCCGCCGTTGATTAGAAATCCCAACGGCGGGGGAGTTATAGTGCTACCGGAGGACCGCTACGCTGCCCCCAACTCGACGGCACAGACTGTACTTGGATTTGCCACTGGGCCGCTGGTGGGCAGTCCTTCCCATACGCGCCGCATAGTTTGGTGCTGAAAGTCCTCCACCACCTTCGCGTAAATTAGCGTCGTTTGAATCTTCGCGTGGCCCAGTACTTTTTGCAGCACTTCCGCCGGCATTCCACGCATCAGGCTCTGCGTAGCGAAGGTGTGCCGGGCCGTGTGCATGGTCACCAACTCCCACTTTGGCACTGCCCGCTTCAGTAGCTTGCCCGCTATCGTTTCCACGACCTCTACCGGCCGCTCCACGCCGGCTAGCCGGGCAATGCGTTTCAGGTAGCGATTCATCACGGCGTTGGCCATCACGGGCAATAGTTGAGCCCGCGTATCAGTGTATCGGGCTAGTAGCGCCAGCGCCGGGGGCGTCAGGTAGATGCTCACGCCTGTGCGCGTCTTCGTTTGCGTGAGCCGCAACACCTTTGCCCCGTCCCACTCGTGTAGATTACCCGCGTGCAGGTCGTGCAGGTCCGAGTAGCGCAGGCCGGTATAACAGCAAAATACGAAGGCATCCCGCACCAGCGCCAAGTTGTTGGGCAGTAAGGTCCGGGCCATTTGGTCCAGCTCATCGGCCGTCAGCCAGCACTTTTCTACGTCTTCCCACTCTACCGCCAGCTTGGCTGGGTCTACACTTAGTGTCTGTTTCCGGTCGTCTCGTGCCCAGGCCAGAAACGGCTTCAGGTGCTTGACGATACCCGCAATCGTATTCTGACCGTGCTCTTTCTCCGCACGCAGCCAGCCTAGCAGACTATCGTGCGCGGTGGCGTCATAGCCGGCCGCTGTCATTCCACCCGGTACCGTAGCCACCCATTCTGTTACGGCATTGCGTGTGGTCTTATAGCCTTTTACCGTATTGGCTCGAAAGCCGCGCGCCACTAGTACGCCTAAGTATTCGTCCAGCAACTCGACTAGCCCCGGTGCGGGGGCAACTGGTGCATTGGCGGTAGCCATTGCTGCTTTTAACGCCGCCACCGTGGGCAACACACCTTGGGCGCGTAGGTCGCTGTAGGCATCCTCCAGCTTATTGCGTAGTGCTTTCAGGCGCAGCGTCGCATTGTCCAGGTCGGCAAACGACTTGCGGAACCAGCTCTGTTTGTCATTCCAATCCGCTGCTATGCAGCGCTCCCCAGTAGCTAGCCGCAGCCGTTGCCCGTCAAAGGTAGCCCGCAAGTGGATAACACACCGTCCCTGGGTGTCTGGCCGGTCCGACCGGCGCTCAAAATGAATGTTCATGAAAAGATGAGAAGTGAGGTGGCGTGTGGGGGCGCATTGGGGGCAGGGTGGGGGCAGAATTGGGAGCAATCTTCCCGCCACAAAGCGCACGGCTCACGCCGCACACCGCACGAAAAAAGCCCCCGAAAAACCGTTAAATCAGTGATTTACGGCTTTTCGGGGCTTAACCTTTCCCTCCCATCTTAGAGGGTCGTACCCAGAGCCGGAGTCGAACCGGCACACCTTGCGGTAATGGTGTTTGAGACCATCGCGTCTACCGGTTCCGCCATCTGGGCAATTTATCCGCGCGGCCGGTAGCTCACGAGCGGGCCGCAAAGGTAGCCAATTGCTGGCGAAGCCGCAACAGGTAGCGCTTCTTTAGGTAATAGGTCTTGACCTGGGCTAGCGCCGCCGGGCGGTGGTCCTGGGGCAGGCCCGCGTAGCCGGCCAGCACCGGACGAATGCCTGCGTCGAGAGTATCGGCCAGGGCGGTTACCTTCGCGGCCAGGGTGGTGGTGGCGGCCGGGTCGGGCTCAAATTCAAGCTCCATCAGCTGCTCGTTGAGCTCCATTACTTCCATCAGGAAGTCGGCGGGCAGCTGGTTTTGGGCGCTGCCTTCTTCCAGCAGGCTGTGCTGGCCCAGCAGGTAAGCCATGCGGGCATCGGGGTCGGCCAGGGTGCGGTAGGCGTCGGTATTGAGGGTGCTCAGGCGCAGGGCTTCGGCCTGGGCAGCGGGGGTACCTTGGGCATGGAAGTCGGGGTGCAGCTCGCGGCTGAGCTGGTAGTACTTGGTTTTGAGGGCCGCCTCGTCGAGCAAAAAGGTTTCGGGCAGGCCGTAGAAGGCGAAATAATTGGTCGTATCGGGCATGTAAGGAGTTGGCCGGAGCCGGGGCAGTAGAGTAGCAGTACAGCCAGCGCCCGGTATTGGTTGGCAAGAGCGGGCGAGAATCAGGCGCCCCCGGCGGCGCGCACTACCGAAAAGGCCTGCGCGGGGCTAGCCAGCAGGCGCTTGGTGGCCGGCCACACCTCCCCAAACAGCGCCGAGCGGCGGTAGGCATCGAGGGCAGCGGCATCGTCCCAGTGGCTGTAGGTACAGTAAATGTGCGGCTCGTCGGCATCCTGCCACAGCTCGAGGTAGCGGCAGCCGGACTGCTGACGAATCCGGTTTTCGGACTGCCGGAATAGGTGAAGAAAATCAGCTACGCGGGCGGGGTCGAGCGGGAGGCGAACAATGCGGAGCAGCACGGGCAAAAGGGATTAGGGCTGAGTATCAAGTAAAAAAATACGGGCAGAAGTAAGCTCAGGCTTAACCCACGGGCGGGCTGGGCGTACAACGGGGCTTCTACTTCATCATTTACTGTCAATTTTATCATGCGTTACGCTCCCCGTGCCTTCTGGCTGGCCGCTCCGGCCCTGACGGCCCTCTCGCTGCTGGCTTCTTGCAGCGACAAACCCAAAGAAACCGATACCAGCAAAACGGCCGTTGTGGTGCCCAGCAATGCCAATTCGGCGGCCGACAGCACGGCCAAGATGAAAACTGACTCGACCGTAGCTCCCAAATAGGGAGTCAGCGTCAGCTCAACGTAAAACGCCCGGCTACTTTCCAGTAGCCGGGCGTTTTACGTTGAGCTGTTTCAGCAATAGTCGCGACTTACTCCGCGAAGCGCACATCGACCTGCGAGTCGAAATACAACCCTAGCAGCTCGCTGGCGTGGCCTTGGTTGATGGCTATCGACAGGCAGCCCTGGGGGTTGAAGGTGCACACGATTTCGCCGGGTGGGGCGGCCGCAAAGTGCGGGCGCAGCTCGCGCACCACCTCGCGGCCGAAGTGCACGGTGGCCGGCCGGCTGCGCCCCACTACCTCCACCGCCTCGCGCGAGATGTTGGTAATCAAGTTGCCGTAGTGGTCTACGTGCACCACGTGGCCCGTAATGCGGTTGTCTTGCAGGCGCAGCTGCCGGTTGGTGAGTAGGTATAAGTCTGTCACGGCCGTACCCAGGCTGCTCAAGGGCTGGCCCAGGGCTAGCCGCACGGCGGCCGGCGCCAGAATGTCGCGCGTGGGGTTCAGCGATACCGGCTGGAGATTGCCGGCCGCCAGGGTGGGGCTAGCCGGCGCGGCCAGGGCCGGCGCTTCGAGGCGCACGAGCTGGGCCGGCACGCCATCGCAGAGCAGCGGCAGCAGGCCGTTGTCGGCAGCCACAAAAAAGTGGCCTTCATGCTCGGCGGCGTGCCAGGCGGGCGTGGCCACGGCCCCGGCGGCGCTGGCGCCGTAGTCGCTCACCGTAATGAGGTGCGTGGTGCCCAGCGGAAAGTCGCGAAACACGGCCCGGAGAACGTGAACGGCGTGGGCGATGTTATAGGGTTCGACGCCGTGGGTAAGGTCCAGCACCGGCAGCGTGGGGGCCAGGTGCAGCAAACGGGCCTTGAGCGCGGCCACGTAGTGGTCGCGGTAGCCAAAATCCGTAAGCAGCGTCAGTACCCCCATGCCCGCAAGTTGCCAGGTTCTTCGTAGTATTGTTTAGTTGGCCGGCCAGCTGGCCGGCGCGGCTGCAAAAGTAGCCTGATTTCCCGGTAGTCGGCCGGGAGATTTCAGCCCGTCGGGCTGACAGTAAAAATGATGCCAGCTGCCCGCCCAGTGCGGCAGTCGGTTAGCTTTTTGTTTCTTTTTTCTTCTTTTCCCACTGCCCACCTAGCTTGGTCGAAAAAGTCATCACCCTCGAAAATGTGTCCCTGGTTGACTTCCTAGGGGCCGATAACCAGAATATTCGTCGTATTGCGGCTGCTTTTCCGGGCAGTAAAATCGTGTCCCGGGGCAACGAAATCAAAGTCCAAGGCCCTGCCGAAGTCATCTCGCGGGTCAATGATATTCTCAGCTCGCTCATCGAGCACTACCACCAGTACGGCGCCATCACCGACCGTGATGTAAACCAATACTTATCAGCTACTTCCGAGGAAGCCGAGGGCCGCGTGCTGGCCGCCTCGCCCGACGTTATTCTCTTCGGGGCCAAGGGCGGCGTTATCAAGGCCAAAACGCCCAACCAGCAGAAGCTGGTGGATACCGTGATGAAGCACGACCTCACCTTCACGCTCGGTCCCGCCGGCACCGGCAAAACCTATATTTCGGTGGCGCTGGCCGTGCGAGCCCTTAAGAATAAGGAGGTTAAGAAAATTATTATCTCGCGCCCCGTGGTGGAAGCCGGCGAAAGCCTCGGATTCTTGCCCGGCGACATGAAGGAGAAGGTTGACCCCTACCTGCGCCCGATTTACGACGCCCTGGAGGACATGATTCCGGCCGAAAAGCTGAAATTCTACCAGGAAAATAAGATTATCGAAATCGCCCCGCTTGCTTACATGCGCGGCCGCACACTCAACAATGCCTTCGTGCTGCTCGACGAGGCCCAGAATACCACGCCCTCGCAAATCAAGATGTTCCTGACCCGCATGGGCCCGAGTGCGAAGGTGATGGTAAACGGCGACCGCAGCCAGATTGACTTGCCCACCCGCCAGAAGTCGGGCCTCATGCAGGCGCTTGATATTCTGCGCGATGTGCGCGGCATCGGCTTCGTGGAGATGACTGCCGACGATGTGGTGCGCCACCGCCTGGTAAAGGAAATCGTGCAGGCCTACGACAAATTTGACGTGGCCGAGCAGCGCCGCGAGGCCGAATTCAAGCAGCGCCGCCGCGATGGCAACGAGCGCCACAACGGCCACCGGCCGGCCGAAAGAGAGGACGCCGAGCTGCCCGTTAATCATGAGCAGTCGCTGTAAAATAGCGCCGTAAGTAAAAATTCAGAACGTCATGCTGAGCTTGGCGAAGCATCTCTACCGGGTCGCTAGGGTACTAACCCAATGATGCGGTAGAGATGCTTCGCTAAGCTCAGCATGACGTTCTTTTCTTTGTGAGAATAATAGTAGCCGCCCAGCCCCATGACCACCGTTGAAAAAGTAACCGACCTGCGCGACCTCGACGCGGCCTTTACCATCCGCGAAAAAGTATTTGTGGGCGAGCAAAATGTGCCCGCCGAGGCCGAATACGACGCCCACGACCGCGCGGCCACCACCCGTCACTACCTGGCTAGGGTAGAGGGCCAGCCCGCCGGCGCCGCCCGCTGGCGCCCCACCGACCACGGCGTGAAGCTGGAGCGCTTTGCCGTGCTGCCCGAGTTCCGCAACCACGGCGTGGGCGAGGCCCTCGTGCACCGCGTGCTGGCCGATGTGCGCGCCGAAGCCCCCGAGGCGGCCCAGGTGTACCTGCACGCCCAGCTGCGCGCCATCCCGCTCTACGAGCGCACCGGCTTCAGCAAACAAGGGCTGATGTTTGAGGAGTGCGACATTCAGCACTACAAAATGGTGCTGGGCTAGGGCAGCGCTTTGAGAAATTAAAAGCCCGGGGCGACCATCGCGGGGGCTTTTGGGGGCCGTAGTAGTGTCGTGGCTGAATTATTAAGTATTAGGAGATTTTATCAGCCTTCTGCTGCCATCTTTGCCGCATGCTACAGTGGTCCTCGGCTCCTTTTCTGCGCGTGGCGCTGGCTTTTATTCTGGGCGTGGTGGGCTACTTCTACCTGGGGCCGGCCTGGGCGGGCAGCGCCGCGCCCTGGGCGGCGGGGCTGGTGCTGGCCTACTGGCTAGGCTGGTTCTGGAGCCGGCGCCGGGCTAGCCCGGCGGCTCACGATGCCGTGGGCATTGTGGGCCTGCTGGCCGTAGTGGCCCTGGGCTTCGCCCGCAGCCAGGCCGTGACGGAAAGCCGCTGGCCCGACCACCTCGGCCCGCTAGCCCCGCGCATCGAGTTTTACCGCGCCACCGTGGACGAGGCGCCCGTGGTGCGGGCCAATACCTTCGCCACCACCGTGCGGGTGCAGGCCGTGCGGGTGGCCGGGCGCTGGCAGCGGGCGAGCGGCGGCATCCGCCTCAGCCTGCCGCGCCACGAAACCGCCGACTCGGTGCCGGCCCCGCGCTACGGCGAGGTGTGGCTGGTGCAGGGCCGCCCCGAGCTGAGCAAAGGCCCCGCCAACCTGGGTGAGTTTGACTACCGCCGCTACCTCCAAACGCACCAGGTCTACTACGCGCAGTTTGTGCACCGGGGCCAGTATAAAGTGCTGGGCTACGCGCCCTTAAGCTGGCCGGTGGCCCTTAGCCAGCGGGCCGCGGCCGTGCTCGACGGTGTGCTGCGCCGCTACGTGCCCAGCCGCCGCGAGTACGCGCTGGGCACGGCGCTCGTGCTGGGCTTCAAAGACGATATCGACCACGATACCAAGCAGGCCTACGCCGACACCGGCACCACGCACATCATGGCCGTGAGCGGCTTGCAGGTGGGGCTGCTGTTTGCGGCCCTGCGGTGGCTGTTGGCGCGGGTGCCGCTGGGCGGTTCCCCGCTGCGCCGCCGGCTGCTCACGGCCGGGCTGGGGCTAGCCCTCATCTGGAGCTACGCCCTGCTGACGGGTCTTTCGGCCTCGGTGCTGCGGGCCACGGTCATGTTTACGCTCGTCATCATTGGGCAGGCCTGGGAGCGGCAGAGCAGTCTCTTCAACACGCTGAGCGCGGCGGCGTTTTGTTTGCTCCTGTATAATCCGTATTTGCTCTGCGACGTCGGGTTTCAGCTCTCGTTTCTGGCCGTGCTGAGCATTGTGTACCTGCAGCCTACCATCGTGCGCTGGCTCGATGTGCGCAATGCTGTGCTCGACCGCCAGCGCAGCTGGCACACCCCGGCCATTCAAAAAGCCTGGCGCGCCGCCGCCGGGCTAGCCGATGCCGCCTGGCAGCTCACGGCGCTGTCGCTGGCGGCGCAGGTGGCCACGTTTCCACTGGGGCTATATTATTTTCACCAGTTCCCGTTTAGCTTTCTGCTGTCTAATCTCCTTGCGGTACCCATTTCCAGCCTGGCCGTGTACGTAGGCGTGGTGCTGCTGCTGGCGAAAGGCTTGGTGGCTTGCGTCGGGCTAGCCCTGCCGGCCGCCGTCAATGCCGTGCTCGGCTACCTGCCGAAAGCCATCGGCTGGGTATTTCAAGGCCTAATCTGGCTTTTCAACGAATACATTTTCCTCATTGGCCGCTGGCTGCCGGGCGCGGTGGTAGGTAGCGTGCACCTTAGCCAGGCCCAAACGTTGCTGATTTTCTTGCTGATAGGGGCATTTTGCGTATTCCTAGCCTCGCGGCGATTAGCCTGGGCAGGCTGGTGCGTAGCGCTGCTCGCCCTGTATGCCGGCAGCCGGGTGGCCGAGGCGCGGGCCGTGGCGCCGCTGCGTGAGTTTGTGGTCTACAGCATTCCCCGCCGCTCGGTGGTGGGCTTCTGGCAGGGCGCGGCGCCCGAGTTTGTCACCGCCGACTCGCTGCCGCTCTCCGAAACTGAGCGCACCTACCGCCTCAAGCCCAGCCTGATACTGCGCCGCACCCGCGCCCCGCGCTACTGCGTGGGCTGGCAAGGTACCCGCGTGCCCGCCCGCCGGCTAGCCCCGCCCGATAGCCTGGCGCAAACCTTCCGCTACCCGCCCGCGCCGCTGGTGCTGGCGCAGTGGCGCGGCCTGCGCGTGGCCTTCGTGAGCGGCAGCCTGCGCCGGCTGGCTAGCCCCGCGCCTGCCCTCCGGGCCGACATCATTGTGCTGCGCCGCAATGCCTACCTCTACCCCGACGCGCTGGCCGCGCACTTCGGCGCCGGTGCGCAGGTGGTGTTCGACTCGTCGTGCAAGCGTTGGTACGTGGCCCGGCAAGACTCGGCGCTGCGCGCCGCCGGCTTCCGCACCTGGGATGTAAACGAGCAGGGCGCCTTCAGCTACGCGCTGCCGCCCGGCCGCTGAACGACTCGGCGCACCACTGCGGAGTTTCTCCGCGTACCTCAGCGGGAACTTCCCGCCCCGCTTACGTAAGAATTTAGCTGCAAAAGCAACCAGTGCCCCAACCCGGCGAGTCTTTAAAATATCGTCCTAACTTGGGCCGTTTAATCTGGGCGGCGGCTTTCGCCGTATTTTGTTCACTATGACCGACTATTTCTCCCCGGAACTGGACACGCTGCGCTTTCTGCTCTATGAAGTGCAGGACCGCCTGGCTTACATCACGCTCAACCGCCCGGCCAAGCGCAATGCACTTAGTGCCAATGTAGTAACCGAGCTAAAGCAGGCATTTGAGCAGGCCGAAGCCGACGATAAGGTCAAGGTTATTATCCTGCGCGCCGCCGGCGAGGTCTTCTGCGCCGGCGCCGACCTCAAGTACCTGCAAGAGCTGCAAGACAATACCTACCAGGAAAACCTGGCCGACAGCACGCACCTCATGCAGCTGTTTCACCAGATTTATACGGGTAAGAAGCTGGTAATCGGGCAGGTGCAGGGCCATGCGCTGGCCGGCGGCTGCGGCCTGGCCGCCCTCTGCGACATCACCTTTGCCGTGCCCGAAGCCAAATTTGGCTACACCGAAGTCAAAATTGGCTTCCTGCCCGCCGTGGTCAGCGTGTTCCTGCTGCGCCGCATTGGCGAGGCCCGCACCAAGCAGCTGCTGCTCAGCGGCGATACTATCACGGCCCAGCAAGCCCTTGACTATGGGCTCATTACGTTTATTGCCGACAAAGACCAGCTGGCCGATACTGTGCGTAGCTACGCCCTGCGGCTAGCCCGCGAGAACTCAGCCCACAGCATCGAAATCACCAAGGAAATCCTGGCCCGCCTGCCCGAGCTAGCCCTCGAAGACGGCCTGCGCTACGCCGCCGAGCGCAACGCCGCCGCCCGCGCCTCCGACGACTGCCGCCGTGGCATCGCCGCGTTTCTGAACAAAGAAAAGATTGACTGGTAACTTACTTACTAGCAAAATCAAGAACATCATGCTGAGTTCTCGAACGAAGCATCTCGCCCGCGCCGCTAGGGTACTTTCCTGCCGAATTGAGCGAGATGCTTCGCGGGACTCAGCATAACGAGCAGTTTTTACGTTATGAGCCTCTTCCTTGCCCTAGCCATCACCCTCGCTACGTTCGCCTTCATGGAGTTCTGGGCGTGGTTTATGCACAAGTACGTGCAGCACGGGCCGCTGTGGGTGCTGCACCGCTCGCACCACGTGCGGCCCAGCCCGCGTCCATTTGAGCGAAACGACTGGTTTTTTGTGATTTATGGGGCTATTTCGGCCGTTCTTTTTATCACTGGTGATAATGGCGCCCACTGGTGGTTTTGGGTGGGCGTGGGCATTGCGACCTACGGCACGGTGTATTTTTTTGTGCACGACGGCCTAATTCACGGCCGCCTGCCCTTCTGGAAAAAAACGGACAGTGTGTATTTGCGGGCCCTGAATATGGCCCACAAAATGCACCACAAAACCCAGGAGCGCGACCATTCCGAGGAGTTTGGCTTACTCTGGGTGTCGCCCAAATACCTGCGGCTAGCCCGCCAGCAGGCCGCCCGCAAGGCGCAGTGAGCAGCGCTAGCCACACGCTGGCAAACTATTTGAGGGGTTTCCGAATTTCTAATTTAGAAAACGTGCAGCAGCTACTTAGTTACTTATAAGCTATTGAATTATGCGTTTCCCGCCGCTGGCTCTCGGTCAGTGACGGGAATTTTATCTATCCTTCCCAACAAAACAGACTGTGGCTCATTATTCTATCAGCGATTTGGAGCAGCTTTCCGGGGTGAAGGCGCATACCATTCGCATCTGGGAGCAGCGCTACAACCTGCTGAAACCCAGCCGCACTACGACCAACATCCGTACCTACGGTGAGGCTGACCTGCGCCGCCTGCTCAACGTGGCCACGCTCTGTAGCCGGGGCCAGCGCATCTCGCAGGTAGTGCGCCTGAGCGAAGAAGAGTGCCAGGCCGCCGCGCTAGCCCTCTGCAACGAGGTAAAGCCTGCCGACGGCCCGCGCCTTAACGCGCTGCTCGCCGCCACGCTCGACCTCGACGAGCCGGGCCTGCACCGCCTCTTCGACCAAGCTATCGAGGAGCTGGGTACCGAAGAAACCTTGCTTCGGCTAGGCTACCCGCTGCTCCAGCGCCTGGCCGTGTCGTGGAAAGCCGGCTCGCTGAGTCTGGCTCAAGAGCGGCTTGTGGCCCAGCTGCTGCGCCAGGAGCTGATGGCCTCGGCCGACGCGCTGCCGCTCATTCCGCTCTCGCAGGCCGAGGCACCGCGCTGGCTGCTGTTTTTGCCCGAAGGCGAATGGCAAGAGCTGGCCCTGCTGTTTATGAATTACGCCCTGCGCGCTAGGGGCCGGCAGGTGCTTTACCTGGGCCCCAACCTGCCGCTAGCCGATGTGGTGGCCGCCGCCCACGCATTCAAGCCCAACGTATTGGCCACGGTGCTTACGTCGGCGCCCGCCCGCAGCCAGGTCAAGAGCTTTGCCGAAGAACTGCGGGGGCAGTGCCCTGGGGCATCGGTCGTTTTATTCGGGTCGCTGGCCGTGCAGACTATCGGGCTGCCCGAGGGCTGCCTGCCGCTGGCCTGCCTGCACGAATTTCGTGATTTAATTCCGTTTGTAAATCAGCCAGTTGAGGGAGAGTTAATAGAAAAATAAAGCCAGACTATCGTCTGAGATTTACCGTTGTACGTACATGGGTGCGCCCTGTTCAGGCTAGCTGACCAAGATACAAAAGCGGAGAAAACTATCGGCGAGCGAGCCGGATTTGCTGCTAGTGGTCTATCTTTGTTTAAGATTCTGCTACGAACCCTTCTACAACATGACTTCTCTGGAATTCACCTCCCAAGTGCAGAAAATATCGTCTTCGCTCCGCCCCGTGGCCATGAACCTCACCCGCGATGCGGATGATGCGAAAGACCTGGTGCAGGAAACGCTGCTGAAGGCGCTGCTCAACAAGGACAAGTTTAAAGCGGGTACTAACTTGAAGGCGTGGTTGTACACCATCATGCGCAACACCTTCATTAACAATTATAATAAGATTACCAAGCGTAGCTCCAACATCGATTCGACGGAGTACTTCCAGTACTTCAACACCGATGAGAACTACATTACGCACAATGGCGCTACCACCGATTTTGTGGTGCGCGATATCAATGAGGCCATCGCCAGCCTGGGCACCGACTACCGCACGCCCTTCATGATGTACTACATCGGCTACAAATACCTCGAAATCGCCGAGAAGCTCCAGATTCCGATTGGTACCGTAAAAAACCGCATTCATATTGCCCGTAAAGACCTTAAAGCTGCTCTCAAAGTATACGCTCCTGCCGGCGCCGACCGTGCTGGTGCCGAGGCCGAAGTAGCTGAAGACTAAGCATTGGCAAAACCAAAGTAGAAACGCCCGCTGCTTCCAACCTGGAAGCAGCGGGCGTTTTTGCGTTTTGTTGTTTCCAAAGGTTGTCAGGCTCCAGCAAGTTGTGCGTGCTGTGGCACCGCCAGCGAGCATGTGGTAAAACGCAGCCGTAGGCCCGCTAGAAGATGCTAGCCGCGTTTTGGCCCCGGTTGCCTGCCGAAACAAAGTCTGGGGCCGTATTGTAGCTTGCGAGACTTTACCTCGACCTTTCCTCCGTTGGCTTCTTCCACCGCTACTCCCGCCGCCGTTGTCATTGGCGCGGGCTTTGCCGGCCTCGCGGCGGCTACCACGCTAGCCCAGGCCGGCTGGCAGGTTACCTTGCTCGAAAAGAACAGTGGCCCCGGCGGCCGGGCGCGGGTGTTTGAAGCGGAAGGCTTTACCTTCGATATGGGCCCGAGCTGGTACTGGATGCCCGACGTATTTGAGCAGTATTTTCGGCGTTTTGGCAAGCGCGTGGCCGACTACTACGAGCTGGTGCGCCTCGACCCCTCGTACCAAGTTGTTTTCGAAGGTGATGACGCGGTAGGTGTCCCCGCTAGCCTGCCCGCGCTGCGCCAGTTCTTTGAAAACCTGGAGCCCGGCAGCGCGGCGCGGCTCGACGAGTTTCTGGCTCAGGCCAAGTACAAGTACGACGTCGGCATCAACAAATTTGTGCACCTGCCCAGTCGCTCCATCACCGAGTTTATCGACTGGGAAATCGTGAAAGGCGCCGTGCGGCTCGACCTGCTGCAAAGCATGGCCAAGCACGCGCGCAAGTTCTTCAGCCATCCCAAGCTGCTCAAGCTCATCGAGTTTCCGGTGCTGTTTCTGGGCGCCACGCCTGAAAATACGCCCGCCCTCTACTCGCTCATGAACTACGCCGACCTGGCGCTCGGCACCTGGTATCCTACAGGCGGCATGCACCAGATAGTGCGCGGCATGGTAGCGCTGGCCGAGGAGCTAGGGGTCAAAATTGAGTACGACCAGGAAGTGCGTGAAATTGTGGTTGAGCGCGGCCACGCCACCGGCGTGCGCACCGCCAGCAGCTTCTGGCCAGCCCGCGCGGTGGTAGCCGGGGCCGACTACCATCACATTGAGCAGCAGGTGCTGGCCCCCGAATACCGGCACTACTCGCCGGCCTACTGGGATGCGCGCACCATGGCGCCGTCGTCGCTGCTCTTTTACCTGGGCGTGAACCGCAAGCTGGCCAAGCTGCTGCACCACAACCTGTTTTTCGACGAGGATTTCAGCCAGCACGCCCACGAGATATACGAGGCGCCGCAGTGGCCGAGCCGGCCGTTGTTCTACGCCTCGGTGCCCAGCAAAACCGACCCCACAGTGGCACCCGAAGGCCAGGAAAACCTGTTTCTGCTCATTCCGGTAGCCCCTGGCCTCGACGACCCCGAGGCCACCCGCGAGAGGTACTATAACCTCTTAATGGACCGGTTGGAAAAGCACTGCGGCCACCCCATCCGCGAGCACGTGGTGTACAAGCGCAGCTATGCCCACCGCGACTTTGTGGCCGACTATCATTCCTTCAAGGGTAATGCCTACGGACTAGCCAATACCTTGAAGCAAACTGCCATTCTCAAGCCTACTCTGAAGAGTAAAAAAGTTGATAACTTGTACTTTACGGGCCAGCTCACGGTGCCAGGGCCGGGCGTGCCGCCCTCACTCATCTCGGGCCAGGTGGTGGCCGGCGAAGTTTTGAAGGAAATCAACAAGTAATGGACCACGAACAGCTTTTTACCGACACCAGCCTGGCGTGCGCGCAGCTCATCACGCGGCGCTACAGTACGTCGTTTTCGCTGGGCATCCGCACCCTCGATAAGGCGCTGCACCGGGCTATTTATGCGGTGTATGGCTTTGTGCGCTGGGCCGATGAAATCGTGGACACCTTTCACAGCCGCGATAAGGCGGCGCTGCTGGCTAGCTTTGAGCGCGACACCTACGCCGCCATTGCCGCGGGTTTTAGCCTGAACCCGGTGCTGCACGCCTTTCAGTGGGCCGTGAATACGTATCAGATTGACCACGAGTTTATTGATGCCTTTCTGCGGAGTATGGAAATGGACTTGGAGGACCGCAACTACCGCCAGGAGCTCTACGAGCAGTACATATATGGCTCGGCCGAAGTAGTAGGTTTGATGTGCCTGCGCGTGTTCTGCCAGGGTCAGCCGGTGCTGTTTGAACAGCTGAAGGCGCCGGCCCGGCGGCTCGGAGCCGCGTTTCAGAAGGTGAATTTTCTGCGCGATATCCGCTCCGACTACGAAGAGCGCGGCCGGGTATATTTTCCCGGCCTGCGCTATGAGCAGTTTGATGACGAAGCCAAGCGGGCAGTAGAAGCCGACATCCGGGCCGATTTTGAGGCGGCCTACGCGGGCATTCAGCAGCTGCCGCGTCAGGCGCGGCTAGGGGTGTACCTGGCTTATATCTACTACCTTAAGCTGTTTCAGAAATTGCGCCGCGCCCCGGCTACCCAGGTGCTGGCCGAGCGCGTGCGCCTGCCCGACAATACCAAGCTGCTGCTACTGGCCGGCTCGTGGCTGCGCTACCGCCTGCGGGCGGTGTAGCGCGGCCGGGGCACTACCGGTGCCAGACCGGCGTTGGAGTGGGCCAGCCCCCGGCAAAATCCGGGCGGCCCTAGCTTTGCGCCCATGAAACGACTACTTGTTCTTGCCTTGCTGAGCGCGCTGCCGGCAGTTTCCGGCGCGGTAACGAGTCGCCTTTCCCCCCCTATCTCCTCTATGTCGCCTCTTCAGCCGGCTGCCCTGCGCCGCCACTACGAGCAAGCCGCCGCCGACAAGCAGGCCGGCGAAAAATTCTACAGCCTGCTGCGCGACTACGCCGGCCAAGATGCCTTGGTGCTAGGGTATAAGGCTGCTTCTGAGGCTATTAAGGCGCGCGATGCGTCGATGCTCAACAAGCTCACTTACGTGCAGCAGTCGGCCAAAACGTTTGACCAAGCCGTAGCCTTGGCTAGCGACAACGCCGAAATCCGCTTCCTGCGCTTCTCAGTGGAAAGCAACCTGCCGCCCTTCCTGGGCCTGAGCAAACACGTGGATGAAGACAAGGCGTTCTTGCTGCAGGCCGCACTCCAGCATCCCGGCTCAGGGATGGATGCGGAGGCCTTCCAAACGGTGCGCGGCTTCCTGGTGGGGCGCAAGCACGTGAGCGAGGCCGATGCTCAGCGCCTAGCCCAGGTAAAAAGCTAGGCAGAATTCTGGACGTAACGTTCAGAATTTGGGGGCTTACCGATAACCTTATACGGTAGTTCGGAGTTAGCTTCGCGGTATGCAGTCCGGTTTGCACCTCAGCGTTCGTATTGACCCTAACTCGGGCTTCTGCTTTGGCGTGATTTACGCCATTCAGATGGCCGAAGACCTGCTTGAGGAGCAGGGATATCTCTATTGCCTGGGTGATATCGTGCACAACGACGAGGAGGTGCAACGCCTGGAAAACAAGGGCTTGCGCATTATCGGCCACGAGCAGTTTGCCGGGCTGCGCAACGAGGCCGTCCTCATTCGGGCGCACGGCGAGCCGCCGAGCACCTACCAGCAGGCGATGGAAAACAACCTGACCCTCATCGATGCCAGTTGCCCGGTGGTGCTCAAGCTCCAGAATCGCATCAAGGCCAGCTTCGACCGCCGCGAAAAAATCTTTATCTACGGCAAGCACGGCCACGCCGAAGTGGTGGGCCTGCTCGGCCAGACCAGCGGCGAGGCAGTCGTGTTTGAAAACCTCGACGAGCTGCTGCGCCACGAATTGCCCGAAAATATCACGCTCTACAGCCAGACTACCAAGAGCACCGATTCTTTCTATCGCATCAAGAATGAGCTGCAAGAGCGGGGCTTCCAAGTAAATGCCAACGATACTATCTGCCGGCAGGTGAGCAACCGCGATGAGGCGCTACGGCGCTTCGCGGCCCAGTTCGACCAGATTGTGTTTGTGTCGGGCACCAAAAGCTCGAACGGCAAAGTACTCTACCAGGTGTGCAAAGACACCAATCCGCAGACGCATTTCGTGTCCAATGTAGAGCAGCTGTGCCCTAGCTGGTTTGCGCCGGGCCAGTCGGTGGGCATTTGCGGGGCCACCAGCACGCCCATGTGGCTGATGGAGCAGGTGCGCGACGCGCTGGAACGCCTCTAGTCTGGACCGCAGATTTAAACGGATTTTTCGGATTTTGTGCACGACTTTTTAACCTATTTTAGGGTTAAGTAGACCGCCGGCCTGTTTATTGCAAAACTGGTCGTTGCCTCATTAGCGAATCGCCTGCAAAACCCGTGACATCCGAAAAATCCGTCGAATTTGTGGTTCAGAAAGTAGCGCCTGTACCAATTGGCCGCAAGGGCGTGGTTTCGGCGCTGCTCATTCTGGCGGCGTGGGCGGGGCTACTCACGTTCTTGCTGGGCTTTTACCGGCCCGACTGGCACTCGCCGGCGCCTTACCTGCTGGTGCTGCTGCAAACGCACTTATACACCGGGCTTTACATTACGGCGCACGATGCCATGCACGGCGTGGTAAGCCCTGATAAGCGGCTAAATAATGCCATCGGCACGGTGTGCGCGCTGCTGTTTGCCTACAACTGGTTTCCGCGGCAGCTGCCCAAGCACCACAACCACCACCGCCACGTAGGCACCGAGGCCGACCCCGATTTTCACCCCACCGACCACCCTGGCTTTCTGCCCTGGCTAGCCCGCTTCGCCTGGAACTACGTGACCTGGTGGCAGGTGCTACTCATGGCCGTGACGTATAACGTGCTGAAAGTCTGGCTTCCGCAGGTCAATGTCATTGCCTTCTGGATGGTGCCGGCCGTGCTGGCCACGCTGCAATTATTCTTCTTTGGCACCTACCTGCCGCACCGCGGCGAGCACGAGCCCGACAATAAGCACAAGTCGCGCAGCCAGCTGCGGCACCACGTGTGGGCCTTCGTGAGCTGCTACTTTTTTGGCTACCACTACGAGCACCACGACCAGCCTTACCTGCCGTGGTGGCGCCTGTGGCAAACCAAGTAGGGCAGACTTGCAGCCCGCGCTACTTTTTGGCTAGCCGGGCCGTTATCTCTTCCTCGGTGAGGAAGGACCAGGCCACAAAGCGGCTTTTTTTCTGGCCCTGCGCCATCTCGATAGTCTTGACCTGCACGGCTTCGGCCTGCTTGAGGAAATAGTGTGCGCTAAGCAGGCTGGGCTTTTTAGAGATGAGCGAAGTGTACCAGGTGCTGGCCCGCGGCAGCTGGCGGCTTTCGGCAATGAGCTGGCGCAGAAACGCTTCTTCGCCGCCGGGGTACCACAGCTCGTTGCTCTGCCCCCCAAAATTGCGATTAGGCGCGGCCCGGCGGTTGCCGCTGAGGTTAACCGTTTTGCGCTGGGTGGCTGCCTCCGCTTCGGCGGCCGAGGCGTGAAAGGGCGGGTTGCAGATAGTCGCGTCGAAGACTTCGCCGGATTTCATAATGCCCACCAGCATGTGCTTGGGGTCGGGCTGCAGGCGGCAGTCAATGGCGCCGGTCAGGCCGGGGTTGGCGGCCACTAGCTGCTTGGCGGCGTTCAGGGCCACGGGGTCGGTATCGGCCCCCACAAAGCGCCAGCCGTACTCGCGGTGGCCCAGAATAGGGTAAATGCAGTTGGCGCCCACGCCGATGTCGAGCACGCGCACGGTGCGGCCGGTGGGGACCACGCCCCCGTTGTGCTCGGCCAGCAAGTCGGCCAGGTTGTGTAGGTAATCGACCCGGCCGGGAATGGGCGGGCACAGGTAGCCGACCGGAATATCCCAGTTTTCTACGCCATAGAACTGCCGCAGCAGCGCCTGGTTGAGCGCCTTCACGGCGGCCGGGTCGGCAAAGTCGATAGAGGCATCTTGGTGCTCATTGACTTGCACGAAGGGGCCTAGCGCGGGGCTGGCTTGCACGAGCTGCGCAAAATCGTAGCGGCCACGGTGGCGGTTGCGCGGGTGCAACTGGTCTTTGGCGGCGGGCGAGGCGGGGAGTGGTTTTTTCATGAGATGGGCAAAAAAGCAAGCAGGCCGCCCGGGTAGGCGGCCTGCTTGGGGCAGCAGCCGGCAGCTAAACCAGCCACAAAAGTCGGTAGGAAAAGGCTAGCCGGGGATTAGTGGGTGCTGGCGGTTTTTTTGCAGCACTCGGGCAGGCGTTCGTAGGCGCGGGCGTCGGCCGTTACGTTGTCGGCATCGTAGCCGGTTTTCTGCACGGCGGTGCGCAGCACTTCGGGGCTGGTTTTGGCCGGGTTATAGGTCACGGTAAGGACTTTGCTGGGCACGTCGAGGTTGGCAGCCTGCACGCCTTTTTCGTAGGCCAGGCTTTTTTCAAGGCGCGCCTTGCACATGTCGCACACGGCCGAAGTCTTGAACTGCACCATCTCGGTGCCTTTTTTGGCGGGGCTAGCGGCGGCTAGGGGGCAGTCTGGGCCTGGGCGGCAGTGCCGGCGAAGCTCAACAGGGCGAGCAGAGAAAATGCAAAAGCTTTCATAAAGACGAAAATGAATTAATTGGAAAATAAGTTGCGAAAAAACGGTGTCCTACTCGATGCGGTAGCGCAGGCCGGCGTAGGTGAGGCGGCCATACACTGGGCCCCACACCATAGCCGCGTCGAAGCCGGCGCTGAAAGGGGTAGCGGCGTTCTGAATGGGGTCGGGCTGGCGAAAGTTGGTGAGGTTTTCGACGCCCACGTACACTTCGAGGCGCTTGAAAGCGCGGGTAAGTTGGGCGTTGACCGTGGCAAAGCGCGGCGCATACTCGAGGCCGGCGGTGCCAGTGCCATGAGCGTGGCCGCCGCCCACACCGTCGGCGGGCAGGTGGGCTAGCGGGCGCTCGCCGTACCACTGCACCGTGAGGTCGGCGCGCCATTTATCGAAGGCCGAGGCGTAGCCCAGGTTCAGGAAGGCGCGGTTTTGAGGCGTGAGGGGCTTGGGTAGGAGCTGGCCGGCGTAGGTGCTTTGCACATCGAGCCATTTATAGGCAGCTTTCACTTGCAGGCCTTTGAGTGGCTCGGCCTGCACCTCGGCCTGCGCGCTGCGGGCGAAGGAGCGGGCGCCGGGCGTCAGATTATCCAGAATGATAAACTGCGGCGTGGTGTACATATCGGCCACCAGCTGGTTCTGGAAGATGGTGTTATAGTAGTCAACCACCAGCGTGGCGGGCCGGCCCAGCACCTGGAAATACTGCGTGAGTGAACCACCCAGGTTCCAGGCTTTTTCGGGCTGCAGGTTTTGCGCGAGGTAGTACTGCCGGGCGCTGGCTAGCATGGCCGCGTTGTCGGCGATGGGGTTGGGCACCCGGAAGCCGCGGCCGGCCGAGAGGCGCAGCGCGGTGGCGGGCCGCAGGTCATACTTGAGGTTGAAGCGCGGCGTCACCTGCCAGCCGTAGAGGTTGTGGTAGTCGGTGCGCAGGCCAGCCACCACCGTCAGGTTGCGGGTGTTGGCGTAGGTGTACTCGGCAAAGGCGCCGGGTACGCGCTCGGTGCGCTGCAGCCGGAAGCTGGCGGCCACTAGGGCCGGCGTGTCGCCGTTAGTCAGCTGCTCTTTGTAATCATCGTAGAGAAAGCTCAGGCCCGTGCGGTAGGTGTGGCGGGTGTCGCCAATCACGCTTTGGAACAGCAGCGTGGCCTGGCCGGTGTTCTGGTGGCCGTCGTAGCGGCGCGGGCCGCTGTCTTGCCGAAACGAGTAGGCCGAGGTGAAGTCGTGGCTTGTGCCATTCACCAGCAGGCCCAGGCTCTGGAAGGGCCGGCCGGGCCAGGTGTAGGAAGTGCGCGCCTGGGCCGTGTAGCGGTCGGTGGTTTGGGTGGTGCCGTAGGCCGTGCGGTAGGCGTCGGCCTCGCTTTCGCGGAAGGCTAGCTGGCCGCCCTGACGCGTTTCGCGGATGGCGCCCACGCCCAGCTCGGCCACGAGGCCGGTGCCCGACTTGTACTTGATTTTGTCGTAGCCGTTGAACTGGGTAGCGAGCGGCAGGTCGAGAAACCCGTCGCCGTTGCGGTCCACGCGGTTGCCGAGGTGGTCGGTATGCAGCAGCAGCACGTTGCTCCACTTCTTGGTGAAGCGCTGCGAAGCCACGGCGTTGAGGTCAAATTTGCCGAGGTCGTTTACGTAGGCATTCAGCAGCAGCTGGTCCGTCAGGTCGGGCTCCTTGAGCTGCACGTTCACCTGGCCCGAAATACCCTCGTAGCCGTTCACCACCGAGCCGGTGCCCTTGATAATGTCGATGCTGCCAATCCAGGGGCCCGCCAGGTACCCTAGCCGGTAGGGCGCCGACAGCCCGCGCAGGGCCGGCTGGTTATCGATGGTGAGCAGCGAATACGCCCCGTCGAGGCCCAGCAGCTGAATTTGCTTGGCGCCGCTCACGGCGTCGGCGGTGCTCACCTCCACGGCGGCGTTAGTTTCAAAGCTCTCGGCCAGGTTGCAGCAGGCCGATTTGGTGAGGTCGCGGGCGCTGATGGTTTGCATACTGCCCACCGACTTGGCCGAGTAGGCGAGGGCCTTGGCCGTCACGGTTACTTCGCCCAGCGCCGCGCCGCCGCGCAAGCTCACGCGTAGGTAAGGCGTGCCGCTGGTGGGCACGGCCAGCGTATCGGCCGCGTAGCCCACGGCGCTCACGATGAGGCGCGGCCGAGCCTGGGCCGGAAAGGGCAGCGTAAACGCCCCCGCGCCGTCGGTAGTAGTGGTGGGGCCGCTAGCCCCGCCCGGCAGCAGCCAGCGCACCACGGCGCCGGGCACGGGGCTAGCCGCGCCGCCGGCTTCGCGCACTTCGCCGCGCACGGCGGCGCCGCTTTGGGCACGGGCCAGCAGCGGCAAGCTACCCAAAAATAATAGGATGAAACGCGGGCTAATCCCGCCAGGTAAGCTCATTTGGTCTGAAAGTTAGCATTTTCGGAAAAACATACGGCCAGGCTTCGCCGCCCGGACTTGCGGTTTTCAGAAAAAGCTAGACTACCAGCGTGCAGTGCCGCACCAGCAGCACGCGCCCCGCCCGCGGCACGCCGGGCGGCGACGAGTTGGCGGCCGTGCCCACGGCCACGCCGGCCGCCAGCGGCGCCGACGCCCCGCAGCCCGCCCACACCGGCGCGGGCAGCAAAGCCGGCAGCAGGTGCGCGGGCGGCGCGGGCAGCCACTTGGCTAGCCCCGCGTCGGCGCTCTGCGCGCTGAGCTTGTGGTGCAGGTGGCTGACATCGCAGCAGCCATCGGCGCGGCGCTTGGCTGACGCCGATTTTTGGTTGCCGCAGAGGCGGCCGGGTTTGCGGCCGGGAGCATCGCCCTCGTGGCTAGCCAGCCCCGGCAGGCTAAGGGCTACCGTGCTGCGCCCACTAATGCGGCAGCGGTGCCGCTCGGCCGTGAGGCCCACCGACGTAGCCAGCACCAGCAGCGCCAGCAGGGCGCTCAGCAAACGATGGTGGTAGGGAAGGGGGCGCGACATAACGCCGCAAAGATACGGCCGGTCAAGGTATGAAATTCAGCCGTAAGCGTATAGGATTTGCCAGGCGGGGTACCTCCCCCCCGGCCCCTCTTTTTTAGAGCGGGGCCGGGGGGAGGTGCGCTACAGGTTATTATCGAGCACGATGCGGTAGTGGGCTTTGCCCGAGCGAAGGTGGTCGAGGGCAGCGTTGGCCTCGCTCATGGGGAAGTGCTCGGTGAGCGGCTTGATGTCGTGCTGGGCGCAGAAGCGCAGCATCTTGTCGATTTGGGCGCGGTTGCCGGTGGGCGAGGCCCCGAGCGACTGGTTGTTGAGCAACAGCGGGAACACCGAGACCGGAATCGGCTCCAGCACGGCACCCACGATGTGCAGGCGGCCATTGGGCTTGAGCATGGCGATGATGTCGTTCCAGTCGAGCGACACGTTGGCCGTGATGAGCAGCAGGTCGAAGGTGCGGGCCAGCTTTTTCAGCTCGGCCTTGTCGGTGCTCGACGCCGTGCGGGTGGCCCCGAGCTGGTGGGCTTCCTCAATTTTGCGCGGGCTGGAGGTGAAGGCGGTGACATCGCAGCCCATTTTGCTGAGGAACATGACGGCCATGTGGCCCAGGCCACCGATGCCGAATACACCCACGCGGTCGGTGGGCTGCACGTGGTCCATGATGGGGGCAAATACCGTGACGCCGCCGCACAGCAGCGGGCCGGCCTCGGCGGGGTCTACGCCCTCTGGAATGGGCACCGCCCACACCCAATGGCTGCGCACCTGCTGCGCAAAGGCCCCGTGCCGCCCCACGATGGTGGGCTGCAAGGTGGTGCACATCTGCTGGTCGCCGTGGAGGCAGGGCTCGCAGTGCAGGCAGCTGCTAGCGCTCCAGCCCACGCCCACGCGTTGGCCAATGGTCAGGCCTTTCTGGGCCGCCACGTCGCCCAGGCCCACGATGCGGCCGATGGCCTCGTGGCCCGGCACGAACGGGTAGGCCGAAATGCCCCACTCGTTGTCGAGCATCGAGAGGTCGGAGTGGCAGATGCCGCAGTATTCCACGGAAATGTCTACTTCTTCGGCGCCCAGCGGGCCGGGGTCGTAGCTAAACGGTTCGAGCGGGCCGTGGGCCGTTTGGGCGGCAAGGGCTTTTACTTCAGCCATTATACGAAGGGGTTTGGGTTGGTAAAAAGGAGAAAATGCGGCGCGCCTGTGCGGGCCCGCGTCTCCCCCAACCGCTACCCGACCCTTCGGGTTTAGCATCTGTTGAGCTTCCGGCTAGCCCCGGCGCCCGGCCTTTACCTGCTCGTAGGCTATTTTTTGAAGCTGCACGGCTACCTCGGGCGCGATGCCCAGCGCGGCGGCGGCCTGCTCCCGGGCGCCGAGCTTGCGCGGGTCGTAGCCGGTTACTTCGGCCAGCACCACGCAGGCATTGAGGTAGGCGCCGTAGGGGCTGGGGTGATAGTGGTCGCGGCCCCAGAGGTCGATTTTGCCGGGCTCGGCGGCATTGTAGGGGTTGGGGTCGGCCACGCCCTGGCGCACGGCGCGCAGCCAGGCATCGCCGGCCGGGGCCACACCCGCGAAATTCTTGTCCTGCGCAGCTTCTTGATAATAAGCGCGGTGCAGGTCGGTGGTCATCGAATCGAGGGGCAGGCCGGTGTAGCCCTTAGCTGCCGGATAGGTCTGGTCGGCCCGCGCCCAGGTCTGGTAGAGGTACACCTTGGCGCGGGGGCTGGCCGCGTGCACGGCCTGCTCCAGCTTGGTGGCATACTCGTAGAAGCGGGCGGGCTGGCCGCCGTGGCGCGCGGGCACCGGCCCGGTGCTGTAGTCGTGCAGTATCACCTTATCCCACTTCGGCTGCTGAATCACGGCCAGCGCGCTGTCGTAGTGAAACTGCAGTGTCTGCCCGCTGATGGCTTCCAGGTGCACTTCGTAGTGGAGCCCCGCCTCGTCGGTCAGCTTCTTAAAAATGCCCGGGATGCCGCCCCATGGGCCCTGCTCGTGCTCGTACTGCCGGCGGCGCTGGCCGCTGCGGTCGGGCTTAAAATTCTCGTCGGTGATGGCAGCCGCGTTGTAGCTCAGTACCGGCTCAAAAGCGCCGTGGAAGAAGCTGTTGCCCACGAAGAGAATGACGGTGGGCTTTTTGGCCGGGTCGGGCTTGGGTGCGGCGGCGCGGCCGGCGGTAGCGGTGGCTAGCAGCCCGAGCAATGGTAAGAAAGCGCGCATAAAACAGAATCTCATTCCATGAAAGAAAAGCTTTTCAGCGCCTCGGCTAGGGCGCAAAATCCAGGTGCTTATCAAAGAACGGCAGCACCTGCTGATACATGCGCCCGGTGGAACCCATAATGCGGCTGCCGTGGGTGCCCTCGTACTCCTCGGCCGAGTGCCGGATGCCGTACACCGTGAGCATGTTGCTGAACTGGCGGCAGGTGGGCGGAATGTGCTTCACCTCGTCTTGCGCGCCCCAGTCGAAAGCAAAGGCCCGCAGCTGGCGCAGGGCGGTCGGGTGAATCGGCAGGGTGTAGAGGGGCGAGGCAAGCACCCAGCGCGCCAGCACGGCATCGCGCCGGGCCAGGCTGTCGGCCCCCAGCGAACCGGGGAAATTAGCCCCGAAGGGCGCAGCCTTGGGATTGGGCGAGAAGGCGCGGGCCAGCGACACCGCCGCCAGGGTCGTGTGGCTGCGTTGCGCCTCGGCGGCGCTGGTGGCGCGCAGGGCCGGGCCCACGCCCGGGCCGGGCAGGTAGCTGGGGTGCGGCCCCAGAAAGGCCGGGCTCAGGGCATAGGCGGCGGCCCAGGTGCCGGGGTAGGCCAGGGCCAGCCGCACGGTGCCGCCGCCGCCCATCGAGTGGCCGGCCAGCCCCCGGCTGCCCGGCTTGGCCAGGGTGCGAAACTGCTTGTCGATGAAGGTAATAAGCTCGCGGGCCGTGAAGTCGGCCCAGGGGCCGTTGGTGGCCGAGTTGGCGTACCAGCTGCCACCGTAGCGCGTCTGCTCGTCGGGCACCACCACGATGAGCGGGCGGATTTGCCCGGCCGCAATGGCCTGGTCGAGCAACTCCTTCATGCCGTCCTTATTAAAAATCAAGCTGTCATTCCAAGTGAAGCCGTGCAGGTAGTACAGCACCGGGTAGCGCTGGCCGGGGCTAGCCTCGTAGCCGGCGGGCAGGTACACGCTCACGCGGCGGCGCGGGTTTTCGCCGCCGGGGTTGCCGCGCAGCAGCTTCGAGTCGAGGTGCGTGACGACCACGCGCCCGGCAGCCGGCGCCGATTGGGCGGCCAGGCGGAGGCTAGCCAGCAGGAAAATGAATAAAAGCAGGTTTTTCATTGCAGATACGCGGAGGGCAATAAAGCCTACTTCTTCAATTCCGCCTTCAGCGCCGAAATCACGTCGGGATTCTGGATGCAATTCTTAAACTTGATATTCTCCAGAATAACCGGCAAATCAGCCGCACTTTTCACATCTACCGGGTAGGGCGGCTTGATGCGGAGCAGCGCGGCAATCGGCTTGTCGTTGAAGCGCTTATAGGTCCAGTTGCACCAGCCGATGCCCACGCTGTTGAGGTTGTGGGCCGCCTCGCCCATCCACTGGGCCGAGTTTTCGCCGGTTTCGCCCACCCACACCGGCACCTGCTGCGCCTGGCGGAACTGCACGAGGTTGGCGATGGCGCCGAGCTGGTTGGCGTCGGGGTTGCTGGCATCCACGGCGTTGCTAAGCGGATACTTAGGCAAGATGCTGTAGCGGTGCGAGTTATACACCAAATTCTCCTGATGGGTAAAAGTCTTTTTCTCGATGCCGTTATAATTATTGCCAAAGCCGTTGCCTTCGAGCAGCAGCAAATGCTGGTCGCCCTCGGCGCGCACCGTGTTGATGAGCTTCTCGAACATGGCCTGGATGGGCGGGTTGCCACCGGGCACGTTATTCGGCTCATTGATAAGGTCATACATGGCAATGCGGCCGTCGTTCTTATAGCGCCGGGCCAGGGTCTCCCACAGGCCATTGGTCATTTCCTGAAATACCGGCTCCTGCCAGAAGTCGTTGGCTTTCAGCGCATCGGCAATATTGGTGTCGGTGCCCTGGGCGCCGGGCGCGGCGTGCAGGTCAAGCACCACGTAGAGCTTATTGGCCGCGCACCAGGCCAGCATCTTGTCAATCAGGCGGATGGCTTCGAGCTTAGCGGGCTCCTTAAACAGCTCGCCCTTTTGCTGCCACTCCTTGAGCTTGGCCACGTAGTCGGGGTAGGGCACGGTGCCCCGTAGCACGCCGTTGCGCACGGCGCGCTGGCTAGGGGTCAAGAACAGGTCGTAGTGCAGCGGCAGCCGAATGCAATTAAAGCCCTGCTGCGCAATGAAATCAATGTCTTCCTTCGTGATGAAATTATCGCGGTACTGCTGGTAGAATTTCTCCACCTGCGCATCGCTCAGGCCGGCCGCGTACAATACTTTCTTCACCGAGCCCTGGGTGCCGCCGTAGCCGGGCTTCATCATGTAGCCTTCCTGCAACAGCCAGCCGCCCAGATTCATGCCTTGCAGCAGCACCTCGTGGTGCTGGGCATCCACGATTTTGGGGCCTTCGGCGCGGAGCAGGGGGCTAGCCGTGGTTTGGGCAAGGGTGGGCAGGGCGAGCAGGCAGAATATCAGACTTTTCATGGTGGGTAGGAAAAGAATTGCGCACGGAGTTGGGCGGAGTGACAAGGAGTTTCACGGAGTAAAAGCTACCTCCGTGAAACTCCTTGTCACTCCGCCCAACTCCGTGCGAAAAAGCTAGTTGATAACATACGTCGCCATTGAGTGCGGGGCGGCGGTGGTGCTGGCGGCCTGGCCCTTTATCCAGAGCAGAAATTCCTGGGGCTTGTCGGCGCTGTTCATCACCACCACGGCCACCTTGCCGTCGGGGTTGCGGAAGGCGGTGGCTTGCAGCCAGTCGCGGGTAGTGGTGGTAGCCACGCGCTTGGCGCCGGGGCGGATAAACTTCGAGAAGTGCCCGATGTAGTAGTACGCGTTGGTATAGAGTAGCTTACCAGCCTTGGTATCGGCAATAATGGGCGCGAAGCAGAAGTTGCCCACGTGGTTGGGGCCACCGGTTTCGTCGAGCAGGATGTTCCAGTCGGTCCAGCCCACGGTGCCGGCATTGAAGTCGTTTATCATCGAGTGGCCGTAGCGCTCGCCCAGGCGCCACTCGTTTATCTGGTCAAACTTAAAGCTCTCCACGCAGGCCTCGGTCAGCATGAGGTTGGTGGCGGGATAGGTTTCGTGCACGCGGCGCACATTGTCGAACTCCATGCCGCTGCCGGTCCAGGTTTCGTACCAGTGATAGCCGATGCCCCACACGTACTTGGCCGCGCTAGGGTCGTCGAGCACCGTGCTGGCGCGCTGGTATACCAGGTCGCGGTTGTGGTCCCAGGCAATAAGCTTTTTGCTGCCCAGCCCGTTTTTGGCCAGCGTCGGGCCGAGGTATTCCTTAATAAAATCACGTTCCTCCTCGGCCGTGTACAGGCACGACTCCCACTTCTGGGTGGCCATTTCCTCGTTTTGCACGGTGAGGCCCCAGATGGGCAGGCCCATTTTCTCGTAGGTCTGGATGAACTTCACGAAGTAGTCGGCCCAGGGCTGGCGAAACTGCGGCAGCAGCTTGCCGCCGTGCAGCAGGTCGTGGTTGGTTTTCATGAACGCCGGCGGGCTCCAGGGGCTCACAAAGAGCGGCAGCTTGCCGCCCGCCGCCGCCGTGGCCTGCTTGATGAGCGGAATCTTATACTGCTCGTCGTGCTTGACGCTGAACGACTTAAGGCTGGCGTCGTTGTCGGCGATGTAGGTGTAGCTGTCGCTCGAAAAGTCGCAGCTGCCGATGTTAGTACGCGCCAGCGAGTAGCCGATACCAGTCGTCGGGTTGTAATACGCTTGCAGCAATTCCTGCTGCTGGGCCTTGGGCAGCTTGGCAAAGGTTTCGGCCGCCGCGTCGGTGAGTGCCCCGCCAATACCCACCAGCGTCTGAAACGAGTGGCTAGGGTCCACAAACACGCACACCTGCGTTTCGACGGGCTGGCCGGCGGGCTGAAAGCTGAGCGCCGGGCCGGCGGCCATGCGCTGCGTGGTACCCTGGGCCGTAGTAAATACCTGCGCCTTTTTGCCGGCGGCCGAGTAGGCGGTAGTTTGAGCAGCGGCCGGGGCTAGCCCGAGCGCCGAAGCCAGCAGCGCGGCCGGCAAAAGCTTAGTAGTCATCAAAAAGAAAACCGGGTGGGAAAAAGGAAGGGCCAGCACCGAAGCGCCTACCAAATATAGGTAGCTACCGCGCCGCCGTAGAGCGAGGTGCTCACGACCTTGCCTTTGTACTGAATATTAAAGCTTTGCAGCGTGGTGCCCGTGTTCAGTACTACGAGGCAGCGCTTGCCGTTGGGCGTCTTGTAGGCCACGTTTTGCAGGTTGCCGGGCACGTTGGTGGCCACGCGCACCGAGCCGGGGCGCACAAACTTGCTGCTGTGGGCAATGTTGTAGTAAGCTGGGTTGCGGCTCACGATATCGCCGCTGATGGTGACGGCGCCCAGGCATTCGGAGCAGCCGCCGGGCGTGTGGGGCCCAAAGTTCTGGTCGCTGGCCAGGTTCCACTCCAGCACGTTTTTCGACCAGTTGCGCACGGCCCCGATTTCGAGGTTGCCGACGTGGTAGGCCAGCTCACCCCCAAAATCAACCTGGTGGCTGGCACTCGGCGCCTGGGTCCAGAACTCGGTGAAGTACACGTTCTTATTGGGATAGGCGTTGTGCACCTGGCTCAGGGCCGTGATGGGCACGTTGGGGCTGTAGAAGTGAAACGCCGAGCCATCGACGTAGGGGTTGGCCCCGGCATCGGCCAGCACGGCCAGCGGGTAGTCGGTGCGGTCGGTGTTGTGGTCGTAGGCAATAATCTTGGTGGCAATGCCCGCCGCCTTGAAGGCCGGCCCCACGTTGTTCTTGATAAAGTTGGCCTGCTCGGTAGCCGTCATCGACAGGCTAGGGTTATTGTAGGGGTTCAGCGGCTCGTTTTGCAGCGTCACGGCATCAATCGTAATGCCCTGCGCCTTCATACCCTGAATGTATTTCACAAAATACTGGGCATAAGCGTCGTAGTACTGCGGCAGCAGGCTGCCACCCACGGCGTTGTTGTTTGTTTTCATCCAGGTAGGGGGGCTCCAGGGCGAGCCCAGGATTTTAATGGCCGGGTTCACGGCCAGAATTTCCTTGAGCACCGGAATGAGCGCCGTCTGGTCGGGCGCCAGGCTGAAATTGGCCAGCGTGGGGTCGGCCGGCCCGTCATCGTAGCTAAACACCGAGGCATCGAGGTCCGAAGCGCCGATGCTCACGCGCAAGTAGCTCACGCCCAGCGAGGTGCTGTCGGTAGCAAACAGCTCCTTGATGAGCGCGGCGCGCGCCGATGCCGACATCTGTTTCATTACCTGCGCGCTGCCCCCGGTGAGGCAGTAGCCGAAGCCATCCATCGTCTGGTAGGTCTGGGTGGTATCGACCACGATGGTAGGGTCCGAGTTGGTGTTGGCCCCAAATTGCAGGCTCACCTTCTGGCGGTAAAACAGGGCCGACTTGTCGGGCATGGTCAGCCACACGGCCACCTGCGAAGCCGCGGTGGGCGTCGGTGTTGGGGTGGGGGTGGGCGTCGGGGTGGGCGCCGGCGAAGAGCCGCCGCCATCGTCTTTTTTGCAACCGGTAGCCAGCAGTACGAGCAGCGCCAGCAGGCCCGTGAGCCGGGGCCAGCGATAGGAAAGGAGGGTAGACATAGTTAGGTAGAAAAGGAAAATGCTGGCTCGTAAGTGCGCCCGGGGCGCAAGCTGGCTAGGCGGTAGTATTGCAAGAAGAAAGCCGGGCCGGCCAGAGAAATGAAACTCCGGCCGGCCCAGCCACCTTTTATTGCACTACCACGCGCTGGCTGGTGAGCTGGCTGCCGGCCCGCACCTGCAGCAGGTACACGCCCGCGGCCAGCTGCTGCAAGGGCGCCAGCGCCAGGCTGTGCTCGCCGGCTGGCTGGGCGGCCGCGTCGAGCAGGGTGAGGGCAGCTTGCCCCAAGCTGTTATAGGCCGTTACGGTCACCGGCTGCGCGCCGGTCAGGGTGTAGCTTAGTCGGCTGCTGGCGGCTACCGGGTTGGGGTAGAGGCTGGTGGGCAGCGTGCTGGCGGCCGCGCGGCTAGCCAGCACGCCCGTGCCTACTTGGTAGGTATAATACTGGTTGCCAGGAATAGTGGTGAAATTGGGGTCAGTGCCGAGGGCGGTGGTCAGGCCCGCAATCTGGGGCAGCACGTCGGAGTTAAAATCGGCCCCGTCATTAAGGTAAGCCACCATCATATTAATATTGCTACCCGTGGCCACCCCACCCAGGGAGGCTAGCGGCAGCTCCATCTCCCAGCCAGTAGTGGTGTTGGCCGCTACGCTGCCCGAGGCGCTGCTCTGAAAAGCGAAGCGGGCAGCCACAAAATTGGTAGTAGCGTCGGTGATGACGAGGGGGGTGCCCGTTTTATTGGTCGGCCCCAGGTATTTATCCGGGTATTGACCCGTAGCGTTCGGCGTCGCAGTGTAGTCGAGCTTGCTGTAGTAGCTCTGGTCGGCAGTATTCGCGAGCGGCGAAGTCGTGACCCGGAAGGCATAGTCCACCTGCATGTCTAGGGTAGGCCGGCTGCGCAGCTGCGACGAGGCATCGTCGCCGCCGCCCAGGCGGGTGCCAGCGGCCACGCCCGTCTTATTGGGCACGTCCAGATACAGCGCCAGCGCGTTGTAGCCAGTAGTTTCGGGCGAGGCAACTACCATGATATTGAGCGTCGTAGCCGTAGTACCTACGTACAGTGCCTTCAGGCCGCGGTCGGCTACCGAGTGGGTGGTAGTGCCGGTGTAGGTGCCTACCAGCTGATACTTGCCGGTGCCGGTACCAATTTCCGCCGGCGAGAGCGTACCATCTACCGTAAACTGCGCCTGTGCGCTGAGCGAAGCGGCCGTGAGGGCCACTAGGGTCGAGAGCGTAAAGATTTTTTGCATTGGTGGGAAAATGAAAAAGTGGGAAAAATGGTGAAAGGGAAAAGCAAACTCAGCTACCACACGTAGGTAGCCACGGCCCCGGCCGGCAGCGTGGCGACGGCCGCCTGGCCCTGGTAGCGCAGCCCAAAGGTTTGGGGCGTGGCCTGGTCGTTGACCACCAGCAGCACGTGGCCGCCGCTAGGGGTGCGGTAGGCCACGTTGGGCAGCACGCCCTGGCTCGTGGAGCCCACGCGCACCGCGCCGGGGCGCACCCACTTGCTGGCGTGGGCCACCGTATAGTAGGCCACATTGCGCGTCACTTGGTCGCCGGGGGCTAGCGTGAGGGCGCCCAGGCACTCGGTGCAGCCGCCGGGCGTGTGCGGGTTCTGGCTAGGGTCGGCGGCCAGGTTCCACTCCAGCACGGCCTTGGCCCAGTTGCGGGGCGCCCCGATTTCCAGGTTTTGCACGTGCCAGTCCAGGTTGCTGGCGAAGGTCGTCTTCGAGCCCGTCCACTGCTCGGTAAAGTACACGTTCTTCTGCGGATAAGCCTCGTGCACCTTGCTCAGCGCCTCAATGGGCCCGGCGTAGAGGTGAAAGGCCGCGCCATCGACGAAGGGGCTAGCCGCCGCGTTGCCCAGTACCGTGAGCGGATACTCGGGCTTGTCGGCATTGTGGTCGTAGCAGATAATCTTGGTTTTGAGCCCCGCTTTCTGAAAGGCCGGCCCCAGGTGCTGGCCGATAAACGTGGCCTGCTGCTCGGCTAGCATCAGCAGGCTCGGGTTGTTGCCGGGGTGCAGCGGCTCGTTTTGCACCGTTACGGCATCAATCGTAATGCCGGCCGCTTTCATGCCCTGAATGTATTTCACAAAATACTGGGCATAAGCGCCATAGTACTCGGGCTTAAGCGAGCCGCCCTTGGTAGCCTCGTTGGTTTTCATCCAGGCCGGCGGGCTCCAGGGCGAGCCGAGCAGCTTGATGCCGGGAGTAATAGCCAGGATTTCCTTGAGCACCGGAATGAGGTATTTTTCATCGGGCGCCAGGCTGAAGTGGGCGAGCGTGGGGTCGACCTGGCCCGCCGGCCGGTCGTCGTAGCTGAACACCGTCGCATCGAGGTCCGAGGCCCCAATGCTGAGGCGCAGGTAGCTTACCCCGATGTCAGCCGGCCCGGTGCCAAACAGCTCGCGCAGCAGCTTGGCCCTGGCCGGGGCGCTCATGGCGTGCAGCAGTTCGGCACTGCCCCCGGTGAGGCAGTAGCCGAAGCCATCCATCGTCTGGAAGCGCTGGCGGTCGTCAATCTCAATGACGGCGCCGGCCGGCGCCGCTTTGCCAAAGGCTAGCTGGCCGGGCTGCCGGCGCAGCTGCTGCGTCTGGTCGGGCGTGGTGACCCAGGCGGTGATGCCGCCGGCCGCCGGCTGGCGCTGGGCGTGGGCCGGCAGCAGCATAAAGGCCGAGCAGGTAGCCAAGATGAACTGCGTAGCAATGCGGGTGGGTTTCATGAGGTAGAGTAGTAAGGTCCTGGCACTACCGTATGGCCTACGGCCTGCCCGGCACCGCCAAAGCCGGGCCCGGCGTGCCTACAAGCAGCGCCAGTACCCGGCCAAGAGCCGTTCCGAGGCGGAAAGTATGACTATTTCACTTTTCCCACCCCCGCCCCGAAATGGCTTTGGGCTTGAGGAATTACCCGGAAACTTCTTTATTCATAATTCCTAGTTTCCCTAGTAGCCAGGGTTTTGAGCGATGAGCGGGTTGGTGTTCAGCTCGGCCTGCGGGATGGGGAAGAGCAGGTAGTTCGGGTCGCGGGGACCGGGAACGATATTGGGAGCAGTACCGGTGCTGTGTTGCGTGGCAATCAAGTCCAGCGCTGTGACCGGGTGCGTAGCTGAGGGGTCGGCCAGCGTGTGGCGGGCGTAGCGCGTCAGGTCCCACCAGCGCTCGCCCTCGAAGGCCAGCTCCAGGCGGCGCTGGCGGTCAATTTCGGCGCGCAGCGCCTGCTTGCTGGCAGCCTGGGGCGAGGCGGCGGTGAGGGCGGCTAGGCCAGCCCGCTGCCGCACCTGGTTGAGGGGCCCGAGGGCGGTGGCGGGGCCGTTTTGCTCGTTGCTGGCCTCGGCGGCCGTCAGCAGCACTTCGGCGTAGCGCAGCACGTAGGTGTTGTCGGTCGAGTTGAAGCCGTTGCCGATGCTGCGCCACTTGTACACGAAGGGGCCCTGGTCGTTGTTGTTGCTGCCCGTGCCCACAATCATGCTCACGTAGCTGCGGCCCACGCGGTTGCCATTGCTGGCGTTTACCGCGCCGTTGTAGCTCCAGCGCTTGTCGCCATTGGCGGTGCTGGTGTCGGCGTAGGCAATCAGCTCGGCCGTGGGGATGTTGAACTTAGGAAACGAGTACGTGGCTAGCGGCGAAGGCAGCAGCAGGTCGGGCAGGAAGTTGCCGCCGTCGGCATTGCCCGCAAACTGCACCTCAAACAGCGACTCGCTGCCCCTATTCTCGGCCGGGTACAGGCTATTGGGCGTGGTGGCTAGCGCGGCACCCGTTACCGAGTTGGCGGCGGCCAGGGCGGCGGGCCAGTTACGGCGCGTGAGCTGCACGCGGGCCAGCAGGGCGCGGGCCGAGTTCTTGGTGGCGCGGTTGTCCTGTTTGTTAGCCATCTGCCCGATGGCCTGCTGCAAGTCGGTGACCACCTGGTCATACACCTGGTCCTGGGTCGAGCGGGCGGTGTTTACATCGCTGGCCGCGCCGCTTTCGCTGGGCGCCAGGCGCAGCGGCACTCCGCCGTAGGCGCGGGCCAGGTTGAAGTAGTAGAGTGCGCGCAGAAACTTGGCCTCGCCCACAATCTGGCTGCGGCGGGCCGTGTCCATGGCCACCGTGGGTACATACTTAATAACAATGTTGGCCCGGTTCACCCCCTGGAAGTTGTTCCGGTACACATTGTATACCTGGCTGGTAGTAGAGTTCCAGATAATCTTGTCCATGGCGTTTACGTCGCCATTGGTGCTGGTGCAGTTGTCGGAGGGCATCTCACCCATCACGATGAGGTCCTGGCCGTAAGTGCCCACTTGCTGCAAGGCATCGTAGGCGGCCGTGAGGCTAGCCTCGGCATCGTTGGCGTTCTGGAAGAAGCTGGAAGAGGTGATGGTGTCGAGCGGCTGCTTATCGAGGAAGGTGCAGCTCGCCAGCAGCGAAAGCGCGCCGAGCGCCGGAAGAAGATATTTTTTCATGGGAATTCTGAGCTGGCAGGTGCTTAAAAAGTAGCGTTGAGGCCCACGGTGTACGTGCGCGACTGCGGATACACCCCATAGTCTACGCCCGGGTTAGTGGTCGAGAAGGGGTTGGCGCTCACCTCGGGGTCGTAGCCCAGGTAGTGGGTCCAGGTTATCAGGTTCTGGCCCGTCACGTACACGCGTAGGTTCTGAATGGCGGCGTGCCGGCTAAGGACCGCCGGGATGGTGTAGGCCAGCGTCACGTTCTTGAGGCGCACGTAGGAGCCATCCTCCAGCCAGCGGTTCGAGAAGCGGTTGTTGCCGGCCGGGTCGTAGCGCACGGGCCGCGGAATGTCGGTGTTGGTGTTGGTGGGCGACCAGTGGTTGAGCACGCGCGTAGTCTGGTTGTTGGGGTCCGACTGCGACTCCAGAATCTGGCGCGTCTGGTTGTAAATCTCGTTGCCAAACTGGCCCTGGAAGAATACGCTCAGCTCCAGGCCTTTGTAGGCGAAGTTGTTGGTCACGCCCGCAAAGGCCTTCGGGTTGGGGTTGCCGATAATAGTCTGGTCCGAGCCATTGATAACGCCATCGCCATTCAGGTCTTTAAACTTGATGTCGCCCGCCTTGGGCCTGGCCCCGTTCTGGGTGGCTAGGCCCGCCCCTTCAGCATCGCTTTGTACAATGCCTTCCGAGATGTAGCCGTAGAACGCACCCAGCGGATGGCCGGCCTGCGAAATCTGGTTGCCGCTAATAATGGTGCGCGGCGAGCTCACGCCGGCATCGCTCACCTGCGTGCCCAGGTCCAGAATGCGGTTGCGGTTGCCGCTCACGTTCAGGCTGGTCGTCCAGCCGAAGCCGCCGTTGCTGGCCTCCACGTTGGTAGTAGTCAGGCCAATTTCCAGGCCCTTGTTTTCAATAGTCCCCAGGTTTTGCTGCACCGATAGGCTCTCGGCTCCCGTGCTCACTGCAATGGGGAGCAGCTGCAGCAAGTCGTGGGTGCGCTTGTTGTACACGTCCACGTTCAGGGTCAGGCGGTTATTAAACATCCCGATGTCGAGGCCCCCGTTGTACTGGTAGGTGGTTTCCCAGTGCAAGGCATCGTTGCCGATGGTGCTTTGCGTAGTGCCGCCCACAATGGCCGAACCAGTGCTCTGGTAGTTGTAGCCTACCCCGTACTGCGCAAAGCGCTGGTAGGTGTAAATCTCCTGGTTGCCGTTGGCCCCGAAGCTAGCCCGTAGCTTCAAGTCGCTCACGGTATTGTTTTGCGGGAAGAAGCTTTCTTTCGAAATGCGCCAGGCCGCGCTCACGGCCGGGAAGTAGCCGAAGCGGTTACTCGTAGGGAAGCGGCTGGTGCCGTCGGCCCGGATGCTGGCTTGCAACAGGTACTTGCCGTCGTAGTCGTAGTTAGCGCGGGCAAAATAGCTTAGCAGCGACCACGAGTCGCGGTAGCTGTACGGAATGCCCTGCGCCGCCGAACCGGCGTTCAGGTTGGGCACAACGTTGGAGTTGAAGCCCTGCGTCGTGGCCCCCAGCGTATTGCGGAACGATTCCTGCATCGACTCGCCCGCTAGCAGCGTCAGGTGGTGCTTATCGCCGAAAGTCGGGTTCCAGGTAATCGTGTTCTCGTTCAGCCAGATAACCTGGGTGTTGGCCGCCGCTCGCGCCACACCCTTAGTGCTGGGGTCTGAGTTGCTGGTGCCCGGGTAGTTGGTGCTCTGGAAGTAGGTTTCGTCCTGGCTGCGGAAGTCAATACCCAGGTTGGAGCGCACGCGCAGGTTCTTCAGGATGTCGAACTCGCCGTAAAGGTTGCCCACCGACTGGTACACTACGGCCTGGTTGTTGGTTTCGAGCAGGTTGCCGACCGGGTTATCCGACTGGTTGAAGGGGTTAGTGCCGTAGATGCCGCTAGGCTTGTAAATCGGGATGGTCGGAATCTGCGACAGGGCCCCGAGTACCGTGCCGCCGTTGGCGCCGGCTGCCTCCGAGCGCACCGAGCTGTTGGTGTGCGAGCGGCTTAGGTTGAGGTTGGTGCCCACCCGGAAGCGCTGGCTCAGCTCCTGGGTCAGGTTGATTTTGAAATTGTAGCGGTCGAAGCCCGAATTGAGGCTAATACCCTGCTGGTTGAAGTAGCCGCCGCTCACGTAGTAGCGCGTTTTCTCCGTGCCGCCGCTCACGTTCAGCTGGTAGTTCTGAATGTTGGCCGGGCGGTACACTGCGTCTTGCCAGTCAGTGTTGTAGGGGCCGGGGGCCGCGGGGTCCGGGTTAAGAGGATTGTTGGGGTCAGCAAAAGCCGGGGCCAGGCCCGCGTTGGTTTGAATCTGATTGTACTCCGAGGCAAATTGCTGGGCATTGAGCACGTCGAGCTTCTTGCGCAGGTATTGCCGCCCGAAGTAGGCCGTGAGGCCCACCTGGGCTTGGCCCACCTTGCCGCGCTTGGTCGTGATGACGACCACGCCGTTGGCAGCGCGCACACCGTAGATTGCCGCCGCCGCGCCATCCTTCAGCACGTCAATGCTTTCGATGTCGTCGGGGTTGATGGTATTAAGCGGGTTGAGGCGCTGGTTATTATTCGTGATTTCCTGCTGGTAGTCAGGGAGTACGGGCACCCCGTCAATCACGTACAGCGGCGACGCGTTAAGGCTAAGCGTCGCTGAGCCGCGCACCCGCACATTAATCCCCGCACCCGGCGAGCCCGAGGGCGTAGTCACCTGCACACCCGGCGCCTGGCCCTGCAAGGCCTGGTCGAAGCCGGCTACGGGCTGCCGCGCCAGGGCCGCCGCGCCCACCGAGGCTACCGAGGTCGACAGGTCCTGGCGGGTCTGGGTACCGTAGCCCACTACTACTACTTCGTTGAGGCTCTGCTGGTCGTCGCTCAGCCGGATGGCAATGCTGCTGGTGGCGCCGGTTATCGCTACTTCCTGGTTTTTATAGCCGATAGAGCTGAATACCAAGGTGCTGTTTTCGGGCGCGCTCAGCGAGAAGCTGCCATCGGCCCCGGTCGAAGTGCCGATGGTAGTGCCCTTCACGAGCACCGTTACGCCCGGCAGGCCCTCGCCCTTGGCATCGGTGACGCGGCCCGATACGGGCACGTTTTGCGGGGCCACGGCCGCCGCGCTGCCGGTGGCCGGCGCGGGGCGGCTCGTTACCACGAAGTAGTTATCCCGCAGCTCTTTAAACTGGAGGTTGGCGGGCGGTAGCACCGCAGCCAGGCGCTCGGCCAGCGAAGGAGCTAGCTCAGTGGGCACCAGCACGCGCTTATTATCGACGAGGTTGCTTTCGTAGAAAATAGTGGCGTGGTACTCGCTCTCCCACTGCTTGAGCAGGGTTTTGAGCGAAACCGCGTTCGCCGCCCGGGTAGGTGGCGTACTCTGCACCGGCAGGTTGGCTGCCAGCAGCTGGGCCGAGGCCGGGGTGGCCAGGGCGTGGAGAAGCAATACGCCTGCCGCGAGCGAGGCCGGCCGGCGGTAGTGCTTACCCACGGGAGTAAGGAGTGAACGCATAAACGGGTGGGGGAAAGAGTGAAAAATATTATTGTTGTTCAGCCAGGGTCAGGCGGTTGCCCTGCCGGCTGGCTTGCAGGTGGAAGGTTTCTTCTAAGGCTTGGAGCAGGGTAGGCAGGTCGCTCACGGGCACGGTGCCCGTCACGCGGCGGCGGTTCAGTCCGGGCGTGGTCACTTCCACGTCGAGGCCGTAAGTGTCGTGCAGGCGGGTGGCTAGCTCGGCAATGGTGGTTTCGTCGAGCACGAGCTGGGCATCTTTCCAGGCAGCGTAGGGGGCGGTGTGCACCTTCTTGTGCGTCACCAGGGCCGGCTGGTCGTCGTGGGTTTCGACGAGCTCACCGGGATGCAGAATAACATCGGGCTGCTGGTGGTCGTCAAACTCCACGCGCACCTTGCCCTGGAGCAGCACCACGCGCGTCTGGTCGCGGCGGCGGGCTACTACGAACTTGGTGCCCAGCACTTCCACTTGCAGCCCCGCCGTGGTGTGCACCAGAAAGCGCTGGTTATTGGCCATATGCTGCACCGAGAAAAACCCTTCGCCATCGAGCCACACCTCGCGGGGCTGGTCGGGCTGCCAGGTGGTGGCATAGTGCAGCGTCGAATGGCCATTGAGCGTCACCTGCGAGCCGTCGGGCAGCGTCAGGCCGCGGGTCTGCCCAAAGTCGGTGGCCACGGCCAGCGGGGCCGGGGCGCGGTGCGCGCTGTAAAACAGCCAGCCGCCGCCAGCCAGCGTAGCGGCCAGGCCGGCCGCGGCCGCCCAGCGCCGCCAGGTAGGCGCCGCCTGGTAGCGCGGCGCGGCGGGCACGAGGTGCAGCCGCGTGCGTCGCAGCAGCGCCTCGTAGTCGGGCTCGTCGTCGAAGGTGGCTAAGGTAGGGGCCGCCGCCAGGGCCTCCCAGTGCAGCTGCATCCAGTGCTGGGCCAGCAGCTGGTTGGCCGGCTGGGCTAGCCAGGCGCGCACCACCTCAGCCTCGGCCGCCGTGGTAGTGCCGGCAGTATAGGCCGAAACAAGTTCTTGGGTAATAGCTAGGGACATAGGCGGGCGCCGCGAGTACTGCTCAATAAAGCCAGCCGCAAGGCCGGCGCTGGGCGCCGAAGCTCCCAATCGTTTTGCAGTACTACACAGCGGCCAGGGCTTCCCCCCTAGTCAGGTCCTAAAAAAAATTAGCGCAGTGCTTTTTTGCCTGTTTTTTTGCTGGAGTGGGGTGCCACCGGTGGGGCCGGGCTAGCCAGGCGCAGCAGGCGGTTGGTGCTCTGGGCCAGGTTGCCAAGCGAATCGGAAGCGTGAGCGCGGTGGCCGTCGAGCGGGGCATACAGTTCGAGGCTCGACTTGAGCAGCGAGTCGGCGGCCAGGGCGCGCAGCTCATCGGCATTCATACCGGCGCGGTAAAAAAGCCAGTTGCGGTACTGCCCGCCCCGCGGCGCCCGGCGGCCGCCCAGGCTGAGCTGCCGGGTCAGCAGCCGTTCGGGCAGGCGGCCCACCTCGGCCCCGTCGAGGTAGAGCACCGTTTGGCCCCAGGCGTAGTAATGGGTAAGGGCCAGCTGGTGCCAGCGGTTGTCATTTACCCGCCGTAGGCTAGCCAGGTGGCCGCCCTGGGCCGAGGTGTAGGTGAGGCCGCCGCTAGCCCCGATGGCGAGGCTGCCCGTGGCCGTGCTGTCTTGCAGCGCCACCAGCTGCCCCGTGCCCGCCGTGCGAAAGCTCACAACCTGGGTAAACGGGTGCAATAGCGCCTCGGGCCGCAGCGCCAGGCCGGTCGCCCCGCGCGGGCCGGGGCCGAGCCGCACGTAGGAAGTCGCTGTTTTATGCGGAATGGGTTTGCCCGCCCGCAGCGCATCAAACAGCGAGGGCACCAGGGCGTGGGCCAGCTCGGCGTGGCCACGGTCGTTGGGGTGCAGGGCGTCGTCCCAGTAGCCGGGCGCCCAGTGGCCGGCGCCATCGTCCACGGCCCCGAGCAGGTTGAGGCTAGGCACGGCCCAGGCGTGCAGCAGCAGGTTCATTTGCCGGATGAAGGCGTAGTCTTCGGGCGTGTAGTCGTTGCGGGTGTAGCAGTTGGCCACTACCGGCACCAGGCCCTCGGCGCGCGCCCGCTGCACCAGCTGCGCCAGGTTGGTGTTGAATTGCTCGAACACCCGCTGGCCGCCGCCGTGAATGCCCTCATTGCCCAGCGAGAGCGCCAGCACCACGTAGCGGCCGTGCTGGGGCCGCAGGTCGCGCGGCCAGCGGGCGGCTACTTTGACCGTATTGTCGCCCGGCACCGAGATGTTGGCTACCGTCCAGGCGGCGCCCTGGCCGCGGGCCGCGCGCTGAGCCAGCAGTGCCGCGTAGCGCGCCGGGTAGCCATACTTGTTGGTGGCGCCCTGCCCAAATGGCACCGAAGAGCCGAAGAATACAATTTTGAGGTCGTTAGGCAGCGTGTCGGCGGGCACCGGGGCGAGGGGCTGGCTAGCCCGTGAGCCAGTGCCAAACGCCGGCCGCCGGGCCACGGTGGCAAAGCCAGTGGCGGCCACCAGCCCGGCCAAGGCCAGGCTCAGCAAGGAAGAACGAAGCATAAACCTAACGTCGGAAAGAGAAATTATGCCGGCTGCCTGGCTACGGATGCCGCCGGCCACCCCGCACCTTAGTGGTAGCGGGAGTGGGGCAGCATATTTAGACGGGGCTGCCGTAGGCCGCTGCCAAAGCATAGCCTAATTCAACCCGCGGCGCACGCAATGGAAGAATGCAAAGGCTATGTTTGGTGTGAACATGCTAGGTTTAGGCCCTCTGCCCTTGCGGACCCTGCACAAACAGCCCGCCGCAATATACTAGCCTTGTTCCGGAAGTAAACTTCCCGTCAAAAAACGTCCTGCTTCGACAAGCTCAGCAGGACCGGCGATTTTCCGGGTTTCCTCTGATTGAGAACAAGGCTACTGCCTGCGCGATGGGTGGCTCACCCTCATCCGTCCCGCGGCGGCCCGTTTCTTCGAGGGTAATTAGCGGCTGGGCCAGCGCCAGGAGGCCACGGCCAGCCCCCAGCAAACGGCGCGCAAAGCCAGCTGGTTCAGTATTGTTGTAAGGGCATTGAACGACTTTCAGCCAGCGCATCAATCGCTTCCCCAAGTAGATTCACGTCGTCACGCCCCAATTTTGTTTTGCCCCCCTCTCCTTTGACTTATGAATAGAAGAGCCCTCCTAAAAAACCTGGCCCTGGCTACGCCGGCCGCCTGGCTGCCCAGCGTGGTGGCCGGCCTCAACTGGAGCCCGCTGGCCCCTGCGGCCGCCGGCCCCTTTCAGCCCACCTGGAATTCGCTGGCCCGGTACCAGACGCCCGAGTGGTTTCGCGATGCCAAGTTTGGCCTGTGGGCACACTGGGGGCCGCAGTGCCAGCCCGAGCGCGGCGACTGGTACGCCCGCGGCATGTACCAGGAGGGCAGCGACCAGTATAAGTTTCACTGCGAGAAATACGGCCACCCGTCCAAGTTTGGCTTCAAGGACGTGCTAAACGAGTGGAAGGCCGAGGAGTGGAACCCCGATGAGCTGCTGGCTTTGTACAAGAAAGCCGGTGCCAGGTATTTCGTGTGCCTGGCCAACCACCACGACAACTTCGACCTCTACAACAGCACGCATCAGCCCTGGAACTCGACCCGGCTGGGCCCCAAGAAAGACCTGGTGGGCGGCTGGGCCAAGGCGGCCAAAAAGCAGGGCCTGCGCTTTGGGGTGAGTGTGCACGCCGCCCACACCTGGAGCTGGCTGGAGGTAGCCCAGCGCGCCGACAAAAACGGCCCGCTGGCCGGCGTGCCCTACGACGGCAACGTGACCGCCGAAGCCGGCCAGGGCAAATGGTGGCAGGGCTACGACCCGCAGGCGCTCTACGCCCAAAACCACCCGCTGAGCCAGAACAGCCTGGATAATGGCATGATACACCGGCAGTGGGACTGGGGCAACGGCGTGACGCCGCCCAGCCGGGAGTACTGCGAAAAGTTTTACAACCGCACTATTGAACTGCTGGACAAGTACGAGCCCGACCTGGTGTACTTCGACGATACGGCCCTGCCGCTGTGGCCGGTGAGCGACGCGGGTTTGCGCATTGCGGCGCACATGTACAACGCCAGCACCCAGCGCCACGGCGGCCGCAACGAGGCCGTGATTACCGGTAAAATCTTGACGCCCGACCAGCGCAAGTGCCTGGTGTGGGACATCGAGCGCGGCCAAAGCAACGAGATTGAGCCCCTGCCCTGGCAAACCGATACCTGCCTGGGCCAGTGGCACTACGACCGTCGCATCTATGCTAATCGCGGCTACAAAAGCGCCCAGACGGTCATCCACACCCTCGTGGACGTGGTGAGCAAAAACGGCAACCTGCTGGTGAGCGTGCCCGTGCGCGGCAACGGTACTATCGACGACCAGGAGCGCGCCATCGTGGAGGGCATCGCCGCCTGGATGCAGGTGAATGGCGAGAGTATCTACGGCACCCGGCCCTGGAAGATTTTTGGCGAAGGCCCGGCCCAGCAAGCCGCTGCCGCCCTCAGCGCGCAGGGCTTCAACGAAGGCAAGGGCAAGCCGTTTGGGGCCGAGGATATTCGCTACGTGACGAAGAAGAAAACCCTCTACGCCACCGCTCTGGGCTGGCCCGCCAGTGGCCGCCTGCTGCTCAAGGCGCTGGCCGTGGGCGGACCCCACTTTGCCGGCAAGGTCAGGCAAGTGGAGCTGCTGGGGGCGCCGGGCAAGCTCCAGTTTGAGCACACCCAGGACGGGCTAGCCGTGGTGCTGCCCGCCCAAAAGCCTAACGCCATTGCCTACGCCCTCAGGATTATGCCGGCCTAGCGGCAGGGCTAAAGCGCGGTAGCTGCTGGCTGCTTGCGTTAACTTACCCGGCTAACTGGCCCGCCTGCCGGAAGCTGCTCAGCAGCAGTTTGTGGCAGGCGGGGGCCTTACCCTCACACTTATTTATGATTCACAATCGATTGTGTTCTTTTTTCACGGCCTTGCAGCGCAGCGGCCAGGCCTGTTTGCTTCTGCTGGGGCTAGCCGCGCCGGCCGCCGCTGCCCCGCCGGCCAAGCCTAGCGCCTACCTGTTTGTGTACTTCACCGGCAACGACAAAGCCGAGGAGGCTATCCGCTTCGCCCTCAGTCCCGATGGCTACCACTACACGGCCCTCAACGGCAACCGGCCGGTTATCAGCTCGGCCGCCATCAGCCAGACCGGGGGCGTGCGCGACCCGCACATTTTGCGCGGAGCCGATGGCAAAACGTTTTACATGGCTGCCACCGACATGGTGTCGGCCAAGGGCTGGGACTCGAATCGGGGGCTGGTGCTGCTCAAATCCACGGATTTGATAAACTGGACGCACAGCGCCATCCATTTCCCCACGCGCTATGCGGGGCAGGAGATGCTGAAGCGGGTGTGGGCGCCGCAAACCATCTACGACGCCAAGGCCGGCAAATACCTAGTGTACTTCTCGTTGCAGTACGACAAGCAGCCCGACAAAATCTACTACGCCTACGCCAACAAGGACTTTACTGACCTGGAAGGCGAACCCAAGCAGCTGTTTTTTTCGCCCACCAACGGCTCGTGCATCGACGGCGACATCGTGGCCAAGGGCGGCAAGTACTACCTGTTTTTCAAGACCGAAGGCCAGGGCAACGGCATCAAAGTCGCGGTGTCGGACCAGCTTACCGGCGGCTACGTGCTGCGCGCGCCCTACGTGCAGCAAACCACCAGCCCGGTGGAGGGCGCGGGCACGTTTAAGCTCAATAATTCAGACGATTACATTCTGATGTACGACATGTACACCAGCGGCAAGTACCAGTTTACCCGCACCCACGACCTCGAGCATTTTGCGGTGGTGGATGGCGAGGTGAGCATGAATTTTCACCCGCGCCACGGCACCGTGCTGCCCATCACGGCGGCCGAGGCCAGCCGGCTGGCCCAGCGCTGGATGACGACCGCCGATGTGCTGCTGACGGCCGCCAACCCGGCCCTGCGCAAGCTGAATACGGTGGTGGACAGCGCCGCCGGTAAGGTGGCCTTCCTGGCGCTGCCGGGTGCCAACGTGCAGGCGTTTGACCTTCAACTCAGCAATCCGGCGCTGCTCGTGACGCCCAGCGGCCCGCAAAACTTCGCGGCCGGCCCCGTCACCTACACCGTGGGCCAGGGCGCGGCCAAGCGTACTTACAAAGTAAGCGTGACCGAAACCCACAACCCCGCGCTGCCCGGCTACTACGCCGACCCGGACATTCTGTATTCGCAGAAGACGGGCAAGTTTTACCTCTATCCCACGAGCGACGGCTTCACGAGCTGGTCGGGCACGTATTTCAAGGCCTTTTCGTCGCCCGATTTGGTGAGCTGGCAGGACGAGGGCGTGATTCTGGACTTGCCCAAAGACGTGAGCTGGGCCAAGAAAAGCGCCTGGGCGCCCACCATCATCGAGCAAAAAATGGCCACGGGCTACCGCTACGCCTACTATTTCTGCGCGGGCGCCAAGATTGGCGTGGCCTTGTCGGACAGCCCCACCGGGCCGTTCAAAGACTCGGGCCAGCCCCTGCTCGACAAGCTGCCCGAGGGCGTGAAGGGCGGCCAGCAGATTGACCCGGCCGCCTTCCGCGACCCCAAAACCGGCAAGCTTTACCTCTACTGGGGCAACGGCTATCTGGCGGGCGCCGAGCTTAATGACGACCTCACGAGCCTCAAGCCCGGCACCACGCGGGTGCTGACGCCCGACCAGACGTTTCGCGAGGGCGCCTACGTGTTTTTCCGCAACGGCACCTACTACTTCATGTGGAGCGAGGACGACACGCGCAGCCCCAATTACCAAGTGCGCTACGGCACCACCAACGCGCCGCTGGGCCCCATTACGGTGCCGGCCAGCAACTCGGTTATCGCCAAAGACCCTGCGGCGGGCATCTACGGCACGGGCCACAACTCGGTCATTCAGGTGCCGGGCCGCGACGAGTGGTATATTGTGTATCACCGCTTTACCTACCCTCAGGGCATCAAGATGGGCGGCGACGCGGGCTTTCACCGCGAGGTGTGCATCGATAAGCTGGCGTTTAATCCCGACGGCAGAATCCAGCCCGTGAAGCCGACCCACGCCGGCATTCAGCCGGTGCGGGTAAAGTAGCATCCTGTTAAGAAACTAAACTGCCGCTGGCTAGCCCCCTGCCGAATAAGGTGGGCTAGCCAGCGGCAGCTTTGGGATGAGCCGGGCCGGGCGGCTTTCCGGACACCAGGCGTGCCCATAGATGGGCAATACGCTTGGCGCGGTGGCTGTAAAAGGGCTGACAAGCGCCGGGTGGGTAATTGGTGAGCGGGTCAAAACAGGCGGATAAACCCGGCGAGAGCGTAGCCAAAAGTGCGCTAAGAAATCAATGCTTACGCAGCGCCAGGAGCAGTAGTAGACCAAGCACACCGCCACCGTGCAGGTTGAAATATTTTCGCAAGGTCTTAAGCGCCTGCATAATATGCGCCTCTACTGTTTTTACCGACACGCCTTGGCGCTCGGCAATTTCGGGGTAAGAGAGGCCCTGCTGCCGGCTTAGCACAAATACCTCGCGCTGCTTGGGCGGCAGTCGGTCGAGGGCAGCCAGGTACAGCGCTTCCATTTCCTGGTATTCGGCCTCATTAGCCACGCTGGCGGGGCCGGCGGCCGCCACCTGCCCATGTAGGCGCAGGTGGTGCTGGTCGCGCCGCAGCTCGTTGAGCACCGCGTGGTGCGCCGTGGTAAAGAGATAGCCTTTTAGCGGCACGTCGTCGCGCAGCTGCTCGCGCTTTTCCCAGATTTTAATGAAGCACTCCTGCACAATCTCCTCGGCCGCTGGGCGCGACTTCAGGTAGCTATACGCGAAGCGGTACACCAGCGCGCTGTAGTGCCGAAACAGCGCATCAAATGCCCGTTCGTCATCCTGCTTCAGGCGGCGCAAGCAGTCCGGTTCCGAAAAGGCGGGTGAGGCGGGCAAAACAGAGAGCTGATGGGATTACGCCGAAAATTAACAGAAAAATGACAGACCTTGTTCGCGCCGGGCGTTTGCGCGGCAACCGGCCCTGCCAAATACTCCGCCTCTACGAATTAGCCGCTCGGCGAAAACGGCGGTGCTAGCCTGCCGCAGCAGTCGGAGGCTACCTGAAGCAGGGTTATATGCAACAATGTTTCGCAAAAAATAAAAAATTATCGTCCTGGTTGTAGGCACCGATTTCTAACCCAAACCCCGCTCTAAAAGACTAATTCACCTATGCAACAACGCTGCATAAAATGATAAATCCTTGATTCTGGCTCGCAAAGGCATTTTTCGGCTTGTGGTAGAAAGTGGTAGAAAGTGGTGAGTTTTTTGAAACCACTCGTACTTTTGTTATCCTAGCCTGCGCTGCTGCCGGGCAGGTTTCTTTCCCTCATGCATCAGCTTTTATCTGGCGAATATGACTGCAAGCTCGACCCTAAAGGTCGGCTGGTGCTGCCTGCCAAGGTGAAGGCTAGCCTGCCCGATGCCTACGCCAACCAGCTGGTGCTGGTGCGCGGCTTCGAGCCCTGCCTGGTGCTCTACCCGCGCTCGGCCTGGGAGCTGATTCACGCTAAAGTGATGGCCCTGGACGAATTCAACGAAGAGTACCGGCAGTTTCAGCGCAATTTTTTTCGGGGCATGACCGAAGTGGAGCTCGACAGTATCGGGCGCTTTGGCCTGCCGGGCTCCATGCGCCGCTACGCTGGCCTCGAAAAGGAGGCCGTCATCGTGGGCCTCGGCAACCGCTGCGAGGTGTGGGACCCCACCCGCTACGACGAATACCTCATCAAGGACCAGCCCACCTTCTCGAAGCTGGCCCAGAAGTTCTTATCGGCCACCCCCGAAACGCCCCTGGCCGCATGAGCACCCGCCCCAACGATATTGCCTACCACCGCCCGGTGATGCTGGCTGAGTGCTTGGCCGGGCTAGCCCTCGTGCCCGGCGGCCGCTACGTCGACGTGACCTTCGGCGGCGGCGGCCACTCGGCCCGCATTCTGGAGCGGTTGACTGATGGCCACCTGTACAGCTTCGACCAGGACGAGGCCGCCGAGCGCCAGGCCAGCGAGCTGGCTAGCCCGCAGTTTACTTTTATTCGGGCTAATTTCCGACACCTGACGGCCGAGCTGGCCCGGCGCGACGCGCTGCTCGCCGATGGCCTGCTGGCCGATTTGGGCGTGTCGTCGCACCAGTTCGACACCGCCGCGCGGGGCTTCAGCACCCGCTTCGACGGCCCGCTCGATATGCGCATGGACCCGCACGATAGCACCGTGGCCACCGCCGCCGACGTGCTCAACGACTACGACGAGGCCGCGCTGCACCGCATCTTCGGCATGTACGGCGAGGTCACCAATGCGCGCACCCTGGCGGCCACCGTGGTGCAGGCCCGCCGCCAGCGCCCGCTGCGCACTATTCAGGAGCTGAAGCAGGCTATTCAGCCGGTAGTGGCGCGCGGCAAGGAAAATAAATACCTGGCGCAAGTATTTCAGGCCCTGCGTATTGAAGTGAACGATGAGCTGACTGCCTTGCAGGAGATGCTGGTGCAAACGGCCCAGGTGCTACGCCCCGGCGGCCGGCTGGTAGTGATGAGCTACCACTCATTGGAAGACCGGCTGGTGAAGAATTTTCTGAGTCAGGGCAAGTTCTTTGGCCAGGCCGAGAAGGACTTGTACGGCCGCGTCAGCCTGCCTTTTGAAGCGCTCACGCGCAAGCCCACCGAGGCTTCGGCCGAGGAAACAGCTGAAAACAGCCGCGCCCGCAGTGCCAAGCTGCGCATTGGCGTCCGAACCGATAATCCTGCATAACGCTATGGCCGGTAATACGATACGTCCCGTTGCGGCTGGTCCGCCCCGCGCCAACACCGTGCGCCCCCCGCGGGCACCCGAGCCCGTAAACGAGGCCCTGGCGGCGGTAGCCGAGCCGGCGCCCGTAGCGGCGGTGCCCGTAGCTACGCCCGTTCCCCCCCCGCGCCAGTTGCGGAACCTAAGCCGGCTGCGCCTCCCAAAGCCCGCAAGCCGGCCCCCACGACCGCCGATTTTACGGCGCCGGCCTGGGACCGCCACGAGGGCGTGACGGCCACCGGGTGGAGTCTGTTCTCGCTACTCGACCGCTTCACCGGGCTCGATGGGTTGTTTCGGGAGGGGCTGCCGGTGCGCTACCTGCCCAAGCTGCTCTTTGGGATGCTGCTGGTGCTGCTTTATATCGGCAACACCCACTACGGCAACCGCATGAACCGTAACATTCAGCGGCTCAAGCAAGAAACGGAGGATTTGCGCGCCGACTACACGACGCTGAAATCGGACTACATGGAGGCGAGCAAGCAGAGCGAAGTGGCCCGCAAGGTGGCCGCCATTGGGCTGATTGAAAGCTCGTCGCCCCCCTTCCGCATCGCGGTGCCCGCCGGTCGGCTCGACGAGGCGCAGCTCGAAACCATGCCCGTGCTCACGGCCGACACCCTGGCCGCCCGCGCCGCCCGCGACTCGGTCGCCTCGGCCAAAGCCGATTCTATTCAGGGCCGGGCCCGCCGCCAGCAGCTCGGCCTGCCCGTTGATGATGAGGCGCTGGAGCTTGGCGCGCCACCGCCTGGCTTGTCGCCCGAAGATTCGGCTAGCGCTACTGCTGGCGTAGGTAAGTCACTGACTACAAACAGGAAATCTGGCGCTGGCAAGGCAGAAAGTAAATCTAATAGTACAAAAAAGTACAAACCAGTTCAAGGCGTAGGCGGTCAGAAGGCCAAAGCTACCGCTTCTAAAAAGTCGTCCCATGAAAGGCAGCGTTAAGAAATCCATCGTCACGCGGGTGCGGCTCGCGTTTCTGGGGGTGACGCTGTTTTCCGGCGCCGTCGCCTGGAAAATCTCGCACATCCAGTATCAGGAAGGCGCCAAGTGGCGAGCCCTGGAGCAGGAGCGCCGCATCAGCTACCAGCCGGTGCCGGCCACGCGGGGCAATATTTACTCTGATAATGAGAGTATTATGGCTACCTCGCTGCCCTTCTATCGGGTGGCCTGGGACCCGGCGGTGGTTGACGACCAGGTATTCAAGGCTAACGTGGATTCGCTGGCCTGGCACTTGGCGCACTTCTTCCAGGACCGTAGCGTGGGCGAGTACAGCCGCAAGCTTCAGGACGCCCGCAAAGACGGCGCGCGCTACATCCGGCTGAATTCGCGGCAGATTAACTTCCAGGAAAAGAAGGAGTTAGCCACTTGGCCCATCTTCCGGGCCAAGCGCAAGGGCGGCGTCATTTTCGAGAAGGTTGATAAGCGCTTCCGGCCTTTTGGGGGGCTAGCCCAGCGCACGGTAGGCTTCGTGAACGAGGATAAGAACGGCGCGGGCCTGGAAGTTACCTTCCAGCAAAAGCTGGCGGGCAAGCCGGGCGAGGCGCTGTTTGAGCGCGTGCCGGGCGGCTTCAAGCCCGTGTACGACGGCACCGAAATCAAGCCCCAGCCGGGCTACGACGTGAAAACCACCCTCGACATCAACCTGCAAGACGGGGCCGAGGATGCGCTTTACAAAGCTCTCGTGGCCAACGACGCCAAGTACGGCTGCGTGATTTTGATGGAGGTGAAAACCGGCGAAATCAAGGCCGTGGCCAACCTGGGCAAGGCCGAGGACGGCACGTATAAGGAGGATTATAACTACGCCTTTGCCGACCAGGGCCGTACCGAGCCGGGCTCGACTTTCAAGCTGGCCTCCATGACGGCGGTGTTTGAAGCCGACCCTAACCTGCAGCTCGATGACAAGGTGGATACCGGCCCCGGCCGGATGTTCATCGGTGGGGCCGTGAAAACCGACTCGCACGCCAACGGCCGCATCACGGTGCAGCAGGTGTTTGAGAAGTCGAGCAACATCGGGGTGGCGCGGCTGGTGCAGGAGCACTTTGCCGGCAACCCCACTCAGTATACCGACTACCTCAAGAAATTTGGGCTGGATAAGCCGCTGGGCTTTCAGATGAGCGGCGAGGCGCTGCCCTACGTGAAGGACCCTAAAGACCGCAGCTGGAGCCGCACCTCGCTCTCGACCATGGCCATCGGCTACGAGTTGAAGCTGGCGCCTTTGCAAACGCTGGCTTTCTACAACGCCGTGGCCAACGGCGGCGTGAAGGTGGCGCCCATGATTGTGAAGGAAATCAAGCAGGCCGACCAGGTGGTAGAGCACTTCGATACGCAGGTGCTGAACCCCAAAATCTGCTCCGATGCCACCCTGCGCAAGCTGCACGCCATGCTCGAAGGCGTGGTGCTGGAAGGCACGGCCAAAGCCATTCGGCCCAAGGACTACAGCATCGCGGGCAAGACGGGCACGGCCTGGAAGTTCAAAAACGGCCGCTACACCAAGACGTACTCGACCAGCTTCTGCGGATTTTTTCCGGCCGATAAGCCCAAGTACAGCTGCATCGTGGTGATTGACTCGCCGAGCAAAGGCCGCATCTACGGCGGCGACGTGGCCGCGCCGGTTTTCCGCGACGTGGCCGACCGCTGCATGGCCCGCGACCAGGCTAGCCAGCGGCCCATGCTGGCCAGGGTGCCCGCCCGCCGCACGCCCGTGCCGCTGGTGCGCGCCGGCTTGCAGCAGGAAATCGCGCTGGTGTGCGACCGCATCGGCCTGCCCGGCCAGACGCACGCCACCGGCGGCGAGGAATGGGTGCGCGCCACCGCCGCCGCCGATACGGCCTTCGTAGCTCGCACCGTGTCGCTGCGTCCCGATGCCAGCGTGGCCCACCCCGGCCGCATGCCCGACGTGCGCGGCCTCACGCTGCGCGACGCGCTGTTTTTGCTCGAAAACCGGGGCCTGAAGGTGCAAGCCAGCGGCTCGGGCCGGGTGCGCGAGCAGTCGGTGGCGCCTGGCGACTTTGCCAAGCGCGGCCTCTTGGTAGGGCTGGTGCTGGCGCCCACCGCCGCGCCCACGGCCGCGCCGCTAGCCCTGCCCGCACCCGTGCACACGGAGGTGGCAGAAAACACACTGCTCATCCCGGCCGAGATGCCTAGCCACGTGAAAGCGACGAAGCCGAGCGCGCCCGTCAAGTCGGTGGCAAAGCCGACTACTGCCAAAGTCAAAGCTGCTACCGCCAAGCCCGCTACCCCAGCCGCCAAGCCCGCACCAGCAGCGCTGGCCAAGGCTTCCGCCAAAGCAGTTAAAAAGCCGGCTAGCCCTTCTGCCAAAGAAAAATCAGCCAAGCCCAAAAAACCGGCCACCGACAACAAGGCCGACAGCCGAACGACTCAGCGCACCTCAGCGCCAACCTCAGCGCCCTCTGCGGGAAAAATCGTTGCCAAACCATCCAAGCGCGCCTGATGAACCTGCCCCTTTTCTCCCTGCTCGCCGACACGCCCGTGCTAGCCCAGCACGGCCGCCCCGACGCGCCCGTAACCGGTCTCACGCTCGATTCGCGCCAGGCTGGGCCGGGCCTGCTGTTTTGCGCCCTGCGCGGCACGGCCACCGATGGGCATAAGTTTATCGACAAAGCGGTCGGGCAGGGGGCGGCCGTTATCATCTGCGAAGAGCTGCCGGCCGAGCTGAACCCCGCCACCACCTACGTGCAGGTGGCCGACAGCGCCGCCGCGCTCGGGCCGATTGCCAGCGCCTTCTACGGCCACCCCTCGCGCCGGCTCAAGCTGGTGGGCGTGACCGGCACCAACGGCAAAACCACCTGCGCTACGCTCTTGCACAAGCTGTTGCGCGAGCTGGGCTACCACGCCGGCCTGCTGAGCACGGTGCAAAATCAGATTGACGAAACCGTTATCCCGAGCACCCACACCACGCCCGACGCCATCCGGCTCAACGAGCTGCTGGCCCGGATGGTGGCTGCCGGCTGCACCCACGCCTGCATGGAAGTGAGCAGCCACGCCGTGGCCCAGCACCGGGTAGGGGGGCTGCGCTTTGCGGGCGGGATGTTTACCAATCTCACCCACGACCACCTCGACTACCACGGCACCTTCGATAATTACCTGAAAGCTAAGAAAGGCTTTTTCGATGCGCTGCCCCGCACCGCGTTTGCCCTCACTAACGCCGACGACAAGCGCGGCCCGGTGATGCTGCAAAATACCCTAGCCCGCCGCGCTACCTACTCGCTGCGCTCGGCCGCCGACTTCCGCGCCCGGCTGGTAGCCAATGAGATGCACGGCCTGCTGCTCGAACTGGATGGCCGCGAGGTGCATTTCCGCCTCATTGGCGTGTTCAATGCCTACAACCTGCTGGCCGTGTACGGCGCCGCCGTGCTGCTGGGCGAAGACCCGACCGAGGTGCTCACCATCCTCTCGGGCCTGACTACCGCGCCCGGCCGCTTCGAGCCAGTGACAGTGCCCGGCCAGCCAGTTTCGGGGCTGGTGGACTACGCTCATACGCCCGACGCCCTCGAAAACGTGCTCCAAACCCTGCACCAGACGCGCCGCCCCGAGCAGCGCATCATCACGGTGGTGGGCTGCGGTGGCAACCGCGACGCTGCCAAGCGCCCCATCATGGCGCGGCTGGCCGCCCAGCTCTCCGATGAAGTCATCCTGACTTCTGACAACCCGCGCGACGAAGACCCGCTAGCCATCCTCCAGCAGATGCAGGCCGGCCTCACGCCGCCCGTCGATGCCCACACCCAAACCATCGCCGACCGCCGGGCCGCCATCCGGGCCGCCGTGGCCCTGGCCCGCCCCGGCGACCTCGTGCTGGTGGCCGGCAAAGGCCACGAAACCTACCAGGAAATAAAAGGCGTCAAAACCCACTTCAACGACCGCGAAGAGCTGCGCGCCGCGTTGCTAGCGGCACCTCACGGAACCCCTCCGGGGCTAGCCCCGCTCCAAAAGAGGGGAGGGCCTAGCCTTTAGCCTTAATTTTTGTCTTTCACAACTTCATCTTTCACAACCTAGCTGGCCTAAAAACTAGAAACTAGTCCCCCCTCTCTTTTGAAGAAGGGGCTAGGGGTGAGGTTTACCGTATGCTCTACTATCTCTTTCGCTACCTGCACGAACACCTTCACCTCCCCGGCGCGGGCGTGTTTCAGTACACTACTTTTCGCGCCGCGCTCTCGGTTATTGTGTCGCTGCTTATTGCGCAGTTTTTTGGTGCGCGCCTCATTCGTGTGCTGCAAAAGAAGCAGGTCGGGGAAACTATCCGCGACCTGGGCCTGCAAGGCCAGAACGAGAAAAAAGGGACGCCCACGATGGGTGGCCTCATTATTCTGCTGGCTATTCTGGTGCCGGTATTACTATTCGCCCGGCTGCGCAATATCTACATCATTCTCATGCTGCTCAGCACCGTGTGGCTGGGGCTCATCGGTTTTCTCGACGACTACATCAAGGTCTTTCGCAAAAACAAAGAAGGACTGAGTGGCCGCTTTAAGGTGCTGGGCCAGATTGGTTTGGGCCTGACGGTGGGTTGGGTGCTCTACTACAGCAACGAGGTGACGGTGCGCGAATACCTGCTGCCCAACGGCCAGTACTCGGCCATCGATGCCACCAAAATCTGGAAAGACGTGCACCTGACCCTGACCACCGTGCCATTTATGAAAAACAACGAGCTGAACTACGGTGACTTCTTCTCGAATGCGCAGCTCGTGTTCAAGGACTTCTACGGCCTGCTCTACATCCCGCTGGTTATCGTCATTATCACGGCCGTGAGTAATGGGGCCAATATTACCGATGGCCTCGATGGGCTGGCCGCCGGTACCTCGGCCATTATCGGCCTCACGCTGGCCATTTTTGCCTTTGTGAGTGGTAATGCCTTGTTGGCTGATTACCTGGATGTTATGTTCATTCCTGATTCTGGAGAATTAGTTATTTTCTGTACGGCTTTCGTGGGCGCCTGCATCGGCTTTCTCTGGTATAACTCCTACCCGGCGCAGGTTTTCATGGGCGATACCGGCTCACTGGCGCTGGGCGGCATCATCGCGGTGCTAGCCCTCATTGTGCGCAAGGAGTTGCTGATTCCGGTGCTGTGCGGGGTGTTTCTGATTGAAAACCTGTCGGTTATCGTGCAGGTGAGCTGGTTTAAATACACCAGGCGCAAGTACGGCGAGGGCCGCCGCCTGCTGCGCATGTCGCCGCTGCACCACCACTACCAGAAGCTCGGCTACCACGAATCCAAAATCGTGTCGCGCTTCTGGATTGTGGGTATTATGCTGGCCGTCATTACGTTGGTTACTTTGAAATTGCGTTAAAAAATGACCGAGCACGCTCAACATATCGTCATTCTGGGGGCCGCCGAAAGTGGCGTGGGCGCCGCCCTGCTAGCCCAGGCCAAGGGCTTCGGCGTGTTCGTGTCGGACCGGAGCGCCATTCAGCCCCAATACAAGGATAAGCTGACGCAAGCCGGCATCGAGTTTGAGGAAAATCAGCACTCGCTCGACCGTATTTTGCAGGCTAGCGAGGTTATCAAAAGTCCCGGCATTCCGGAGAAAGCGCCCGTTGTTAAGGCACTGCGCGAGAAGAACATCCCGATTTACTCCGAAATCGAGTTTGCTAGCCGCTACACCAAGGCGCGCTTCATCGCCATCACCGGCACCAACGGCAAAACCACTACTACGCTGCTCACTTACCACCTGCTGAAAAGCGCCGGGCTGCCCGTAGGGCTAGCCGGCAACATCGGCTATTCGCTGGCCGAGCAGGTAATCGAAGACAAGCACAAGTATTACGTGCTGGAATTGAGTAGCTTCCAACTCGACGATATCAAGGATTTTCACCCTTGGATTGCGCTGCTGCTCAACATTACGCCCGACCACCTCGACCGCTACGAGTACTCGCTCGAAAAGTACGCCGAGGCCAAGCTGCGCATCGCCGAAAACCTGGTTACCGACGACTACCTCATCTACAACGCGGATGATGAGAACATAGAGCGCTTTTTGAAAACGGCGTTTATGACAGCGTTCACGCTGCCGTTCAGCCTGCACCACCGGCCCGATTACCACCTGGCGGCCTACTACGAAGATGATTGCACGCTGCGCTTACACTTGCCCATCGAAGACCGGCACCCCGATAAAGTGAGTATCAAAAGCTCGCCGCTCATCGGCCAGCACAACCACCAGAATATGGCCGCCGCCATCCTGGCCGCGCGCGTGGCCGGGGTCTCGCCCGCCCAGATTGAAGCCGCGCTGCGCACGTTCAAGAACGCCGACCACCGCCTGCAGCTGGTGCGTGAATTGAATGACGTTCAATTTGTTGACGACAGCAAGGCTACCAACGTGGAAGCCGCTTGGTATGCGCTCGACGGCATCAAGCGGCCCATCGTCTGGATTGCGGGCGGCACCGACAAGGGCAACGATTACACCACGATTCAGCCCCTGGCCGAGCAAAAAGTAAAAGCCCTTATTTGCCTCGGCGTGGATAATGCCAAGCTGCGCGCCGCGTTTGATGGCAAGGTGCCGCACGTGGCAGAAACCCAAAGTATGGCCGACGCTGTGCAGCGCGCCGCCGCCCTGGCTAGCCCCGGCGACGTGGTGCTGCTTTCGCCCTGCTGCGCCAGCTTCGATTTATTTAAAAACTATGAGGACCGGGGCCGGCAATTTGCCGCCGCCGTGCAGGCCCTAGCCCCGACCGAATCTGCGCCATCAGTTTAATCTTCCAACTCTGCGATTTATGGAAACCCACCGCCTCACTTGGCTCCAGCGCAACCTCAAGGGCGACCCGATTTTGTGGGCCATCGTCATCCTGTTTTCGCTTATCAGCATTGCGGTAGTGTACTCGGCCACCGGCACGCTGGCTTACCGCAACGAGCTGCATGGCCGCACCGGCTCGGTCGAGCTTATCGTGCTTAAGCACAGCAGCTTAATATTTATTGGTCTGGGCCTGATGTGGCTAGCCCACCGCATCGACTACCGGCACTATTCGCGCCTGTCGCTCTACGCGCTGCTGCTCTCGGTGCCGCTGCTGCTATTCACCTATTTCATGGGCGGCGAGCTCAACGGCGCCTCGCGCTGGCTCACCATTCCGGTTATCAATCAGACCTTTCAGCCCTCCGACCTGGCCAAGTTGGCGCTCATTACGCACCTGGCTAGCATGCTGAGCCGCCGCCAGCAGCACCTGCACGATTTCTGGAGTACCCTGTTTCCGGTAATGCTCTGGGTAGGAGTTATTTGCGGACTCATTGTGCTCTCCAACGCCTCCACGGCACTGCTACTGTTTCTCACCTGCCTGCTGCTCATGTTTATTGGTCGCGTGCCCATCAAGCAGATGCTGGTGATGGTAGCCATCGGGGCTGTATTAGGTGGTGCCGGGCTAGCGGCTGGCCAGCGCCTGGGCACGGTAATATCGCGCTTGTCCACCTTCACCGACCCCAATAAAAAGCTCTCGTTTCAGTCGGAGCACGCCCGCATTGCTATTGCCACGGGCGGCCTTACCGGCAAAGGCCCCGGCAAAAGCACCGAGCGCAATATCATGCCGCACCCGTATTCCGACTTTATCTACGCCATTATTATCGAAGAATACGGCATGATTGGCGGCCTATTGGTGCTGTTTCTCTACCTGGCTTTTTTATATCGAGGATTAAAAACCGTGATGAATAGCCAGGGCGCTTTCGGCGGCCTGCTCTCGGCGGGGCTGTGTTTCAGTTTGGTGTTGCAGGCAATGGTAAATATGGGCGTGGCCGTGGGGCTAGGCCCGGTTACCGGCCTGCCGCTGCCGATGCTGAGCATGGGTGGCACCTCCCTCATTTTCACTGGCTTAAGCGTGGGTATTGTATTGGCCGTGAGCCGGGGCGAGCGCGAAACCCGCCCCATGACCGGTGAGCCCGCCGACACCGCGCGCATCACAAGCAAGCGGGTACAGTATGCTTAATGCTACTTATCGTTGCGGCGCAGGCGCGCAATGCCGAACTATTTTAATCGACTAAAAAATGAAATTCATTATTTCCGGCGGCGGCACAGGCGGGCATATTTTCCCGGCGGTGGCAATTGCGAATGAAATTCGGCGGCGCCAGCCCGACGCCGAAATTTTATTCGTCGGGGCCAACGGCCGCATGGAAATGACGCGCGTGCCGGAGGCCGGCTATAAAATTGTGGGGCTGGATATTACCGGCTTGCAGCGCCGCCTCACGCCGCAGAATATTTTATTTCCGGTGCGGGTATTTCGCTCGGTGCGCAAGGCGGGAAAATTAATTCAGGAATTTCGGCCCAACGCGGTGGTGGGCGTGGGGGGCTACGCCTCGGCACCAGTATTACTAGCGGCTACTTCGCGCGGCATTCCGAGCCTGATTCAGGAGCAGAATTCTTACGCGGGCCTGGTAAATAAATTGCTGGGCCGCCGCGTAAGTAAAATATGCGTGGCCTACGACGGCATGGAGAAATTTTTTCCGACCGATAAAATTGTGCTCACCGGCAACCCCGTGCGTACCGAAATTGCGCACGGCAGTCGCGCCGAAGCGTTGCAATTTTTTAACCTTGACCCCAGCAAGAAAACGCTGCTCGTCATCGGCGGCAGCCTGGGCGCCCGCACGCTCAACCTGGCTACCGCTGTCGCGCTGCCGCGCCTGCGGGAGGCCGGCGTGCAGCTGCTCTGGCAAACCGGCAAAATTTATTTTCCCGAGGCCCGGCAGCAAGCCCAGTCCTACGCCGCCGACCGCCTGCAAGCCCTGGAGTTCATCCAGCGTATGGACTTGGCCTACGCGGCGGCTGATGTGGTTATTAGCCGTGCCGGTGCCCTCTCAGTATCAGAGCTTTGCCTTACTGGTAAGGCGAGCATCCTGGTGCCTTCGCCCAACGTGGCCGAAGACCACCAAACCAAAAATGCGCTGGCCCTGGTGGGCAAAGGCGCCGCCGTGCTTATTACCGACGAGCACGCGCCCACCCGCCTCTACGACGAAGCCCTGCGCCTGCTGGCCGCCCCCGACCGCCAGCAGCAGCTCAGCGAGCGCGTGCGCGAGCTGGCCCGCCCCGATGCCACCACAGCTATTGTAAACGAATTATTTAAGCTAATAAAAAAATAAAAGAAACGTCAAGCAAGCGCGATGTTCTACTAATAAAAGATGCAGCAATTTCCTTACATATTTTTTCTCGGTATCGGTGGCATTGGCATGTCGGCACTGGCGCGTTGGTTTAAGGCTAATGGTCACCAGGTCAGTGGCTACGACAAAACCGAAACGCCCCTTACACTAGCCTTGCGGGCCGAGGGAATTGCTGTGCATTATGCCGATGCCGTCGAAAATATTCCGCTGGAAATTCGGGAAAATAAAGCCCTCACTTTGGTGGTGCTCACGCCCGCCATTCCGGCCACCAGCCTGGAGTGGGCGTGGCTGCGCGAGCAGGGTTACGATATTCGCAAGCGCAGCCAGGTACTGGGCGTGCTCACGCAAGGACGGCCCACTATTGCGGTAGCCGGCACCCACGGCAAAACCACTACCAGCAGCATGGTGGCTCATTTGCTACACCACGTCGGCCTCGACGCCGGTGCCTTTTTAGGTGGTATTTCCGTAAATTTGGGGTCGAATTTATTATTGCCCCAAAGCCCCGGCTCGCCCGTGGTGGTGGAGGCCGACGAGTACGACCGTAGCTTTCTGACCCTGTACCCCGATGTGGCCATCGTCACGAGCACCGATGCCGACCACCTCGACATCTACGGCGAGCAAAGCGCGCTGGTAGACTCTTTCTGTCAGTTCGTTAGCCAGATAAAGCCGGGCGGCACGCTGCTGCTCAACCACACTGCCGACCCGCGCGTGGCTGCCGCCGTGCCGCCCGGCACGCGGGTGCTGCGCTATGGCCTCACGGCCGCGCAGGGTCCCGATTTATTTGCCGCGAATATTACCGCCGAAGGCCACCAGTTTCACTTCGATTTGCACGGCCCGCTAGGGGTGATGCCGGGCTTGAAACTGGCGGTGCCGGGTTTTCACAACGTCGAAAATATGCTGGCGGCCGCGGCCGCCGCGCAATTATTCGGCGTGACTGAAACGCAACTGTCTGAGGCCGTGGCGGCCTATCAGGGCGTGAAAAGACGCTTCGAATTTATCGTAACCGGCCCCGCTAAGGTGTACGTAGACGATTACGCTCACCACCCGCGCGAAATTGAGGCTTTCCTGCGCTCGCTGCGGGCGCTGTATCCGGACAAGAAGTTGCGCGTTATTTTTCAGCCCCATTTATTTTCCCGCACTCGTGACTTTGCCGAGGGCTTTTCGCGCAGTTTAAGCTTAGCCGATGAAGTGGTGCTGCTGGATATTTATCCGGCCCGCGAGCTACCGTTACCCGGCGTTGCGGCCGCGATGCTGCTCGATGCTATTACGTCGCCAGCTAAATCCTTGCAAACCAAGGAGCAAGTATTGGAAAATACCAAAAATAATTCTACATTTGACATCTTAGCCACCGTAGGAGCCGGTGATATTGATACGCTGGTGCCGCAGTTGAGAAAGATTTTAGAACATGAGGGTGTAAAGAAATGAAAATGAGGGAGTATGAAGACTGTAATTGCCTTTTATACATTACTTTCTGCCCCAAATTATTGAGTCGCTTAAAAAATGGATAAGTCTGTTCGCAATTTGCTGGTCGCGCTTGCCTGCCTGCTTGGGCTAGGGGGGATGGCTACGTTTGCGGCCCTGCGGCAGGCGCATCGCCCGGTGCAGAATATTGTGGTGAACGTGGCCAACGAGTTTGATAATTATTTTATTAGCGAGCGCGGCGTCACGGCGCTACTTACCAACGGCGGCAAGGAGCCCGTAATCGGCACCGTGCCCGAGGGGCCGCGCCTGCGCGAGCTGGAAAACCGCCTTAAAAAGCATCCCTTTGTGCGCGATGCGCAGGTATACCGCGACCTGGCCGGCAACCTGCACGCCGATGTGCATCAGAACCGCCCCATTGCCCGCCTCGTGCACCCCGACGACCGCCTCGACAGCTACGTTGATGCTAATGGCCAGCGCCTGCCCCTCTCGCCGCTCTACACGGCCAGGGTAGCCACGGTGAGCCGGGCCGGTGGCGGCACGCTGCCCACCACTTTTTTTCAGGATAGCACCAGTCGCGGCTACCTTGACTTTCTGCGCTACGTCGATGAGCACCCCTTTTGGAAGGCGCAGGTAGCCGAGGTTTTTGTGGAGCCCGGTGGCAAGCTCAGCTTTACTCAGCAAGTGGGCGACCAACGTATCGAGTTTGGCACACCGGAGAATATTTCAGAAAAATTCGCGAAATTGATGGTATTTTACCGACAAATTCCTTCGGTGCTTGGCTGGGATACGTACCATCGCGTCAACGTAGAATACCAAAACCAAATAATTTGCGAGTAGTAACTGCTTGGCAATCAAAAATCTGATTTTCACACCTTTTGCTAATTAGTTTAGCTACTGCTCTTTCACTGCCCACTCCGCTCTTATGCAACAAGATAAAATCGTCGTCGGTCTCGACATTGGCACCACGAAAATCTGCGCCTTGGTGGGCCGTAAAAACGAGTATGGCAAGCTCGAAATTCTGGGCATGGGCAAAGCCGTGTCGGAAGGCGTGCAGCGCGGCGTCGTGCTCAATATCGACAAAACCGTGGACGCCATCAAGCGGGCCATCCGGCAGGCTGAAGAGCAATCGGGCATCGATATTGGCGTGGTAAACGTGGGCATTGCCGGGCAACACATTAAGTCCTTGCAGCACAACGGCTCCATCACGCGGCCTAGCGGCGACAACGAGATTACCCAGGACGACGTGAACCGCCTCACGGCCGACATGTACCGCTTAGTAACCCCGCCCGGCTCGCAGATTATCCACGTGATGCCGCAGGACTACAAAGTTGACTTTGAAGGTGGCGTGACGGACCCCATTGGCATGGCCGGCGTGCGCCTGGAAGGCAACTTCCACATTATCACGGCGCAAAGCGCAGCTATCAATAATATTAACAAGTGCGTAACCAAGGCCGGGCTAGCCATTGCCGACCTCATTCTGGAGCCGCTGGCGTCGAGCGTATCGGTGCTGAGCGACGAGGAGAAGGAAGCCGGCGTGGCGCTGATTGACATTGGCGGCGGCACTACCGACCTGGCCGTGTTTAAGGATGGCATTATTCGCCACGCGGCGGTGCTGCCATTTGGGGGCAATATTATTACCCAGGACATCAAGCAGGGCTGTAACGTGACGCCTAACCAGGCCGAGCAGCTGAAGGTGAAGTTTGGCAAAGCCATTGCCGAGGAGGCTAGCGACTACGAAATCGTGAGCATTCCCGGCCTGCCCAACCGCCCGCCCAAGGAGGTGTCGCTCAAAAACTTGGCGTACATCATCGAAGCCCGCATGTCGGAAATTATCGAGCTGGTATATGCCGAAATCTACCGCATGGGCTTGCAGGACCACCTTTCGGCCGGCATTGTGCTGACGGGCGGCGGCTCGCAGCTCCAGAACCTGGAGCAGCTTACCGAGTACCTCACCGGCCTCGACACGCGCATCGGCTACCCCAACCAGCACCTGGGCAAGGGCAAAATCGAAGCCGTAAAGTCACCGATGCACGCCACCGGCGTGGGCCTCGTGCTGGCCGGCTACCAGGCCCAGGACGAGCGCCTGGCCCGCCCCGGCTACGGGGAAGAGGAAATGGCCGCAGCTCCCTACAGCTACCAGCCCGCCGCGCACGCCCCGGCGCCGGTAGTGCCCAGCTTTGTGCCTGCTCCGGCGGCGGCTCCCGCCGCCCCGGTGGCGCCGGCCGCTAGCACCCCTGAGACGCCCAAGCCCCCAAAAGAGCAGAAGGGCCTGAAGTTTTTGGGTGACATCACCCGCAAGCTGAAGGGAATTCTGATTGATGATTTTGACGATAAACAGTATTAATTAAGTTGTCATGCTGACGAAGGAAGCATCCTATCACGCCCTCTCGTCAGAATTACTAACTCAGGCGGCGCGGACGTGATAAGATGCTTCGCTGCGCTCAGCATGACAGGTTACTATTATGAATTTTACCTTCGACATTCCTGCCCAGAGCCGCTCCATCATTAAGGTGATTGGGGTAGGGGGCGGGGGCTCCAACGCCGTGAAGCACATGCACAAGCAGGGCATCAAGGATGTGGAGTTTATTATCTGCAACACCGACCGGCAGGCGCTGGAGAGCTCCACGGTGCCCAACAAGCTTCAGATTGGGGTTGACCTGACCGAGGGGCTAGGGGCGGGTGCTAAGCCCGAGCGCGGCCGCCAGGCGGCCCTGGAAAGTCGCGAGCAAATCCGCGAGCTGCTGAGCAACGGCACCAAAATGCTGTTTATTACGGCCGGCATGGGCGGCGGCACGGGCACGGGCGCGGCGCCGGTTATTGCGCAGGTGGCCCAGGAACTGAATATTCTGACGGTGGGTATCGTGACGGCGCCTTTCCTTTTTGAGGGCAAGAAGAAGCGCGACCAGGCCGAGCAGGGTATCAAGGAGCTGAGCGAGCACTGCGATACGGTGCTCGTGATTCTCAACGACAAGCTGCGCCAACTCTACGGCAACCTCACCATGGGCCAGGCTTTCGCCAAAGCCGACACCGTGTTGACGACGGCCGCCAAGTCGATTGCCGAAATCATTACGGTAACCAGCGACGTGAACGTGGACTTTGAAGACGTGAAAACGGTGATGAAGGACTCGGGCGCCGCCGTGATGGGTTCGTCCATCACGGAGGGCGAGAACCGCGCCCGCCGCGCCGCCGAGGAGGCCCTCAACTCGCCGCTGCTCAACAACACCGACATTAAAGGCGCCCAGCGCATTTTGCTCAGCATTATGTCGGGCGACCAGGCCGAGCTGGAAATGGATGAGCTGTCGGAAATTACCGAGTACATCCAGGACAAGGCCGGCGAGGATGCCGAGATGATTTTCGGTCACGGCACCGACGACACGCTGGGCCAGAGCATCCGGGTCACGGTTATTGCCACCGGTTTTGCCCGCGAGGCGCACACCATCTCGACCAATAGCCGCCCCGCCGAAACCACGCCCGAGCCGGCCGCTAGCGCACCTGAGCCGACGGCTGCTTCCAGCTTTGCTCAGGACCGGCCGAGCCATTCGGCGCCCGCCGCGCCGGTAGTCCCCACTTTTACCACGCCTGCCTCGCCCGAGCCGGCCCGCGTAACCTACGAGCTAAACGGCCCGGCCACGCCCGTAACCCAGACGGGGCTAGCCGGTGCGCCCATCACCGCGCCCGGCGACCCGGTGCTGGTGACCGGCCAGGGCCAGACGCCGGGGGCTAGCCAGCCCGCGCCCGCACCCCGTCCGCGTCCGGCTATGCTGGAAGCTCAAGCCGAGGAGCGCCGCCGCCGCCTGCAGCAGTTGAGTCAGAACCAGGGACTGTCGCCCGAGGCGACTACGCACCTCGACACGCCCGCCTATCTGCGCCGCGGCCAGAAGCTGGAACCCGTGACGCCGAGCAGCGCCCAGAATATCTCGCGCTTTAACCTGAGCGATGATAATGAGCTGCTGGGCGATAACCGGTTTTTGCACGACAATGTGGACTAAGTCTGAACCAGGACTTTAGTGGATTCATCGGATTACTAAAATTTTGTAGGCGATAAAAAGGCCACCCATTGGGTGGCCTTTCTTTTTGGACCCTAGCCGGCAATCAATCGTCCACAAAATCTGATAAGTCCTTGGTATAGGATTAATTAGGATTCGAAAACCGCTTGTCGGCGATAAACGTCGAGTCGGTTAGTGTTTTCAGAAAGGCGATAACCTGTTTCTTTTCCGTGGCTGTGAGGTCCATGTGCGTGCCGAAGGGTGGGTCGTTGATGCCCTGAATGAGGTTATTATCCAGATTGGGGCTAGCCATCTGCACGTGGTCGGAGTAGTGGTCGAGCACTTCTTCCAGGGTTTTAAAGCGGCCGTCGTGCATGTAGGGCGCGGTGAGGGTGATGTTGCGCAGCGTGGGCGCGAGAAACTTGCCCTGGTCTACGGCTAGCTTGGTGAGGCCGCCCCGGCCGGGGTCGGCAAAAGTGAGGTCGAGGCCATTATTGAAAAAAGTGCCGACGTAGCCCGACGACATCAGCGGCTGCGAGTGGCAGTGAAAGCACTCGGCCCCGCGCACCGAGCCCGGCGCGATGTGCGTGGTGTAGAGCTGCAAGCCGGCCAGCTCATCGGCCGAGAAGCCGGCGCGCGTCTGCATATACTTGTCATAGCGCGAATTACCCGAAATGAGCGTGCGCTCAAACTGCGCCAGCGCCTTGAGCACGAGGTCGGTCGTAATCGTCTGGGTGCCAAACGCCGCCAGAAACAGCGGCGGGTAGTTGGTGGTAGCCTGAAGCTTCGCCACGCTGGTGGCGAGCGGCTGGTGCAGCTCAATAGTATTTTCGAGCGGCTTCTGGGCCTGGGTTTCGAGGGTGGTGAAGGCGCCATCCCAGGTGAGCTGGGTGCTCCAGAGCACGTTGGTGAGCGACATGGTGCCGCGTGGGTTGGCCACGCCATCGACGCCCACGGCCAGCGGCAGGCCATCGGTGAAGGCCTTGCTTTGTTGGTGGCACGAGCCGCAGCTCATGGTGCCGGTGCGCGACAGGGTTTTTTCGTAAAACAGCTGCCGGCCCAGCGCCACGCCCTCGTTGGTGAGCGGGTTAGCGGCCGGAATAACGGGCGTGGGAAAGCCCGCCGGCACCGTGAGCGCGTAGGCCGTGGGCTTGGCCGGCGTGGGAGTAGGGTCTTCGCCGCCCGCGCCCCCTTTGCCGCAGCTAGCCGCCAGCAGCAGCGCCGCCGCGCTCAGCGTCATTCCCAACCACGAAGCAGAAGTAACACGAAAAGCCATGGAAGCAAGCAGGTAAAAAGCAAGAGCGCTGGGCCGACAACGACGAAGATAGTCAGGTTAGTTTCTGGGGGCCAGCCACCAGGTAAAGGCCTAATGAGGTGGCAGCAGCCGGCGGTCAGTCAGAAACTCCTGGTCAGTCAGGGTATGCAAAAAGGCTAGCAGACTGGCCTGCTCCGGGGCGGTGAGCGGGATGCCGAGCCGGCCACCGGCCTGGCGCAGCAGTGGGTCGAGGGTGGCCGAGGGCTGCACGCCGTGGTCGTAATGGGCCAGCACCTGGGCCAGCGTGGCAAAGCGCCCATCGTGCATGTAGGGCGCCGTTACGGCCACGTTGCGCAGGCTCGGCACCTTAAAGCGGCCCCGGTCGGCGGCCCGGCCGGTGACGTGCGCCCGGCCCGAATCGCGCGCAAATGCGCGGTCGAGGCCGTTGTTGCGAAAGCTCTCGTCAGTGAATAAGTCAGTGGCGTGGCAGCCGCTGCACTTGGCTTTAAACACGGCTAAGCCACTTACCTCCTGTTCGTTGAGTGCGCCGCCCGCCTCGTGGCGCACGTACTTGTCGTAGCGCGCATTGGCCGAGGTGAGGCTAGCCGTGAACTGGGCCAGCGCCCGCAGAAACTGCGGCGTATCAATCTTGCCGGGCCCGTAAACAGCCGCGAAGCGCCGCTGGTACGCCGGGTCGGCATTGAGCCGGGCCAGGGCATCGGCCAGCGGCGTGTTCATTTCGTGCGCGTCGGTGAGCGGGGCCAGCGCTTGCAGCTCCAGGCCCAGCACGCCGCCGTCGGCCATAAAATGCTGGCGCCAGCGCAGGTTTTGCAGGGCCGGGGCGTTGCGGGCGCCGGGCTGGCCCCCCACGCCGGGGCTGAAGCGGCGGCCGGGGTGCGCAAACGCCGCGAACGACTGGTGGCACGACCCGCACGATACCGTGCCGTCGCGCGACAGCCGGGCATCATAAAACAGCGTTTTGCCCAGCTCAAAAGCGGCCGCATCGGGCTGATTCTTCGCTAGCCCGTACACCATCGCGGGGAAGTTGGCGGGCTGCTCGGTGCCGGGCACGGCCAGCGCCAGGCCCGCTACCTGGCTGCAACTGGCACTGGCCACCACCGCGCCGCCCAGCGCCAGCAGGGCCGCCAGCCGCCAGTGGGCCAGCGGCCGGTGCCGGGCGCGCAGCTGGGGCGTGGTGCGCATAGCCGCTCGTCAGTTAGCCTGAATACCCGTGACCGAAAACATGCCGGCTGCGTAGTTCTGGGCCACTTGCACCGAGGACGCGCTCGGCATCATGGTAGTGGGGAAGGTGCTGAGCGTGAAGTGCGTAGGGCCGTCAAACATTTTCAGCACATCGGCCGAGAAGCTGATTTTGGGGGCCTGCCCGGCGCTCACCCGCAGCGGGTTGCCATTGAGCGAGGGCGTGGCCGTGACGATGGCGCTGTAGGGCTGCCGGTAGCCGCCGATGTGGCAGGTCAGGGCCTTGCTGGGGCTAGCCGAGGTCACGGTGCCTTCCAACTTCAGAAAAATATGGCCCGTGGCCCAGACCCAGTACATGGCATTGGCCGGGTTCAGGTCGCCGGCGAGCGCGAGCGGGTCGGCTTTGGTAGTGGTCGAATCGACGCCCACCACGAAGCTCACGCCGGTGTAGCTGCCGCCAGGCACATTGCTGATAGTGAAGCTGGTAGTGCTGGCTTTGGAAGCGTCTATCAGGTGGTACTCGCCGGGAGCGGCGTAGGTGCTGCCGTCGGCTTTGGCAAACTTGATGTTGGAGATATAATACTTAAACGTGCTCACCGTGAAGGTTTCGCCGCTGGCGGTGGTGTAGGCCGTGCCATCGAGCGCGAGGAGCTTGGTACCCACCACGTTTGCCAGCTCAAACGCCACGGTGCCCACCGTGGGCTGGCTGTCCGGGTCTTTTTTGCAGCCGCTGAGCAGTAAAATAGCGGTGGTCAACACCAAAAGAAAAGGCAGAAGGGGGCGGCGCATCATGAGCAGAGAAAAAAGTAGCCGTACTCTTCTAAAGGTAGCACTGCCTAGGTTAGCGGCCGATGAGGAAAACGCTCAATGGGCTGGTTTAACCGCTGGTTGGGGGCTTTTCTGCCGCTAGGCCGCTAGCAGCGCCTCGGCCTGCTCGCGCAGCAGCTGCCGGAAAAGGGGACTAGCCAGCTCGCCCTCGGCCGAGAGGTGCTGGCTGATACCGGGCAGGCGCACGCGCTGCGGCAATACGCTGGTGCCCAAGTAGAACAGAATGTCGGTGAGGTGGCTCAGGGCCAGTGCGCCGCCCATGCCGCCGCTGCTCAGGCTGATGAGCGCGGCTTTTTTGCCCCGAATGCCGCCGGGGTAGGGCAGCGCATCGATAAACGCTTTGAGGGCGCCGGGAATGGAGCAGTTGTACTCGGGCGCGATAATAACGAGCTTATCGGAGTGGTCGAGCGGGGCAATAAAGCGATTGAAATCAGGGTGCTGGCCGGCGTTGTGGTAGAGGGCCACGTTGAGAAAATCGACCGGCAGCTCCGTCAAATCCAACAACTGATACGGGGCGCCCAGCTCGGTAAGCAGTGTGGCGTAGAAGTCGGCCACGATGCGCGCGCGCGACTGGGGGCGGTTGGTGCCGACAATAATGGTAATCAAGAAGCTACGAAATAAAATTGCGACTATAAGACTTCTTGTCATTGCGAGCCGGCGAAGCAATCGCATCAGAACAACACCCTAGCGAGTCGTCCGGGTGCCATTGCTTCGCGGGCTCGCAATGACAGAGTTGATTAACTAGTAACCAGTAACTACTAAAAAAGTCCTTTGAGCCAGCCGCCATCCACGGCCGTGGAGGTGCCGGTGATGTAGCTAGCCCGCTCGGAGCACAGAAAGGCCGCCAGCGCCGCAAACTCGCGGGGCTCGCCGAGGCGGCGCATGGGTATCTCGCTGGTCCAGCGCTCGCTGGCTTGCGCGGGCGTGATGCCCTCGCGGGTGGCGGCGGCGCTGGCCAGGCGCTCGACGCGCTCGGTGCGGGTGTAGCCGGGCAGGATATTATTGACCGTGATGCCATCAGCGGCCACCTCGTTGGCCAGCGTGCGGGCCAGGCCCGTAACGGCCGCCCGCAGGCTATTCGACAGCAAAAGCCCGTCGATGGGCTGCTTCACGGCAATGGACGTGACGTTGAGAATGCGGCCCCAGCCGCGCGCCTTCATGCCGGGCAGCACGGCGCGCGTCAGCTCGACCACGCTCGTGAGCAGCAGGCGGGTGGCGGCATCCCAGGTGGCGGCGTCGTGCTGGGCAAAGGTGCCGGCCGGCGGCCCGCCGGCGTTGGTCACCAGAATGTCAATCTGCCCGAACTCGGCTAGCCCGGCCTGCACCAGGCGGGCCACGTCGGCGGGGTTGGCCACGTCGGCGGCCACGCCCAGCACCCGCGCGCCGGTGGCCGCCCGAATGGCGGCGCAGGCTTGCTGCAGGGTGGCGTCGGTGCGGGCGCACAGGATGAGGCTGGCGCCTTCAGCGGCCAGCTCTTCGGCGGTGGCGCGGCCCAGGCCCTTGCTGGCCGCCGCCACCAGGGCTACTTTTCCTTTTAGTCCGAGGTCCATCGCGGCGCTATTTTGGGTTTTGACGCAGGTAGTTGTCGCTGCCGTCGAGCCAGTCTTGGCGCGGCGGGCTGAATACGTCCACGTCGAGCGTGTCTTCGAGCGCCTCGGCCTTGTGGGGCAGGTGCGACGGAATGGTGAGCACCTCGCCGGCGCGCACGATTACTTCCTGGCTTTCGTCCTCGCCGAGGTGAAAGCGCAGCGCGCCCTCCAGAATGTAAGTAATCTGCTCGTTATGATGCGAGTGCTTGGGCACGATGGCGCCTTTTTTGAGGTAGACGTGGGCGAGCATCATCTGGTCGCCGGTGATGAAGCGGCGCGCAATGGTGTCGGAAAGCTCGTCCTTGGGCATATCGTCCCAGCGGTAGAGGGTGGCGGGTGGAATGGCAGACATGAGAAAAGGGGTTGGGAGGGAATGCAAAAAAACGTCAGCCAAGCTTAGCCTTCCACTACCAGCCCGTATTTGGCGAGCAGGCCCGGCAGGCAGGCCAGCGCGAAGCGGGCACCGGCTAGGTAGTTGGCTTCGGGGTCGAGGCCGTAGCCGGTGGCGGTGGTAAAGTCGGTGCCCGCCAGCCGGGTATCGTGAAAAATAGTGCCCGTGAGGTCGCAGCCCGCAAACACGGCGTTTGTCAGGTCGGCGTTGGTAAAGTCGGTTTCGGGTAGGGTGCAGCGCTCGAAGCGCGTGCCCGCTAGCTTTTTGCCGGCAAAGGAGGCGTAGCGCAGCTGGCAGTCATCGAAGTGCACGCCAAAAAACATGTCTTGGCACGTCGCAAACGCCACACCCAGCAGCTTGCAATCGGCAAAGGCCACGTTTTGCAGGGCCGTATTGCTGAGCTTGGCGGTGGTCAGGTTGCAGCGCTCAAAAAGACAATCCTCGAAGCGCAGGCCCGCCAGGCTAGCCTCGGCCAGCTCGCAGTGCACGAAATGAAACTGCTCAAACTCGCGGCCCAGCGCTAGCAGGCGCGGCGCATTGAGGCCGGTAAGCACGTTTTCGGCCGAAAAAGAATCGGGTTTGCGCAGGGCAGCGGGTTTGCGACGAGGCTTCATACGGGGCGAAATAATGGGCTGGCCCACTAACCTACGGCGCGGCTCGGTAGTTTAAGGCCCATTAGCCAGATTCCGGCCGAACGGCCTACGCTGGCCGGGCCGGGTTAGCTCGTTTCTATGTCTGTTGCCTCCCGCACTATTTATTTTAAAAATAACGTCGGCTGCCTCTGGGAAGAACCCGAAGGCTACCTGCGCCTCGATTATTACCCTAGCCAGCGCGAAGAGGCGCAGTTCCGGGCCTTGCTCACGCACGTGCGCCAGGCCATGAAGCGCCACGGGTGGGGGCGCCTGCTCATCAATCAGCAGCAGATGAGCGCTTTAACGCCAGCCGAGGAAAGCTGGATGGTAAATGAATGGCTACCCCAGGCGGTACTCGAAGATGGCTACCGCTACGGAGCCGTGATAGTGGCGCACGACGTATTTGCCCGGCTAGCCATGACGGGCCTCGTGATGACCAGCCGCAAGCTGGGCCACACCTACCGCAATTTCGAGCACGAAAAAGAAGCTATTACCTGGCTACTGGCGCAGTAAGCAACGGAGGCAGGAAGAAAATTGCCCGGCTACTTCTGCCTGCCTCCGTTCGTACTTAGCCCTGTTCCTGGCCGGCCAGCAGGTCCTCAAACGTCTGGCGGCGGCGGATGAGGCGCGGGGCGGCGTCGCCATCGAGCAGCACCTCGGCCGGGCGCAGGCGCGAGTTGAACGAGCTGCTCATCTCGAAGCCGTAGGCGCCGGCGTTGTGGAAGGCCAGCACGTCGCCCTCGCGCACCTCGGGCAGCAGGCGGTCCCAGGCAAAAGTGTCGGTTTCGCAGATGTTGCCCACTACCGTGTACAGCCGCTCCGGAATATTGGGGTGCGAGAGGTTGCTGATGTGGTGATATGCATCGTACATCATGGGCCTAATCAAGTGATTAAAGCCCGAGTTGACGCCCGCAAACACAGTGGCCGTAGTGTGCTTTACGGTCGAGACTTCGACCAGCAGGTAGCCGGCCTCGCTCACCAGGTATTTGCCGGGCTCAAACCACGTTTCGAGCGGCCGGCCGTATTCTTTCTCAAATTCCTGGAAAGCCGCCGCCACCTGCCGGCCGAGGCTAGCCACGTCGGTTTCGGGGTCGCCGGGCTTGTAGGGCACCTTGAAGCCCGAGCCCAGGTCCAGAAACTCCAGCTGCGGGAAGCGCCGGGCGGCGTCGAACAGAATATCCAAGGCCCGCAGAAACACGGCCACGTCCTTGATTTCGGAGCCGGTGTGCATGTGCAGGCCGCGCACGTGCAGGCCGGTGCCCTTCACCACCCGCTCGAGGTGGCGCATCTGGTGAATGCTGACGCCAAACTTGCTGTCGATGTGGCCGGTCGAAATCTTATAATTACCGCCCGCCTCAATGTGCGGGTTCAGGCGCACGCACACCGGATAGCTGCCGCCGAAAGTGGCGCCAAACTGCTCCAGCAGCGAAAGATTGTCGATGTTGAGGTTTACGCCCAGCTCTTTAGCCTCTACCAGCTCGCTGAAGGCCACGCTGTTGGGCGTAAAGAGAATATTCTCGGGCTGAAAGCCGGCGTGCAGGCCCAGCTTCACCTCGTTGATGCTCACGCAGTCGAGACCCGCGCCTTCGGCCAGCAGCACCTTCAGGATGGCGACGTTGGTGAGAGCCTTACAGGCGTAGAAAAACCGCGTGGGATGGCCGCTGAAGGCGGACGTAAGCTTGTGGTACTGCGCCCGAATAGTATCGGCCTGGTACACGTAGAGCGGGGTGCCAAACTGCTGAGCGGCAGCCAGCAGGGCAGAAGCAGGGAGTACGGACATAAGTAGCCGCAAAAATACGCCCGCCAGCCCGGCCCTTTTAACGCTATGGCCCCGACCTAGGCTGCGTAAACTTGTTACTTATGCAAAAAACACCTGCCCGATGTCCCAAAGTCTGCCCGAAGTCTGGCTGCGTGGCCCCCTGCCCCAGGTGCCACCGCTGCTGCAGCCGGTGGCCCATGCCCTGCTGCAAGCCCGCGAAGAAGTAACGGAAATTATGGCCGGCTTTCCGGCTGCCAAGCTGGCCGAGCGCCCGCTGGGGCTGGCCTCAGTGGGCTTTCACCTGCGCCACCTGGCGGGCGTTCTCGACCGCACCTTTACCTACGCCCGGGGCGAGGCCCTCAGCGAGGCGCAGCTAGCCTACCTCGCCGCCGAGGGCCAGCCGCCCACCCACGCCGGAGCCGTGCCAGAGCTGATGCAAAAATTTGCCAGCCAAGTAGATACCGCGCTGGCGCAGCTCATGGCTACGCCTGAAAGCAGCTTGCCCGAGTGGCGCGGCGTGGGCCGGGCGCAGCTGCCGAGCACTGTAATGGGCTTATTGGTGCACGCCGCCGAACACACCACCCGCCACGTGGGCCAGCTGCTGGTCACGGCTCGGGTGGTGCAGCCGTAGGCAGCCGGAAGCTTCGCGCTACTGACTACTTTGAGGGAATTTTCGGGCGAGCGTACTAGCTTTGGCTGGGCCTGGGTAGGGCCCGCGGCGCGGCGCACGCGCAACTACTATGGCAAATCGCAGACAATTTCTGACTTCCTCGGCGGCCGGGCTAGCCCTGCTGGCCGCCCCCACGGCCGGAGCCTCGGCCGCCCCGCGCCCCAACGTGCGCGGTAAGGCGCTCGTCATCTCAACCTGGGACGATGGCATCGCCGCCAACCAGGCCGCCTGGGAAATCCTGAAGAAAGGGGGGGCGGCGCTCGATGCCGCCGAAGCCGGCGTGATGGTGACGGAGTCGTCGCAGAACTGCTGCGTGGGGCTAGGCGGCAACCCCGACCGCGACGGCATCGTGACGCTCGACGCCTGCATCATGGACCACCGCTTCAACTGCGGCAGTGTGGCGGCCCTCGAGCGCATCAAGCACCCCATCAGCGTGGCGCGCCGCGTGATGGAAAAAACGCCCCACGTGATGCTGGTGGGCGAGGGTGCCCAGCAGTTTGCCGTGGCCCAGGGCTTTCCCCTGGAGCCCAGCCAGCTCAGCCCCGATGCTGAAAAGGCGTACAAGGAATGGCTGAAAACCAGCCAGTACAAGCCCGTTATCAATATCGAAAACAGCGGCAATCGTAAAACCGGCCCCGTGGGCGGCCCCCAAAACCACGACACCATTGCCCTGCTGGCCCTCGACGCGACGGGTAACCTCAGCGGCAGCTGCACCACCAGCGGCATGGGCTTTAAGATGCGCGGCCGGGTGGGCGACTCGCCCATCATCGGTGCGGGCTTGTACGTTGATAATGAAGTAGGTGCGGCCGCCGCCACTGGCCAGGGCGAAGACGTGATTCGCATGGCCGGCGCCCACACCGTAGTCGAGCTCATGCGCCAGGGCCTGGCGCCGATGGCCGCCTGCCGGGCCGCCGTCGAGCGCGTGGCCCGCATCAAAGGTGCCCAGGCCAAGGACATCCAGGTCTGCTTTATCGCCGTGAACAACCAAGGTGTAACGGGCGCTTTTGCCTTGCAAAAAGGATTCAGCTACGCGCTGTGCAATGCCGCCGACCAGCGCCAGCTGGTCAAAAGCGAGTATTTGCTGAAGTAGAGGCCCGCTATAGATATAGGGCAGGCCGGTTTCCTCTACATTACCTATTCTTATACCTTAAGCCAGCTTGAAGCCGGGGCGGTACTCGCGCTTCACAAACTGGTTGACCTCGTCGAGGTTGGTAATGCGCATTTGATTATTGTCCCACAGCAGCTTGCGGCCGCGGCCGGGGTAGTCAAAGCCCTGGCCATTGGCCCGGGGCTTTTGCAGGTCATAGCCCCGAATGGCCAGGTTGGCCATTAGCAGGGCCTCGGTGAGCGGGCCGGCCAGCTCGAAGGGCGAGCTGACTTTCATTTTGCTGGCGCCGGCCAGGCAGGCCTCTACCCATTGGCCGTAGTGGCCGTTGGCCTGGCCGGGCACCCTAGCCAGAGTTTGGGGCACTTTCACTTCCTGGTTGCGCGAGAGGGGTAGCAGGCGCGGGTCGGCGCCGTAGGTGCTGGCCATCATCTTGCCCTTGGTGCCGATGAAAAGGGTGCCGTTGCCGCCGTCGCCAAACAGCTCGTTGGGGCCCAGCTCGTCGGGGCGCTCGGGCTGAATACCGCCATCCATCCAGTGCACGGTGATGTCGCCCTGGGTTTTGCTGGTTTTGGGAAACGTGAGCGTGACGTGGCTGCTCGGCGGGCAGCTATCGGGGAAGTAGCCGCGCTTAAACTCATCCACGTACACGCTGCCCACGCTGGCCTGCACCGAGTTGGCATATTTCAAATCGAGCACCCGGAAGGGCGCCTCCAGCAGGTGGCAGCCCATGTCGCCGAGGGCGCCGGTGCCGTAGTCCCACCAGCCGCGCCAGTTGAAGGGAATGAGGTGGTCGACATACGCGCGCTGCGGCGCGGTGCCTAGCCACAAGTCCCAGTCGAGCTCGGCGGGCACGCTGGCTTTGGTGGTGGGCCAGGCAATGCCCTGGGGCCACACGGGGCGGTCGGTCCAGCAATAAATGGTGTGCACGTCGCCGATGGTGCCCGCGTCGTACCATTCCATGAGCTGGCGCACGCCGTCGTTGGAGGCGCCCTGGTTGCCCATCTGGGTCACCACTTTGGGGTAGCGCCGGGCCGCATCGGTGAGGGCGCGGGCCTCGTAGATGTCGTGGGTTAAAGGTTTTTGCACGTATACGTGCTTGCCCAGCTGCATGGCCGCTAGGGTCGTCACGGCGTGGTTGTGGTCGGGCGTCGAGACCGATACGGCATCAAAGTGCTTGTGCTCTTTGTCGAAGAGCTGGCGCCAGTCCTTCACGTATTTGGCCTGCGGAAAGGCCTTGCGCGAGTTGGCGGCGCGGCGGTCGTCCACGTCGCAGAGGTAAGCAATGCGGGCCTTGCCGGTTTTGGCAAACATGGCGATGTCGCTTTCGCCCTTGCCGCCCACGCCCACGCTGGCAATCACGAGCTGGTCGCTGGGGGCCGTGTAGCCCTTGCCGCCCAGCACAAAGCGCGGCACAATGAGAATGCCGCTCGTGGCTAGGGCACCTTGTTTTAAGAATGAGCGCCGCGAGGGCACTTCGGGAAGCTGGCTCATAAAGAACGCTTTGGATGGGAAAAGGTGGGCAAAAGGTACGCAACGCGGCGCATTCTTCGGCCCACCTTTCCTCAGCCTAGCTTATTCTGCAATAGTAGCGGAGCGCCGGCTTCGCGCTACTCTTCCGCTACTTGCGCGGTTTGGCGCGCTCATACTGCACGGGCCACGCCACCTCAGCGCCCAATGCGTGGGCGGCGTGCAGCGGGAAATAGGGGTTGCGCAGCTCTTCGCGGGCCAGCAGCACGAGGTCGGCCTGGCCGCTGGCGACAACGGCTTCGGCAGCTTCGGGCGTGGTGATGAGGCCCACCGCGCCGGTGGCTAGCCCCGTTTCGCGCTTGATGCGCCCGGCAAATTCGACCTGGTAGCCGGGGCCGACCGGAATCTGGGCCTTCTCCACATTGCCGCCGCTGGAGGCATCCACGAGGTCCACGCCGCGGTCGCGCAGCCAGGTAGCGAGCTGCACCGAGTCATCGGCCGTCCAGCCGCCCTCGGTCCAGTCGGTGGCCGAAATGCGCACGAACAGCGGAAAATCGTCGGGCAGCACCTGGCGCACGGCGGCCACCACTTCGAGCAAGAGCCGGATGCGGTTTTCAAACGAGCCGCCGTAGGTATCGGTGCGCTGGTTGCTGAGCGGCGACAAAAACTCGTGCAACAAATAGCCGTGCGCCGCGTGAATCTCAATTACTTTAAACCCAGCGGCCAGCGAGCGCTCGGTGGCGCTGCGGAAGTCGGCAATTACTTTTTTAATACCGGCCGCATCGAGCGCCACCGGCAGCGGATAGTCGTCGGCAAACTTGAGGGCGCTGGGCGCCACTACCTGCCAGCCGCCCTCGCTTTCGGGCACCGCGCCGTGGCCGGGGGCTAGCCAGCTGGTGTAGGTGCTGGCCTTGCGGCCGGCGTGGGCGAGCTGCACGCCCGGTACGCAGCCTTGGCTCTCAATAAATTGATTGATACGCCGCTGAAAATCAAGGTGCTCATCTTTCCAGATGCCCAGGTCTTCGGGCGTGATGCGGCCCTCGGGCGACACCGCCGTGGCTTCCTGAATGAGCAGGCCAGCCCCGCCCACGGCGCGGCTGCCCAGGTGCACCAGGTGCCAGTCGTTGGCAAAGCCATCCTGGGCGCTGTACTGGCACATGGGCGATACTACAATGCGGTTTTTAAGGGTGAGGCCGCGTAGGGTAAGCGGCTCAAAAAGTGCGGACATAAGCAAGGGCTAAAGGGCAAAAAGACGCGCAGCTGCGCGCCCAGGCCAAGGTTTTAATAGAGCTAAACCGGCCCGGCGGGTAGAGGTTGCCACGGCCGCGCTTATTCGTAGCGCTGGCAACTCTCTGCCGCCTCCGGCACGTAGAGGCAGGCTAGCAACCTCTTTTCCACAAGTTTTATTCTTATGTTTCAGGAAACTGCCACCGCCGAAGTTCTCGACCGCGTCGGGCTCAAATCCACCGCCGGCCCGAGCTGCGACGCCTCGCGCCGCCACTTTATCAATAATGCCGGGCGTGGCCTGCTGGCCGCCGGGCTAGCCAGCGCCCTGCCGCTAGCCGCCGCCGAAGCAGCCGACCTCAGTGGCTTCGGCACGCCCGCGCCGCCCACCGGCCCGCTCGACATCAAGCTGCCGCCGCTGGAGGCGCCCACCGACCCCAAGGCCGGCCCGTTTCCCAACCCCGACGCGCCCGACCAGCGCGTGGGCTTTGCCATTGTCGGCCTGGGCCACCTCACGCTGGCCGAGATTCTGCCCGCCTTCGGCCAGTGCAAGCACGCCAAGCCGGTGGCCCTGGTGAGCGGCGACGCCGACAAGATGGCCAAAGCCGCCCGGCAGTATGGCATCAAGCCCGGCAGCTGCTACTCGTATGCGAATTACGATAAGCTCAAGGAGAACCCCGAAGTAGAGGTGATTTACATTGTGTTGCCTAATTCGATGCACCACGAGTACGTGCTACGCGGCGCCAAGGCCGGCAAGCACATTCTCTGCGAGAAACCGATGGCTAACTCGGTGAAGGAGTGCGAGGAGATGATAGCCGCCTGCAACAAGGCCGGCAAGAAGCTGATGATTGCCTACCGCATTCAGTACGAGCCGCTCAATCGCGCCGCTATGAAAATGGTGCGCGACAAAACCTACGGCCAGACCAAGCTCATCCAGATGATGAACTGCCAAAACCAGGCCCACGACCAGCAGTGGCGCCACAAAAGAGCCCTGGCCGGCGGCGGCTCGCTGCCCGATGTGGGCCTGTACTGCCTCAACACTACGCGCTTCCTGCTAGGGGAGGAGCCCACCGAGGTAAGCGCTCAGATTTATACTACGCCCGGCGACGACCGCTTTAAGGAAGTCGAAGAGAACGTGAGCTTTACGCTGCGCTTCCCGAGCGGCGTACTCGCGCAGTGCATGACGGGCTATGGCTCGTTCAACAACAAAAGCTACGCCGTGCACGCCGAAACCGGCACCATCAAAATGGACCCGGCTTTTCCCTACAAAGGCCTCAGGCAGGAACTGGTGCACGCCCCCAATGGCAAGCAGGTAATTGAGCAGCCCAGCAACCCCGACAAGCAGCAGTTTGCCCTCGAAATGGACCACATGGCCGAGTGCGTGCGCCAGAACAAAACACCCTACACGCCCGGCGAAGAGGGCCTGCAAGACCAGCGCATTATGGAGGCTATCTATCAGTCGGCCAAAGAGAACAAGCCGGTGAAGCTAGCCGGCAGCGGCGGCAAGCCGGACGCCTTCCGCGGCACGCCGCCCACGGAGGAAGCGGCCTAGCGGGTATCATTTAGTGCATAAAAAACGTCATGCGGAGCTTGCCGAAGCATCTTGCCCGCATCGTTGGGATTTACTACCCTAGCGGCGCGAACAAGATGCTTCGGCAAGCTCCGCATGACGTTTTTTTTTGAGCGGGTAGAGAGCCGTTACTTTTACCAAAATCTACTCTTTCCCACCCATGAAAAACCGCTTCTCCCGCGCCCTGCCGCCGCTAGCCCTGGCCGCGCTTACCAGTACCCTAGCCCTGGCTAGCCCGCCGGCCGGCCCCGTAAAAGTGACGGTACACCAAGCTAATGGGCGCTACGAGCTGTTGCGCGGCGGCCAGCCCTACTTCGTGAAAGGTGCGGGCGGCAGCCAGTACCCCGAGCGCATTGCGGCCTACGGCGGCAACTCCATCCGCACCTGGGGTACCGGCGATGCGCCCAAAGTGCTGGCCGAAGCCAATAAAAACCACCTCACCGTGATGCTGGGCCTCGACGTGGCCCGCGAGCGCCACGGCTTCGACTACAACAACGCGGCGGCCGTGGCCGCGCAGCTGCAAAAAATTAAGGGCGAGGTGCTTAAATACAAGGACGACCCGGCCGTGCTGGTCTGGGGCATCGGCAATGAGCTGAACCTCGACTACACCAACCCCAGGGTGTGGGACGCCGTGAATGACATCGCCCGGATGATTCACGAAGTCGACCCCAACCACCCAACCTCGACGGTACTGGCGGGGGCCAATAAAAAGGAAATCGAGTACGTGAAAACGCGCTGCCCGGCCGTAGATATTCTGAGTATCAATACTTACGCGGGGCTGACCACCCTGCCTAAGCAGGTAGCCGACGCCGGCTGGACCGGCCCCTACCTCGTAACCGAGTGGGGCCCCACCGGCCATTGGGAAGGCCCCCAAACCCCCTGGAAAGCCTCGGTCGAGGAAACCAGCAGCCAGAAAGCTGCCGTGTACCAAAGTCGCTACGAGGCTTCGGTGCTGAAGGACCGGGCACACTGCCTGGGCTCTTACGTGTTTTTGTGGGGCCAGAAGCAGGAGCGCACGCCCACCTGGTACGGCCTCTTCACCGAAGACGGTCAGGAAACTGAGGTGATGGACGTATTACAATACGAGTGGAGCGGCCACTGGCCCACGAATCGGGCGCCGCATATCGCTAGCTTTCAACTCAATGGCAAAGCCGCTACCGATGGCATCTACCTCAAGCCCGGCCAGGCCGTGCCGGTAGCGGCAGCCGTAACGGACCCCGAAAAAGACGTCCTCACCTATCAGTGGGAGCTGCTGCCCGAAAGCACCGACCTTAAGCAGGGCGGCGACCGCGAAAGCCGTCCCGCCCCCGTGGCGGGTGCCCTGCCGGCCGGTGCCGAAGGGCAAACTACCCTCACGGCGCCCGCCCAGCCCGGTGCCTACCGCCTGTTTGTGTACGCGCACGACGGGCACGGCAACGTGGCCACCGGCAATATTCCGTTTATGGTGCAGTAGGGTGGGCACGCCCCCAGCGCTTGCAAAATCAAAAATCTTCCCTACCTTGCCGCCGCAAACAGCACACCCCATGTTCAGCAATCGCTACTTTTTTGGCTTCTATTATTTTACGCCGCCCGCGTAGAACGAGTCGCCATGTAGCTAAGTCCCAGAAAATTAGCAGCGCCACTCGTTCGTCGGGTGGCGCTTTTTTTATGTTTTTTTGCTGGGTGCCCCTAGGCAAGCGCGGGCACCCAGCACAAACCACTACACGCCATGAAAGTCGCCATCCAAGGTTTCCAAGGTAGTTTTCACGAAGTAGCTGCCCGCCAGTATTTTGGCGCTAGCCCCGCGCTGGGTTTCTGCGCTACCTTCGGCGAGGTGGTGGCCCAGGTAACCGGCGGCCGCGCCGATGCCGCCCTCATGGCTATGGAAAACTCGCTGGCCGGCAGTATTTTACCTAATTATTTGCTGCTGGAGCGCCACGCCCTCACCATCACCGGCGAGATTTACCTGCCCATTCATCAGCACCTGTTGGTGCTGCCCGGCACCACGCTGGCCGATATCCGGGCCGTGCACTCGCACCCAATGGCCCTGCGCCAGTGCGGCGATTACCTAAGCCAATACCCTAGCTGGCAATTAGTTGAAACCGAAGATACCGGCCTCAGCGCCCAGCAGCTGGCCGAGCGCCAAACCCCCAGCGTGGCCGTAATAGCCGGCGCCCAGGCTGCCGAGGCGTTCGGCCTGCAAATAGTAGCCCCCGCCATCAACGACGACCCTAGCAACTACACCCGGTTTCTGATACTGGAACGGGCGGCCGAGGCCCAGCCGGTGGCTAGCCCCGATAAGGCATCGCTGTATTTCTACACTTCGCACGCGCCGGGCATGCTGGCACGGGTGCTCACGCTGGTAGCCAGCCACGGGCTGAATCTGAGTAAGTTACAATCGTGCCCCCGGCCCAGCCAGCCCTGGCACTACGGCTTCCACGCCGATGTGGAGTTTGCCGCGCCCGCCCAGCTAGCTGCCCTGCTGGCCGAGCTGCCCGCCGTGACTGAAGAGCTGCGGGTGCTGGGTGCATACCAGCGCGGCAGTATGGAGTTTGGGCAGGAAGCGACTGCCCAAACAGGCCTAAAAGAACGTCGTGCTCAGCATGACGACCGTATTTGAAAGTTATTCCGATGCAAGTTTCTACCGCCAGCCGCCTGGCTCACACCGGCGAATACTACTTCTCGCGCAAGCTGCGCGAGCTGGCCGCCCTCAACGCGGCCGGGGCCAATATCATCAGCCTGGGCATCGGCAGCCCCGATTTGCCGCCGCACCCGAGCGTGGTGGCGGCCCTGGCGGCCACCGCCAGCCAGCCTACTGCCCACGGCTACCAAAGCTACCAGGGCACACCGGCGCTGCGCCAGGCGATGGCCAGCTTCTACCAAACGCACTACGGCGTGGCCCTTGACCCCGCCACTGAGGTGCTGCCCCTGGCCGGCTCCAAAGAAGGCCTGATGCACATCGGGATGACGTTTCTGGAAACTGGCGACGCGGTGCTCATCCCCAACCCCGGCTACCCGACGTACCGGGCCGTGGCCGAAATCTGCGGCGCCGCGGTGCGCGAGTACGACCTGACGGCCGAAACCGGCTGGCTGCCAGACCTCGATGCCCTGGCCCAGCGCGACTTGAGCCGCGTGAAGCTGATGCTCGTCAACTACCCGCACATGCCCACCGGCACGCCGGCTAGCCCGGCGTTCCTGCAAAAGCTGGTTGAGTTTGCAGCGGCTCATAACATCATGCTGGTGCATGACAACCCGTATGGCTTCGTGCTGAATGAGACGCCGCCCACGAGCTTGCTCAGCATTCCGGGCGCTAAGGCAGTGGCATTGGAGCTTAACTCGCTCAGCAAGAGCCACAACCTGGCGGGCTGGCGCGTGGGTATGCTGGTGGGCCGCGCCGACTGGCTGACGGAGGTGCTGCGCTTTAAGAGCAATATGGACTCGGGAATGTTCCTGGGCATTCAGCAGGCCGCCGTGGCGGCGCTGGCCCTCGGCGGCGACTGGTTTGCCGAGCTAAACGCCACCTACCGCGTCCGCCGCGCGCTGGTGCGTGAGCTGCTGGCTAGCCTCGGCTGCGCGGCCGCGCCGGGTCAGACGGGGCTGTTCATCTGGGCCAAAGTGCCGCCGCAATACGCCGATGGCTATGCCCTCAGCGATGCCGTGCTGGCCGAAGCCCGCGTGTTTCTGACGCCGGGCGGCATTTTCGGCAGCAACGGCAACGGCTACATCCGCGCCAGCCTGTGCCAGCCCGAGAGCGTGCTGCGCGAAGCGTTGGAGCGCGTCAAACTTGTAGCGGCCTAAGCCATGACTATCAGTATCATTGGCTTAGGCTTGATTGGAGGCTCGCTAGCCCTGAGCCTGCGGCAGCACGGGCTGGCTGGCCACCTCATTGGCGTGGAGGCCAACCCGGCCTACGCCCGCCGGGCGCTGGAGCTGGGCCTGGTCGATGAAATCGCCGCCGCCCTGCCCCGTGCCGTGGCGCCGGCTAGCCTCATCATCGTGGCCGTGCCCATGGATGCCATGCTGGCGGTGCTGCCCCAGGTGCTCGACTTAGTAGCCGACGGCCAGGTGGTTATCGACGTGGGCTCGACCAAAAACAACCTGCTGGCGGCCGTGGCCGCGCACCCGCGTCGGCGCCAGTTTGTGGCCGTGCACCCCATGGCCGGCACCGAATACTCGGGCCCCGATGCGGCCGTGCGCGGCTTGTTCGAGGGTAAAACGCTGGTGGTCTGCGATGCCGAGGCTAGCGACCCCGCCGCCGTAGCCACGGTCGAAGCGCTGTTTCGGGCGCTGCCCATGCGGGTGCTGCACCTCGGCGCGGCCGACCACGACCTGCACACGGCCTACGTGTCGCACATCTCGCACCTTACCTCGTTTGCGCTGGCCCTCACGGTGTTGGAGAAGGAGCAGCGCGGCGAGCAGCGCATTTTCGACCTGGCTGGCGGTGGCTTCGCCTCCACCGTGCGGCTGGCCAAGAGCGCCCCGGCCACCTGGGTGCCCATCTTCCGCCAAAACCGCGAAAACGTGCTCGATGTGCTCGACGAGCACCTGGTGCAGCTCAACAAGCTGCGCGATTTGCTGGCCACCGAGAACTACGCCGGGCTAGCCGAGCAGCTGACGCACGCCAACGAAATCCGCAAGATTATTCCCTAGCAACGCCTAAAACAAACGTCATGCTGAACGCCGTGAAGCATCTTAGTAGCTTCTGCCGCCCAGTTCAACGAGGTGAGCAAGATGCTTCACGGCGTTCAGCATGACATTCTCTTCTCAGTTATTAACCAATACCTTCCCCATGTTCAACGACCTTTTTAACCGCAAGCCCGAGGATAAGCCCTTCCTTATCTCCGGCCCGTGCTCGGCCGAAACCGAGGCGCAAGTACTCGAAACCTGCCAGCGTTTGGCCGCCACCGGCAAGGTGCAGGCCCTGCGCGCCGGCATCTGGAAGCCCCGCACCAAGCCCGGTGGCTTTGAGGGCGTGGGCGCCAAAGGCCTGCCCTGGCTCAAGAAGGCTAGCGAGCTTACCGGCCTGCCCGTGGCCGTGGAAGTAGCCACCGCCAAGCACGTGGAGGACTGCCTGGCCTTCGGCGTGGACCTGGTGTGGGTGGGCGCGCGCACTACCGGCAACCCGTTTTCGGTGCAGGAAATCGCCAATGCCCTGCGCGGCGTGGATATTCCGGTGCTCGTCAAAAACCCCATTCACCCCGAGCTGGAGCTGTGGGTGGGCGCCATCGAGCGCTTGCAGAAGGCTGGCTTAAAGCAAGTGGGTATGATTCACCGGGGCTTTTCGAGCTACGGCAACACCGACTACCGCAACGCCCCGATGTGGCACTTGCCCATCGAGATGAAGCGCCGGATGCCCGAGATGCCCATCCTCAACGACCCCAGCCACATCTGCGGCCGCCGCGATACGCTGTTTGCCGTGGCCCAGCAGGCGCTCGACCTCGACTTCGACGGGACGATGATTGAGAGCCACATCGACCCCGACAATGCCTGGAGCGATGCCAAGCAGCAAATCACGCCCGAGGTGCTCAAGCAGCTCATCACCGACCTGGTGTGGCGCCACGAAACCACTGATAAAGAAGAATTTGTGAATGCCCTGGCCGGCCTGCGCGAGCAAATCAACAACCTCGACGCCGAGGTGATGCAGCTGCTGGGCCGCCGCATGGCCGTGGCCGAAAAAATCGGCCAGTACAAGAAGGAAAACGACATCACCATCCTGCAAACCGCCCGCCTCAACGAAATTCTGGAGCGCAGTAAGCGCCAGGGCGCCCAGGTGGGCCTGACGGAGGAATTTGTGGAGCGCTACATGGAGGCCGTGCACCTGGAATCGGTACTACGCCAGGAGCGGGTGATGCAGGGCTAGCAGCAGGTTAAGCGCCAATTAGAAGGGGCAGTTAGGTAAAAAAAATTCTTTTTGCCTAACTGCCCCTCTTATTTACCAGATTCATGCAGCTAATGTGTGCGGAAGCGTACTTTTCAGCAATGAAAAAAAATACCCGCTTCCTTTTTCTCGCCGCGCTGCTTACCAGCCTCGGCGCCCAGGCCCAGCGCCTGCCCAAAGCTCAGCACGAGCTGCTAATTACGCCCGCCACCGCCGCTTGGGGCTACTACGATGCGGCGGCCCAACCCGTGCTGCGCATCAAGTCGGGCGAGACGGTGCAGGTGCATACCCTGCTGACATCCAGCCCCACGCGCCTCGAAGGCGCGGGCGTAGCGCCGGCCCAGGTCGAGCAGAGCCTGCGCGATATCTATGACAAAGTGACGAACAAGGGCCCGGGTGGGCACATCCTCACGGGGCCGATTTTTGTGGAAGGTGCCGAGCCGGGCGACGTGCTGGAGGTGCGCATCAAGGGCATCGAGCTGGCTATTCCCTACGCCTACAACGGCTTCGGGCCGAAGAGCGGGTTTATTCCGGAAGACTTTGGCTACGCCAAAATGAAGATTATTCCGCTGGATAAGAAGCGGATGGTGGCCAACTTCGCGCCGGGCATTGAAATTCCGCTGCACCCGTTTTTTGGCAGCATGGGCGTGGCACCGCCCCCGGCCATGGGCCGCGTAAACAGCGCGCCGCCCGGTATTTTCGGCGGCAATTTGGATAATAAAGACCTAGTGGTGGGCACCACACTCTACCTGCCGGTGCACGCGCCGGGCGCGCTCTTTTTCGTGGGCGACGGCCACGCCGGCCAGGGCAACGGCGAGGTGGATATCACCGCCCTCGAAACCTCGCTGATTGGTAACCTGGAGTTTATTGTGCACAAAGACATGCACCTGACGGTGCCCCGCGCCGAAACGCCAACCCACTACATCAGCATGGGCCTCGACGAAGACCTGACCCTAGCCAGCAAGCAGGCCGTGCGCGAAATGATTGATTTCCTGATGAAAACCAAAGGGATGACCAAAGACGACGCCTACATGCTGTGCAGCGTGGCCGGCGACCTCAACGTGACGCAGGTGGTCGATGGCACGCGCGGCGCGCACATGCTGCTGCCAAAAAGCATTTTTGACAAGAAAAAATAACGTTTAATTCCTTACATAAGAACGTCATGCTGACGAAGGAAGCACGACGTTCTTATGGAGTATTCATAATTATTTGCCAGCCAAAAACTTCCCGATGTTTTCGTTGAGGAACTTCGCATCGGCGGGGTTGCTGGCGGCGCCGGCGGTGTGGCCCCACAAGGAGGGAATGGGCAGCAGCTGCACGCCCGGAATGAACGCCGCCTCGTAGCGCGCATCGCCCACCGGGAAGTACAGGTCCGTTTCCGAAGGCATGTACAGAATGGGCACTTTGATGCTGCGCAGGGCTTTTTCGACATCGCCACCGAAACCGGGTGTGGTGCCTACGTTGTGGTATTCCCAGGTGCGCATCTGGGCGATGAGGTCGTTGGCATCGGCGCCGGGGATGAAGTGCGTGCGGTAGTTATTAAGCACCTGCTCGAAGGTGACGCCGGGCTTCTCCTCGCTGCGCCACAGCTCTTTGCGCCACCATTCCTGCGAGAATAGCCAGCCAGTCCACACCGTGGCGAAGGCTTCGATACCCTTGGTCGGCGGCGTAGTGTAATCGCCATTTTTGAAGGCTTCGTCGGCGGTGAGAGCGGCAATCTGGCCTTCGAGGCGCACCACGCCGTGCGGATAGTTTTTGGCCGTGCCCGAAGTAGCCACGATGCGGTCGGCGAAGGTGGGGTATCTCACGGCCCACTGAAACGCCTGTTGCGCGCCCATCGAAAAGCCGATGAGCGCGCGCAGGTGCGTGATTTTTAGCTCTTTGGTTAGCAGCTCGTGCACCGCCTGCACGTTGTCGCGGATGGTCATGACCGGGAAGCGCGGGCCGTGAAACGGCTCGGGCGTGTTGCTGGGCGACGACGACTTGCCATTACCAAACAGCTCGGTGGTGACCAGAAACAGCTTGGTGGTATCGAGGCATTTGCCAGGGCCGATGAGCCATTCGTAGCCGCGGTGCCCTGCCATGTAGTGTGAGGGCAGCAGCACCGCATTGTCGCGCCTGGCGTTGAGGTGGCCGTAGGTGCCGTAGCCCACCAGCGCTTTCGGCAGCACAGCGCCGCCCTCGGTTTTGAAGTTGGTGAGGGTGAAAAAGTGGTGCGGCACCGGGCTAGCCGCCGGCTTGGTTTGGGCCAGCAGCGGCTGGCCGCCAACGCCTAGCAGCAGCGCTAGCAGCAGGCCCAAGCGAGTAAATCTGTTTTTGAGAAGCATCGAAAAAGAGGGTTAGAAACGCAGCAAAGTGACTTCGCTCATTCAGGTAAATTACCGGTTTGGGCCGTGCGGTATAGCTGAATATTGAGCAAGGAAAGCCAGGTTAAGACAATCAGTAGCGTGATTTTTTGAATGACTGGCAGGAAATAGAGCAAGTGGCCGGTGTAATACACGTAGTTGTTCGCCACCAGTAACAGCAGGCATAATACCCCAAGCCACAGTAGCTTGCGAAGCTTCGTTCTATACAGCCCCACGAACGTGCCCGCTAGAGCAACCAAGCCAAGCAGGCCCGCAATATTGATAACCAAATCGTGGTAGTCGGTGAAAATGAAGCTGGCGAAAACCATTGCCAGTATCCCGGTTATGCGAATGGTAGTGGCCGGCCGCGAGCTTAGCTTAAATAAGCCGGGCAAGAGATACCAGAAAAAGGTGAGTGACAAGCACAAAACGCCCGTTGCCAGCAAAGCGACCGGGCGCGCGGGATTAGGCTGGCCATTCAAAGCAGTCTCATTCAGTAGGTTGCACCAATAGTTATGCAGCCAGCTAAAGCCTGGTGAGGCCCGGTCGACCGGCGAGCCGCCGGGATACAGCGCCCCCGCTAGGGCATAAAGCGCGAGGTATACGATAATCCCGGCCACTGGTAGCAGTCGCCAGTAGGTAGGCGGAGCGCCATTTTTTTTGCTTGGCATCGCCTTGCTAGCCGGCGCTACTTCAGGGCTAGAATCTGTTTTAGCTCGGCCGGGCTCACCGTGAGCAACCCTACTTTGGGCAGGCGCTCAGTGAGGGTGCGCCAATTAGGCTCCTGCTGAAAAATGGGCCGGAGCAGGGCTAGCGCGGCGGGCACTTGCTGCTTATTGGCTAGGGTAATGGCGTGCCAATACTTCATTTCCAAGTTGCTAGGGAACATCTTCTCAGCGGCTTGGTACTCGGCAATGGCTTTGGGCATGTCGTTTTTCTCCACGGCCAGGTCGCCGGCGTTCATGTGGTCGTAGGCGCGGTGCAGCTTCAGCAGGCGGCGTAGCTCCACGAGCGGCTTGTCGGCATCGTCCACGCGCAGGTCCACGAGGCGGTCGGCCCAGGGACCTTCGGTGGTGGTGCCGCGCACTACCAGGAGGGCGGCCGACTGCCGGCCCCGGATGTCGCCGCCGGCGGCCTGGGCCGCGTCGAGGGCGGCTAGCACGCGCTCGGCCAGGGGCAGGGCGGCGCCGGCTTCGTAGGCCTTGGCCATGGCACCCCACACGGTAGCGTTGAGCATCATGTTGGCCTGCACCGAAAACTGATTGCCCTGCTGGTGGCCGGCCATGTCCACGCATTTTTTGCCGGTGTGAGTGGCCACGCGGCCTTGGTTGTCAAGTATGGCAACTTGGCGCACGTCGCGGCCTTCATCATTGGCCAGCAGCTCGTCGAGCGCTTGCTGGGCGGTTTTTCCACTCTTGAGCAAGGCTAGCCCGCGCAGGCCAAACGACTTATTGGTGAAGGACTGGGTAGCCACCACGCCCACGCCGGCCTCGCCCCAGCTCACACTGGTGCCCACTGAAAACCAGTGGCTTTGCACGGCCACGGCCATTTCGCCGGTTTTGGGGTCGCGGGCTACGATGCTGAAGGTGTGGGCCAGCGGGTCGGTGGCCGAATAGATTGACTGGGCCCGCGCGGCCGGGCTAGCCAGCAGGAGCAGCGCTGCGAAAAAGGGTAGGAGTTTGCGAAGCATAAATTGGAAGAAAAGCGAATGTAGCTGCCAAACCGCCTTGCGCTACCAAGAGTTGGCCGGCTGATTTCGTGCTAACGACAGCAGCCCCCCGGCCGAATGACCAGGAGGCTGCGCGCGGAGAGGCTAGCGGTTAGAATACGTTTAGGAAAGCAGCGGAGCGCGCCGCGCTATTCCACCGTCAGGCGCTGGCTGAAGGTGCCGGCGCTGGTTTGCAGGCGCACGGTATAGAGGCCCTGAGCCACGCCGGGCAGGGCTAGCGAGCGCACTGCCTCGGTGCTGCTGGGCAGCGTGCGGTGCAGGATACTTTGGCCCAGCGAGTTGAGTACTTGTACGTCTACGGCCTGGGTGCCGAGGCTAGCCGGCAAGCTCAGTGATACGCGGCCACCCTGGGCCGGATTGGGGTAGAGGAAAATGCCGGCCGTGGCTGCGCTGGCGGCCTTGGTGTCCAGGGGAGTATTTTTGATGTAGTTGCGCAGCCACACCAGCGACGGGCGCTCGGTAGCGTCGGCATTTACCAGGGGGGCGCCCTGAGCGGTGCGCCAGTGGCCGGGGCGGTAGCCCCACAGCGTTACGCCCTTCACATTTGGGTTTTCCCAAAACAGCGGAAATACGCGCTGATACTCCGCTAGCTGCACGGCATCGTCGAGGCCGTCGGTGTCGTACTCCGTTACGTAAAGCGGTAGGCCGGTGGCGGCCAGGGTCGCCACGTTGCCGTTGATAGTGGCCGCCGACTGGCCTGCTGTGGAGAAGGCATGGCCTTGTATGCCCACGCCATCGATAAGATTGCGCGACTTGAGTAGGTTGATGATAGTCGCGTAGGTAGCGGCGCGGGTCGCAGAATTTTCCACGCTGTATTCGTTTACCATGAGCCTAGCAGTAGGAAAATACTGGCGGGCCAGCTGGAAGGCGGTGATTATCCAGTCGTAGCCGGTGGTGCCGGTGCCGCCCAGGGCGTTGATGTAGGCGCCGCCGTTGGGGTCCACGCTGCCGGCATTGCTGCCGATGGTGACCAGGCCGGTAGGCGGTGTGTTAATGGGCTCATTCACCACGTCGATGAAGTCGATTTTGGGGTAGCGGGCGGCTACGGCGGCAAACCAGATTTTAATTTCGGCCAGCTGGTCGGCCGCTGGCAGGCCGGCTATCCAGGTGGGCTGCTGGGCGCCCCAGATGAGGTTGTGCATGCGAAAAACGCTGCCCGACCTGGTGGCCCGGTTGTAGGCGCTGTCGAGGTCGGCCCAGTTGAAGGTGCCGCGCGTGCCCTCCACGCTGCCCCATTTGCCGCCGTTTTCGGGCGTCACGGCGTTCCAGTAGCGCGTAAAGTTGGGCGACTGCGCCGCACTGTAGGCGCAGCCCAAGTACTTGCTTTTGCCGGTGGCCAGCGGTGGGCCGGCCGGCACAAACTGCACGGGCGCCGTGGTCGAGCCCTGCGCGCCCGCATCAAGGTTAGCCACCGTAAAGTATAGTCCCGATTGGCCAAACACGAATTTATCAAGGTCCAGCCCGTCTTCGCGGGCGCCAATCTGAAACGTCTGGGTAAGCGCCCCGGCCGGCACCGTGAAGGTAGTCGGCACCGCGCCGTAGCCAGAGTACTTCGACATATCGACCCACTTCCACACGCCGGTGGCGCCGCTGCCGCCGCCATCTACGGCCAGGCTGCTGCCGGCCACGTAGCCCACGTTGAAAAGGCCATTGGCTGTTGTCCAATCAGTACTGGTAGTGGCAAAATCTTTGGTGCCGAAGGTTTTGCCGTAAAAATAGCTGTCGTCGTTGGCCCCGCCCGGCCCTACCCGAATGCGCGCGTACAGGTCGTAGGTGCCCGCCGCCGGAAACGTAACGGTGTAGGTGAGCACCCGTGCCGCGGTGCCGGGCGCCGAGCCGCCGCCCGGCACCGACGATACATCGCTCAGGGTAGTCATGTACGTAACGGCGGGCGTCGTGCCCGAGGCGGCCGCCGTGCGGGCAGCCCAGTCGCCGGTTGTGGTCCCGGCCAGGGGCGTGGGCGGGTTGGTCGAAGTGCCGGTTTCGGCCTCGACCACCACGGGGGCGTTCTGAGCCGAAAGGGTGAAGTGGCTGCCAAGCGCGGCCACCAGCGCAATACCTATGCGTTGAGGTGTCTTCATACGAAGCGGTTTTTGGGTGGGAAAAGGAGGACTGGAGGAGGCCTTGGTAAAGCCACTAGCGCCTTAGCCAGCGGTTAAAATTAACTTCTTTTGTAGTGCCGTAAACAGCTGTTTATGAAATAAGTAGCTGCATAAAAAAACTGCAAACGTTTGTGATAGTCAGGCAAACGTTTGTGATAGGTTGCCATGCCCTGATTTTATTGAACAACCTTTCTGAAGGTTGGTATGCCCAACCGTAGTGATACAGAAAAAGGGCATTAACGCCCGCTAATGCCCTTTTTAGGCAGAGCCAGCGAAGCGTGGCTCGATTAAGAAGCCAGCGTGTCAGTTCAGGCCAGCAGCTTATAGCCCACGCCGCGCACGTTCACAATCTGCACCTGGGGGTCGTGGCGCAGATACCGGCGCAGGCGCGTGATAAACACGTCGAGCGAGCGCCCGTTGAAAAAGCTGTCGTCGCCCCAAAGCTCGCGCAGCACGTCGGTGCGCGTGAGCACCTGGTTGCGCTGGTCGTGGAGGCGCTTGAGCAGCTCAGCCTCGCGGTGGGTGAGGGTGGCCTCGGGCTGGCTGCCGTCGGCAAGGCGCAGGCGCTGCTGCGGGTGGTCGAAACGATAGCGGCCAATGGCCAGGAACCCCGCCGCCGGGGCCGATGTGGGGAGGGCCGGGCGGCCCAGCAGCGCCCGAACGCGCGCCACCAGCCTGGGCGGCTGCGCCCGAACTAGCCGTAGCCTCGAAGCTCACCCACCAGGTGCGCAGCTTCGGCAAATAGTTGCGACGGCTAGGTTAGAATGGGTAGCCGATGGCCAGGTTCAGGCGGCCTGTTTTGCTGTCGGGGGTGCCGTAGTTGGCGCGCAGCGGAATAGCGTAGTCGAAGCGAATAACGAAAAACTGCACGTCGATGCGCAGGCCCACGCCGGTGCCCACGGCTAGCTGCTTCAGCGCCTGGCTAGCCACGAACTGGCCGCCCGGCCGCTGGGGGTCGTTGTTAACAAGCCAGATGTTGCCCGCATCCAGAAACACGGCGCCCTTCACGTAGGGAAATAAATCCTGGCGGTATTCGATGTTGCCTTCCAGGCGCAGGTCGCCCACCTGGTCGTAGTAGCTGTTTACGATGTCGGTGCCGGTGGGCTTGTACGAGCCCGGCCCAATCTGGCGCGCCGCGAAGGCCCGGATAGAGTTGGGGCCACCAATGCCGTACTGCCGCAGATACGGCAGCGAGCCGCCCGCTGAGTTGCCGTAGGGCAGGCCCACGCCAATCTGCAGGCGCCCCACAATGCGGTTGCCCGAAGTAGCGTTGGGACTGATGCGGTAGTACTCGCGCAGCTCCAGGTCAAACTTGGCGTACTGCGCAAACGGCTGGCCCGCAATGGTATATTTCTCGGTGGCCGTTTTGCTACCTACTGTCGCGCTGCTGATGGCGTTGGCGACGTTGCCGCTCACCTCGGCCATGCCCTGGAAGAAAATCTGCTGGCGGCGGTTTTCCAGTACTTGCTGGTTGTAGGTGTAGCGATAGGAGCTAGCCAGGATAAATTGCGACTGATAAGCCTGGCGCAGAAAAGGCTTGGCCTTGAGCACCGAGTCGAATGCCGGCGAGCTCGTGAAGGCATTATACTCAATGTCGATAAGCTTTATTTCCTGCTCGTTAGTGATTTTGGTTTTCCAGCTGTAGCCGTAGTTGGCCGAGTAGCTGGTGGTGCTGAAATAACCCGTGCGCGCCACGTAGCGCACGCCGGCGCCGAAGTTGGTGCGCGGCTGAAAATCAGAGTTGACCAAGTGCGGGTCCAGAAAAGGCAGGTCAGGCGCAATGAGGCGCGGCACAATAAGTTGCGCGTTCAAGCCAAACTCGTTGGAGATAAGGCCGGTATTGCTGCGGCTCTCAGCGCCGGCCGGCGCGCGGGTCTGCGTTTCGGTCGAAGCCACGCCGTTGATAATCAGCTGCTCGGCGCCGCGCAGGGCCGAGCGGTTGCGAAAGCTCACCGTGAGGCCCGGCCCGGTAAAGCCGTTACTCTTGCTCACGAGCTGTAGCTCGGCCCGCAGGCTTTTCTTCTTGAGTTGGGTCATGAGTACGTCCGAGTCGAGGCGCGCCCGGCCGGCTGAGTCGCCGGCCGCCGAGGGCCGAAACTTGATTTCGACGAAGCGAAACGTGCCCAGGCTCATCAGGCGCGAGAGCGTCTGGTCGCGGCGCTTCTGCCGAAACAGGCTGTCGGGGTACAAAAACACGGCCCGCGTAATGGCCCGTGCCCGAAACACGCTCTCGTCGGGAAAGTAGCGGTACTTCTCGAATAGTACCGGCTGGCGACGCGTGGTATCGGTTAGTACGTAGTTGGTATTCAAGGAGATGGTTTTGAGCCAGTAGGGCCGCAATGCCTTGGCTGGCGCATCCTTCTTCACTTTATAATACACGTTTACCTTGCCTTGCAGCGTGCTATCGACTTGAAAGAGCAGGTAATTGGGGTTAAAGTAATAGTAGCCCTCGTTCTTAAGAGCCAGGTCGATGCGCACCCGCTCGTTGGTGAAGACGTCGAGGTCGTAGGGGTCGCCTGCTTTCAGCAGGCTAGCCGCCTGCGTGCCCCGGATGGCCTTGTCAATCAGCGTATCGCGGCCCGGGAAATGAATTTCCTGGATGATATACTGCTGGCCGGGGCGGGCCGTGTAGTCTACCTGGGCCGTGTTGGCCTTGGTTTTTATTTCGCTCGTCACCGCCCCGTGGAAGTAGCCCCGGTTCTGGAGGCGGTTCACCATCAGGTCGCGGGTTTGTTTGGCTTTTACTTGGCTCAGCAGCACCGGAGCTTCGCCAAACTTATCGGCCAGGAAGTGCTTCAGGCCCTTTGCCTTGCCCACGCCCAGGTGCCAGAAAAAAAGCTTGGGCCGCATGCCCAGAAACGAAAAATTGGGCTTGGGCCGCACCAGCGTGGCTAGCTCGGTTTGCAGCGCCGACTGGTTTTTGAGCTTGGTGGGCGAGGTTATGGTCACCTTGCTGCCGGTGTAGAGCTTCTGGCCCTCGGGCACGTAGCGCAGGCCCGAGCAGGAGAAAAGCAGGGAATTGAGAAGCAAGGAGACATGAAGAATGACGCGGCGGGCGCGGCCAGGGAGTAGCACATTACCCAAAAAGCAACGCGTCATGCTGAGCCCCGCGAAGCATCTTGCCCGCGCCAGTAGGGGTAGTGCCCCTCCTAGCGACCCCGAGCGAGATGCTTCGCGGGGCTCAGCATGACGTGCTGTTAGTGCGCGTTTCATTCGTTGCTCTGATTCTGAATTCCTCATTCTAAGTACCTATTTCTTCTTGATGCTATCCGCGCGCACGGCCCCGTTGGCGGCGGCTGTCGAATCGGTCAGGTGCTGGTCGCGGCGTTTTTGCTCGTCTTTATCCAGCTTGTCCTGCTTGCGGGTCTGGCGGCTGTCTTTCTTCACATCGCGGCTCACCTTGGCGAACAGGTCCTTAAAATTGTCGTAGTCGCGCTGGAAAACCAGCGAGGCGCCCGTGCGCACGATGGCGCCGTCGATGTCTTCGTAGCTGTTCTGGCGGAAGGCACGCAGGCGCAGGCGGCCATCGGCCAGCAGCGTGTATTCGAGGCTCACATCGCCGGCAAAGTTGCTGGCCGCGCTGCTGCCCTGGGTAGCCTGGGTGCCGGTGTTGCCGCTCAGCGGCACGTCGGTGCCCAGCCGCACGGTAAGGCGGTTATTCAGCAGTTGGCGGCGCACAGCCACGTTGAGGTCGGTGCGGCCCTGGGCCGAGCCGCTGGTGTAATCGGCCTGGTTGGTCACGCCCAGGTCGATGCCCAGGCCGGCTAGGTACTTGCCGGTCAGATTCTGGAGCTGGTCGGTGAGCACCTGGCTCACCGAGCCGCGCAGCTGGCTAGCCACTACGCCCTCGCCAGCCGTGGTCTGGAAGGGGTTTTGCTGAATAAACCGGCCCAGCACGAGCAGTGAAAACACCTGCTTGCTGAGCTCCGAAGTCTGGCTAGGCTGGCGCAGATTGCCGAGCACGGCCTCCACCTCGGCCCCACTGGGCTGCTGGTCGAGCTGGCCGGCTGCGTAATATCAAACCCGATGGTAGGCTTGCTGAGCTGGTCCGTGGCCTTAATCAAGACATTAAACGGCAGTAGGTTGCGCGATACCGTGCTGGCCGTGGGGTCGAGGGTGCCTTGGGCGGCCAGCAGGTCGGCCGGGGCGGCCTTCACCCGGTATGAGGCCGTAATGTTGATATCGGCGTTGTAGGGGTCGCCGGTCCACACGATATACGAGCCGTTGGTGATGATGAATTCCCGCGTGGCCAGGCCATACAGCGAGAGCTTGTACTTGCCCCGGCGCACATCGAGGCGGCCGGTCAGCGTAAGGTTGCCGCTTGGGTCGAGGGTGGTGGTGAGCGTGCCGGCAGCGCGCACGCGCAGGTTGTCGCCGCTCACCGGGTCCACAACGAAGGTGAAGGGCGTCTTATCCGAAATTGTAATGGTCGCCGTGAGGTCGTAGCCGAAGCTGCTGGTATTCACCGAGTCGGGCTCGGTGAGGGCCACTAGGTGGGGCTTGGGCTTGAGCTTGAGGTCCACAAACTGCACGATGCCTTCGCGGGCCACCACGCTGGGGTCGGCCGAGGGGTTTTCCACCGTCAGGTCTGAGCCATCTACCACCGTAGCCACGGTATTGATTTTAATGAGCGACAGCGGCCCCGTCAGGCGGGTGTCCGAGTCTACCACCAGGCGGCCGTAGTACAGCGTATTTTTCTCCGTGCGCTTGCTTCGCACAGCCAAAAACTTATTGGTCGTTACGTGCAGGTCAAAGGCGTAGTCAATCAGATTTTTAGTAAGCAAATACCCGTTAGCCACCGCCTTGTTGCCGGCCGAGTCGAGCACCGTGAAGTTGTTGAAGGCGATGCCTTTATCATCAAACGTCACGGGCTGGCTCACCAGGCGGAACGGCGCCCCTAGCTGCGGCACCACAAAGCTGGCATCGGGCGAGGTGGTAAGCTGGCCGCGCACCTGCGGCGCGCTCGTGGTACCCGCAATATTGAGCTGCCCACTCAAAAAGCCCGTGCTTTGGCTGATTTGCCCAGCCGAGAACGGCTCGGCCGTTTTCACGTTGAGCCGGGCTACGTCGAGCACGAAGGCTAGCGGCGTGGCATTGGGCGCCGTGTTGTAGGTGCCGCGCAGCGTCGCATCGTTGCCGCCGCCGCCGGTGAGGCGGGCATTCACGTCGTAGCGGTCGGCCACCGGATTGCTGGCCTGCAAAGCCAGGTCGCCCAGAATAATCTTATTATACAGTAGGTCTTTGATGGTCAGATTAGCCGTAAAAGCCTGCTTCTTGGTGCCCAGGCCCCGCGCCACGGCTTCGCCATTGAGCGTGCCGCCCAGCGTGGAGTCGCGCTGCCCGATGGCCCGGCTCACGATACCCAGGTTGAACTGCTCGAAGCGCACGGCCAGCGGCGAGGTGTTCACGGCCGGGTTCTGGCTCTGCACCACCAGCGCCGACGAGCCGTTGCTCAGGCGCAGGTTATTAGCCACGATGGTGCCATCGGCGTTGTAACGCACGTAGTTGCCGGTGCCGGCCGTCCAGGTATCGTAGTTGATAATCTGCTCGGGTGCGGCCTCAAACTGGTAGGCGTCGCGCCCGTGCTGCTCCAGGGCTTCTACGGTGCCGGCCAGGGCTAGCCGTTCGCGGTTGCTGCTGTCGCCGAGGAAAGCTACGCGGGTATGTATCTTGTTATCAGCCAGAAAGCCAATTGCGCTGGGGCGGCGCAGCGAGAGGCTGCTATCCTGCCGGGCGCGGGCTAGCCGCAGGGCGTAGTCGAGCTTTTGCGCGTCCGAACCCACATTAAGCCGGAGCGAGTCGAGCCGGTAGTTCTGGTAGCGCACAAAGCGGATAGTGGTCTGGGCCGTGAGGCGGGCGGCCGCGCGGCTGTAGTCGCCGGCCAGCACGAAGGGCGATACCCGCTTCAGGCCCGTCACAAACTGCGTCAGCAGCCGGGGCTGCTTCACGCGCACGGAATAGGTAAACTGCCGGTTGGCGCCAGGGTCGCGGAAGGGCGTCACCCCATCGAGGTGAAAATAGCGGTTGATGTGCTTTTGCAGCTCCGTCGCCAAGTCGCCCAGGTGCACGTTGCCGTCGAGGTTGATAGCCGCCACGTTCGAGTTGAAATCCACCGCCGTGCGCGTAGCGTTCTGCACGATGCGGCCCTGCACCGAGTCGAGCGCAAACGGCTGCTTATCCTTTACAATCACGATGTGATTGCCGCTGAACGTGCCGTTAATCGTGTTCAGGCTCGACCCGCGCAGGTTAGCTGCCAGGTCGCCCTTCACCTGCAAATTGCCGCCCTTGTAGAAGCCCAGCGCCGTGAGGTTGGCTCCGCGCAGATTCAGCGAGGTCACCTCGTAGCTGGGGTTCTTCGCATCGCGCAGGTTTACCACGGCCTTCAGGTCGAGGTCGAGGTTGGGGTCGGAGTGGCTACTGGCCGCAATGGTGTACTTGCCCCGGTCAATGTCCACGGCCGTGCTCACGCCGTGGTAGGTGTAGCCGTTGTAGCGGGCGCTTTGCACATTGGCCGTTAGCTTGCCCACCAACGTGTTAGGGTCCTGCAAGTTACCCGTCGCATTGATGCGCCCGGTGCCGGTAATCGGTCCGATGGTCGGGTCTTTCAAGAGCTTGCCCGCGTCGAAGTTCTGCACCGCGAAGGTGCCCACCAGCGGCTGCTGGCCATTGGCCTGCTTGGCCCCCAGCTTGCCCGAGAAGGCCACGTTGCCATAAGTCGAGCGCAGCTTCAGGTTGGTATTGAAGGCCAGCGTGGTGGGCCGGCCGGTGAAGGTGCCGCTCACCGAGAGGCTAGGGGGGAGGCTGATGCTGGCCGGTACCGTGCCCTTGGGTAGTATGCTCAGCAAGTCGGCGCGCGTGGTGTTGAAGCGCTGAATATCAAGGTCTACAAAGAGGCGGCTATCCACATTGGGCAGGCCCACAATGTGGGCCCGGCGCGCCTGCACCACCGTGTTGCGCAGCCCCACAAAGTCGAGGTTGCGCACCAGCAGGTCGCCCAGCCGACCTGTTACCAGCCCGCTGAGCAAAATACTTTGGTTGGGGCCGGTGGTGAAAGGCGGCGTGTCGGCCAGGCTCGGCACCAGGTACAGCACGTCGCGGAAGCCTAGCCGGGTATTGCGCAAATCACCGCTCAAACCCAGGTTGGGCAGGTCGGCGGCGATGGCGCTCAGGCTCTTATACCGCATTCCCAGGCTGCGCCGGATGTGCGAATTGGGCGTCACGAGGTTGAGGCTGTCCAGCTTGATTTCGACCGAGTCGTACACCGCGTTGGCCCTGGCTGAGGTAATAGCAAAGCCGCTTATGTCCTTACCCGCCAGGTCGTCAATCTTCACGGTGGTACGGTTCTCGGTAAACACCAGGTCGCGCGTATTCAGCACCAAATCAGTGAAATGCAGGTGGCTGTAGTCGAGCGCCGGGTAGCGGCTTTTCAGCTTGGGGTCGTTGAAGTTGTCGAAGTTCACCGCCACCTGGCTGATGTCGGACTGACCCAGCGTGACGCGCCATTTCAAAGGCGCGGTGGTGGCTTTTTGCACGGCCTCGTTCACCTTGCGCACGGCTTTGGCGGGATTGATAACGCGCTGTTCCACCGGCACATTCTTATTCTGCGCGTAAGCGAAGGTGGTGTTTTTCAGCGTCAGCTTATCAAGGTCGATGTGCTCCTTTATCAGGTCGATGTTTTTGGCCGTGACATCGGCTAGCCCAATATTGGTGTCGATATACTGCGCCGAGGGGCCATTCTTATAAGTAAAGGCCACGTCTTCCAGCGTCGCCTTATTCAGGCCAAATGTCAGGGCTAGCGGCTTGGTGGGTTTGTTGTCCGCCAGCTCGGGCGCGGTTTTGGTTTGCTCCATGCGGATAGCGGCGTGGCGCAGCGTCGCGTTATCCACCTTGTACACCGACTTATCCACATTCACCTCGTCCATGTTCACGAGCAAGTCGCCGAGCTTGGCGCGCAGGTCGGAGCCAGCTACCTGGTCTTGCTGCGTAAACAGAATAGTGGCCAGGTGCACCTTGCCAATGTCATACTTCAGCCCCGAACTGGTTGTATCGACCGGCGCCGTGGGGCTGGTGAAGGCCTTGATAATGAAGTCGTAGTTGGTAACGCTGTCGGGTTCGGTGCGCGTCAGGCGCACGCGGCCGTTTTCCAGCTCCACGTCCTTGATATTCACCTGCTTGTGCAGCAGGGCAAAAATATCAATGCTCACGCCCAGGTGGCCCACGCTCAGCAGCGTATCGCGCTGCTGGTCGGCCAGGTATACATTGTCGAAGTTGATGGCGTGCCGAAAATCGGTGCGGAAGGTGCCGAGCCGCACTTCGGTTTTCAGCTTATCACGCAGGTAGCCTTCGGCCCGCCGCGCCACAAAGTCTTGACCGGCTGGAAACTGCAGGTACACAACAACACCAATTACCAGCAGCAAAACCAGCGCAATCAGCCCAAAGACAACGTACAGAAAGCGCCGTAGATAAACTGACACAGGCAGAAAAAGGAATGCGAAGCCGCGCCCAGCTTCAATAAAGGAACAGAATTATGGCTTTCCAAACGGGAAACTGCCGGCTGGGGTTGGCTAAGGCCCGGCGGAAAGCATCTACTAAGGTTGTGCTTGGCTAGGTATACCACGTTGCCCACTAGGATTTTTGGGGCGCGGCACCTAGCCAGCAAACTCATTGTTGGCCGTTACTTTGCCCCATGCAGCCTACTTCCGCCCCCGATTACCGCCCACTCATTCGCCAGGCTTTCGCCGAAATGGAGAAAGTGGTAGTGGGCCAGCGTGCCCTCGTCAACCGCCTGCTGATTGGCGTTTTCACCGGCGGCCACATCCTGCTCGAAGGGGTGCCAGGGCTAGCCAAAACCCTTACCGTGAGTACCCTGGCCCAGGTGCTGCACCTGCACTTTCAGCGCGTGCAGTTTACGCCCGACCTGCTGCCCTCCGACCTTGTGGGCACCATGATTTACAACCAGAACCAATCGGTGTTTGAGGTTAAGAAAGGACCCATCTTCGCCAACCTCGTGCTGGCCGATGAAATAAACCGCTCGCCGGCCAAGGTGCAGAGCGCGCTGCTCGAAGCCATGCAGGAAAACCAGGTCACCATCGGCGAAACGACCTATCTGCTCGACCGGCCCTTCCTGGTGCTGGCCACCCAAAATCCGGTGGAGCAAGAGGGTACCTACCCACTGCCCGAGGCGCAGGTCGACCGCTTTATGCTGAAAGTGCACGTCGATTACCTCAAAAAAGCCGACGAGCTAGAGGTGATGCGGCGCATGGCCAACCTGGGTTTTAAGGGCGATGTGCAGCCGGTGCTGACCAAGGAGGACATTTTTGGTATCCGCAACCAGATAAACCAGGTGCAGATTTCGGATACGCTGGAGAAATACCTGATTGAGCTGGTGTTTGCCACGCGCCGCCCGGCCGACTACGACCTGCCCGAGTTTGCGCAGGCCGTGCAGTTTGGGGCTAGCCCGCGCGCCAGCATTGCGCTGCACCGCGCCGCCCGCGCCGTGGCTTACCTGGACGGTCGTGACTACGTGCTGCCCGAAGACATCAAGGACGTGGCCGAGGACGTGCTCAACCACCGCATCCTGATGACCTACGAGGCCGAGGCCGACGGCATTCGCACCCACGATTTGATTGAGGCGATTTTGCGCAAGGTGCCGATTTCTTAAGGACGGTTTTTCTGGAGCGGACAGTGGTAGAGCAAGCTCATGAAAGCTTAACCTTTCGAAACCTGACTACGTTAGAGGCCAACGCGGATACCCGCCGAAGCAGCCTGCTGGCTAGCTAAGTGTTTGTTCACTAAAACCTTAATTCCGATGAAAAAGCTGCTCATTCTTGCCGCTATGCTGACTGCCGGTGCCTACTCGGCCAATGCCCAGACTGGCACGACCACGACTACCACGCGTCAGACCACTACGACGCCCGCGACTACCACCACTACGTACCCTACCCAAACCACTGCGCCATCTTCGACCACGGTAGAGTCGACTACTACAACGGCCCGGCCGACTGACCCCAACACTATGACGATACCAACCGGCCGGCGTGTAAAGGCTAACCATAAGAAGGTAAAAATTAAGTAGTAGCCAGTCGAAAACCGACTACTATAATAGTATAAAAAGCCCGACCGCAAGCATTTGCAGCCGGGCTTTTGCGTGCAGGGTGAGGCTAGCCGGCCGCGTTTTCTAAAATACCGCGCATCCGTGCCGCCAGCCCCACCCGGTCAAACGCCGTGTGAGCTAGCTGCTGGCCCCGCTCACCAGCCGCAGCCAGGGCCGCTGGGTTGGCCAGGGCTGCTTGCAGGCAACGAGTCAGGGCCGATGCGTCGTCGGCGGGCGTGTACCAGCCGCAGCCGTGGGCTTCAACCAGCTTTTTAGTCCAGCCGGGGTTGGTAACTACCACCGGCGTGCCCACGGCCAGCGCATCGTAGAGCTTAGCCGGCGAGTTGGCACCGAGTACCGGCAGGCCCAGGAACGACACCACGGCTATCTCGGCCAATCCAAACCAACTGAACACGGCGTGGCGCGGCTGCCCGCCCACCAGCCGGATGCGCCCCGGCCAGCGCGCCGCCGCCGCCGCCACCAGCGGCGCGTAGTAGCCGTGGCCCAGAAATAGAAATGTCACGGTTGGTTCGGCCGCTACCAGCGCCTCAGCAGCGGCAACCACCGTGGGCATAGCATTAGCTCGCCCGAAGGTGCCGGCGTAGAGGACCACCCGCTGCCCGGCTAGCCCCTGCGCCTGGCGCAGAGCCGCCACGGCGGCCGGCGTGGCGCGGGCCGCCAAGTCGAGGTCGGTGCCATTGAGTAGCGTCGTGATTTTACTTTCGGCAATGCCTAGCCCGGCCACGTAGGTGCTCATATCGGGCGAGAGCGGCACAATGTGCGCCGCGCTCTGGTACAGCCGTTTTTCGAGGGCAAATAGCTGCTGCCGGGCCAGCGCCGTGGGCACCGCGCCCATCGCCACCGGAAACGAGGGCCACAAGTCCTGCACCTCAAACACCCACGGCACGCCCCAGTGCCGCGCCACGCGGCTAGCCGCCCAGGCCGCCGTAAGCGGTGTGCTAATGCCCCATACCACATCGGGCCGCGCACTGCGGCGGCCGGCGCGCACTGCCCAGGCCGCGTACTGAACAAACGCCAGCGCCCGCCGCGCCGGCCCCATCTTGTTGTCGTAGGGAATGTTAGCTTCCAGCAGTTCCACACCCGGCGGCACCCAGGGCCACTCGTGCGTGAGCTGCTGGCTGCGCCAGGCGGGCGTAGTTAGCAGGGTAACCCGGTGGTGCTTGGCGATTTCAGCCAGCAGCGTGTAGTGCCGGCTCGTGGCCGGGCAGTCGGGACTGGTGTGGTACTGGCTGAAAACGGCAATGTGCACGCTGGAGAGTTAGGAGTTATGAATTACCACTTTTGCAATTCTTCACTCCTAATTATTTTTTGGGTCGGTAGTGCGACTCGTTCAGGATGTGCTGGGTGTCTTTGTCGGCCATGAGCTGGGCTAGGGTCACGCCCGAGTGCTCGGCCATGTACTTGCGCACTATCTGCAGGCCCACCCACTGGCCCACCCGGCCGGGGCAGGTGCGGTCGATTTCGGGCACGTTGGGCCGCTCGCCCACGTATTTCTGAATGACGAACGGCGTAGTACTGAACAGCAGATTATTCTCCAGAAAATGCCCCCAGATGCGCGCCTCGTTGAATTTTACGTTGGCCAGGTCCTTGCCCGAGTAGCCAACGAGCAGCGAATCGGGCGTGCAAGGCAGCACCGCCCCGGCAAAGTAGAGGCGCTTGCCCTGGTCCACCATCTGGTCGAGCATGGAGGTGGCCGTGAGCTGATGGCGGTTGTACTTGCTCGATACGGCCAGCGCCAGCGTGGGCAGCACGTAGGCGGGCCGGTAGCGCCGCAGCATGTACTGGGGCAGGTCGGGCCGGTACTTAGCCTGCGGCCCGGCAAACCAGTCTAAGCTGATAACCAGCAGGCTGTCATTGACATAAATATCCTTGCCGAGTAGCCCGCTCACGTAAGTGGTGGCTACGGCCGGCGCCTTAAAATCGGGAAAATAATATTTTATCCGCCCAAACATTCCCGCCATATTCTGCCGTAGGCTAGCCGAGTCGGCAAAGGCGGTGGCGGTTTGTTGGCTCAACTGCTGCAAGGCGGGGTTAGTAGCGAGCTGCGCCAGGGCCTTGGCTAGGGTATCGGCCGGCGCCTGACCAGCTTGCAGATAGTAGCGCGCAAAAACCGGGTTGGCGCGCATAAACTGCAACCCTTCGGCCGGATTCTTAATCTGGAAGAAAGGCCGTTCGAGGCGCTGTAGGTGCACAGCAGCGGCCGGCGCATCGGCGGCGGGGTCGGGGCGGCAGCCATCGGCCGCGCCCTGGCGGCAGCTAGCCAGCAGCCCGGCGGCGGCCAGTAGTAGCGCCGATATAGACGAAGAGAGTTTCAAGCTCGGAGTATTTTTGTGCAAAATTACACTTTCCCAACGCCCTATCCCGTTTCACAGGACAAAACACTACCTGCATCACTGTATGAAAAAACTATTTCTTACGCTTGCGGCCTTAGCCGTAGCCCCCGCCGCGTTCGCTCAAGTCGAAATCGGATTGAAAGTATCGCCGTCTATTTCGTACCTACGCACCAGCTCGCCTTCCAGCACTTCATTTCAAAGTGAAAGCAGCAAGTTCAGCTTTGGCGGCGGCGTGTTTTTGGATTATTTCTTCGGCGAGAATTATGCGTTCAATACCGGGCTGTTTTTAACCGGTAAAGGCGGGAGTTTTTCGTATTTAGAAAACACGGGCACTACTCCGAGTGTACCCCCCACGCCATCGCCGTCAAGTACTACAAGGGTTACCCAGAAGCTTGCCATGCAATATCTGGAGATTCCGCTCACCCTCAAACTATTCACCAATGAAGTAGCGCCCGCGACCCGCGTTTATTTTCAGGTGGGTGGCTCGGTGGGCTTTCCGGTTTCAACGCGCGTCAACGGTGATAAATTCTATACTGACCCCTATAACGGTAATTCCCAAACTGATGCTTTCGCGCACGTTTTCCCGGTCGATGCTGGCCTCATTGGCGGCCTCGGCCTAGAATACCAGCTAGGCAAAAGCACCAAGGTACTTACGGGTTTAAGTTACCACCACGGGCTCGTAAACCTAGACCACTACTTCGAGCGCACCCGCGGTTTTAGCGACGTAACCATCAAGAACAGTGTGTTTGCGCTCGACCTCGGACTTAAATTCTAGCCCACGGATTCGGCCGGATTTTATAGCCGGTATCCGAGCTGTATCAATCAGCTAAAAACAAAAAGGCTACCCGCAAGGGTAGCCTTTTTTAGGGCTGCAAAATTTAGCGAAATAAGGAGCTAGACATCCTCAACCACTACCTCGCGGTCCTGGGCGCGCGCCATAGCGGCGGCGGCCGAGTGCAATTCTATTTGCTCGCCGTGCTCGTCTTCGATGCGGAAGTCGGTGAGACCTAGCGCGGTATCCTTCATCACTTTTACCCACTTGTAGTATTTCAAATACCACTTCATCTGCCGGCTCACCAAGCCCTTAGTGTAGTAAGCGTGCAGGAAGGGATGCACGTAGAGCGTGATACCCGCCTGGTTTTGATTCACTAGCAGGTCGTCGATGCTGTTGTCAATCTCGTCGGTAACCTGGATGGAAGCCGAAATCTTGCCGGTGCCACCGCAGGTAGGACACACCTCGCCGGTTACGATGGTTTCGGCGGGCCGTACCCGCTGCCGGGTTATCTGCATCAGCCCAAACTTGGTGATGGGCAAGATGGTAAACTTGGCCTTGTCCTGCTTCATGATGTGGTACACCGCGTCTTCCACCTTCTTGCGGCTCTCGGCGGCGCGCATGTCGATGAAGTCTACTACGATGATGCCACCCATGTCGCGCAGGCGCAGCTGGCGTGCTACTTCCTTGGCGGCCAGTAGGTTAATCATGAGGGCCGTGGCCTCCTGGTCGTTTTCCTGGTTGCTCTTTGAGCCCGAGTTCACGTCCACCACGTGCAGCGCCTCGGTGTGCTCTATCACGAGGTAGCCGCCGCCCGGTACGCTCACCGTCTTGCCAAACAGCGTTTTAAGCTGTTTCTCAATGCCTAGCTGCTCAAAAACTTTGACTTTACCATTGTGCAGTTTCACCAGTCCGAGCTTGTCGGGGCGATTTTCTGCACGTATTCCTTCATCTCCTCGAAGCGACCCGGCGTATCCACTACAATCGAGTCGAACGACTCGTTGAGCATGTCGCGCAGCATCGAAGACGTGCGACCCAATTCGCCCAGCATCTTGTCGCGGGGCTGGCCCTTGCGTAGATTGGTGTAGAGGGTGTTCCAATTTTCGACCATGCTCTGCATGTCGCGGTCGAGCTCAGCTACCTCGTGGCCTTCGGCCACGGTACGGATAATCACGCCGAAGCCCTCGGGCTTGATGCTGGCAATGAGACGCTTGAGGCGGTCGCGCTCGGCCTTGCTCACAATTTTCTTCGATACCGAAATGGTATTCGTGAACGGCATGAGTACCAGGTAGCGGCCGGCCATCGAGATGTCGGTACTTACGCGCGGCCCTTTGGTCGAAATCGGCTCCTTCACCACCTGCACCAGTAGGTTTTGGCCTTTTTTAAAGACGCTGTCGGCTTTGCCGACTTTTTCCAGCGGCGGCTCCAGCTTAAAATGCTCCAGCCCAGCCGTTTGAGCTTGGTGCTTGAGCACGCTGCCAACCCATTTATTGAGGGACGGAAATTGCTCGCCCAGGTCGCCGTAGTGCAAAAAGGCATCCTTCTCGGAGCCAATATCGATGAAGGCCGCGTTGAGGCCAGGCATCACCTTGCGCACGGTACCCAGGAAGATGTCACCTACCGCGTAGTTGGTGTCGTTGCGGTCGAAGTGATACTCAATCAGCCGCTTATCCTGGAGCAAGGCAATCCGTTCCCCCTCGGGGGTGGAATTGATAATTAATTCATTGCTCAACGTAGTAAGTTAGTTAAAGTAGCCCGCCTGGCCCCGTAGGCCAAAGTGGCTTGCCCCGAAACCGGCAAAAGGGAAGCCAGGACCAGTAGTGTCCCAGCTTCCCCTCGCGAGCCACGGCCTGCCCCGCTAGGGCAATCCGGCACACCACGGTAGTCGTCCGCGTGGCGGAGGCTACGTGAGAGATAGGCGGGCAGCCGGCGCTTGCGCGGCCCACTGCCCACCCCTTACCCCGCACTAAGTCAGAAGATTACTTCTTCTTGTGACGGTTCTTGCGCAGGCGCTTCTTACGCTTGTGGGTGGCAATCTTATGGCGTTTACGTTTCTTACCGCAGGGCATTGTACTGAGAGTTTAAAAGGGTAGATATAAAAGAGTTCCGGTTTCGGATGCTGAAGCTGGGGTGCAAAAGTAGCACCTTTGCCGCGAGTAGTCCGAGGCCGGCGTTAGTTTCGGAGTTTGGCCAGTTCCTCATCAACCGACGCGGCCAGGGCCGGGTCGTCGCTAAGGCTTTTGGCTTTTTGGAAGGCTGCCCGCGCTGCCGGCCCCCGATTGGTGCGGGCCAGCGATACGCCGAGGTAAAACTGGCCCTCCACATTCTTAGGGTTAACCTGCACCAGCTGCGAAAAGCGTTCGACCGCTTTATCGTACTGATTGCTTTGGATGGCCAGAATACCTAAGTTGTAGAGAACTTTCTCATTCTTAGGGTCCTGCTCCAGTACCTCACGCAACAAGCCAATTCCCTTTACGGGATTGTCGCTGCTCATGTAGGCCATGCCCAGGTTGGTTTTGGCGTCCAGGTTATTTGGATTAGCTGCCAATACTTTGTCGTACAGCTCCCGTGCTCTATCACCGAGCATTTTCTTGCGCTCAGCCGAAGCCGCGAAGCTATACGCTTGGAAATAAGCATCGGCCGCTTGTTGCCAGGCTTTCTCGCTGGGCTGCGTGGCGGCCAGGCTAGCCAGGTAATAGCCCGCGCTATCGAAGCGCTGCACCGTGGCGTAGCGCGCCGCTAGGGTAGTAGCCACCTGCCGGCGGCCAGCGGCCGGAGCCGTGCGATACTGCGCCAGTAGCGTATTCAGCTCTTGGCGCTGAGCAGCAGTGGCTTGCGTGTGCGGGGCGCTGGCCGTCGTAGGGCTAGCCTCACCAGCAACAGTACCGGTTTCGGCCGGGCGCGGACCCGACGAGGCTTCCGTTTTGGCGCCGTTGGTGGCGATGCCGCCGCCGTCGCGGTTGGCCGTGCGCGCCGCATCCCGGTTGAGAGCAGCCTTGCCTTCCTTAGGCTTTACGATGCCTTTGGGCAATGCGTAGAGCCCGCCCGCCAGTGCTAGGGCGCCGGCCAGCAGCAGCAGCTGATGCGTACTGATTGAGGAAGAGGAAGTAGAAGCCATCGGCTGAAAAAGAAGGGCTGGCAAGCAATGAGGTGATAAGGAGGGAACCCGCGGCCTGCCGCGTGGCTAGCCCGTCCGCCCTTATCACCCCATCACTTCTTTACCGCTAACTTATACTAAACTAAGCTTTAGCCTTCTTGGTGCTCTTGGCAGCCTTGGGGGCTTTGTCCGAGCCTTCGCCAGTGATTTTCTTGCTGGCTTTGATTTTGGCCACGAAAGTCTTGCTCGGCTTGAAGCTCGGGATGTAGTGTTCGTCGATGATGAGCGACGTGTTTTTCGAGATGTTGCGGGCTACTTTGCGCGCCCGCTTTTTGTTTACGAACGAGCCGAAGCCGCGCACGTAAATGTTGTTGCCCTCGGTCATCGAATCCTTCACTACTTTGAAGAAGGCTTCGACGGTCGTCAGCACATCGGCTTTCTCAATGCCGGTTTTTTGCGAGATTTCGGAAATTACCTCAGCTTTGGTCACGTTGGTAAGGGGGGGTACTAGAAGTGAAAAAAAATATCGGGCGGATAATCAACCGTTTCGACGTAATTCCTTGCCCGGTAGGAGGTTCGCCATTCGAAACGGAGCGCAAAGGTACTCCTTAAACTTTGTTCGGCCAATGGAAACTTCCAAGTTTCTCTTTTGGCCAAAATATTCTGCCTCATTATTTTGCTTAAAACTGCATCTGCTACGGCACCGGTTCCATCCCATTCATTCTTGGCCTCGGCATTGCTGGCCTGGTACCCGCGGCATCGCCGCGACTTGCCCTGGCGCCACACCCGCGACCCCTACGCCATTTGGCTTTCTGAAGTTATTCTTCAGCAAACCCGGGTGGCGCAAGGGCTGCCGTATTACCTTGATTTTCTGGCTTCTTACCCCACCGTGCACGACCTGGCCGCCGCACCCGAGCAGGAGGTGCTGCGTCACTGGCAGGGCTTGGGCTACTACTCCCGGGCCCGCAACATGCACCACACCGCCCAGCAGGTAGTGCGCGAGTTTAATGGCCAGTTCCCGGCCACCTACGCTGGCCTGCGAAGGCTTAAAGGCGTAGGGCCTTACACGGCCGCCGCCATCGCCTCATTTGCCTTCGATGAGGCGGTGGCGGTGCTCGATGGCAACGTATTTCGGGTGCTGGCGCGGGTCTTTGGCCTGCATTCCGACATCGCGGCGCCTAGCTCGCGCAAGGAGTTTCAGGCCCTGGCCGACCAGCACCTGCCGCCGGCCCACGCCGCCGAATTCAACCAGGCCATGATGGAATTTGGGGCCTTGCAGTGCACACCGGCCAAGCCCGACTGCCTGTTTTGTCCTCTGCAAAGTCAGTGTTGGGCCTTTCAGCACGGGCAGGTGGCGCTCTTGCCCGTTAAGAGCAAGGCCAAAGCTAGCCGCACGCGCTATTTTCACTACTTCGTGCTGCGCCACGCCGAGCAGCTGTATTTGAAGGAGCGCCTGGCTGGCGATATCTGGCAGGGGCTCTATGATTTTGCCCTCGCCGAAACCGCTAGCCCCGACCTGCCGGCTGCCGAAGTTGTGCGCCAGGTGGAGGCGCTGGGTGGCCAGCTCGCTACCATGCGCGTGGCTGAAGACCGGCCCGCGCCCACGCTTCGCCACGTGCTGAGCCACCAAAAGCTGGAAGCCCGTTTTCATGCCGTGGAGCTAGCGGCGGCGCTGCCAGAAACGACGTTGCGCGATACCGGCCTGCGCGCCTTTTCGGCCGCTGAAATTGAGAAATTGCCTAAGCCGGTGCTCATTAGCAATTACCTGGCGAAGGTGAGATAGGGTAAAAATTTTTGCTATTTTTGGTAGATAAATTTACTAAAATAATTTGCAATCAGAAAATAATTTTGTATCTTTAACTCGTCAATGACAGCTGTGGTTGGCTGTCGCCTTACGGTATTACAGGAAAAAGTTATGGCAGGAGTAAACAAGGTGATTTTGGTGGGTAATCTGGGCAAAGACCCCGAGGTGCGCCATTTGGAAGGGGGCAACAGCGTGGCTCATTTCACGCTAGCCACCAATGAGTATTACAAAGACAAGCAGGGCGCCCGCGTGGAACGCACCGAGTGGCACAACATTTCGGCCTGGCGCGGCCTGGCCGAGCTGGCCGAGAAATACCTCAAAAAAGGTACGCAGGTGTACATTGAAGGCAAGCTGCGCACCCGCCAGTATCAGGACAAAGACCAGCAGACGCGCTACATCACGGAAATTATCGCTGATGAAATCTCGCTGCTCGGTGGCCGGCCGGGGGGCTCCAGCAACGGCGCGGCTAGCCCCGGCGCTCCCGAAAGCGTGAGCCTGCGCCAGGAGCCTGAGCTCGACCAGCTGCCTTTTTAAGCTGGCTCGCCCTGGTGGCACGCTAGCCAGTAGCAAAGCCCCGGCACCAAGCCGGGGCTTTTTGGCGTTGGGCAGGGAAGTAGCCTGCTAACTTTGAGTCTTGCCTGGCTTTCCTATACGTATGACTTCTTCCCGATTCTGGGGTTTGGCGCTGCTGGCGGCTAGCGCGGCCGGGCTATTGGCGGCCTGCTCATCGGCCCCCGATTTTACGCCCAAGCCCAAGGGCTACAACCGCATCGACCTGCCGCCGCACCGTTACCGGACGCTCGGGCCGGGCCACCCGTACACGTTCGAGTACTCGCAGTATGCCAAGGTCTTGCGCGACTCATCGTATCTGGCGCAGCCCGATTGGCTGAACGTATACTACCCGCAGCTGCACGCCAACGTGCAGATAACCTACACCAATGTGGTGCGTAACCGTCGGCTCTACAATAAGATGATGGAGGATGCGCGCAAGCTCACGGGCAAGCACCAGATTAAGGCTACCTCGATTGAGGAGAAGATTTTGCGCACGCCCAACGGCATGCGCGCCTCGGTGTTTGAACTGGAAGGCGAGGTGCCCAGCCAGTTTCAGTTTTACACCACCGACAGCACCAAGCATTTCTTTCGGGCGGCACTCTACTTTCGCACGGCCACGGCCAACGACTCGCTGGCCCCGGTAATCGAGTATGTGAAATACGACATGATGAAACTCCTTAACTCGTTGAAATACAATAAGTAATATATTTTTGAAAGAAGCCTCATGCTGGGCTTGCCGAAACCTCTTGTCTGCGCCGCTAGGCTGCTTTCCTAACGATGTGGGCGAGGTGCTTGGGCGGGCTCAGCATGACGTTCTTAAAAGGCTAGCCAACACCCGCGTTCTATTACAGAAATGAGTAATTTCTTTCAAACCAAGCTCGAATATCTGCGTGGCGTGGGCACGCAGCGGGCGCAGCTGCTGGGCAAGGAGCTAGGAATATTTACTTACGGCGACCTGATTCAGCGCTATCCGTTTCGGTACCTCGACCGCACGCAGTTTTATAACATTGCAGACCTGCACGATGACTTGCCCTACGTGCAGGTAAAAGGTATCTTGCGCGGCCGTGAGGTAATAGGCGAGGGACCCAAAAAACGGCTGGTAGCGAAGGTAGGCGACGCCAGCGGCGAGCTGGAAGTGGTATGGTTTAAGGGGGTAAATTTCCTGGAAAAAGTCATTAAGAATCACCAGGAATACATTGTGTTTGGCAAGCCTACCCTATTCAACGGCCGGCCGCAGATGGCCCACCCTGAATTGGAGGAAGTAACCGCGCAGAAGGCTGGCCAGAGCTTTTTGCAGCCGGTGTACAACACGAGCGAGAAGCTCAAAAACTACCACCGCATTGATAGCAAGGCGATAATGCGGATGATGAGCGACCTGCTCAAAATTGCCCTGCCCCAGGTAACGGAAACGCTGTCGCCGGCACTCATTGAGCACTACGCCCTCATGGGTAAAGCCGAGGCCTTGCAGCAGATTCACTTTCCGCAAACGCCCGAATTGCTCGAAAAGGCCCGGTTCCGGCTCAAGTTTGAGGAGCTGTTTTATATTCAGCTCAAGCTGCTGCGCCAGAAAGACCAGCGGAAGGTGACCCTGGCCGGGCAGGTTTTTAACGAGGTGCCTACGCTGGTGCACTTCTATAAGAACATTATGCCCTTCGACCTGACGGGGGCACAGAAGCGAGTTATCCACGAGATTTATAAGGACTTCCTGGCCGGCCGGCAGATGAACCGGCTCTTGCAGGGCGACGTGGGCTCGGGCAAAACCATCGTGGCCTTCATCTCGATGCTGATGGCGGCCGACAACGGTGCCCAAAGCTGCCTGATGGCGCCCACCGAAATTCTGGCCGACCAGCACTACCAGGGCCTGAAGGTATATGCGGACCAGCTGGGCATCAACCTGGGCAAGCTCACGGGCAGCTCCCGCACCAGCGAGCGCCGCGTGCTGCACGAGCAGCTGCGCAACGGCGAAATGCAGATGCTGGTGGGCACCCACGCGCTGCTCGAAGACGTGGTGCAGTTCCGCAACCTGGGCCTGACCATCATGGACGAGCAGCACCGCTTCGGGGTGGCGCAACGCTCGAAGCTGTGGCAGAAAAACCCCTACGTGATACCGCACGTGCTGGTGATGACGGCCACGCCCATACCGCGCACCCTGGCCATGACGCTTTATGGCGACCTCGACGTGAGCGTGATTGACGAGCTGCCCGCCGGCCGCAAGCCCATCGTGACGGTGCACCGCTACGATGCCAACCGACTGAAAGTATTTCAGTTTATTCGCGACCAGGTGGCCCTGGGCCGGCAGGTGTACATCGTGTACCCGCTCATCGAGGAGAGTGAAACGCTGGACTACAAAGACCTGACCGATGGCTACGAAAGTGTAAGTCGCGCCTTTCCCGACCTGCAAATCAGTATCGTGCACGGCCGCATGAAGGCCGAGGAAAAGGACTTTGAGATGGCCCGCTTCGTGAAAAAGGAAACCCAGATAATGGTGGCTACTACCGTAATCGAGGTGGGCGTGAATGTGCCCAACGCTTCGGTGATGGTGATTGAAAGCGCCGAGCGCTTTGGCCTCTCGCAGCTGCACCAGCTGCGGGGCCGCGTGGGCCGGGGTGCCGACCAGAGCTACTGCATCCTGATGACGGGCTACAAGCTGAGCAAAGACAGCCGTACCCGCCTCGAAACGATGGTGCGCACCAACAACGGCTTCGAGATTGCCGATATTGACCTGAAGCTGCGCGGCCCCGGTGACCTGATGGGCACCCAGCAAAGCGGTGTGCTCGACCTGCTCATTGCCGACCTGGCTAAGGATGGCCGTATCCTGAGCGAGAGTCGGGCCGCCGCCCAGGCTATCCTTAGCGATGACCCTGAGCTGACCCGGCCCGAGCATCATAACATCCGGCGGCACATCGAGAGCCTGCCGGCTACGGCCGTCAACTGGAGTAGAATCAGCTAGTTGACGGCCGGATCAGGCATAAAAAAAGCGGTTTCTATTGAAACCGCTTAGCCTTTAAAACCAAGTAACGGGAAGCGACTGCTGCTTTCGCTGGCTAACCGGCGTAATCGTAGTGGCCGGCTCGTTTTTGATGTAGTTTGTTAGCGTTACACTGTCGGTACTATCCGAAACAAAAAGCGTGACGGGAGCCGTAGCAAGGCCAGCCGAGGCCGCGGGCTGGGCCAGCTGCATATAGCGGCCGGCAATAATGAGGGCAAATAATGAACCGAGTTTCAGTAGTGATTTCATAAGGTGTAGATAGCGGCACGTACTATCCCAAAATTGGTGCCAGTTAGTAGATTTAGTCTTGACTATCAGAAAATTAAAAAATGGGTGGGAAAAATAGATGGAGGTGAGCAACCTGCTACTAGCTCCAGAGCGCGCCGATTAAACGGCTGCCTGCCGGGATAGTTTCATTCGCCGAATTAAAGTTCTGTTAAGAGCTTGCACTGGCAAAGGTACGCCAGCCCGGCTGGCCGGTTGGATTATTCAGTAACGGCTTTTGCTTAGTGACGGGCAGGCTACTTGGGTTGGCGGGGGTATTTTTGGCGCGGCGAAGGTCACTAGCGACCTTTCTTAACGAGTATTCTCATGCGCTTTCTCTTCGGTATTACTACTCTGGCAATGTGTGGCTTGCTAGGGGCAACCCACCCCGTGCAGGCCCAAAAAACCAAGTCAGCCGCCTTTAGCTACCTGCCCGAGCAAGGCGAGGACCGCTATAACCAGCGTGTGCCGCAGAAAACCCTGGCCCTGGCCGATGGCGGCGGTTTCGTAATCCTGGCTCACCAGAGCGGTAGTGCCTACGCCGTGGAGCGCTACGACGCCAACCTCAAAAAGCAGTGGAGTACCGCGTTGCCCGTAGCCCCGGGCGAAACCGTGGAAGCTTTCGGCCGCAACGCTGAGCAGGTCTGGGTTGTGCTGCACCACGCCGATGAAAGCGCCCAAAACCTCACGGTGCAGCCCTTCGGGCTAGCCGGCGGCCAGAAGGGTACGCCGGTAGTGGTAGTGACGGCCCCGGCCCAGGACCGCCGTCCCGTGGTGCGCCTCTCGCCCGATGGCAACCGCCTGCTGGCCTACCGCTACGTAACGCGCGACGCGCAGGTGCGCACCCTGGAAGGCACGCTCTACGACCAGAAGCTGGGCAAAATCCTGGACCGCACGTATGATTTCCGCGACCAGGGCGATTTTTTCTCGCCCAATATCTTGCTGGCTAACGACGGCATTCAGTACGTGACGCTACTCGGCGACGGCATGAAGAAGCTGACCGTGCGCCGGTATCCCGCCACCGCCGACCGCATCGGCATTGCCACCGCTATCCAGGTAATGGGCGTGCCGGTGGGGGGCACCTTCGGCGGCCAGCCCATCACCATTCGCGATGCCAGGTTTGCGCTCCAGCCCGATGGCCAGCTCTACGCCGCCGCGCTGTGCGCCAACGACCGCACCGGCCAGCTCAGCGGCCTGAAGGTAGTGCGCTTTGATTTTGCCGAAAGCAAGCTCAAGCTCGCCGAGGAGCTGCCCTTTGCGCCCGCTTTCCTGGCCGAAATAAGCAAAGCCACCGGTGCCGAGGTAAAGACCCTAGCCGATATTTACCTGGGCGATATGCTGCTGACTGACAGTAAAAACCTGGTTATCATTGCCGAGCGGCACTTCGAGGAAGGTGGTCCGGAATTGCCCGTGCATGCCCGCGAACTGTATCTGTTTGGGTACAGTCCTTTTCTCACGCCGACTTGGCACGCCATTGTGGCCAAAGACCAGGTGGCCCCGGCCATCGACAGCTATACGGGCATCGGCTACCGCGCCGCCGTTTTTGGTGAGGAGGTGCAATTGATGACTCTGGAAACCATCGACGGCAAGTCAGACCTTTACCTGCGCAAAATCCAGGCGCCTACCGGTGTAGTGAGTGCCCCGCAGCGCCTTAAGCTCAACGTGGCCAATGACCAGCAGCTCGCCTACGTCAAGGACTTTAGTACGTGGCTAGGCCCCAAAACCATTATCGGCGTCAGCCGCCCCAATAAGAAATCGGCTGCCTTACAGCTAAACGAAGTGAAGCTCAAATGACCACTGATTAGCACGGATTTCAGCGAATTTCACGGATTCTGTGGACGATTCGCTAGGGTCAATTCCAACGTAAAAGGCCACCCAACTGGGTGGCCTTTTCTGGTTTGGTAGGTAGAGCAAATGCCGAATACAAACCCTAGCGAATCGTCCGCAAAATCCGTGAAATTCGCCGAAATCCGTACTAATCAGTGGTCTAGTAGCAATATTCGTTGGCTTCGATGAGCTTGGCAGCCACGCGGCGGCGGGCTTCTTTCACGTTGAAGAGGTCGGGCTTGGTAAAGCGCTTGAGGCCCATGCTGAGCAGGCGCTGCTCGTCGCCTTCAGTCATGCTGGCGATGGCTTCGCGGCCCGATTTCTCCACCAGGTCGATGGCGTCGGAGAGGTACACGCGGGCCATATCGAGCTGCTGGGCTAGGGCCTCTTCGCCTTTGGCGGCGATTTCCTTTTCGACGCGCAGCAGCGTGCTTTCGGCGGTGTAGGTCTTGATGGCCATGTCAGCAATGTTCATCAGCACTTCCTGCTCTTTAGCGAGCGAGTTCATGTACTTCTGCACGGCCGTGCCGGCCACCATCAGCACGGCTTTTTTCAGGTTGGCAATGGCTTTTTTCTCGGTGGCGAAGGCCGAATCGTCGCTCTCGCCCATGCTCGGAATGCTCATCAGCTCCTGCTGCACGGCCTGGGCCGGGCCCATCAGGTCGAGCTCACCCTTCAGGCCTTTCTTCAAAATCATGTCTACGGCCAGCATCCGGTTGATTTCGTTGGTGCCTTCGAAAATCCGGTTGATGCGCGAGTCGCGGTAGGCCCGGTCCATCGGATAGTCGGCCGAGAAGCCGTAGCCGCCGTACACCTGCACACCTTCATCTACTACGTAGTCAAGTACTTCCGAGCCCTCTACCTTCAGAATAGCGCACTCTACGGCAAACTCGCGGGCCGCGCCCAGCAGGGCTTCGTTGGTGCCCAGGCCGCTAGCCAGCAGCTCCTGCTCTTTGCGGTAGATGTCCTCACCGGCGCGGTAGATAGCCGACTCAACGGCGTACATCCGGATGGCCTGCTGCGCCAGCTTGTAGCGAATGGCGCCAAACTTCGAGATGGGCAGCTTGAACTGCACGCGCTCGTTGGCATACTTCACTGTCTGGGTAGCCGCTGCCTTGGCGCCGCCCAGGCAGGCGGCGGCCAGCTTAATGCGGCCAATATTCAGCACGTTAAAGGCAATGAGGTGGCCCTTGCCAATCTCACCCAGCACGTTTTCCCTGGGCACCAGCGCGTCGCTCAAAAACACCTGGCGCGTCGAGGAGCCCTTGATGCCCATCTTGTGCTCTTCGTTGCCGAGGCTCAGGCCGGGTGTGTTTTTTTCCACGATGAAGCCTGTAAACTGCTCGCCGTCAATCTTGGCGAACACGATAAACACGTCGGCAAAGCCCGCGTTGGTAATCCACATTTTCTGGCCGTTCAGCACGTAGTGCGTGCCTTCGGCATTGAGCACAGCCTTGGTCTTGGCCCCTAGCGCGTCCGACCCAGAACCCGGCTCCGTGAGGCAGTAAGCACCCATCAGGGTGCCGTCGGTGAGGCCAGGGATATACTTCTCTTTCTGCGCATCAGTGCCGAAGTACAGAATCGGCAGCAGGGCAATACCCGTGTGCGCCGCAAAGGCCACCGGGAACGAGTGGCCGCCACCTACTCCTTCCGTCACGCGCAGCGCGGTAGGAAAATCCATATTCAGGCCCCCAAACTCTTCCGGCACGCTCACGCCAAACAAGCCAAGCTGACCCGCTTTCTCCATCAGGCCGCGCATGAGGCCCTCCTCGTGGTTGTCGAGGCGCTCCAGCAGCGGCGATACCTCCGTGGCCACAAAGTCCAGGCAGGTCTGGTACATCATGTTCTGCTCCTCCGTGAAGTCGGCGGGCGTAAAAACGTCTTGAGCCTCAGTAGGCTTGATGATAAATTCGCCGCCATTTACAGCAGCTTTGTGCGAGGTTTCCATGATGGAAATAGGATAAGGTGGGAAGTTAAACTGTTAGGCGTGCCGACTATTAGGGCAACAAAGGTCTGGTCATTTTGGTGTTGCAAGATAAGCGAAAAATGTTAGGCGTGCCGACTACTTCTGGAAAAATAGTGTAAATTTTTAGTGCAGGCTACTTTACTGCATTGCTACGAAAAGCCTTTCCCAAAACATCCATAAATAAAAAAACGTCCTGCGCATCTGGCGTCCGCTTGCCGAAGTATCCTGGTCGGGTCACTAGGGCTATTACCTTAATGATTCGACCAGGATGGCTCGACAAGCGGACGCCAGATGAGCAGGACGGATGTGTTTGTTCTACTGAATTACTCGGCGCGCAGCTCGGCAGCCTGGCTGGTTAGCCCCGGCGCGGCCAGCGCCACCCGAATGGCGCCCGGCCCGGTGGCCTGCACGTAGAGCAGCAGCCGGCCCTGGTAGGCCTTGTGCCGCGGCGCGGCGTAGGGCTCGTGGCTGGCAATATCGCCGCTCTCGATGCCCAGCAGGCGGGCCGGGCCGGTGAGCGTCACGCTTATTTCGTTGGTCGCGTCGGTTACCAAGTTGCCGGCCTGGTCTACCACCTGCGCCTCTATCTGGGCCAGGCCCTGGGTTTTAGCGGCTAGGGTTGTGCGGTCGGGCTTGAGCTGGAGAGCCGTAGGCGCGCCAACGGTGCGCAGCTGCGTTTCGCTCACTACCTGGCCGTTGCGGTAGCCATTGGCCCGGAGCTCACCAGCGGCGTAGGGCACGTCCCAGGCGGGCAGGCGGCCGGTTTTCTTGCCCAGCGACTGGCCGTTGAGAAAAAGCTCGGTGGCCTCGTTGTTGGTGAGGGCTACCACGTGCACCTGGCTGGCGGCGGGCCAGTTCCAGGTAGGGGCGAGGTGCGGCTGGCGGGCGCCGGGCTTGCTAGGGGCCTCCGCAGTAGTGAGGTAGAGCAGGGGCGCGCTGGTCCAGAGGCTTTGACGGAAATAATACTCGGGCTTGGGGAAGCCGGCCATATCGAGCAGGCCGGCGCCGTTGGCGCGCTGCGGCCACTTGCCGGCCTCGCCCAGGTAATCGATGCCCGTCCACAGGTACTGGGCTGATACGTAGGCGTTGCTATCCACGGCGGCCCAGGCGCTGGGCGCCATGCCGTTTTCGCTGCCGTAGATAATGCGCTGGGGGTACTGCTTGTGGTCTTCGGGGTAGCGAAACTCCTGGTAGTTGTAGCCCACGAGGTCGAGGGCGGCGGGGTAGTCGGTGAAGTTCGACATCACCACGCCGGCCAGGGCAGCCGTGATGGGTCGCGTGCTGTCGGCCTGTTTGGCCACGGCCACCAGGCGGCGGGCTAGCGGGCCCATTTCGCTGGCGGGCGGGTGGCTGGGCAGGTAGCCTTTGCCATAAATCTGGGGGTTGCGGCCGGTGTTGAGCACCTCGTGGGTGTAGGGGTCATTGGGATAATCTATCTCATTCCCAATGCTCCACATAATGATGCTGGGGCAGTTGCGGTTGCGCAGCACCATGTCGCGCAGGTCGCGGTCGCCCCATTCCTTGAAATATTCGTGCGGGCCGTGCTGGCTAGGGGTGCCCACGTTCCAGCCGGCCACCCACTTGTTTTTGCCGCGCTCCCACTCGTCGAAAGCCTCATCCATGACCAGGAAGCCTAGCCGGTCGCAGAGGCGGTAGAAATAGTCGGCGTGCGGGTTGTGGCTCATGCGGATGGCGTTGCAGCCCGCCGCTTTTAGTGTTTTAAGCCGGCGCTCCCACACCTCGGGCGGCACGGCCACGCCGAGCGCGCCCGCGTCGTCATGCAGGCACACGCCCCGCAGCTTGGTGGGCTGCTCGTTCAGGAAAAAGCCCTGGTTGGCATCGAAGCGGATGGTGCGCACGCCCACTTCCTCAGTCACTTCATCGGTGGGTTTGCCTTGCACGGCCAGGCTCACCCGCAGCCGGTAGAGATTGGGCTGGTCGGCCGACCACAGGGCGGGGCTCTTGATGGGCAGCGTGAGGCTAGCGGTGCCGTCGGCCTTGGCCTTCACATTCAGTACTTGCTTGGCCGTGGCTACGGCCTGGCCCCGCGCATCAAGCAGCGTGCTCGTGACCGTAACGGCCGCCGCCGTGGCGCTGGCGTTGGTCAGTGCCACGCTGACTTTGCCCGTAGCGGTGCTCTTCGACACCTGCGGTGTGGTGAAGCACATGCCCCACTGCTGCACGTGCACCGGCGCCGTGGCCAGCAAATACACGTTGCGGTAAATACCCGAGCCGGTGTACCAGCGCGAGTCGGCTACCTCGCGGTGGTCTACTTTCACGGCCAGCACGTTGGGGCCAGCGGTTGCCAGATAAGGCGTTAGCTCGTACTGAAAGGAGGCGAAGCCGCTGGGCCGCTTGCCCAGGAAGTGGCCGTTCAGCCACACTTCGCTGTTTTTATACACCCCATCGAAATACACGAATACCTTCTTGCCGCGGTAGCCAGCGGGCAGGGTAAACGACTTGCGGTACCAGCCCAGGCCGCCCGGCAGGTAGGCCGTGGCGCTGGCCCACTGCTCGCTAAACGGCCCCTCGATGCTCCAATCATGCGGCAGGGTCACGGCGCGCCAGGCGTGGTCATCGGCGGTGGGGCGCTCGCTGCCGGGCGCATCACCAAGGTGAAATTTCCAGTCGTTATTAAATAAAAGCTGCTGGCGCTGGGCGTGGGCGGGCAGGTAGGTGGCTAGCCAGCACAGGCTGAGTAAGGCCAACTGCTTAGGTAGTAATAGGCTAATAGTCATGGATTAAGGCTGATAAGGTTTGCCCAGCACCAGCTTATTGCCCGACAAGTCGACTGCGAACAAGTGCGGCACGCGGTGGTAATTGCCTTTAATGTCCTGGTGGCTGTGCAGCACCAGCAGGTCCTGGCCTTCGAAGGTGCGGAATAGCATGCCGTGGCCGTAGTTGGGCGGCGTGATGGGGGTGGGCTCCTGCGTCCAGGGGCCGGCTAGGGTGCCGCTGGTCGAGTAGGCCACGCCCTGGGTGTACACGTCGTAAATCCAGCTGGTCCAGAGCATGCCGAGCTTCCCGGTTTTGGTGCGAAACACCCAGGGGCCGTCGGTCACCTTATTGGGGCGGGCGGGGCCGGTGCGCGGGTTTTCGCGGCTCCAGGGCGAGTCACTGGCCCGAAACAGAATTTGGCTAGGGCCGGTGGTGCCGCTCAGGTCGGGCTTGAGGGCGATTTTCTCTACCGTGCCATTCTGGTTTTGTACCCACTCGTGGCAGTAGAGCAGGTAAGGCTTCTGGGTTTCGACCCAAAATGTGCCGTCGAGCGTCGATTTAGTGGCCGGCAGGTACGTTTCGTCGCGCATGGGCCGGTAGGGGCCGGCGGCCTGGTCGCTCACCAGCACGTGCACGGCCCGTCGCTCCAGCGGACTGCCCTTGGCGGCGTCAATCTTGAGGGCGCTGTTGGTGAAGGTGGCGAAATAATAGTATTTGCCCTTATAGGGGTGAATTTCGGCGGCCCAAATCTGGGGCGCCGGGCCCATCCAGGAGGCGGGGTCGGGCTGGGCTACCTGGCTAGGGCCATCCCAGCGCTTCAGGTCTTTGCTCTGCCAGAGCAGCCCGCCGGTGCCCGTCATATAGTAGGTGTGCGTGCGTTGGTCGGCCAGAATAAACGGGTCGCTCAGCCGAATAGAATCGAGCGGCACATTCTTACGGCTAGGGGGTAGGGGCATTTGCTGGGCCAGCGCGGGCTGGCTGCCCAGCAGCAGGCCGCCCGCCAAAATCAACAAAAAGCGGTGCGTGAAGCGCATAGGTGGGAAAGGAAAATAGGAGTGGAAAAGGAGGGCTAGCGCAGCTCGCTCACCAGCGTGGTGATGGAGCGCGGCCCCACGTGCAGCACCGCGCCGGCCGGCACCGCCGGGCCGGGCTGCAAGTCACCGGTAGCCGAGGTGGTGAAGGGCTGGCTAGCCCCCAGCCGGCGGCCGGCCAGGGCCAGGCGTAGGTCGGTGGCCGCGTCGGCATCGTTCACGACTACCGTGATGAGCTGCCGGCCATTGGCGCTGCGGTAGGCCGACACCAGCGGCGCGCCGGGGCTAGCCGGTGCGCCATCGAGCTGCGCGGCTACGCGCACCGCGCCGGGGCGCACAAAGCGGCTGTAGTTGCCGAGCGCCCACAGCATTTTGCTGGGGTAGAAGTTGCCATCGGTCTTGTTTTTGTCGATGTACACCAGGCCGTCTTTGTAGTCGTAGGGCGAGATGGCTAGCCACCACTGCCAGGCGGCGGCGTTGGCCACGGCCAGGTCGGTATGGATGACGCGGGCCAGGTACAGGGCCGGGGCCATGCCCAGGTCGCGCGGACCGCCGTTGATTTCGCCCGCGTTGTCGCCCAGTATGCAGTATTCCGACTGCCAAAAATTAAGCTTGGGCACGCTCGCCATCCTAGCTGCCAGCTGCTGGCGCGTGGCCACGGCCTGCGCCTGGGGCGAGGTGGTGAAGTAGCTATGCCCCGCCATAATAGGTGCCACGCGGGGCGTGCCGCCCAGGTAGGTCGGCGCGGCCTTGTCGCCGAAGAAGGCGGCTATCTGGTCGCCGCGGCCCGGCTTGTCGGCAGTAATGAATAGATAGTCGAGCTTGCCGGCCTCGGCGACCAGAAGCTGGGTGGATAGCTTGGCTTTTACCAGGCTGGTGCTGAGCGCTTTGCTGATGCTCGTAATATCCTCGTTCTGAAAAGGCGTGCCTTCCTGGCCGCCGTCGCTCCAGTCCCACTGCGGCTCATTCACGGGGCTGAGGTAGGCGAAGGTGATGCCGGTTTTTTGGCGCACGCCTTCGAGTACGCGGGCGCAGTAGTCGGCTAGGGCCGCAAATTTCTCCGGGGCCAGGTTGGGCTGCTTGGCGGTGGCGTAGGCCTTGCCGTTGCGGGTCAGCGAAACGGGCGGGCTATTCAAGAAACCCAGAAACTGCGTCACGCCGCGCTGGCGGGCCGCCTCCATCAACCAGCGCTGGCCGGCCAGCCGGTTCCAGTCGTAGGTGCCGGCAGGCGTCAGAAACGACTCAGCTCGCCGCCACTCGTCCTTGATGCCGCTTGCCTCGCCCTGCTCGGCGCTGCCCGCACCCAGGTTCACGCGCCACAGCGAAAGGCCGATGCCCTTGGGCTGGCCGCTGAGCCTAGCCTCGGTGCTGAAGAGCAGGTCGGCAATGGCTTCTTTCTTGGCAGCTGGCCAATTGCCCACAAACTGGCCGGCCCAGGCATCGGAGGCGGCGAAGTTGGCGATGGTCTGGTAGGTTTTGGTGGCGTCGATGCGCACCGTGACCACGGCCGGCGCCGACTGGCTACGGGCCGGGCTAACCGCCAGCAGCGCCGCGCTCAGCGCCCAGCCAATGACGACTTGTGTTAACTGTCTCATAAGCAAAGCGGTATTCGAAAAGCCCCGCCCGGCTACCTGCGGGCAGGCAAACAGGCGGGGCTTGTCAGAAAAAGACTACGGATGGAAGGCTTCGGGATTAGTAGCCAGGGTTTTGGGTAACCGTGCCGCCCGAAAGCTGAATCTGGGGCGTCGGAATCGGAAACAGGTTATTGGTCGCCGAAATCTGGTCCTTCACCTTGCCCTTGTCGTAGGGGTCGGTACTGGTAAGCTGCGAGGCATTGAAGGCCTTCATGACCTCTACCAGGCGCTTCTGGCGCACGAGGTCGTAGTAGCGGTGGCCTTCCATGGCCAGCTCCAGGCGGCGCTCCAGCCAGATGTCGTTCAGCAGCTGCGTGCCGGCCGAGGCGCGGGGCAGTACTGTGCCGGGGCTCAGGCGGTTGGCGCGGGCGCGCACCAGGTTCAGCGAGGTCAGGGCTTTGGCATCCTGACCGAGCTTATTGGAGGCCTCGGCGTGCATCAGCAGCAGGTCGGCGTAGCGCAGCTCGATGCGGTTGAGGGGCGAATGGTCAAGCTCGTTGGCCGGGCGGTCGGCCAGCTGCAAAAACATCTTGCGGCTGATGCGACCCGACTCATTTTCCGCCGGCTTGGTGTCGTAGTTCGAGTAGTCGAAGCTGGCCGTTTTGGGCCCCACGTTGTCGCCCTGCTTGATGATGGTCCACTGGCGGCGCGGGTCGGTGCCGAAAGCCTGCTCCAGGTTGCTGCTCGGGGTGTTGAAGCCCCAGCCGCCGTCGGCGCGGCTGCGCATCACCACCGTGAGGGCGGTGCCGAGGCCGAAGGTCTGGTTGGCGTTGTAGTTGAGCTCAAAAATCGACTCGACGCCGTTGGGGTTGTTCACGCTCCACACGTTGCTGAAGTCGCCCAGGCTGTACTGGCCCGAGTTGATAACCGTTTCGGCGGCCGTCTGGGCCAGCGCCCACTGCTCGGTAAAGAGGTAGGCCTTGGCTAGGTAGGCGTTGGCGGCGCCTTTGGTGGCGCGGCCCTTGTCGGCGCTGGCGCGGGCGCTTTTCTCGGGCAGTACGGCGGCGGCGTCCTGAAAATCCTTGATAATCTGAGCGTAGCACTCGGCCGCCGAAGCGCGCTTGATGGTCAGCGACTCGCTCGGCGACACCGGCGTGAGCACCAGCGGCACGCCGCCGAAGCCTTTCACCAGCTCGAAGTAGTTGTAGGCCCGGATAAACTTCACCTCGCCAATCAATTGCTGCTGCAAGGAAGGGTCGATGGGCGCCTTGGCGATGCCCACCAGCGCGGCGTTGCAGTTGCCGATAGATTGGTAGATGTGGGTGTAGCGGTTGTCAAACCACTCGTTATTTGGCAGCCAGAAGAAGCGGGCGAAGTCGCCAAACTCGCGCTGGTCGCCGGCAATGGCGTTGCCCTTCCAGGCATCGTCCGAGCCGGCGTCGCCAAACATGCGGGTGCGGTCGATTTTCCACCAGCCATCCTGGTCGGCTAGGGCGTAGCAGCCCATCACGGCCGCCTTGCACTCGTCGGCGGTGGTGTAGTAGTTATCGGTTGTTTGCTGGCCCTGGGGCGAGATGTCGAGGAAGGTTTTGCACGACTGCACGCCCAGGCTCAAGCTCAGGCCCAGCGCCAGGGTAAAAATGCGGGGAAACGTTTTCATGATAAGGACGGGTGGGAAGGGTTAGAAGGCAATGTTGGCGCCCACCAGGTAGGTGCGCATGGTGGGGTAGTTGCCCAGGTCCACGCCCCGGTTGAGGGCCGACGAGCCATCGGTATATGAGCGGCCGTAGCCGATTTCGGGGTCCACGCCGCTGTATTTGGTGAAAGTGAATAGGTTCTGGCCGCTCACGTAGAGGCGCAGGCTAGCCATGTGCAGGGCGCTCACCATCTCCTTGCGGAAGGTGTAACCCACTTGCAGGTTGCGCACCCGGGCGTAGGAGCCGTCTTCCACATAGAAGTTGGAGAAGCGCGTCAGGTTCTGGTTGTTGTCCTGGGCCGTGATGCGGGGCACCGTGTTGGAGGTGCCGGCGCCGTGCCAGGCGATGTCTTCGAGGCCCGCGATTTTGTTGTAATTGTAGCTGCCCGAGTACCACCAGCCCTTATTGGCGTTCACCACGTCGTTGCCGAGGCTGCCCACCAGCGAGGCTTGCAGGTCAAAGCCCTTGTAGCCCAGGTTCAGGTTCACGCCGAAGGTCATTTTGGGCGTGGGGTTGCCGATGTACTGCTGGTCCTTGGCGTCAATTACGCCGTCGCCGTTGAGGTCGGCAAACTTGAAGTCGCCGGGCTTGGCGTTAGGCTGGATAAGCGCGCCGGCCGCCGACTTGTAGGCGTCAATATCGGCCTGGGTCTGGAAAATACCCTGGGTCTGGTAGCCGTAGAAGGCGCCCACGTAGCCGCCTTCTTCCGTCTTGGAAGGCCGGCCGAAGATGGGCGTATTGCCCGAGTACAGCGCCTGGCCGTTGGCTAGGGTACCGATGCGGCTGATGGCGCGGGTCGCGTTCACGCTCAGGCCGTAGGTGAAATCGCCCTTGCTTTCGGCGTAGCCCACCGTGAAGTCGAGGCCGTTGGTTTTCATGCTGCCGATGTTGGTCACCGGGCTGTTGTAGCCGTAGCCAGCGTGCGCCGGAATGGCCTGGAACATGAGCATGTCGGTGGTATTGCGCCGAAACACGTCGAAGGTGGCCGTCAGCTTATTCTGGAAAAAGCCGAAGTCCAGGCCCAGGTCGTAGTCTTCCACCGTTTCCCACTTCACGTTGGGGTTCGGCACGTTGCTCTGAATAACGGCCACTTGGGCCGCGCGGTCGTCGCCGGTCACGTAGTAGGTTTTCGAGAACGTGCCGGTGTAGGCGGCGTTGGTGAGGCTGCTGATGTTCTGGTTGCCCACGCGGCCCCAGCTGGCGCGCAGCTTCAGGAAGTTCAGGGTCTCGAACGACTTCATGAAATTCTCGTCGGTGATGAGCCAGCCTACCGACAGCGACGGGAAAGTGCCGTAGCGGTTGTTGGTCGGGAACACCGAAGCGCCGTCGCGGCGCACGCTGGCCGACAGCAGGTAGCGGCCCTTGTAGTCGTAGGTCACGCGCCCGATAAGCGAGGCAATGGTGTTTTCGTAGGTGCGGCCGGTGGCGTTGAAGGCCGCCGTGGCCGCGTCGGGGTAGCGCAGGCTAGGGTCGTTGCTGGGGATGGACTGCCCCGAGCCCGACAGCGGCCGGTTGCTGAACTTCTCGAACGTGGCCGCCGCCAGCGCCGTGAAGTTGTGGTTGCCGAGCGACTTATTATAAGTCAGCGTGTTGGTGTTGTTCCAGTAGAGGTTGATGTTGTGCTCGGTTGTCACCGTGTTCACTTGGTTGCGCTCGTTGGCGTCGATGGTGTAGAAGGGCGAGAAGGCGTTGCGCTCGTAGAAATTGGTGTTCGTGCCGAAGCGCGTTTCGGCCACCAGGCCGGGGATAAACTCATAGTTGGCGTACACGGTGCCCACCAGGAAATACTGATTGCGCTTGTCGTCGTTGCGCTCCACAAAGGCTAGCGGGTTGCCGATGTCGGTGGGCGAGGCGCCGTAGTTGTCGTAGGGGTTGCCCGTATTGTTGTTCACGCGGGGCGAGGTAATGGGGTCGTCGTTGAAGGCATCCCGGAACAAACTCCCGCTGCTGAGGTAGTTCTGGTTGGTCATCGACAGGTTCAGGTCCTGGCCCACCTTGAGGTGCTTGGTAGCCTGGTACTGGCTTTTCACGCGCAGCACGAGGCGGTCGAAGTCCGAGCCGCGCACCAGGCCGCGCTCCTTAAAGTAGCTCAGACCCGTGGAGTACAGTACCTTGTCGCTGCCACCCGAGAGGCCTAGCGAGTAGTTCTGCGTAATGCCGCGCTGCTTAATCTGGTCCCACCAGTTGGTGGTTTGGGTGTACTGGTCGGGGTTGGCGTACACGGCCGGCTGGCCCGAGTTGGCCGCTGCGGTGTTCATAATGCGGGCGTACTCGCTGGCCGAGGCCATGCTAGGCACCCGCGTGGGGTTCGACACCCCATACGTAGCATCGACCGTGATAACGGGCGCGCTCACCGTGCCGGCCTTGGTCGTAATCAGTACCACGCCATTGGCCGCCCGCGAGCCGTAGATGGCCGCCGAAGCCGCGTCTTTCAGCACCGTTAGGGTAGCTACATCTTTCGGGTTGAGGTAGTTGATGTCGTTCACCGGCAGGCCGTCGACCACGTAGAGCGGGCTGTTGCCGTTGATGGTCGAGATGCCGCGAATGAGAATCTGGGGCGTGGTGCCCGGCTCCGAGCCCGCGCCCACTACCGTTACGCCGGCCGCCTTGCCTTGCAGGGCCGAGCCCACGTCAGCTACCGTCAGCTTGGCTAGCTCCGCACCCTGCACCGTAGTTACGGCGTTGGTTACGGTGCGCTTTTCCTGCGAGCCGTAGCCGATAACCACGGCTTCGTCGAGGGCCTGCGCGGCCACGGTGAGGTTGACGGTTACGGTGGTGCGGTCGCCCACTGCCACCTCCTGGCGGTTGTAGCCCACCGACGAAACAACGAGTGTCGCGCCCGTGGTACCCGTCGGAATGCGGAGGGTAAAGCGGCCGTCGCCATCGGTCGTCGCGCCAATAGAGGTGCCTTTCAGCACGACCGTGACGCCGGGCAGGCCCGCGCCCTTCTCGTCGAGCACGGTACCCGTAATGGGCGTGTCGGCCACGGCCGAGCGCCGGGCAGGAGCAGGCTTGGCCACGTGGGCGGCGCCGGCGTTGGCAGGAGCAGCGGCCACCGCAAGCGGCAGCAAGGCCCCACAAAGGAGGATAGATTTTGCTTGCATAAGCAAGGAAATTATGCGGCAAGCCGAAGCCTGCCTGGGTGGGGAAAGTGAAATCAGGACAAGGAGCCAGCCCCCGGGGCTAGCCTCAAATAGCCGCCGCCAGGCTATTCGGAAGTGGTGTAAAATTACTGCCTACCCCTAAGCTAAAGGGCCCCCTTTTCGGGCGAAAAGGGGGCCAAAACCTGTCGTTAACCCCACTTTTATTAAAATCTCGACAAAAATGCAGCTGCGTATAGCTTTGTGCATTAACTACTTGCTGTAAAATGCCTAACAACTCTAGGGTTGCAGCGTGCCGCCGGGGCGCAACTCACTCAGGATGGAATGGTCGAGGAAGGAGAGGGTGCTTTGCTGAGGCTTCAGCAGCTCCAAAACGGTGATGGTATTCTGGCCTTGCTTGAGCCATTCGGCCGGTACGTACAGTGTTTGCTGCGGGCCGATGGCCCAGTAGCGGCCCAGGTTGTGGCCGTTCACCCACACCACGCCCTTGCCCCACTGGCGCAGGTCGATATAGGTGTCGGTGGGGCTAGCCACGGTGAAGGTGGCCGTGCGCAAAGCCGGGCCGCTGCTGGCCACCAAGTTCTTGGCGTTGGCGCCGGCTAGGGTAGGAGCCCGGTCGAAAGGCAGGCCAAACTGCTGCCAGCCGGTGAGCTCCTTGCCGCCCAAGGTCACGCGCTTGGTAATGCCCTTGGTGTTTTGCAGCAGGTATTCGCCGAAGTTGACGCGGCCCAGGTTTTCGACCAGAATATCGAGCTGCACCGGGCCGGCGGGTAGTTTCACGAGCAGGCTGTCTTGGCGCTCGCGCCGGTCGAGGGTGCCCACGCGCTGGCCATTGACCATGACTACGGCGTAGTCTCGCAGGTCGCGCAGCTTCAGGGTCTGGGTTTTGCCACCGGCCACGGTAGTGCGGTAGAGCACGAAGCCGTAGGCCTGCTTGAGGTTTTCAAACGTGAGTGGCTTCTGGCTAGCCACTGGCTTGGGCAGCTGGGCCAGCAGGCTGGCGCTTTGCGTGAGCTGCACGGCGGGCAGGGCCACGCTGGGCTTGGCGGCGGGCACGGCGGGTAGGGCCGGGGCACCGGCGGGCCGGTATTTAGCAATGACCTCGCGGAAGGCCCGGAATTTAGCCGTCGGGTTGCCGGCCTCGTCGAGGGGCGCGTCGTAGTCGTAGCTACTCACCTGGGGCTCGTAGTGCGAAGTATCGCCCTTGAAATTAGCCCCATTCAGAAAGCCGCGCGTGGTGCCGCCGTGAAACATGTACATGTTGATGCTCATGCCGGCGCGCAGCACCGAGTCGAGGCCTGGCGTGTAGCGGGCGGCGGGCACCGTGTGGTGGGGGGCGCCCCACCAGTCAAACCACGCCGGGTACCACTCGGCCACGTAGTAGGGCCCTTTGCCGCCGTGGTTGGTGTTCACGAGCTGGCGAACCTGGTTAGGCTTGTCGGTGCCGTTCACGGCGGGCAGCAGGCCATCGAGGTGGCCTTTGGCCACGTCGGCCACCGGGTCGCAGGTGTAGAGTAGGCCGTCGAAGCCCGCGTTGATGAACAGCTGCTTGTTCTGGGCCAAGTACTGTTTATCAGCGCCATACGAGCCGTATTCGTTCTCGACCTGCACCATCAGCACCGGCCCGCCGTGGTTGACTTGCAGCGGGGCCAGCTGCTTGCCCACGGCCTGCAGGTAGCGGGTGTAGGCGGCGATGTACTGCGGCTCCTGGCTGCGCACCTTCAGGCCGGGCACATTCTGGAGCCAGTAGGGGTAGCCGCCAAATTCCCACTCGGCGCACACGTAGGGGCTGGGGCGCAAAATCACCCAGAGACCTTCTTCCTGGGCCATCTTCACGAAAGCGGCCACGTCGTTGTTGCCCGTGAAGTCGTAGTGGCCCGGCTGGGGCTCGTGCACGTTCCAGAATACGTAGGTACCGATGGTATTCAGGCCCATGGCCTTGGCCATCTTGAGGCGACTGCGCCACGCCTCGCGCGGAATGCGGGGGTAGTGCAGCTCGCCCGATATCAGCTGCAAAGGCTGGCCATCGAGTAAAAACTGGTTGGGACCCAGCGCGAACGTGTGCGCCGGGGCCGGGGCGTGGCGGGGTGCCGGCTTGGATTTAGCTTTGGCGGGCGGCTCGGGAGCGGTGAAACCAGCCAGGCCACCCACGAGGCCGGCCGCGGCCAGCAGGTGAGGCAGGTGCCGAGAGTAATGGATTTTGGGCATGAGAAGGGGAGGGGTGGGAAGGGCTAGGCCGAGTGATTGCCTGTGGCCGGGCTGGTCGCCGCGGCGCTGAAGCGCAGTAAGCAACTGCTTGTTTAGCAAGACAAAAGTAGAAGGCTTCAGTGCGTGCAAGAGGGTATTTTCTCGTCAAAAAGCGCCCTCAAATCTTCGCTGGTCTTCTTGCCGGGCAGTAAGGCTCCTTGCTGGCTGGCTGGTTTTTAACTTAGCTTTAGTAAATGGTTGCCGCTACTTCGGGCGGCATTTAGCGCTTTTTTCCGTGCAGCGACTAACAGGTTTTGGGGGGGCGTGGCCGTGGGTTGTGCTGGTATGGGCAGCTCTGTTAGCCCCCGCCGCCTGGGCCCAGGATGCCGCGCCCGGCGAGTTTCGGTTTGAGCACATCTCCGTCGATGAAGGCCTCTCCCACAGCGATGCCATGGCTGTGGCCCAGGACCACGCTGGCTTCATCTGGATTGGGACTAACCGGGGCCTAAACCGCTACGACGGCTATGCGCTCAAGCAGTACCTGCTGCCCGTGAACCCGCGCAATGGCTTATCGAGCAACCGCATTACGGCGCTGCTGCTGGCCCCCGACCAGCGCTTGTGGGTGGGCGCCGAGGGCTCGGGCCTGAGTTTCTACGACGCTGCCCACGACGCCTTTGCCCGCCTCGATGGCCAGGCGCTGCCCGCCGCCTACCGTGCGACGGCCGACCAGCTGGCTAAGAGCGACGTGACTGCTCTCTCGGCCGACGGCCAGCACCGCCTGTGGGTGGGCACTGCTCGCGACGGCCTGTTTGTGCTGCGCTTCGATGCTAGCGGGCAGCTGCTGGCTCTGCATCAGCTACCGGCCACCGTTCCCGGCCGGCCGTCGCTAGCCCGCATTTCGGGCCTGGCCTACGATGCAGAGGGCAACCTGTGGGTGGGCGCGCTGGAGGCCGGGCTACTGGTGCTGCGCGCCAACGAACCCGGCTGGCCGGTGCTGCCCACGGTGCTGGCCGGCAACCGCGTGAGCGCGCTGCACCTCGACCGCCGGGGCGACCTGTGGGTGGGCGCCGAGCGCACGCTATTTTGGGTATCGGCCGCCAGCCGCCGCACCCGGCAGGCGCTGGTGCCCTACGCGCTGCCGCACCGTTACTCGCGTATTCAGGCGCTGCGCCTCGACTCGTTTGGGCGGCTTTGGGCGGGTACGCTGCAGGGGCTGTACGTGTGGGAGGCCGGGGCCGTGACGGCTGCCGCGCCGCCGCTGCAACCCACGCCCACCCGGTTTTTGCCCCGCGACGGCCAGCCCCACAGCATTAACTCGGAGCGCGTGCACCAGCTCTTCGAGGATGGCCACCAGGTAATGTGGCTAGGGGCATCCTCGGGCGGCCTGAATAAGGTAGACCTACGCCAGCGGGCCTTCGGCCGCCTGCGCCACCAGCTCACGGGGCAGGCGGCGCTCAACAATGCCAATAACTACGTCAACGCCATTTATAAGGAAGAAGCCACCCATACGCTGTGGTTTGGCACCCGCAACGGCGTATCGGCCTACGACCTGACCCGGCACAACTACCGCACGTATTTCAGCCAGCCGGCCGATACCGTGCGCGGCATCGATGCGGCCACCATCTTTCATGCGGCCGACGGCACACTCTGGTTTGGCACCCGCGACCACGGCCTGCTAGCCCTGCGGCGGCCGGGCGGGCAAGAGAAATTCACGACTTACCGCCAACTACCCGGCGGCTTCGACCTCAGCAGCACCAGCCTCGAGCACCTGGCCCAGGACGGCCAGGGTACCTTGTGGATAGCCACCTTCTCGAAGGGCCTGCTGCGCTTCAGCGCCGATGGCCAGCGCCTGCTAGGCCACTACGACCGGGCCACGGCCCACCTGCCCACCGACCAGTTTACGTACCTGCTCTACGACGCCCCGCGCAACGTGCTGTGGGCCAGCACCCGCGACGCGGGCCTACTCAAATTGCGGCCCACCGCCGACTCGCTGCAGCTGCTGGCGCAGTTCAAGTACGCGCCCGGCCTGCCCAATAGCCTGCGCGTCAACTATGTGTGGCCGCTGCTGCTGGGCGAGCAGGGCGCCCTGTGGATAGGAACCATTGGCGGCGGGCTGCACCAGCTTACCACCGATGCCCAAGGCCACGATGCGGTGCGGTCCTTCAGCCAGGCGCTGCCCGAAACCGACGTGGAAAGCCTGCTGCCCGACGATGCGGGCAATATCTGGGTGGGCGGCACGGGCCTCTACCGCTTCACGCCCGCCACCCGCCGCTACCTGCGCTACGATGTGGCCGACGGCCTGCAAAGCAACTCGTTCAAGATTGGGTCGGCGGCTAGGGGGGCCGATGGCACGCTCTATTTTGGGGGCGTCAACGGCATTACGTATTTTCAGCCGGCTGCTATCCAGGTCAATCCTTATCCGCCGGTAGTGCAGCTCACGGGGCTGCGCATTGCCAACCAGCCGGTGGCCGTGGGGCGGCCTTTCAATGGCCGCCTGGTGCTGACGGGGCCGTTGTCGCAGCCCCAGACGGTTACGATTAGGCCTTCGGAAAACGACTTTTCGGTTGATTTCGTAGCGCTTAATTATACCAATCCGCAGAAGGACCGCTACGCCTACCGCCTGCTGGGCTATAACGACGAATGGATATATCCCGGTCCCGGCCAGCGCACGGCTAGCTTCACCAACCTGCCGCCCGGCCGCTACACCTTGCAAGTAAAAGCCGACAACGGCGAAGGCGTGTGGGCCAAGGCGCCGGCCACCATGAACTTTGAGGTGCTGGCGCCGTGGTATAAAACCTGGTGGGCCTACCTACTCTACGCCGCCGCCCTGGTGGGCGCGGGAGCCCTGTACCGACACTTCGAGATGGCCCAACAAGAGCTAAAAAATAAGCTCGTGCTGGAGCAATTCCAAACCGAAAAGGAGAAGGAATTGACCAACCTCAAGCTAGGCTTCTTCACCAACGTGAGCCACGAGCTGCGCACGCCGCTCACCCTTATCCTGGGGCCGATGGAAGAGATAATCGGCGCCCACGGCCCCGTGAGTGGCCTGCGCGACAAGGTGCTACTCATGCACAAGCAAACGCGCAAGCTGCTCGACCTGGTCAATCAGCTGCTCGACTTCCGTAAGGTTGAAACCGGCCATGTGCCGCTGCGCGCCAGCGCCGGCAACGCCGTGCAGTTCCTGACGGAGCTGTTCGAGGTATTCAGGCAAAAAGCCGCGGAGCGTCGCCTTACCTACACCCTCGACGTGCCCGCCGAGCCGGTGCCGCTGTATTTCGACCGCAGCAAGCTCGAAATCATCCTCACTAATCTATTAACCAATGCCTTTAAATACACGCCCGAAGGCGGCCAAATTACCCTAGCGGCCACGGTAGTGGGTAGCCCCGGCAGCGAGGCCGTATTCCAAAACGACCAGCTAGCGGGCAATTTCTTAGAAATAAGCGTGGTCGATACCGGCGTCGGTATTCAGGCCAATGAGCTGGCGCACATCTTCGACCCCTACTATCAGGCCTCGCACACCGACACGCTGCGCATGACGGGTACCGGCATCGGGCTTTCGCTAGTGCGGCAATTCGCTGCGCGCCATCGCGGTATTATTCAGGTGGAGAGCGTAGTAGGAACGGGCACTACGTTCCGGCTGCGGCTGCCCTTCGGCCATGCGCACTTGCAGCCCGGCGACCTGCTGCCCGAAACTGACCAGCCCGCCCTGGCTGAAGCCGCGCCCGACCTCGACCCCACTGCGCTAGCCCTTACCAACGAGCCACTGACCCTGGCTAGCCTGCCCCGTCTGCTGGTGGTGGAGGACAACGACGAGGTGAGCCAGTACTTGCAGCAATTATTCGCCGCCGACTTCGAGGTGACCGCCGCCGCCGATGGCCTCGAAGGCTGGGAAAAAACCCTGGCCCAACTGCCCGACCTCATTATCTCCGACGTGATGATGCCGCGCAGCGACGGCCTGGAGCTGTGCCGCAAGCTCAAGCAGCACCCCAAAACGGCCCACATCCCGGTGCTGCTGCTCACGGCCCGCACCGCCGCCCTGCACGAGGTAGAGGGCCTCGGCCTCGGCGCCGACGACTACGTGAGCAAGCCGTTCAACCCCCAGGTGCTGCAAGCCAAAGCCGCCGCCCTGCTGCGCAATCGCAGTAAGCTGCGCGAATACTACCAGCGCCAGCTGCTGCTCGAACCCACTGAAATCGTTATCGCCGATGCCGACCGTACCTTCCTGGAGCAGGCCATGCGCGCCGTAGAGCAGCACCTCGACGACCCGGCCTTCGGCGTGCAGGTGCTAGCCAGCGACTTGTGCATGAGCCAGTCGGTGCTCTACCGCCGCATCAAGCAGATTACCGGCCAAACTACCGTCGAGTTTATTCGCGATGTGCGCATGAAGCGGGCTGCCCAGCTGCTCACCCACAGCCAGCTGCGCATCACCGAAATCGCCTTTCAGGTCGGCGTGGAAAATGTAAAATACTTCCGCAAGACGTTCCAGAAAATTTACGGCATGGCCCCGTCCGAATATGCCAAGCAGCACCGGCCCGACCGCGGCGCCGCCCTGGCAATCGACGCCGATGCGCTGGAAATGGATTCGTAAGCAGTCCAGAATATAACGTCCGTCATGCTGAGCCTGCCGAAGCATCTTGCCTAGGGTGGCTAGTCACTAATACGAGCAGGATACTTCGGCAAGATCAGTATGGTAAGTACTTGATTATGAAGTAGATTTGAATGAAATTGGGCCAGGAATTCACGCAGCTTATACGTGAATTCCTGGCCCAAACTGGCTAGCTAGCCCACGACGATAGGCTTATTTCAGCAACTCATAAATCCCCGCCACGCCCTGGCCGCCGCCCACGCAGGCCGTCACTAGGCCGTATTTCTGGCCCCGGTCGCGCAATTCATCAAAGAGTTGAATGGAGAGCTTGGCGCCCGAGCAGCCCAGCGGGTGGCCTAGCGCGATGGCGCCGCCGTTCACGTTCAGCTTCTCGGTATTGATACCCAGCTCGCGCACCACGGCCAGCGACTGCGAGGCGAAGGCTTCATTCAACTCAATCAGGTCGAGGTCGTCGAGCTTCATGCCGGCCTGGCGCAAGGCCTTGGGCACGGCGGCAATCGGCCCCATGCCCATAATGCGCGGGTCCACGCCCTCGGTGGCGTAGGTGACCATGCGGGCAATGGGCTCCAGGTTCAGCTCCTTTACCATGCGCTCGCTCATCACGAGCACGAAGGCCGCGCCATCGGAGGTTTGCGAAGAATTACCGGCCGTTACGCTGCCGGTAGCCGAAAATACGGGGCGCAGCTTGGCCAAGGCTTCGATAGAGGTGTCGGCGCGCGGCCCCTCGTCGGTATCTACTACGTAAGAGCGGTTTTTCTTCTTGCCGGTGGCCTGGTCGAGGTAGGTTTCCTCTACCGTAATCGGCACGATGCTTTTCTTAAACTTGCCCTCGGCGATGGCTTTGATAGCCTTCTGGTGCGAATTGTAGGAAAACTCGTCCTGGTCCTGGCGGCTGATTTTGTAGTCGTTGGCGACGGCTTCGGCCGTGAGGCCCATGCCCATGTAGTAGTCGGGGTGCTCGGTAGCGAGCTTGTAGTTGGGCACGGTTTTCCAGCCCACGGTGGGCACCATACTCATGCTTTCGGTGCCGCCCGCGATGATGCACTCGGCCATGCCGGCCGTTATTTTGCCCACCGCCATCGCGATGGTTTCCACGCCCGAGCCGCAGTAGCGGTTCACGATGAGGCCGGGTACGTTGATGGGTAGGGCTAGCAGCGAAATGAGGCGGCCCATTTGCAGGCCCTGCTCGGCTTCGGGCACGGCGTTGCCCACGATGACGTCATCGACGCGGCTAGGGTCGAGGGCGGGCACCGACTTCACGAGGTGCTTGATAACCTCGGCGGCTAGGTCGTCGGGGCGGGTGAAGCGGAAGACGCCCCGGGGCGCTTTGCCAACGGCCGTGCGGTAGCCGGCCACGATATATGCGGTATTAGCCATGATACTAAGGGTGGGATTTTTCGCACGGAGTTTTCTCAGTGAAACTCCTGGTGTCTCCTTTAACTCCGTGCTAAATAATTAATTACGCAACGGCTTGCCAGTAGTGAGAATCGACTGAATCCGCTCCAACGTCTTGCGCTCACCACACAGTGAGAGGAACGCCTCGCGCTCCAAATCCAGCAGGTACTGCTCGCTCACCTCGGTAGGAGAGGAGAGGTCGCCGCCGCACATCACGTAGGCTAGCTTATCGGCGATTTTCTGGTCGTGCTCCGAAATGTACTTGCCCTCTTTCATGGCATACACGCCAGTTTTGAACATGGCCAGCGCGCCCTTGCCGTGCACCTTGATGTTGGTTTTCTGGCTGGGCTGCGAGTAGCCGGCATCGGCTAGCTCAATGGCGGCGGCCTTAGCCTGGGCAATCACGCGGCTCGGGTTCACCACAATCTCGTCGCCCCGGCGCAGGAAACCCAGGTCAAACGCCTCGGCCGCCGAGGTCGAAACCTTGGCCGTGCTGATGGTCATGTACGTGTTGCGCAGCAGGTTAAACTCCGGCTCACCTTCCTCGTACTTGGCCGCCGTGCGCAGGGTCATCTCCTTGGTGCCGCCGCCGCCGGGTATCAAGCCCACGCCAAACTCGACGAGGCCGATGTACGCCTCGGCCGAGGCCACCACGCGGTCGCAGTGCAGGTTCAGCTCGCAGCCGCCCCCCAGCGTGAGGCCGTGCGGCGTGCCCACCACCGGAATACTGCTGTAGCGCATCCGCATCATGGCCTGCTGAAACTGCTGAATCATCATATTCAGCTCGTCAAACTCCTGCTCCAGCGCCTGCATATACACGAGGCCGAGGTTGGCGCCGGCCGAGAAGTTCGGCGCGTCGTTGCCCACCACGAGGCCGCGGTAACCAGCTTCGGCCATCTCCACGCCCTTCAGCAAACCCTGAATAACGTCGGTGCCCAGCGAATTCATCTTGGAGTGAAACTCCACGTTCAAAATCCCGTCGCCCAGGTCGATAACCGAGGCACCCGCGTTCTTCCACAGCACCTTGCCGCTGGCCCGCAGGTTGTCGAGAATAATGAAATTCTCCACGCCCGCCACCGGCTGATACTGCTGGCTTTCCTTAGCATAAAACTTGCGCACGCCGTTCTCCACCTTGTAAAAGGTCTGGTTGCCAGCGGCTAGCATTTCCTCTACCCACGGCGCTACCGTGCGCCCGGCGGCCTTGGCTAGGTCGATGCCCGCCTGCACGCCCAGCGCGTCCCAGGTTTCAAACGGCCCCAGCTCCCAGCCGAAGCCAGCGCGCAGCGCGTCGTCAATCTTGTAGAGCTGGTCCGCAATTTCGGGCACGCGGTTGCTCACGTAGGCAAACAAGCTGCCGAAGCTCAGGCGGTAAAACTCGCCCGCCTTGTCTTTGCCCGTGACCAATATTTTGAAGCGGTCGGCCAGCTTATCAATGCTCTTGGTTAGCTCCAGCGTGGCAAACTTTACCTTCTGGCTAGGCTTATATTCCAGCGTATTAAGGTCCAGCGCGTGAATTTCCGACTTGCCGCCCTCACCCTTTACCTTTTTGTAGAAGCCCTGGCCAGTCTTGTCGCCCAGCCATTTGTTCTCGCCCATTTTCTTTACAAAATCAGGCAGTACGAACACGTCTTTGGCCTCGTCGTCGGGCAGGCCCTGGGCTAGCCCGTTGGCCACGTTGATGGTCGTATCCAGGCCCACCACGTCGGAAGTGCGCAGCGTGGCCGACTTCGCGTGGCCGATAACCGGGCCGGTTAGCTTATCGGTTTCTTCCACCGTCAGGCCCAGCTTCTGCATGGTCTGCATCGCGTCGAGCAGGGCAAATACACCCACGCGGTTGGCAATGAAGCCCGGCGTATCCTTGGCTAGCACCACCGTTTTGCCCAGGTACAAGTCGCCGTAGTGCAGCAGAAAATCAACCACTTCCGGCTTGGTTTCCGGCGTCGGAATAATCTCCAGCAGCTTCAGATAGCGCGGCGGGTTGAAGAAGTGCGTGCCCGCGAAATGCTCCTTGAAATCCTGCGAGCGCCCTTCGGCCAGTAAGTGAATCGGGATGCCCGAGGTGTTGCTCGTAATGAGCGTGCCCTGCTTGCGAAACTGCTCTACGCGCTCATACAAGCTCTTTTTAATGTCGAGCCGCTCCACCACGACCTCAATCACCCAGTCGCAGGTCGCGATTTCCTTCAGATTATCATCGAAGTTGCCGGTCTTGATACGGCTAGCCTCGCTCTTGCGGTACAGGGGCGAAGGGTTGGCCACCACGGCTGCTTGCAACGCGCTGTTTACGATGCGGTTGCGCACGGCGGGCGCGTCCAGCTTGAGGCCTTTCTTCTCCTCGTCGGCCGTCAGTTCCTTGGGCGCGATGTCGAGCAGCAGCACCGGCACGCCGATGTTGGCAAAGTGGCAGGCAATGCGCGAGCCCATCACGCCCGAGCCCAGCACGGCAACTTTCTTGATTATGCGTTTCATATAAAGTAGCGCGGGCGTTGTAGCCCGCGTTGGGTGGGATATTCTATTTTCAGGCGAACGCAACGCGGACTACAACGTCCGCGCTACATTAGGCCGACGCCTCTTTGCGCAGCGGCTTCAGCTCAAAATCGTCGAAAAGCGTTTTGCCCTCAATCATGCTCGTAATCTGGCTAGCCACTTTAAAGAAGCTGTCGAGCTGATTTTGCGGAATTTTCTCGCGCACCTTCAGGTTGAAGTGCCGCACCGTCTGGCGCGAAATCTCCTTTTTCTCCAGCCCTAGCTCGGTCAGGAAGATGCGCACCGAGCGCTTATCCTGCGTATCGGCTTGCTTGTAAATCAGCCCTTTCTCCTCCATGCTGCGCAAAATGCGCGTGAGCGAGCGGGTTTCGAGGCCCAGCAGCGGCGCAATTTTGGTGGCCGGGGTGCCCAGCTCCTGGTCGATATTGAGCAGCACGAAGCCGATGCTCGTGGTGATGTCGTAGCGGGCTGCCTGCGTGTTATACATGCGCGAAATGGCGTGCCAGGCTACCTTAATGTTGTAATCGACGGTTTCTTCGGGTTTCATATCGCGGTGAAAGTGCGGTAAACATACGAAGAAATTTGTTAGGCTTGCATACTAGTTCAAGCCATTTATAAAAAGAACGAACGTCCTGCTGAGCTTGTCGAAGCACCTCGCCCGCGCCGCTAGGGTCACTTTCCTAATGGCGCGGGCGAGATGCTTCGACAAGCTCAGCAGGACGTTCTTTTGGCGCAGGCGGTTTATTTATACAGCCCCTCGATAGCCGGCTTATTATTCTCCGTGATGACTTTGCGCTTCACCTTCATGGTGGGCGTCATTTCGCCGGTTTCCACGGTCCACTGCTCGGGCAGCAGCACCGTCTTCTTTACCTGCTCCCACTGCGCGAAACCCTGGTTATACTTCGCCACCAGGTCGTGGTAGAGCTTCACCACCTGCTCGTCCTTCACCAGGTCAGCGTTCGATTTGGCAGCTACACCATGCTGGCTAGCCCACTTCTTGAGCTCATCAAAGGCCGGCACGATGAGCGCGCCCGGAAACTTCTGGTCGGCGCCCACCACCATCATCTGCTCGATGAGCGGGTCTTCTTTCATCTTATTTTCAATAACTTGCGGGGCAATATATTTGCCGCCGCTCGTCTTGAACATCTCCTTCTTGCGGTCGGTAATCTTCAAAAAGCGGCCATTCACAAACTCGCCAATGTCGCCGGTGTGAAACCAGCCGTCCTTATCAATAGCCTCGGCCGTGAGCTCGGGCTTGTTGTAGTAGCCCTTCATCACGGAAGCCGATTTGGTCAGAATCTCGCCATCGGGCGCAATTTTAACTTCCATGTTGTCGATGAGCGGGCCCACCGCGCCAATCATATTATTCTCGCGCTCGTAGCCGTTTACCGCAATTACGGGCGAGGTCTCGGTAAGCCCGTAGCCCTCCATCACCCGGATGCCGGCGGCCCAGAACACGCGGGCTAGCCGGGGCTGCAGGGCGCCGCCGCCGCTCACGATGCAGCGCAGGTTGCCGCCCAACGCCTCACGCCACTTGTTGAAGATGAGCTTGTTGGCCAGGGCCAGCTCGGTATTGTACACAAAGCCCTGGTCCTTCTGGGTATCGTATTGCAAGCCCAGGTCCAGGGCCCAAAAAAAGAGCTTGTGCTTAATGCCGGTTTGCTCATGGCCCCTGGCCACGATGCGGTCGTATACTTTTTCCAGCAGGCGCGGCACGGTGGTGAAGATGCTCGGGTGCACTTCGCGCAGGTTGTCGGCGATGGTTTCCATGCTCTCGGCGTAGTAGATGCTCACGCCGTGAATCATGTACAGATACGTCACCATGCGCTCAAATATGTGGCACAACGGCAAAAAGCTCAAGGCCTTATCATCTTTGCCCACGGGTACGTAGCGCGCCGAGCCGCGGCAGTTGCTCAGAATATTGTCGTGGCTGAGCATCACGCCCTTAGGCGCACCGGTGGTGCCGCTGGTATAAATGAGCGTGAGCAGGTCGTCGGGCTGCACGGCGGCTTTGAGCGGCTCCAGGTCGGCGGGGTTGCCCTGGCGGCCCAGCTCCAGCAACTCGCCGAAGTGGCGGGCGCCCGCTACTTTATCAAACGTAAAAACGTTCTCGGCTGGAATATTGAGCCCCGCCGTCGCTTCCTTCACCTTGTCAAACAAGTGCTTGTCGGCCACGAACACGGCCCGCACCCCGGCATCAGTGAAAATGTATTTATAATCTTCAACCGTAATGCTCGGGTACATGGGCACGCTGGTGCCGCCAATCTGGGCAATGCCGAAGTCTGCCAGCAGCCACTCGGGCCGGTTCATGCTGATAATGGCGACCTTATCATTTCTTTGCAGCCCCAGCTTGAGCAAACCCAGGCTCACCTGGTTGGCCTGGTCCTGCACCTGCTGGCTGCTGAGCGGCTCGTAACGGCCGTTGATTTTGGCCGCTAGGGAGTCGGGTTTGGGAAACTTCTCGAGTTGATTAGTGAGAATATCGAAGGAGCGGCGGACGTCCATAAGGCGAGGCGAGGTGCGGTCGGCGTGGGAATAAGGCACTAAAGAAACAGGATTTTCGGCGAAATCCTTTCGCACAGCGCAATGTGCGCGACCGGCAAACCCAATCTGGGCCGGGCCGGACGTAAATTTGGCGGCGCCCCGCCGCGCTACTTGAATGAACCTGGCCTTATTTTTTGACCCGCTGCCCGACGAGCTGACGGCCCCCACCGCCGCGCCGACTACCGTGGCGGCCTACGTGGCGCGCTTTGCCGAAGACTTTCCGGACTGGCGCACGGCCGACCTCGCGCTCATTGGCCTCGATGAGTGGCGCGGCACCGCGGCCGGCGCCCCCCGGCCGGGCAGCATGGGGCTAATCGGGTGCGCGAGCGCTTCTATCAGCTGCAGCGCGGCAACGGCCCGCTGCGCCTGGTAGACCTGGGCAACCTGCGCCCCGGCCTCAGCCTGGAGGATACCTACCAGCGCCTGCGCGAAATAGTGGCGGCCCTGCTGGACGCCAAGACGATACCGCTGCTGCTGGGCGGCGGCCACGACCTCGACTACGGTCAGTTTTTGGCCTACGAGCCCCAACATGAGGAAGCGGTACCGGCCATCAACTTCGCCGTCATCGACTCGCGGCCCGACATGGCCATGCCCGGCTACTTTGCTGCGCCCGAAGACAGCCACCTGCGCCGCCTGCTAATGCACACGCCCAATTTTGTGTTCAGCTGCGCGCACCTGGCCCACCAGCAGTACCTCACGCCGCCCGACGTGCTGGCCGCCTTCGAGAAGCTGCACTTCGAAACCATGAGCATGGGCGAGCTGCGCGCCGACCGCCGCCTAGCCGAGCCGGTGCTGCGCCAAGCCAATTTCCTGAGCGTCGATATTGCCGCCATTCGCTGGCAGGACGCGCCCGGCTATTACCCGGCTAGCCCCTTCGGCCTCAGCAACGAAGATGCGGCGCAACTGTGCTGGTACGCCGGCCATAATGACCAACTTACGTCGGTTGGGCTCTATGGCTACCGGCCCGACCACGACCCGCACGGGCTGGCCGCTGCTACATTGGCTACCATGCTTTGGTATTTTATCGAGGGCTACTACCACCGCCGGCCCGAAACGGAATTTGGTACCTACCGCTTTCTCACCTATACGCTAGTGCTGCCTGGTAAAGGCGGCAGCGCGCCCAGCGAGCTGGTGTTTTACAAGTCGCGCCGCGCCGATACGGATAAGTGGTGGATGGAAGTCGAAAGCCTGGCCGACCAATCCATCAAGCGCATTGTGCCCTGCACCCACCAAGACTACCTGCACGCCGCCCAGGGCGACCTGCCCCAGCGCTGGATTCGGACGCAGGCGCTTTTAGGCTGAGCCATGACGGAGGAGCTGAAAACTTACACCCGCAGCCAGCTAGCCCTGCGCAACGGCCAGGACCGCGACGAAATCTGGGTGGCCTACCAAGGCAATATTTACGACGTGACGCGCTCGCGCCTCTGGCAGCGCGGCAACCACTACGAGCACTGGGCCGGCCAGGACCTTACCCGCGAGCTCGATGAAGATGCCCCGCACCTGGCCACCGTATTCGATAAATTTCAGATAATCGGCACGTTGAAAAGCTAGCCGCTTCCAAATTTTACTTATTCAGCACGCAGTGACTACCGAAACGCCTTCCACTTTCCACGACCTCGAAACTCTCCCCACGGCCGCCCTGCTGGCCGGCCTGAACCAGCTCGACCAAACCGTGCCGCTAGCCGTGCAAAAAGCCCTGCCGCAGGTCGAGGCGCTGGTTGAGGCCATCGTGGCGCGGCTTGGGGCCGGTGGGCGCTTGTTCTACATCGGGGCCGGCACCAGCGGGCGGCTAGGCGTGGTCGATGCCTCAGAGTGCCCGCCCACGTTTGGCGTGCCGGCGGGGCTGGTGGTGGGCATCATGGCCGGGGGCGATGGCGCCATTCGCCAAGCCGTGGAAGGTGCCGAAGATAACGCTACCCAGGCCTGGCTTGATTTACAGCAATTTAACGCCAATTCAACGGACGTGCTCGTGGGCATTGCCGCCTCGGGCCGCACGCCTTACGTGGTGGGTGGCCTGCAAGCGGCGCGGGCAGCAGGGCTAGCCACCGGCTGCGTGGTGTGCAACGCCGGCTCGGCCGTGGCGGCGGCCTGCGAGTTTCCGGTCGAGGTGGTTACCGGTCCCGAATTTATCACGGGCAGCACGCGCCTCAAGGCCGGTACAGCTCAAAAGCTGGTGCTCAATATGCTGACCACGGCCACTTTCATCCGGCTAGGCCGGGTAAAGGGTAACAAGATGGTCGATATGCAGCTTAGCAACGATAAGCTGGTGGAGCGCGGCCAGCGCATGCTCATGGACGAGCTGAGTATTGCTCAGCCTGAGGCTGCCGAGCTGCTGCGCCAGCACGGTTCGGTGCGGGCCGCGCTAGCCGCTCGCTCATCGGAGAAGCAGTAGTCACTCAGCCACTCAGGCGCAGAATTTACGGCTGACAATCAGACGCTAGCCTGCTAAAAGCGCCGCCCGCCCGAACGATTCGGGCGAGGCGGCGTTTTTGCTAGCGGGCTGGCCCCAGCCAGCTCTGCCGCCATGCACACCATCGAGCCTTACTACAATTGGATTGAGCAGTATTCGGCTGCCGAGGATGAGCGCTCGCCGCTCTTTGGGGCCGAGTACAGCCTCGATACCTTTAGCAATACTATTTACGGCTATTACATTCACCCTCAGTGGGATAGCCTGGAGTCGGATACGTTGTTTATTAAGATTCTGTGGGTCGATTACGACGATGGCGCGGCCGTGCTGGAGTTTATCGGCGAGTGGAACGACGCCATCGAAAACGACATCATGAGCCTCAAGCGCAACATCCTCGACGTGCTGCTGCACGAGGGTATCCGGCGCTTTATCCTCATCGGCGAAAACGTGTTCAACTTTCACGGCTCCGACGATAGCTACTACGAGGAGTGGTTTGAGGAAGTGGAAGATGGCTGGATTGCGGGCGTCAATTTTCAGGAGCACGTGCGCCGCGAGATGAGCCAGTATAACCTCGACAATTACATCAACTTTGGCGGCGACCTCGACGACCTGCCGTGGCGTACTTACGAGCCCCGCCGCTTGGTCGAAACCGTGGCTAGCCTGCTTCAGCGTCGCCTGGGCTAGCCCAGCCTCCAACAAAAAGGACCGTTGGCAATACTGCCGACGGTCCTTTTTGCTTTAGCCTAAGCAGTTTGGCTACTTAGTTCTTTTTCGACTTGCGCTCCTTCTTCGAGGTTTCGTCGCCGTCATTGTCTTTATCTTTCTCGGCGCCGGGGGCATCGGTCACAATGCGGCGCTGCTCGGCCACGGTGCCTTTGTACACCTCAGGGCCGTTCTGCTTGCGCTGCTTGCGGATTTTCTTCATCTCCTTGGCACTCGGTGCCTGGCCTGCGGCAGGGACAGTCTGCTTAACAGTGGCGGGAGCAGCTATGGTAGGAGCGGGGGCCGCTTTAGCGGCAGTAGCGCTGGCGAACAGGGCTATAAAAAGAATGTTTTTCATGATTTCAAGGATGAGGCCTGAAAGGTAAGGCGTAAATACCAGACCTGCTATACCAAATACCCTAGCAGAGGGTTTAATTAGCCAGACTTTTTTAGCATTATTCTTTGCAACTAGTCTTAGCGGGGTGCTAATCGCTGTTTTAGCGCGGAAAATAGGGCTTGACTACGCAGTGTTAAGTTATAGTTAGCGCTTGCCAGCTACAAAAAAAGCCCTGCCCGAAGGGCAGGGCTTCTGTCAGCCAGGCAAAAGCCTGGCCTATCATTACATTTTCTTCTTGGTAGTGTCGGCGTTCGACTTGATAGCGTCGGCAGCGTGCTCGCCAGCTTTCTTGGTCGAGTCGGCCGAAGCTTCCATTTTAGCGGCCGTAGCATCTTTCGACGCTTCTACGGCATCAGCTTGCTTATCAGCAGCTTCTTCTTTTTTGCTGTCGCACGAAGCGAGCGAGAACGAAGCAGCGGCTACGGCGAGAAAAAGTACTTTTTTCATGGTGAAGGTTGGAAAGAGGTTTTGTAGTTTCCGGCATTTATACCCGGTTACTGCGCAGGTTTCATGGTGAAGGTTGGAAAGAGGTTTTGTAGTTTCCGGCATTTATACCCGGTTACTGCGCAGGTAACCCAAGCTTCAGCAAAAATTTATTTTTTTCGGAAGGCTAGCCCAATTGGTACGCCCGTGAAATCGAAATGCTCGCGCAGGCGGTTTTCGAGGTAGCGGGCGTAGGAATCGGGAATGTACTGCGGCAGGTTGCAGAAGAAGGCAAACACCGGGTTGTGCGTGGGCAACTGCGTGGCGTATTTGATGCGCACCATCTTGCCCTTCTGAATGGGCGGCGGATACTTCTCAATCTCTTTCAGCATCACGTCGTTGAGCTGCGAAGTCGGAATTTTACGGCGCTTGTTGCCGTACACTTCCATAATGACTTCCAGCGCTTTGTGCACGCGCTGCTTATTGAGCACCGAAATAAATACCACCGGCGGATAGGCGATGGGCGCAATCTTTTCCTTAATCTTGGCCTCGAAGTCGCGGGCCGTGTTGGTTTCCTTGCCCTCGATTAAGTCCCACTTATTCACCAGAATAACGATGCCCTTGCGGTTTTTGTCGGCCAGGGCGATAATGGCTACGTCCTGGGCCTCAATGCCGCGGCTGGCGTCGAGCAGCACCACGCACACGTCGGCAGCCTCCATGGCGCGCAGCGAGCGCATGTTGGAGTAAAACTCTATGTCTTCGTTTACGCGGGCTTTGCGGCGCAGGCCAGCCGTATCGACGAGCATAAATTCGTGGCCGAACGCGCTGTACTTAGCCTCAATCGAGTCGCGGGTGGTGCCGGCAATGTCGGTCACGATGCTGCGGTCTTCGCCCAGCAAGAGGTTCACAAACGACGACTTACCCACGTTGGGCCGGCCGATGATGGCAATGCGCGGCAAGTCGGAGTTAGGCTCTTCCTCGCCCACTTCCTCGAAGTGCGACACGATGGCATCGAGCAATTCGCCGGTGCCCGAGCCATTGGCCGAGCTGATGGCGAACACCTCGGTATCGCCGAGGCCTAGCGCGTAAAACTCGCCCGAGCCCTGCGCCCGCAGGTTGGTATCAGCCTTATTCGCAACCAGATAGATGGGTTTTTTGCCGATGTAGCGGCGCAGCACCTGGGCAAACTCCTCGTCGAGCCCGTGCAGGCCGGCGTCGGCATCCACCATAAAGAGGATAACGTCGGCCTCGTCGATGGCTAGCTTCACCTGGCGGTTGATTTCGCTCTCGAAAATATCGTCCGAGTTGTGCACGTAGCCGCCCGTGTCAATCACGGTGAAGTTGTGCCCGGTCCAGTCGCCGTAGCCGTAGTGGCGGTCGCGGGTCACCCCACTTTGGTTGTCCATAATGGCCTGGCGGCGACCCACCAGGCGGTTGAACAGGGTGGACTTGCCCACGTTGGGGCGGCCCACTATTGCAATGGTATTCATGTAGTTGGCTCCAGCCGCCGGCCCGACCTTGGCACGGCAGTACCCGGAGTAATTAGGGTTAAAATGGTCGGTAAATCGTTTGTCATTGCGAGCACCGCGCAACAATGACAACTAGGTTATTTATTGGTAGCCAAAGCGGCTCAGCGCCTTGCTGTCGGTGCGCCAGTTCTCGTTCACTTTCACGAACAGCTCCAGGAACACTTTTTTCTGGAAGAACTTCTCCATCTCCTCCCGCGCCCAGGTGCCGACTTTCTTCAACGCCTCGCCCTTGGCGCCGATGATGATGCCCTTCTGGCTGCTGCGCTCCACGTAGATAACGCCGCGAATGCGGATGATATCCTCGTCTTCCTTAAACTCTTCGATGGTGACTTCGCACGAGTACGGCACCTCCTTTTTATAGAGCTTAAAAATCTTTTCGCGCACCATTTCGGCGGCGAAGAAGCGCTCGGGCTTGTCAGTCAGCTCGTCCTTAGGGTAGTAGGGCGGGTGAATGGGCAGGCTGTCGAGGGCTAGCTGGAGCACGCGCTCGGTGCCAAACGCATTGAGCGCCGAGATGGGCAGTATCTCGGTAGCGTTGGGCAGCTCTTCCTTCCAGAAGGCCAGCTTGGCTTCGACATCGGCCTGGCTAGCCTGGTCTATCTTATTGACCAGCACGAAAATAGGCGTATCCTCCGTTTTGCGCAGGCGCTCGATAACGGGCTCCTCGTCGTGCTTCTCGTAGATATCGGTGACGAAGAGAATTACATCGGCATCTTCCAGCGACGAGTACACGAAGGCCATCATGGCATTGTGCAGCTCGTACTTGGGCTGAATGATGCCGGGCGTGTCGGAGTAAACAAGCTGAAAATCATCGCCGTTGAGAATGCCCAGAATGCGGTGGCGCGTGGTCTGGGCCTTGCTCGTGACGATGCTCAGGCGCTCGCCCACGAGCGCGTTCATCAGCGTCGATTTGCCCACGTTGGGCTTGCCGATAATGCTGACGAAGCCGGCGCGGTGAGGCTTAGGTTCGGGGTTCACGCGAGGTAGGGGTTTGAAAATGAGGCCGCAAAGGTACGGCGACTTTGGGCGGTTGGCTACGGGCTGCTAGTTAATAGCTTTTTTTGCAGTCGGATTGCAGCCGAAAAGCCCGGTTTTTGGTTTACTCTGCAAGTACTACCAGACCGGCTGCCCGCCCGCGCCGCTAGCCCGGCAACGGGCTAACAGCTAACCGTTAAAAAGAATGCCTACTCCCGCCCGCCGCATCGGCGTTTTGCTAGTAAACCTCGGCACGCCCGACTCGCCCCAGACCGGCGACGTGCGCCGCTACCTCAACGAGTTTCTGACCGATGGCCGCGTCATTGACATGCCGGCTGCCGTGCGCTACCCGCTCTTTCAGGGGCTGGTGGTGCCGCTGCGTGCCCCCAAGTCGGCCAAAATCTACCAGCAGCTCTGGGATGCTGAGCGTGGCTCACCGCTGCTGTTTCACGGCCTCGATTTGCAGAAGCTCGTGCAAGAGGAGTTGGGCAACGAGTACGTGGTGGCCTTCGGGATGCGTTACCAGAAGCCCAGCATCGAGAGCGCCCTGGAAGAGCTGCGCGACGCGGCCGTGGACCGCATTATTGTGCTGCCGCTGTTTCCGCAGTACGCGGCGGCCAGCACCGGCTCGGTGCAGGAAAAGGTGATGGATTTCGTAAAAGACTGGTGGATAGTGCCCAGCATCAACTTTATTAGCACGTTTGCCGACGACCCTGGCTTCATCGCCAGCTTCGTGGCTAGGGGCAAAGCTGAGATGGCGAAGTACGACTACGACCACGTAGTTTTCAGCTACCACGGCATTCCAGAGCGGCACGTGCTCAAAGGCAGCTTTAAAGGCTACTGCCAGCTGGGCAAGTGCTGCAACACCTATAATAAGAACAACCGCTACTGCTACCGGGCGCAGTGCTTTGCCACCTCGCGCCTGCTGGCGGCCGGGCTGGGCCTGCGCGACGACCAGTACACCGTGACCTTCCAGAGCCGGCTGCAAAGCCGCCTGCGCGACCCCTGGCTGCAACCTTACACCGACGAGGTTATCAAAGACTTCCCGGCCAAAGGCATCAAGAGCGTGCTGGCTTTCTCGCCGGCCTTCGTGGCCGACTGCCTCGAAACCACCGTGGAAGTCGGCATGGAGTTTAAGGAGCTATTCGAGGCTAGCGGCGGCGAACACTGGCAGCTCGTGCCTTCGCTGAACTCGGAGCCGCAGTGGGTGCGGGCCGTGGCCGAGATGGTGCGCGTTAATTAGTCGTTAGTCAATCGTTTGAAAATGAGAATTGTCGGCGGCTAAATTTCCCGATGATTCTGTGTCCATGCCCAGCTTCTGCCGCATTTCGGCCTCAAAATCGGGCGGAAGCATGAAGTCAATGAACGGAGGGTAAGCGTGCACCGTTTCGCGGCTTAGGGCCGTAACGAAGACGTTGTGGCCTTCGGCATCGAAATGCACGGCGGCTAGCGGCAGCAAAATGCGCTGCTCGGTGTGAGGCAGCGGTGCGGGCACGCCGGGCAAGCCAGCCGCCAGCAGCACATCAAGGTATTGAATGCGCTGCGCTACCGGGTCGGCCAGTAGCTCATGCACGATGCCGAGGGCCTGGCCGTCGCTGCCGCGCACGGTCCAGCCGCGCGGGTCGGGGTCATCGGCTACCAGCTCAAACGTTGGTAGGTCGCGCAGGCGGCGGAGAATGGGAGCGTTCATAAGGGAAAGAGTTACAGCACGTCGCGGGCCGGGTAGCTCAGCGTATTGAGCATCGAGTGGACCTGCGCCAGGTAGTCGCGGTTTTGGGTTTGCTCGGCGGGCGTGGCGTCGTGGCCCGAAAGCTGGCTAGCCTGGCGTTGCAGGGCGCTGGCTTCGGCCTCGAGGTTAGGGTAGCCTTTTTGCTGCACGGCCAGCAGCAGGTTGGCGGCGGCTACCAGGCCGGGGCGCAGGCTGGCCTGCGGGTCGCCATCGGCGAGCCGGGCCGTGGCGCTCGTAAAATTGTCGCGCTGCTCCCGAATGGTCGCGTCGTCGCGCAGGTCGGGGCGGTCGGCTAGTTGGGTAAGCTGTGGGCTAAGCTGGAGCAGGCCAGCGCGGGCGCCGCTGGTGGTGCCCGGCGCGGCAGCCGTGGTGTCGGCGGGCATTGGCGAAGTAGGGCTGGCGCCGGTGCTATCCGGGGCCAGGCTATCGGCCGGCACGGGTGCCGGCCCTAGCTCCGTTTTGGGCGGTGCCGGCTCATCGGCTGGGTCGGGGCGCAGGAAGAAATAAGCGGCTCCGGCCAGCACTAGCAAGGTCAGTGCCACCAGCAGCCAGGGGCTAGGGGCTGATTTTTTAGGTTGAATACGGAGTTCGGCCATGAAAGAAAAGCAGGAAGGACTTCCTGTACGCAAGGTGACGGAAGGTAGTTAGCAAGACAGTTTAGGGGTTAAGCAAACGCAAGGGCTGGTTCCGTTTCGCGCTTCGAAGTTGGTAGCAGTTTCAGTAATTGCAGCGCATTGGCGATAATACCCTTCGCATCATAGTTGGTGTATAAATAAATTTCTTTACCTTGATAAGGCAGCTTGTTGAATGACAAGCCTGTTTTAGGCTGCGACCAGTTTAGCAGCGCCGTTTTCTTGCCGGCTTTGTCAAGTAGCGGAATCGGCAGCTTATCGTTGGTCTGTAAAACCAGCACAGCCGCTTTTAGCAGAATATCCTTCCACGTTTTAAGGGCGTGTTCTGTACCGTCGGGCAGGCGTAGCCACTGCGGTTTGCCTAGCTTTTTGTCTGGGTTAGTCAGGTCAATAGCGAGGGGGTAGTAATTTTTGGCTTGTACAGCCGCTACGGATTTATCAGTTGGGTGCCGTTGCGGCTTGGGACTGGCCGGCTCCATAATAGCTTCAGAGATAGCCGGCGTAGCGGGTGCGACAACGAGGCTGTGCCCACCGTGCGCCGCATCCAACAACTGAAGTAGCTGTAGCGCTGCCGGAAGCAGATTAGTGGTCCGCAATTCAATAATTGAAGTAGGCTCGTAGTGCGAGTGGCCGGGCGAGTAGCAGTGCCAGTTTAGGCCATCGGTGATGAAAAACGAAACCGGCTTCAGGGAGAAAGCATAGCCAATCAGCGCCCCCACATGGCCGAGCTTATCCAACCTTTCGCCCAGCTTCTTTGCCTCTACTACCGACTGAATGACACCGGTCGGGCCTTTCAATACATAGTCCAGCGACTGCTTGTTTTCGACGGTGCGTTCGGGCTCTACCATGCGCACGTCGGCCGTATCCCAGCCCAGTGCGCGCAGCACAGGGTCGATGAGGGCAGCGCGGGTAGCCGCTTCATTCTTGCTTAAAAGCGCGTGATTTTGCTCAGCTTGGTGGCAAACGTAGGTGAGCGTGGCAACCAGCGACGCGAGTGGGCTAGGGGCGGGCATAGAAGAAAAATAGCGAGTCGGCCGCAATGATAGAGCCGGGTGCGGGCACGCGCTAGGTCCGACCTTTGTGCCCGCGCCCGAAACCTTCCGCCCCGTTCGCACGGTTAGTCTATTCATGTCCGACAATTCTGCTCTGCAAGTGGCCGCCCCGGCCACCGACGCCATCGACCAGCTCGACCCGCGCCAGTTTATTGTTATCAAAAATGCGAGAGTCCATAATCTGAAAAACCTGAGCGTGGCACTGCCGCGCAACAAGTTTATCGTCGTCACGGGCCTGTCGGGCTCGGGCAAGTCCAGCCTGGCCTTTGATACCTTGTACGCTGAAGGCCAGCGCATGTACGTCGAAAGCCTGAGCAGCTACGCGCGTCAGTTTCTGGGCCGCATGGACAAGCCCGACGTGGACTATATCCGGGGCATTTCGCCGGCCATCGCCATCGAGCAGAAGGTCAGCATTAAGAACAACCGCTCGACCGTCGGCACCAGCACCGAGATTTACGACTACCTCAAGCTGCTGTTTGCGCGGGTGGGCCGCACGTTTTCGCCCGTGAGTGGCGAGCAGGTGCGCAAGGATACGGTGGCCGACGTGGTCGATTATTTATTCTCGCTGCCCGCCGCTACGCGCGTCACCATCCTGGCGCCGCTGCTGCGCACCGAGCCCGGCCGGCCCATGAGCAAGGAGCTGGACCTCTTGCTGCAAAAAGGCTACGGCCGCGTGGTGCTGGCTAGCGGCGAAAACGCGTTTATCGAAGACCTAATTGGTGAGGGCAAGCCTGAGGTGGCGGGCGAAGTCTACATCCTCATCGACCGCTCGGCCATTCAGCCTGACGATGAAGACCTGCAATTCCGCCTCTCCGACTCGGTGCAAACGGCCTTTTTCGAGGGCCACGGCACCTGCATCGTGAAGCTGGATAACGAGTCGCGCACCTTCTCCGACAAGTTTGAGCTGGACGGGCTCACGTTTGAGGAGCCGAGCGTCAACTTTTTCTCCTTCAACAACTCCTATGGCGCCTGCCACACCTGCGAGGGTTTCGGCTCGGTGCTGGGCATTGACGAAGACCTCGTCATTCCCGATAAAAGCATGACGGTGTACGAAGGTGCCATCGCGCCCTGGCGCACCGAAAAGCAGGGCGAGTGGCTCAAGCCGCTGCTTAAGAATGGCATCCGGTTCGACTTCCCTATTCACCGCCCTTATAATGAGCTGAGCGCCGCCGAGCAGCGCCTGCTGTGGACTGGCAATAAGTACTTCGAGGGGCTCGACGCTTATTTTAAGTGGGTAGCCGAGCAGACCCACAAAATTCAGTACCGCGTGCTGCAGAGCCGCTACCGGGGCCGCACCACCTGCCCCGACTGCCGGGGCACGCGCCTGCGTAAAGACGCGCAGTACGTCAAAATCGCCGGCCGCAGCATCACCGATATCGTGCTACTGCCCATCTCGGAGGCGCTGACGTTTTTCGAGAACCTGAGTTTGAGCGAGCACGAGATGGCCGTGGCCGACCGCCTGCTGGCCGAAATCACCAACCGGCTAGGCTACCTCAACCGCGTAGGGCTGGGTTACCTCACCCTCAACCGCTTGAGTAATACGCTGAGCGGCGGCGAAAGCCAGCGCATCTCGCTGGCCACCTCGCTAGGGTCGGCGCTGGTAGGCTCGATGTACGTGCTCGATGAGCCTAGCATCGGCCTGCACCCCAAGGATGCCGAGCAGCTTATTGGGGTGCTGCGTTCGCTGCAAGAGCTGGGAAATACGGTGGTGGTAGTGGAGCATGAGGAGAAAATGATGGCGGCCGCCGACCAGATTATCGACATCGGCCCTGAGGCCGGCAGCGGCGGCGGCCACCTCATGTTTCAGGGCACTTTCCCGGAGCTGATGCAGGATACCGAAACCTACACCGGCAAGTACCTCAGCGGCCAGCTCGACGTGCCGGTGCCCGCCGTGCGCCGCCCCTGGCGCAACGCGATGGAGCTGACCGGCGCCCGCGAAAACAACCTCAAAAACGTGAGCGTCAAGATTCCGCTAGGGGTCATGACGGTAGTAACGGGCGTGTCGGGCTCGGGCAAGTCGACGCTCATCCGGCGCATTCTGACCCCGGCCCTGATGAAGATGCTGGGCGGCGGTGCGGGCGAAACCACCGGCAAGTTTGACCGCCTGCTCGGCGTCAATGGCCAGGTGACGCACGTCGAGTTCGTGGACCAGAATCCCATCGGCAAGTCGTCGCGCTCGAACCCGGTGACCTACGTGAAGGCCTACGATACCATCCGCACGCTGTTTTCAGAGCAGCCGCTGGCCAAGGCGCGCGGCCTCAAGCCGTCGCACTTTTCCTTCAACGTGGAGGGCGGGCGCTGCGAGGTGTGCCAGGGCGAAGGCCAGGTGAAAATCGAGATGCAGTTCATGGCCGACATCTACCTGACCTGTGAAAGCTGCGGCGGCCACAAATTCAAGCAGGACATTCTGGAAATCAAATTTCAGGACAAGAACATCTACGAGGTGCTCGACCTGACGGTGGCCGACGCCGTAGAATTCTTCAAAGGCCAGCCCAAAGTGGCCGAGCGCCTCCAGCCGCTGCTCGATGTGGGGCTAGGGTACATCCGCCTGGGCCAGTCGGCTAATACGCTCAGCGGCGGCGAGGCCCAGCGCGTGAAGCTGGCCAGCTTCCTTACCAAAGGCGCAACGCTGCAGCAGGATAAAATCCTGTTCATCTTCGACGAGCCCAGCACCGGCCTTCACTTCCACGACATTGCCAAGCTGCTGGGCGCGCTCAACGCGCTGGTGGAGCAGGGCAACTCGGTGCTCATCATCGAGCACAACGTGGACATCATCAAGTGCGCCGACTGGCTTATCGACCTCGGCCCCGAGGGTGGCATCAACGGCGGGCACCTGCTCTTCGAGGGCACGCCTGAGCAGCTGGTCAAGCTCAGGGATACCAACCACACGGCGCGTTTCCTGGCCGATAAAGTGAGGGGCTAGCCCACTAATGAAACCCAAATACTTCGCTCTCGGCGCGCTGGCCCTGCTGCTCGGCTGGTTTGTATTCGACTCGCTGAGCCAGCCGGGCGTGGGCGACCTGCGGGGCGATTTTCAGCAGGTTGCGATGTATCGCAACGAGAACAATACTGGCCCCATCATCCGGGTATATGCCGTGACGGTGGCCGATACGCTGTGGCGTGAAATGCGGCAGTACGGCGACTTTATGCCCCACACCAAGTATGGCAACACCAAGGTGTATTTTTTTCGGCAGGGCCAGCCCGTGCCAAAAACAGTGCAGCCGGGTACCGTGAATTTTGCCCCTGCGTTTGCCCGCAATTGCCTGGCCGAATATGAGAAGGAGGTAATGGGTAACGTTACGTTTCAACGTTATCCACTGCGGTAAAAAACAATTAGCAGGACGGACTAAAAAAAGATGAAGCCCGACATTAGAGCTGGATTGGCTTCTGTTTTTCAGTACTATAAGTGATGAAAATAGTCGTTTGACGGTTGCTTATTTTAAGTCAGGCTGGTTTCATTCATGCTTCTTTAATGTATTCGGTGGCTATTTTGTATCACTCAGCCGCCGTGAGTGAGCGCTCCCGGTCTTTTCCCTCGATTTTGCCCACCTTGCTTTGAAGTAGCAGGGGCACTTTCGCTGACGTTCACTGACCTTTTGCTAGTTAGGCAAGGTTAGCTGCGCAGCTTAAAATGGACATGACTTTGGCTATACTTTTTATTTAAGGGCTTTAGTGAGCAGGCTAGCCGCAGGGCTAGCCTGCTCACGCACGCGCTACCAGTTGGGGCAGGCGCTTTTTTCGGTACTACACTCCCAGGATTACCAATCACCTAGCATAGTAATTATGGTTTTGATGAAACGAATGTTCTTCTTGCTGAGCCTGGGCGGCTTGTTTTTTACGAGCTGCTCAAGTAAGCAGGAGGAAAAAGAAGAACAAATAAAATTGTTGGTTACTAGTCCTTTACAAAAGGATACCACTATTACCAAAGAATACGTGGCCCAGATTCACGCCTACCAGCACATCGAGTTGCGGGCGCTGGAGAAGGGTTACCTGCAAAAGATATTCGTGGACGAAGGCCAGGAGGTGAAAAAAGGCCAGGCCATGTTCCAGATTATGCCCCTCATCTACAACGCCGACGTGCAGAAGTCGCAGGCGGAGGCCAACTACGTGGGCATTGAGTACCGCAACACGAAGAATCTGGCTGATAGTAACATCGTGTCGAAGAATGAGTTGGCCCTAGCTAAGGCTAAGTTCGACAAGGCCAAGGCGGAAGTATCGCTGGCCAAAACCCACTTGCAGTTTACTGCCATCAAGGCGCCGTTCGACGGCATCATGGACCACTTTCAGGGCCGGCTGGGCAGCCTCGTAAATGAGGGCGACCTGCTGACGACGCTCTCCGACAACAGCAAGATGTGGGTGTACTTCAACGTGCCTGAGGCGGAATATATCGCCTATAAAGAGCACGCCAAGGCTAGCGACAACGCGGTGAGCGTGAAGCTGCTGATGGCTAATAATGAGGTATTTCCTTACCCTGGTAAGGTGCAAACCATTGAGGCTGACTTTAATAACGAAACCGGCAACATCGCTTTCCGGGCCACCTTCCCGAATCCTAACGGCTTGCTGCGCAACGGCGAAACCGGCAGCGTGCTGATGACTGTGCCGCTCAAGCACGCCCTCATCATTCCGCAAAAAGCCACTTTCGAGGTGCTCGAAAAGAAGTTTGTGTACGTGGTGGATAAAAACAACGTGGTGCACCAGCGCGAGGTAAATGTGGCCTCGGAAATGCCTGACTTGTACGTGCTTAAGGATGGCATTGCGCCTTCCGACAAGATTCTGCTCGAAGGTATCCGCAAGGTGAAGGACGGCGACAAGATTAGCTACACTTATGAAGCACCGGAGAAAGTGCTGCCCAGGCTGAAAGTGTACTCTGAGTAGGGTCTGTTTGTCAATTTATTAGCGTGAACTATGTTCAGTAAATTCATTCGTAGGCCAGTGTTTGCCATCGTGATTTCGGTGGTAATCGTGTTCATGGGCGTGCTGGCCATCAAGACCCTGCCCACCTCGCAGTTTCCGGAGATTTCGCCGCCCATGGTTATGGTGAGCTGCGCCTACCCGGGGGCTAGCGCCAAGGTGCTCACCGAGTCGGTGCTCATTCCGCTGGAGCAGGCCGTGAACGGTGTGCCAGGCATGAAGTACATGACCTCCGACGCCGTGAGTGCCGGCGAGGCCAACATTCAGATTGTATTTAACCTGGGCACCGACCCCGAGCAGGCGGTAGTGAACGTGAATACCCGCATTGCGCAGGTGGTAAACCGCCTGCCGGTGCTGGTGCAGCGAGAAGGTCTCATTGTGAACCGCGTGGTGCCTAACATGCTGATGTACGTGAACTTGTATAGCAAAGACAAGGGCACGGACATGAAATACCTGTTCAACTACGCCGGGGTGAACATGATACCCGAGATTCAGCGCATCAACGGTATCGGGCGGGCTAGCATCCTGGGTAGCCGGCAGTATGCCATGCGCATCTGGCTGCGGCCCGACCGCATGCGGGCCTATAATATCTCGGCCGACGACGTGATGAAGGCGCTGGGCGACCAGAGCGTGATTGGCTCGCCGGGCCGTATTGGCCGCTCGGACGGGGGCCGCGCCGAAGCCCTCGAATACGTACTGACGTACCAGGGCCGCTTCAACGATGTGGACCAGTACAAGAACGTTATTCTGAAAGCGAACCCCAACGGTGAGATGCTGCGCCTGAAGGATGTGGCCGATGTGTCGCTAGGCTCCGAATTTTACGACATCTACTCCAATCTTGATGGCTACCCCTCGGCGGCTATTATGCTGAAGCAGACCTACGGCAGCAACGCCAGCGACGTAATTGCCAGCGTGAAGGAGAAGTTGCAGGAGCTGAAAAAGAGTATGCCGCCCGGCATGGACTACAAAATCAGCTACGACGTGTCGAACTTCCTCGACGCCTCGACCGAGAACGTAATTCACACCCTGCGCGACGCCTTTATCCTGGTGGCCATTGTGGTGTTCCTGTTTTTGGGCGACTGGCGCTCGACGCTCATCCCGATTATCGCCGTGCCGGTTTCGCTCATTGGTGCGTTCACGGCCATGCAGGCATTTGGGCTGACTATCAACATGATTACGCTCTTCGCGCTGGTACTCGCCATCGGTATCGTGGTCGACGACGCCATTGTGGTGGTAGAAGCCGTGCACGCCAAGATGGAGGAGAAGCACCTCTCGCCGTTTGGCGCGGTGAAGGAAGTAATCGGCGAAATCAGCGGGGCCATCATCGCCATCACCATCCTGATGACGGCCGTGTTCGTGCCGGTAGCCTTCATGAGTGGCCCGGTAGGTATTTTCTACCGCCAGTTCTCGATTACGATGGCTACATCCATTGTGATTTCGGGAGTCGTAGCGCTCACGCTCACGCCGGTGCTGTGCGCCATGATTCTGACCAATACGCACGGCCAGCCCCGCAAAAAAACGCCCATTAACCGCTTCATCGACTGGTTTAACCGCGGCTTTGAAAAGCTAACCGGGCGCTACACCAACGTACTGGAGAAGCTGGTAGACCGCCGCGTGTTCACTTTCGGCGTGTTGATAGTGTTCGCACTGGGCATCTTTGGTATCTCGGCCAAGCTGCCTTCAGGCTTCATCCCGGCCGAAGACCAGGGCATGCTCTACGCCATCATTCAGACGCCGCCCGGCTCGACGCTGGAGCGCACCAATGATATTTCGCAGCGCCTGCAGCAACTAGCGAAGAACGTGCCCGGAATCGAGAGCATTTCGACCCTGGCCGGCTACGAAGTACTGACTGAGGGCCGCGGCTCGAACGCCGGCACCTGTCTCATCAGCCTCAAGCCCTGGGGCGAACGCAAGGAATCCATCCACGACATTGTGGAAAGCCTGGAAAAAAAGGCCCACGAGATTCCGGGCGCGACCATCGAATTCTTTGAGCCGCCGGCAGTACCGGGCTACGGCGCGGCGGGTGGCTTCCAGCTTCAGCTGCTCGACAAAACCAACTCGGGCGACTACAAGGCGCTGGAAAAAGTAAACGAAGACTTCATGGCCCAGCTCAAAAAGCGTAAGGAGCTAGCCGGCTTGTTCACCTTCTTCTCGGCCAACTACCCGCAGTACGAGTTGAAGATTGACAACGACCTGGCCATGCAGAAGGGCGTGAGCATCGGCAACGCCATGAACACGCTGAGCATCATGATTGGCTCGACCTACGAGCTGGGCTTTATTAAGTACCAGCGCTTTTTCAAGGTGTACGTGCAGGCGGAGCCGCAGTACCGGCGCCTGCCCCAGGACATCCTGAACATGTGGGTGAAAAACGACAAGGGCGAAATGGTGCCGTTCTCGGCTTTTATGCACATCGAGAAGACGCAGGGCGCCAACGAAATCAATCGCTACAACATGTACACCACGGCGAGTATCCGCGGTGATGCGGCCGAGGGCTACAGCTCGGGCGAGGCCATCAAAGCGGTGCAGGAAGTAGCGGCCAAAACCTTGCCCCGCGGCTACGACATCGACTGGGGCGGCTTGTCGAAGGACGAAGTATCGCGCGGCAACGAGGCCATCTATATCTTCCTGATTGTGCTGGCGTTCGTGTACATGGTACTCGCCGCCCAGTACGAGAGCTTCCTGCTGCCGCTGGCGGTAATCTTCTCGCTGCCGGCCGGTATTTTTGGGGCTTTCCTGCTCATCAAGCTAGCCGGCCTGGCCAACAACATCTACGCCCAGGTGGGCCTCGTGATGCTGGTGGGCCTGCTGGGTAAAAACGCCGTGCTTATCGTCGAATTTGCCGTGCAGGAGCACGAGCACGGCATGAGCGTGCGCGACGCGGCCATTGCCGGGGCCAAAGCTCGTTTTCGCCCCATCCTAATGACGTCGTTTGCTTTCATTGCCGGCCTTATTCCGCTGGTGATTGCGACCGGCGCCGGGGCCATCGGCAACCGCACCATTGGCACGGCGGCGCTCGGGGGGATGCTGTTCGGCACCGTGTTCGGGGTGATTATCGTGCCCGGCCTGTACTACGTCTTTGGCACGATGGCCGAAGGACGCAAGCTGATTGACGATGAAAACGAGTACCCGGTAAGCGAAGGGTTCGAGCCGCGGGTTTTAGTGGAAGAAGAAGTAGAGTCTCATGCTTAAAAGACGCATCTATCAAGGCCTGACCGCCGCCGGCCTCGCGCTGGCGGTGGCTGGCTGTAAGCTGCCCGAACTGGCCCAGCGCAACGTGAACCGCGCCGTGCCGGCCACCTACAACAACAGTACCCAGGATACAACCAGCACGGCCAGGGTGCGGTGGCAGGAGTTCTTTACCGACCCTAACCTGAAGGCGCTTATCGACACGGCGCTGCAGCGCAACCAGGAGCTAAATATCACGCTTCAGGAGCTGCAGATTGCCCGTAACGAAATCCAGGTACGCAAGGGCGAGTACCTGCCCTCGGTATCGATAGGCGTGCGTACCGACGTGGAGAAGCCCGGCCGCTACACGCTGCAAGGGGCCACCGAGGAGGCCATCAATATTCAGCCCGACCGCCGCACGCCCACCCCGCTGGCCAACTACCAGCTGGGGGCCTTTGCGAGCTGGGAAGTCGATATTTGGCACAAGCTGCGCAACGCCCGCAAGTCGGCCGCCACGCGCTACCTGGCTTCGGTAGAAGGTAAAAACTTTACCGTAACCAACCTGATTGCCGAGATTGCCAACTCGTACTACGAGCTGCTGGCCTTGGATAATCAGCTGGCCATTATCAAGCAGAACATTGAGATTCAAGAAAATGCGCTGCGCATTGTGCGCCAGGAAAAGGAAAATGCCAAGGTAACCGAGCTGGCCGTGAAGCGCTTCGAGGCCCAGGTGCAGAATACCATCAGCCTGCAATACAATACCCAGCAGCGCATTACCGAAACCGAGAACCGGATTAATTTCCTGCTCGGCCGCTACCCGCAGCCGATTACCCGCGATGACCAGGCATTTAACAGCCTGGTGCCGACGGCGGTGCAGGCGGGCATTCCGGCGCAGCTGCTGAGCAACCGGCCCGACATCCGGCAGGCCGAGCAGCAGCTAGCGGCGGCCAAGCTCGACGTGCAGGTGGCGCGGGCCAATTTCTATCCGTCGCTAAGTATCTCGGCGGGGGCTGGCTTTGAGGCCTTTAAGCCGGGCCTGCTGTTCAACTCGCCCGAGTCGATGCTCTATAACCTGGCCGGCGACCTGATGGCGCCGCTCGTCAACCGCATTGGCATTAAAGCCTTGTACGGCACGGCCAATGCGTTGCAGATTCAGGCGGTGTACAACTACGAGCGCACCGTGCTGAACGCCTACATCGAAGTGGCCAACCAACTCTCGAACATCAGCAACCTGCAAAACAGCTACGATGCCAAGCTGAAGGAAGTGCAGGCCCTGAACCAGTCCATTCGTATCTCCAACAGCCTGTTTAAGGCCGTGCGGGCCGACTACACGGAGGTGCTGATTACCCAGCGCGACGCCCTGGAATCAAAGTTTGACCTGACCGAAACCAAGATGAAGCAGCTCAATGCCACGGTGAACGTGTACCGGGCGCTGGGCGGCGGCTGGAATTAGTGCCGTATTCGCCGGGCACCAAAAAGACGGCCTTTGCTTCAGCAAAGGCCGTCTTTTTGAATTAAACGGAAGCTGGCGTGGGCTGCCGCTTGGGCTTTTTATGGCGCCGGCCCCACCACAGCAGCGTGCCCGTCACGGGCAGGCTAGCCGACAGCAGGCTTATCAGAAATGCCACGATTTTGCCCCCTAGCCCGAGCAGCTGGCCAGTGTGCAGGTCGTAATTCATATCGCCGAGCAGCTTGCCGCGGCTTTTGGTGGCGTGGGGCAGGGCGCGCAGTAGCTGGCCCGACGCGGGGTGGAAGTAGTATTCGTCGCGGTGATAGTAGTGCAGCGCCTTTTGGTAGGTGAGGCAGTAAACGGGTTGGGTAGGGCTAGCCACCGGGCCGATGAGCACCATCTCGGCCGCGGGCGAAAGCCGGCGCACCTGCTGGTACACCACATCGACGAGCGGGCGGCCAGCAGCTCTGGCCAGCGGCAGCTCCCGCACGGTGGGCGGGGTTTCTTCGAGCGGGTAGTGCCGGCCGGTATTCGCCACGAGGCTAGCCGCTTGCAGCCACGAGCCGAAGCTCATCAGCAAGCCGGTGAGGGCGATAAGGAATGCCCCGGCGGCCACGTAGAAACCCAGCACCTGGTGCAGGTCGTAGTTCAAGCGCCGCCATTTAGCTCCCCACTTGATGGTGAGGCGCTGCCGGCGCTCTTGCTGGCGCCTGGGCCACCACAGCACCAAGCCAGTGCCCAGTAGCAGCAGAAAAGCAGCGCTGGCCCCGCCCACTACCCACTCGCCCACGGCGGGCGGCAGCAGTAGGTGCATGTGCAGGTCTTGCACGATGGTAAAAAAGTCGATGTGCAGGTTTTGCTCGTGCAGCACCCGGCCCGTGTAGGGGTTGAGCGAAGCCCCGTAGCTGCCCCCCGCCTTGTCGGTAAAATAGACCATAGCCGAGCGGCCCGGCCCCGAATAGGTCGTCCAGGAGGGGCGGGCGCCGGGGTGGCTAGCCACGGCCGCCGCCAGCAGCCGCGAAGGCGGAAGCGGCGGCCAACCGGCCGGCGCGGCCACCAGCCGCCAGGGCTCGGTAGCATCCCGGATTTCGTCCTGAAACGTGAAGAGGGCGCCCGTCAAACTCACGATGAGCACTACCAGCCCCGAGCCGAGGCCTAGCCACAGGTGAAGTGTGCCGATAGCTTGCTTAACCGTCATGCGCAGAAGTGTTTACGGCCACTGCTGCCTTGCTGCATTAAGCAAAGCGCCAGCGGCTGTGAGCTAGCTTGAAAACCTAAAACTTGAGCGCCACCTGCCCGATAAGGCTGCGCAGCTTCTGCGGGTTGATGGTGCTGTAGCCAATCCAGTAGTGCGTGTTGGTGAGGTTGTCGGCCTTCACGGAGAGGCGGTAGCGCGGCCGGTCGTAGAAGACACTAGCGTTGAGAACCGTGTAGGCCGGCAGGATAAACACGCTGCTCGTCGTGTTCTGAATGCGGTTGTCGCTGGCGTAGGTGCCACCCGCGCCCGCGCCCAGGCCGCGCAGCGGACCATTGGCAAAGCGGTAGCTTACCCAGAGGTTGGCGAGCACCGGCGAGCCGGCGGTATTGGGCCGGCGGCCCTGCTCGTCGGCCGTCGATGCCACCAGCTCCGAGTGGTTGTAGGCGAAGCCGCCCACGAGGTTGAGGCCCGCTACGGGGTTGGCAATAATGTCTACTTCCACGCCGCGGCTAGCCTGCTCGCCGTTCTGGGTCTGGGCGTAGAACGAGCCCACCGATGGGTCGTAGCGCAGCAGGTTTTTAACATAAATATCGTACACGCTCAGGGTAGCCGTGAAGCGGCCGCCCAGGCGGTCGAATTTCACGCCGGCCTCAACCTGATTGGCCTGCTCCAACCTGGCCGTGACGGAAATGGGTTGCGTCGGGTGGGCGGCATCGGCCGTGGTGTAAAAGCCGGGGTTGCGGAAGCTGTTCTGGAAGTTGGCAAAGACCGACAACTGCTCCGGCACCAGCTGGTACACGGCGCCGAACTTGGGCGAGAACGCCGTTTGGTTGTAGCCGGCCTCGGCGCTGTATAAGACGCCGCCCTTGTTGGCGAAGCGGTCGACGCGCACGGCGGCCAGCACGTTCAGCCGGTCGGTGATAGTGAGCACGTTCGATACAAAAGCGCTGTATGTATTGCGCTCGTTAGTAATCGGATAGCTGCCGGGTGGATTGGTGGGGTAGGTGGCTTGCAGCGCCGCCCCGGTAAAATTGCTGTAGGTGTAGCCCGCCCGAACAGGCACCACGTCAAAGCCGTAGTCTTCAAACAGCTGGTTGTTGCGCAGGTGCAGAAAATCCAGGCCCAGCACCACGCGGTTGCGCAGGCTACCCAGCTGAAAATCACCGTTGAACAGCTGCTGCACTTCCAGCAGGTTGGCGCGGCTGTCGCGGGTGTTCTGGCTGCGGCGCTCCAGCGAATCCTGGCTAGCCAGGCCCCGGCGGTTGCCCCGCAGGTAGAAGTAGGTGCCTCCACCGTCGGAGTAGCTGTTGCTGCTCGTAAAGTTGGTGGAGGAGCGCCAGGCCGGCGCCAGCTGGTAGTTGACCTGCCCAAACAGATTGACCGAGCGGCTCTTGGCCCATAGTCCGTCGCCGGTGTATGCCTGGCGGTAGTCGAGCGGCAGCTCATCGGCCCGCGAGGCGCCTAGCGAAGCCGCCGTGCCGGCCGGAAAAAATGTTTGCTTGATCGTGCCTGTGCCCGTCTGCAGCTCGCCATCGAGGGTAATGCTCAGCCGCTCGCTGGGCCGAATGGTGAGGCTAGGGGCTACGGCGTAGGTGCGCGCAAAGCCGGCCGTCTGGAAGCTCTGCTCGTAGTTCCAGGCCCCGTTTACCCGAAGCAGGATGGTCTTGGCCGGATTGAGTGGCGTGTTCAAATCCAGCGCCGCGCGGTTGAAGTGGTAGCTGCCGCCCGCGTAGCTCAGCTCGCCGCCCAGGTGGTCGTAGGCGCGCTTGGTGACGCGGTTGAGCAGGCCGCCGTAGGAGGTGAGCGAGCTGCCGTAAAGCGTGCCCGACGGCCCTTTGATAACTTCCAACTTCTCCAGGTTGGCCGCGTCGATGGTATTCGTGACGTTGCCCGCCAGCCCGTTGCGCAGCTGCGACTGCACTACAAAGCCGCGCATGGTGTAGTAGCTGCTGCCGTCGCCGGCCCGGCCGGTAGCCTCCCACATTCGCTGAATGCCCGGCACGTTGCGCGTGGCATCGTCGGCCGTAAATACCAGCTGCTCAGTAAGCAGCTCCTTGGTAACGGTGCTGTACACCTGCGGGTTTTCGACGTTTTTGAGCGGCATCTTGGCCACGTCCACGCTGTTGGGGCGGCTGAAGCGGTTGGTACGGTTGCCGCTCACCACCACTTCCTTCAGCTCGGCGGCGCTCTCGGCCAGCGTCACTTTTATCGTGGCCGTTTGGCCAGCCGTCACGGTCACCTGCTGCTCCTCGGTTTTGAGGCCCACCGCCGACACCACCAGGGTGTAGGTGCCTGGTGCCACGCGCCGAAGCTGGAAGCGTCCCTGCTCGTCGGTAATGTCGCCTACTGGCTGGCCCTGCAGGCCCACGCTCACGGCCTCCACGGTGCCGCCGCCGCTGTTGATGACGCGGCCCTGCACGGTGCCAGTGGTTTGGGCCTGGGCCGACGCGGTCATTGCACAGGCAGCTAGTGGAATAAAAAGGGAACGGCTACTAAGCATGGGGCGCGTATTATTTAGACGGAATCTAAAGATTGCGCAAAGTAACCACCCGCAGTAACCAGTTTCAAAAATTATTTAGAATTAATCTACATAAAAAAGAGGCTGGTTAGGTTAACCGCCTCTTTTTTAAGGTGCCATTGCCGGCCAGCGCGGGCCTTGTAATTTAGCTTAAGACAGGCTAGCCACGGGCCGAATGCCCGCCACAAACTTCCGAATGGCCGCCGTGCGCCCTTCGGCTGGCGTGTTTTGCAAGAGCCGGATAAATGCGCTGCCGATGATGGCGCCCGTAGTGTGCCGGCCAGCCGCCGCAAAGCTCGCCGCGTCGCTGATACCAAAACCCACGAGGGTAGGGTTGCGCAAACCCAGCGCCTTGGTGCGGCTGAGGTAGGCATCCACGTCGGCGTTCATGTCGGTTTGGGCGCCGGTGGTGCCGGCGGCGGCCACCAGGTAGATGAAGCCATCGGCCAGGGTATCGAGCTGGCGCACGCGGGCGGCACTGGTCTGCGGCGTCACGAGGAAGACTACTTGCAGACCATATTTTGCAAACAGCGGCTGGTACTCACGCTCGTACACTTCGAGCGGCAGGTCGGGCAAAATCAGGCCGTCGACGCCCACGGCCTGGCACTGCTGGCAAAACTTCTCGACCCCAAACTGCACTACCGGGTTGAGGTAGCCCATGAGTAGAACCGGCACCGTAATGCCTTGCTGGCGAATGCCTTGCAGCTGTTCGAAGAGCATGGTCACGGTCATGCCGTTTTCGAGGGCCTGCTGGTTGCTGCGCTGAATGGTTTCGCCGTCGGCCACGGGGTCGGAGTAGGGCATACCAATCTCGACGAGGTCGGCCCCGGCGTCTTGCAGCGCTTTTAAAATTGGCACGGTGTCATGCAACTGCGGAAAGCCGGCGGTGAAATAGACGTTGAGTACGTCAGTGGTTTTGCGTTGGAATAGGTGGGTGAGGCGGTTCATAGGGTGAGTATATTTCGCACAGAGTTAAAAGAGGAAAAAGAAGTCTCGCCGAGGGAGCACAACTCTGTGGAACTCCTTTTTCCTCTTTTTAACTCTGTGCTAAAAGACGTTAAGAATATTCTTCCAAGTGCTTGGTGTAGGTAGCCAAGTCCTTATCGCCGCGGCCCGAGAGGCACACCACAACCACATCGTCCTTTTTGGCCCCGATGAGCGGCAGGCAGGCTAGCGCGTGGGCCGTTTCGAGGGCCGGAATAATGCCTTCGAGGCGGCTGAGCTGGAAGGCTGCATCAAGGGCCGCCTTATCGGTGATGGAAATAAATTCGGCGCGCCCGGTAGCAAACAGCTGCGCGTGCTGCGGCCCGATGCCGGGGTAGTCGAGCCCCGCCGAGATGGAGTACGGCTCGGTCACCTGGCCGTCCTCGGTTTGCATGAGAATGGTGCTGGCGCCGTGCAGAATACCGGGCTTGCCCAGCGCCGTAGTAGCGGCCGAGTGGCCGGTATCGACGCCCTGGCCGGCGGCCTCGGCGGCAATCAGGCGCACGCCGGGCTCGTCGAGGTAGTGGTAAAAGGCGCCCGCCGCGTTGGAGCCGCCGCCCACGCAGGCCAGCACGAAATCGGGAGTAGCACGGCCGGTTTGTTGCAGCAGCTGACTAATAGTTTCGGCCGAAATGATGGACTGAAACCGGGCCACCATGTCGGGGTAGGGGTGCGGCCCCACCACCGAGCCGATGATGTAGTGCGTGTCGGTGGGGTTCGAAATCCAGTGGCGCATGGCCTCGTTGGTGGCATCTTTCAGCGTCTGGCTGCCGCTGGTGGCGGGCACTACTTTGGCGCCCAGCATGCGCATGCGGTCCACGTTGGGCTTCTGGCGCTCGATGTCGATGGCGCCCATGTATACGATGCATTCGAGGCCCATGAGGGCGCACACCGTAGCCGTGGCCACGCCGTGCTGGCCCGCGCCGGTTTCGGCCACGATACGCTTCTTGCCCAGCCGCTGCGCCACCAGTATTTGCCCGATGGTATTGTTGATTTTGTGCGCGCCGGTGTGGCACAGGTCTTCCCGCTTGAGGTAAATGGTGGTGCCAATGTGCTCGGACAGCCGCTGGGCCAGAAACAGCGGCGTAGGCCGCCCTACATAGTCAGTCAGCAGCTGCGTAAACTCGCGCTGAAACTCGGGGTCCTCAATGATACGCAGGTAGTTATCGCGCAGCTCCTCCACGTTGGGATAAAGCATTTCGGGCACGTAGGCGCCGCCAAAGGGGCCGTAGTAGCCGCTGGCATCGACGCGGTAGGGAGAGGGGGCGGTGAGAGTCATTGAAATAACGGGTAACAGTGAGTAATTAGTAGTCGGCGCGCTGGTCGTGCAGGCGGGTCAGTACCCGGCCGGTAGCTTCGACGTCTTTGCGGCCGGGCGCTAGCTCCAGCAGGCTATTGAAGTCGTAGCCCGCCAGCTGCGGGTGGTGGAAGTGCAGTAGCCCGGCCAGGGTATCGGGGCCCAGGCCGCCGCTCAGCAAGAAGGGGGTGGGGCCGTGATAATGGCGCAAAAGCTCCCAATCGAAGGTCCGGCCATTACCGCCCCGCTGCGGGCCTTTGGTATCAAACAGAAAAAACTCGCAGCTAGGCCCGTAGTCGGTCAGGTTGGCAAAATCAGCAGGCTCAGCCACCGAAAAGGCCTTGATGATGCGCAGCCCCTGCTCGCGCACGGCGCGGCAGTAGGCCGGGGTTTCGTGGCCGTGCAGCTGCACGTAGTCGAGGCTGTAGTGGCTGGTGGTAGCCAGCAGCTCGGGCAGCGGCGCATCGACAAACACGCCCACCTTGCACACCGAATCGGGCAGGCTGCGCAGTACCTCCGTGCTGAGGCTGGTACCCACGTAGCGGGGCGACTTCTCGTAGAAGATGAAGCCCAGAAAATCGGGGTTGAAATCGGCCACGGCCAGGATGTTGGCCGCTTCGCGCATACCGCATATTTTGACTTTCATAGGCGCTAAGAAGCCGAAACCGGTCCGGATAGTTCGGCCACGAGGCTAGCCAGCGCCGCCGCCGGGTCGGGCGTTTTCATAAACGTTTCGCCGATGAGAAAGCCCTGGTAGCCCGCCTGCCGCAGCGCCAAGATGGTGCCGGCGTGCTGCAAGCCGCTCTCGGCCACCTTCACAAACGTGCTGGGAATGAGGCTAGCCAGCCGCGTCGACGTGTGCACGTCGGTCGCAAACGTGGCCAGGTTGCGGTTGTTCACGCCCACCAGGTCCACGCTGTTGGCCAGGTGGCGGTGCAGCTCGGCCTCGTCGTGCACCTCCAGCAGCACTTCCAGCCCCAGTTCGTGCGCGTATTTGCTTAACTGCACCATCTCGGCCGGCGTGAGGCAGGCGGCAATGAGCAGGACGAGGTCGGCCCCTAGGGCCCGCGCCTCAGCAAGCTGATACGCGCTGATAATGAAATCCTTGCGCAAAATCGGCGTGTGCGGGCAGGCCGCCCGCGCCGCCCGCAGGTCGTCGGGTGTGCCGCCAAAAAACGGTTCATCGGTGAGCACCGACAGGCAAGCCGCGCCCGCCGCTACGTAGCCGGCCGTAGTGGCGCCGGCCTCGGCCGTGCCATTAATAACGCCTTTGGATGGCGAGCGGCGCTTAAACTCAGCAATGATGCCCGACGAGCCGGCGGCGGTGAGCGCCGCCCGCGCCGACAGCACCGGCCGCGTGAACAGCGGCGCTTTTTGCAGCGTGGCCAGGGGCGTTTCGGCCTCGCGCCGGGCCACTTCCTGGCGCTTTTCAGCAATTATTTTATCGAGGATAGTCATGGTTTTTTATCGTCTGTCATGCCGGCGAAGGAAGCAGGACAGGTTTTGTTGATTTTTTGAGTTAGCTCAGCGCCAGCAGCTTTTCAAACGCCTGCCGGGCCCGGCCGCTGTCGAGACTCTCGGCAGCCAGGGCTAGCCCTTCGGCGGCGGTAGCGGCGCGGCCGGCCGTGCGCAGGGCTAGCGCGGCATTGGCGAGCACTGCGTTGCGGTGGGCGGCGGGTGCTTCGTTGCGCAGTAATTTTTGGAAAATGTGCGCCGCCTCGGCCACCGTGTCGCCGCCAAACAAGGCCTCGGGTGTAGTTTGCGGCAGGTTTAAATCACTAGGCGACAGCAACTCCTCGCCCTGGCGGCTGATGAGTTTTACGGGGCCCGTCAGCGACACCTCATCGTAGCCATCGAGGCTGTGCACGATGAGAAACTCGCGGCCCGCCTCCTGCTGGTGCAGGTAGGCGTAGAGGCGCGCCAGCTCCAGGCTGAACACGCCAACCAGCTGCAGGCGCGGCCTAGCCGGATTTACCAGCGGCCCCAGCATATTAAAGAAGGTTTTTACGCCCAGCTCTTTGCGCAGCGGCGCCACGTTTTTGAGGGCCGGGTGAAACAGCGGCGCGTGCAGAAAGCAAATATTGGCCTCGTCGAGCTGGCGCCGCAGGGCATCGTTGTCGGCCGTGAATTTTACGCCCATATACTCCAGCACCGTGCTGCTGCCGCTGATGCTCGACACGCCGTGGTTGCCGTGCTTAGCCACCGGCTGCCCCGCGCCGGCCACCACAAACGCCGATAAAGTGGAGATATTGAACGTGTTGCGACCGTCGCCGCCGGTACCGCACACGTCCATCGCGTCGATGCCGCCCAGGTCTACGGGCCGGCACAGCTCCAGCAAGGCGTTGCGGAAGCCGGCCAGCTCCTCCACTGTCACGCTGCGCATGAGGTACACGGTGAGGAAAGCCGCAATCTGGGCCGGGTTGTACTGGCCCTGGGCAATGCCCAGCACCACGCGGTGCGCCTCTTCCTGGGGCAGCGTGCGGTAGGCAAAGAGGTGGTTGAGGGTGTCTTTCACTTAAAATGCTGTTCGTCAGTTGATTTTTGCGCTTGTCAGTGCGAGCCTGCGCTCGCACTGACAGACGATAGGGTAAGTGCTAGCCGTTCACCCAATTGGCCAGCATGGTTTTGCCGTGCTCCGTCAGCACCGACTCAGGGTGAAACTGCACCCCGAGCACGTCGTAGTCGCGGTGGGCGAGGGCTAGCACCTGGCCATTCTCATCAAGGGCCGTGATGCGCAGCTCGGCCGGCACGCCCTCGGGCGCGATGGTCCAGGAGTGGTAGCGGCCCACGCGCACGGTGTCGGGCACGTCGTTGAAGAGCCGGTTGCCGGCTGCCTCGGGCGTCTGGTGCAGCGTGTGAGCCACGCCGTGGTGCACCTCGCCGAGGTTGGCGAGCTGGCCGCCAAAGGCCTCGCCAATGGCCTGGTGGCCCAGGCACACGCCCAGAATGTGCTTGGTAGGCGCGTAGCGCTTGATAAGCTCGGGCATAATGCCGGCCTCGCTCGGAATGCCGGGACCCGGCGACAGTAAGATGTGCGAGTACTTATCAACCGCATCAAGGCTGATTTTATCGTTGCGAAACACGTCCACTTCCTGCCCCAACTCGCGCAGCATATACACGAGGTTGTAGGTGAAGGAGTCGTAGTTGTCGAGAACCAGAATAGCCATTTTCTTACTAGAATTTATTTCTTTGAACGGCATGCTGAACGCAGTGAAGCATCTTGGTCGCTTCTACCGCACCGGTCAGCAATGCGGTAGGGATGCTTCACTATGGTCAGCATAACCTCCTTTATTAAAACCAACCTTATACTTTCTCCGCCTGCTGCAGCGCCGCGCGCAGCGCGCCCAGCTTGTTGTGCACCTCCTGCAACTCACTGGCGGGCACTGACTTGGCCACCACGCCCGCGCCGGCCTGGTAATACAGCGTGTTATCCTTGCTGAGGAAAGTGCGAATCATGATGGCGTGGTTAAAGTCGCCGCCGAAGTCGAGCGCCCCGATGCAGCCGCCGTAGAAGCCCCGCTGGGTGCTTTCGTATTCATCGATGAGCTGCACGGCGCGGTACTTGGGCGCGCCCGAAAGCGTGCCGGCCGGGAAGGTTTCGCCCACCACGTCGAGCGGCTCGGTGTCGGGGCCTAGCTGGCCCACTACCTTGGAAACCAAGTGAATAACGTGCGAGTAGTACTGAATTTCCTTGAAGCGCTCCACGGCCACCACGTCGCAGCGGCGGCTAAGGTCATTGCGGGCCAGGTCCACGAGCATTACGTGCTCGGCGGTTTCCTTGGGGTCATCGAGCAGCTGCTGGGCTAGCCGGGCATCGGCCGCATCGTCGCCGGTGCGGCGGAAAGTGCCCGCGATGGGGTAGAGCACCGCCTGGCCCTTGCTAACCACAATCTGCGACTCGGGCGAGGAGCCAAATAGCTTGTAGCTGCCGTAATCGAAAAAGAAGAGGTAGGGCGACGGATTGAGCGAGCGCAGCGCCCGGTATACGTTAAACTCATCGCCCTGAAAGCCTTGCTGAAAGCGCCGCGACAGCACAATCTGAAACACGTCGCCGCGCTGGCAATGGTGCTGCCCCAGCCGGATAAGCTCCAGAAACTGCTCATCGGTCGCGTTCGAGCTTTCCGGACCCTGAAGGTAAAACGGGTGGGTAGCAAAGTTGCGGTTGTGGATAAGCGTCTCGATGTAGTCGAGCGTATCGGCGGCCGGCGTTTCGCCCTCGGCCAGGTACTGGTGCTCAAACAGGTAAAGCTCGTCTTTGAAATGGTTGATGGCAATAACGTAGCGAAATGCTTGATAAACAATAGCTGGCACCGTGCTCGCGCCGGGCTTGTCGCGCAGCGTCACATCCTCAAAATACTGCACTGCCTCGTAGGCCATGTGCCCAAACAGCCCGTTGGTGATAAACGGCAGCCCCGACGGCGCGGCGGGCCGGAACCTCTCCCGAAACGCCCGCAGATGCGCCAGCGCCTGGCGCGGGTCGGCGAGGGCAGTAGTGCTGGCCGGCCGACCGGGATGCTGCGTGGTTAGCTGATTTTTATCCAGCTCGAAGCGCGCTACCGGGCTGAAGCACAAGTACGAAAAGCTGTTGCTGTTGCCGTGGTAGTCAGAGCTTTCGAGCAGCAGCGTGCCCACAAACTGGTCGCGCAGACGCAGGTACAGGCTCACCGGCGTGAGCGTATCGGCCAGCAGGCGCCGGTGGCGGCTGTGCACGATGGTGGCGGAAGAAGTGGCGGTAGCGGCCGGCATGGCAAGGAAAGACGGGGGTAGGGAACAACAAAAAAGCCCGCTGCGGTGAGCAGCGGGCTTGGAGAATCTCAGAGGGGTTCAACCAACGTATAATGCCTAATGCTCAGCCTTCGGGAAGGTTGAGTGCCACCAGCTTTGCGAAACGGTTGCGGAGAAAGACATTGAATTGAACTGGTTTCCGGGAGCAAAGAAACGACGCTTTTTTGAAAAAGCAACTTCGGGAGCTGGAAAAATTTCCCGCAGAGGCTGCACAGGGTTTCCGCTGAGGTGCGCGGAAATTATTGGGGGCTGGCTAGCCGCGTTTCTTCGGGCCCCAGCTCTACTACGCCCTGCTTGTAGAGCGCACCCAGAGCCTTTTTAAATACCTTTTTGCTCATGCCCAGGCGGCGGTACACGTCGTCGGCCAGGCTTTTGTCGCCGAGGGGCAAGCGGCCATCGGGGCGCTGCCGCAGGGCGGCCAGCACGAGGCGCGAAGCCATTTCAACTTCGTCGTAGCCAGCCTGGCCGAGGCGCACGTCGAGCTTGCCGTCGGGCCGAATCTGGCGCAGGTGGGCCGGTAGCAGCTCGCCCACGCGCAGCGGGCGAAATACTTCGTTGTGATAGAGTAGGCCCAGGTGCGTGCCGTTCACGACGACGGAGTAGCCGAGCGGCGTCTCTTCGGCAATGAGCACCTGCACGGCCTCGCCCACGGCCCCTGCAAACGGCTCGGGACTGAGAAATTGCTGCCATTTGGCCGAGGCCACCAGGCGGTCGCTAGCCTCGTCGAGGTATACGTACACCAGCACGCGCTCGCCCACGCGCACGGCCTGGCGCTGGTTGGCGTGGGGCAGGAGCAGGTCTTTTTCGAGGCCCCAGTCGAGGAAAGCGCCGGGCGGGCCCACGTCGCGCACGGTGAGTGCGGCAAAGCTATCGACTACCGCCAGCGGCTCCAGGGTGGTGGCAATGAGGCGGTCCTCAGAATCGCGGTAAACAAACACGCGGATAACGTCGCCGACGCGCGCGCCCACCGGGCGGTACTTTTCGGGCAGCAGCAGGTCGCCGTCGTCGCTGGTCAGATAAAAGCCAATGCTGACTTCGCGGGCTATTTCGAGGTCGTTAAAATCGCCAAGGCGCATGGGGAGGGAGCGGCAAGCGCACTAAAAAGGAAGCGACGAAGGTAGGGCTGGAGGCGAAAGCCAAGCGAAGGCAATCCGAAACGGTGATTTTTTAGTATAATCAGAAGAATCGACGGCAATAACGGAAAAAGAATATTATTGACCCAAGTGTACATCGTAAATTTGAATAATCTGCATTCTACTTTTGCCACCTATTATACAATATTGTTTATGAGTGTACGCTACGCATGGAAGTTAATAATAATCGGCTTGGTACTGCCCGGCTGGGCCGCGGCGCAGGGTAGCCGGCCCGGTTTGGCGACGGTTGCTACCGCCAGTACGGGCCCCGGCGGCGGTAGCAGCACCGTTGCGCCGCCGACTGCTGCGCTGGCATTTAAGCCGGATTCTATATTTATCAATCCCGATGTGCGGCCCCATTTCACGGGTGGCGACGCCGCCCTGATTAGCTACATGACTAAGAATATGCACTATCCGGACGGCGCGCGGCAGCTGAAAGTGACGGGTAAGGTGTATATACGTTTTATCCTAAGCGCGGCTGGCCGGATTACCGATGCTTCGGTGGTGCGTGGCCCCGGCGGTGGCCTCAATGAAGAAGCGCTGCGCCTGGTGTGGCTGATGCCGCCCTGGCAGCCCGGCTACCAGCGCGGGCAGGCTGTGCGCGTGGTGTGCACCATGCCGATTGAGTTTCAGCTGTGATGGTTATTTATACTTACTAAAATAGTACAGCTTTTTACCAACTATCAGCTACCGACCAACCATCAGCCTACTGATACCCATATTGCACCACGCTAGGCTGGCCGAAGCTGAAATCGGAGAACTGATACGAGTCGCGGTTGCTCTCAAACAGGCGCGCACCATTGGGGTTAAGCTGGCCGCGCGGGTAGTAGCCCAGCAGTATCTGAAATGTGCGCAGCACCGTGAGCTCGTTGCGGAAGCGCAGGCCTAGCCCGAAGCCCGTGTAGGGCGCATCGCCGCCGAAGGGCGAGCCGCCACCAATACGCTCATTTATAATAGCCATATCGGCAAAGGCGAGCAGAGCTACCCGGAAGCCCAGTAGCGAAAGCGGCGTGTACACGGTGCCCTCGTAGTTGGCCAGCAGGCGGCTGGTGGCCAGAATCTGGCCGGTAGGCTGGAAGCCGCGCACGCCGTCGGGGTTGCTATTAATACCCGTGAGCAGCACTTCGGCCGGGTAGCGGTTGAAGCCGGCCGTGACGCGCGTGGTGAGCAGGTGGCGGCTCTGATAGCTACCCATGCGGTAGCGCCGCGTAAAGTACAGAAACTGCCCGCTGAGCAAGCCCTGCTCCCAGCCGCCATCCTGAATGCGCTGGAAGGTGCCGAAGTCGAGGCTGCCGTAGAGGTAGCCCTGACGCTCGGAGTAGCCGGCCGCCGCAATGCGGGCATCGAGGTAGCGGCGCGGCCCCACGGGATTGTTTTCGAGGCCCGTCGTGAGGCTGAGCAGGGTGCCGGCCGGCACGTCTTCGGTGCGGCCGAAGCCGAAGAGGTACTTGTCTTTATAGTAGCGGCGCACCGAGTAGCCCACCGTGCCCAGCAGCAGGGTGCGGGTGCGGTCGTCGGGGCTGCCGGCGGGCGTTTCGGGCGTGGCGGTGGGGTTGGTGGTGTGGTTTTCGTGGGTGAGGCTAGCCGACACGATGAGCCGGCCGGGGTTTTCGTAGCCCAGGTCATACGAGCGCAGCCGGAAGGCGCGGCCCACCCACAAGCTCTGGCTGGTGAAGGAGCGAATGCGAAAATCGGGCTGCTGGCCCGGCAGCGGCGGGGCGTCGCGCGGCAGCACCACGCGTAGATTATTCACATCGGCCGTGAAGGCGCCGGCCCAGCGGGCGCTGGGGGAGTAGAAGTCGCGCCGCACCGACACGCCGCCCGAGTGCGACTCAAACTCGTTGAAGTAGTGACCCTCGGCGTACACGAAGTTGCGAAACGGCACCCGGTAGTTGGCCTCGTAGCCCCAGGTTTGGGGCAGGTCGCGGCCATATTGATAGCGATTATCCAGCCGGTGGCCTAGCCCCAGAAAGTTTTGGTCGCCGAGCGTGATAATAGCCTGGTTGGGGCTGCCGCGCAGCTCGTAGCCCGCCGTGATGCTGAACACGTCGGTGGTATACACCAGAATATCAACGCTGTCGCGGGTAGCGGTGCGCTCGTTCACGAGCACGCGGGCGTCCAGAATCTCGTCGGTCTGGCGCAGCAGGCGCTCGCTCTCGGCCAGGGCCTGGGGCAGCAGCGGCTGGCCCGGCCGAAACAGCAGCACCTGCCGGATGCGTGAGCGCGCCGTGCGGATGTGCAGGGCATTGCCCGACTTCTCCAGAAACGTGCGCGGCTGGCGCAAGGAGTCGTTCAGATTATACCCAAAAGCGTCGTAGGGCGTGATGGTGACGCGGCGCACAATCTTGAAGTTGTGCTGGTCAAACTGCCGGTTGAGCAGCACCGCGTCGAGGCCGTGGTCTTCCTGCTGGGGCTTGGTAAGCCGAAAAAACGCCTGCAATGCCTTGCCCACAATGGTTTTGCGCCGAGTGTAGCGCTCCAGGCTCAGGCGCACGCGGGCTTCGTCGAAGCGGCGGCCCAGCGAGTCGGTGGGCAGGCTCTCGGCCTCGTCGGCGGCGCGGAGCGAGTCGGGGGGCACGGCCAGGCGGGGGCTGAAGGCCGGCACTTGCGCCTGCGCACGGGCTAGCCCGCCGAGCAGCAGCCAGCCGAGCAACACCAATAAGCGACGAGCAGAAAGAGAAAGCATTGGGCACAGCAGCACTACGCGCAAGTTACGGCAGTAGCAGCGGGTTGCGCGCGGCAGGAGACTGGCAATTTAAGAAGAGAAATAAGCCGGACAGGAAACCTTTTCTAAAAAAATTAGCTTATCAAAAGCTTGCTCATTTCACTAGCAAGTCCTACTTTTACCCCCGCTAAACTACTCCGCTACGATGAACGAGCGCATTCAGGAAAAGCTAAGCATCTTAGCCGACGCCGCTAAGTACGATGTATCGTGCAGCAGCAGCGGCGGCAAGCGCAAAAACGAGCAGAAAGGCCTCGGCAACGCCGAAGGCATGGGCATCTGCCACAGCTTTACCGAGGATGGCCGCTGCGTGAGTCTGCTAAAAATTCTGCTCACCAACCACTGCATTTTTGACTGCGCCTACTGCGTGTCGCGCCGGAGCAACGACGTGAAGCGCGCCGCCTTTACGGTGGAGGAAGTAGTGGACCTGACCATCAATTTCTACCGCCGCAACTACATCGAGGGCCTGTTTTTAAGCAGCGGAATTTTCTCCTCGCCCGACTACACGATGGAGCGCCTGGTGCGCATCGTGAAGAAGCTGCGCACCGAGCATAATTTTAACGGCTACATCCACGTCAAGACCATTCCGGGCGCTTCGCCCGAGCTGATTCAGGAAGCCGGCCTCTACGCCGACCGTCTGAGCGTGAATATTGAGCTGCCCTCGGAGCTGGCCCTCCAGAACCTGGCGCCGGAGAAAAACTACGCCGAGATTCTGACCCCGATGGGGCAGATTCGCGACGGCATTATTCAGAATAAAGAGGAAAAGGCGCTGTTTAAGAAAGTGCCGCAGTTTGCCACCGCCGGGCAGAGCACCCAGCTTATTGTGGGGGCTAGCGACGAGAATGACTTGCAGATTATCAAGCTCTCCGACTCGCTCTACCAGGGCTACGGGCTGAAGCGCGTGTACTACTCGGGCTACGTGCCCGTGACCGACGATGCGCGCCTGCCGCAGGTGACCCAGCCGCCGCTGGTGCGCGAGCACCGCCTGTACCAAACCGACTGGCTGATGCGCTTTTACGGTTTCGAGGCCGACGAGATACTCGACCCCGCGCATCCCTACCTCGACCTCGAAATCGACCCCAAGCTGGCCTGGGCGCTGCGCAATCGCCACCTGTTTCCGGTAGATGTAAACGTGGCCGACCGGGCCATGATACTGCGCATTCCCGGCGTGGGCGCCCGCTCGGCCGAGCGCATTGTGCAGGCCCGGCGCTTTACCAGCCTCACGGCCGAGCACCTCACGCAGTTTGGCGTAGTGATGAAGCGCGCCAAGCACTTTCTCACGGCCAGGGGCATGGCGCCGGCTAGGTTAGGCGAGCTGAGCGAGCAGCAGGTGCGCCGCCAGATTTTATTCGGGGGCAAGGCCACGCGCTCGGCCCTCGTGACGCAGCAATTGGATTTATTTGCCCAGGCCGGCTAGGGCATTGGGCGGCGCGGGGCTAGCCTTGCGTCGAATAAAGTTGATTGGAACAGGTTATTAGTTGGTATTTCGAGTCAACCTTTCCCGTGCCTGTTGGCTCTTTCGCTTATGAGATATTACCTGCTTGCCGCCCTTGGCCTCAGCGCCACTAGCTGCCTTAGCGTAGGCCCCGACGTATGCAATAACACGCTGCTCACGCCCATCACGGCCGTGAGCGGTCCCAAAACGATTGCCATAAATCAACCGGCCGTCTACTCGCTCTCCTACCTGCCCGCCGGCGGCTGCGGCACCTTGGCCAACCTCTCGGAGCAGAGCTCGGGCAACACCCGCGCGATTGGGGTCAACATCAATTACGCAAGCTGCTCGTGCACCACAACTGCCGTACCGGCTCAGACCACCTATACCTTTCAGCCCACCCAGGCCGGCACGTACTACCTAAAATTTTTGGGCAATAACGCCTACATCACCGATACGCTGGTGGTGCAGTAGCCGCCCGCGCCAAGCTGCCTGTCGCGGTTGCGACAGGATTTTACAACTGGTTCATTTTCACGCATGAAAATTACCCATCGCGCACCTGCCGACGCGTCGGCCTCTCTTTCTACCGCTGCCGAGCCCACCCTGGGCCTGCGTACCGGAGCCGGTAGCCTCGACAAAGCGCCGCGCCTTTCGTGCTGCTGCCGCCTCTCCGAGCTGCTGCCCTTGGTGCGCCAGGTGCACGACGCGGCCCGCGCCGCCCGGCTGGCCAGCGCGTCACAGCCCGGCGTAGCGGCCTAGCCGCCGCGCCGCCGTGCGGCGGCGCGGTTTTTTAACCTGTTGAGCGTGAGCCGACTTACTTCCTTTCGCCGCCCCGAGGCCAGTGCGGCCGTCGGCCCGGTGGCAGCGCGGCCGCCGGCCCCCCCGCTGCACAACCCGCCCACCGATTACACCTACGACGGTAGCTTTGAGGGCCTACTCACGGTGCTGTTTCGGGTGTATGACCGCCGCTCGGCGCCCGGCAGCATTCAGGTAGAGGGCGCCGCGCAGGGCGGGCTTTTTGCCCAGGCCGTAGCCATTGCCACCGACGAAACCCTAGCCACCCGCACCTGGGAGGGCCTGCTGCGCTTCATGCCCGAGCCGGCGCGGGCGCGGCTCTACCACGTTTTTCTGAGCGAAGACCCGGAGCGCGAATTGCTCATTTTCCGCTACGCCGACATGGCCCTGCGTGCCGGGCGCGACATCTCGGAAAACTACGCCGATGCCACCGTGCGCCGCTGCCAGCGGCTAGCCCAACAGCTCTTCCGCGAAAAGCACCGCATGGAGGCGTTCGTGCGCTTCGAGAAGGCGCAGGACGGCCTGTTTCACGCCACCATCGAGCCCGATTTTGATACGCTGCCGCTCATTGCCAGCCACTTTACCAAGCGCTACGCCGACCAGCGCTGGCTGATTTTTGACCGCAGGCGCCGCTACGGGCTCTACTATGACCTCACCCGGACGACCATCGTGGAGTTTGAAACCGGTGGGGCCAGCCCGCGCCGGGGCGAGGTTTCGGCCACGGTGCTCGACGAGCGCGAGCCGCTGTTTAAAATCCTGTGGCAGGCGTATTTCGACCATGTGAACATCCCGGAGCGCAAAAACCTGAAACTGCACCAGCGCCACATTCCGAAGCGCTACTGGAAGTACCTGAGCGAGAAGCAGCCCTGCGAGCGCCGCTTCGAACCCATCAAAAACAAGCGCCCGCCGGAGCTCCCCGCGCTCCCCGGCTAGCCTTAACTTGCGGCCCAAACAACGCTACCGCTCGCTAGGGCCGATTTTTATGCAGACAACGCTGGTTTTTGGGGCCTCGGGCCAACTTGGGCAGTGCCTGGCGCACGTGGCGCAGGCGCAAAATATGAGGGGCCTGGTTTTTCCGCCCGAGGCGCAGGCCAACATCTTAGATATCAATAGCCTGCGCGCCTTATTCGAGCACCACCACCCGGCCTACGTTATCAACTGCGCCGCCTACACGGCCGTCGATAAAGCCGAGGATGAGGTAGACCTGGCCCGCCGCGTGAACCGCGATGGCGTGGAAAACCTGGCTAGGCTCTGCGGCGAATTCAACGCCACGCTCATCCAGATTTCGACCGATTTTGTATTTGCCGGCACCGGCAACCAGCCGCTCGTTGAAACCGACGAAGCCGCGCCTCTCAGCGTCTACGGCCTCACCAAGCTGGAGGGCGAGCAGGTTATTCCGGGGCTAGCCAGCCGATATTTCATCCTGCGCACCAGCTGGCTGTACTCCGAGTTTGCGGGCAACTTCGTGAAAACCATGCTCAAGCTGGGCCGCGAGCGCGACGAGCTGCGCATCATCTGGGACCAGGTAGGCACGCCCTGCTACGCCATCGACCTGGCCGGCTGCATCCTGCACATCATTGATAGTCAGAGCCAAGCCTATGGTATTTATCACTACAGCAACGAGGGCGTGACCTCGTGGTATGATTTCGCCACGGCTATTTTCGAGCTGAGCAACGTGCTGGTGAAAACGGTGCCCATCCGCACCGCTGAGTACCCGACCAAAGCTACGCGACCAGCCTACTCGGTAATGGATAAGAGCAAGGTGAAAAGAGAGTTAGGGGTAACTATCCCGCACTGGCGCGCGAGCTTGCGCACCTGCCTGGAGCGGCTAGGGTAGGAGCCAGGCAGCGAAGCACGCCTACGAAAACAGCCGCGCGGCGCACTATCTTGGGCAGCAATTTCGCTCCTTACCCAATGCCCTTATACCACCTCATTTACGAAAGCCGCGCTAGTCAGCCATTTACCGATGCTGACCTGCTGGAATTATTACGAAATTCACGAGACTACAACGCGCAGCACGAGCTGACTGGTTTACTGCTTTACTCTGCCGAAGGGCGTTTTTTGCAAGTACTTGAAGGGCGGCAGGCTGCTGTGCTGGCCTTGTACCAGCGCATCAGCCAGGATGTGCGCCACACGGCCTGCATGCTGCTATTGAGCGGGCCACTGGCCGAGCGGCGCTTTGGCGAGTGGCGGATGGGCTACCGGGCCACCCGGCACCATACCGACCTGCCGGCGCTGCTAGGCCATGTCGATACATCATCGCCCGACTTTTTGCTGCCGTTGCTGCCAAAGCTGTCTACGTCGCTGCTTGACCGGCTTTTCGACTACGTGCACCATACCCCCGCGCACGCTAGCTTAGATGAGTTAGTGGCTGGGTAATGCTGTGCATTGGCTATTGCTGGCCAACTGGTTAGGAAGAAGCTTATGGCCGACCATAGCTGCGATGAATTGCTAGCGCGAGCGCCACAAATGCCCCGCCCACGATGCACACGCCGGGCCAGCCAAAGTGCATCCAGGCCAGCCCGCCCACGACTGAGCCCAGCGAGCCGCCCGTGAAATAGCCGGTCATGTACACGGTATTAAGGCGGCTGCGGGCCTCGGGGCGCAGCGAAAACACGAGCGTCTGGTTGGAAATATGGGCCGACTGCACGCCCACGTCGAGCAGAATGACGCCCACTACCAGCCCGGCCAGCCAGCCACCGGCCAGGCCCAGCAGCAGGTAGGCAGCCAGCGCTAATAAGATGCCCGCCGTGATGGCGTAGCGCGCCCCGCGCCGGTCGGCCAGGCCGCCGGCCAGCGGCGCGGCCAGCGCGCCCACGGCCCCTACTAGTCCAAAAAAGCCCGCCACATCGCTGCCGTAGCCATACGCCGGGCTTTCGAGGTAAAAGGCCAGGGTGGTCCAAAAAACGCTGAAAGCCGCAAAAATGCTGGCGCCCACCAGTGCCGAGCGCCGCAGCGGCGGCAGCTCGCGCACCAGCGTACCGAGCGACTGCATCAGCGAGGCGTAGGTGCCTTGAAAATTAGGCTGGTCCCGGGGGAGGCGCCAGGCCAGCAGGCTAGCCAGCGCCAGCATCAGGCCGGCCGCGCCTTCAAATACGGTGCGCCAGCCCAGGTGCGCGCCCACGTAGCCGCTCACGGTGCGCGAAAGCAGAATACCGATAAGCAAGCCACTCATAATGCGCCCCACAATGCGGCCCCGGTCGGCCTCGGGCGCCAGGTGGGCCGCCATGGGCAGCAGCAGCTGCGGCACCGCTGAGCAAATACCCAGGAGAATGCTAGCCACCGCCAGCAGCGCAAACGTAGGTGCCAAGGCCGCGCCGCCCAGGCACGCGGCCGCGCCCAGCAGCATCCAGAGCATGAGGCGCTTGCGTTCCAGCATATCGCCCAGCGGCACTACCAGCAGCATCCCCAGCGTGTAGCCCACCTGCGTGGCCGTGGCAATGAGGCTGGCGCGGCTGTCGGACACGTGGAACGCGCGGCCGATGGCGGCCAGCAGCGGTTGGTTGTAGTAAATATTAGCCACCACCAGCCCGCAGGTGAGGGCCATCAGCCACACCAGCGCATTATCGAGCCGGGGCTTAGTGGCTTGGGCAGGAGCTAAATCGGAGGGCAGGACGTCGGGCATGGCCGTTAAAACCCGGCGCAACCGCGAAAGTTGCGGCGTGGGCAACCCCACCGGCTAGCCCGCGTTCAGCCAGCCATGAGCCGTGGATTTGTAAAAGAAGACGATGCCCAGGCGCCGCCCATTGTGCCGCCGCGCGCCGCGCTGCCGCCCGGCTCGCCCAACTACGTCACGCCCAATGGCCTGGCGCAGCTCCGCGCCGAGCTGGCCGACCTGGAAGCTGAGCGCGGCGCTGCCGAGGTAAACCGCGCCGGCAACGACACCGACCGCAGTCACCAGCTTTCCTTATTGCACGGCCGGCTAGCCTTGCTCACCGAGCGCATTGCCAGCGCCAAAGTCATCGACCCCGCCACCCAGCCACCCGGCGAAGTGCGCTTCGGGGCCACCGTCACGTTGCGCACCCGCCGCGGCGGCAAAGTGGGTTTTGAGCGCACCTTCACCATTGTCGGGGTTGATGAAGCGTCGATAAAAGAAGGCAAGGTGGCCTTTGTGGCGCCCATCGCGCGGGCCGTGCAGGGCGCCCGGCTAGGGCAGACGCTCACCCTCGCGCTAGGGGCGCAGCCCGAGGAAGTGGCAGTAGTAGCGTTGAGCTACGCTTAACTGGCTAGGTTATAGCTGCTTTTTGTAAGCTCCCGGTGTAAAGCCCTCGTGCTTTTTGAATAAAGCTTGGAAATAGGATAGGTTATTAAAGCCCGCCCGCAGGCACACCTCGGCCACGCTCACCAGCGGCTGCCGCAGCAGCCGCTTAGCCTCGGCCAGCCGCTCGCGCACAATGTACTCGACCGGTGTGAGGCCAAACTCGCGCTTGAACATGCGAAAAAAGGTGGCCTTGCTCATGCAGGCCAGCGCGCTTAGTTTATCTACCGACAGGTTTTCGGCCAGATGCTCCTTGATGTAGTGCACCACCGCTGCGAAGCGGTGCGTGGTAAGGTGCCGGGCGTAGTCGTGAAAAATTAATTCTCGCGCCTGAGTTTGCATCAGGCGCACCAGCAGCTCTTGCAGAGTAAAGCCGGCTAGCACGTCCTTGGCCGCGTCGGTGGTGCGCGACACGGCCACCAGGCGCTCCAGAGTGCCCGTTAGCTCGGGCGTATTGGTGAGGTGGGCGTACTCGGGCCCGGCCAGCGCCCAGGGCGCGTGCGATTCGGTGCGCGGGTAGCGTTCGTTCAGTAAATCAACGGTTTGGCGAATGGTGTCGGGCGCGATAGCCACCGCCAGGCACTGCGTAGGCTGGCACAGGCAGGCCTCCGGAAAGTCAATTTCCATTAGCTCATCTTCGCCCACAACCACCGTTTCGCCGGGCAGGTAGTCGAAGGCTGGGCGGTCGGGCAGGTGCATCACTTTTTTGCCCCGCAGCATGGTAGTGAGGGCTAGCCCATCGAGGCGCAGCGGCACGCGCAGGGCCGCTTGGTGCGTCTCAAAAATATTCAGCTCAAAAGCGTCGAGGGCGAACACCGTGCGGTTTTCGACCAAAGAATGCAGCCGGTTTAGCGCCAGCGGAGGCACGGCGGCGGGCAAGTGGACGCGGGTGGGCATGAGTAGCTGAGTGAGGACTTACTAACGCAAGTTGCGACAATTTCGGCATTTTTTGCGACAATACCACAACCCGAGATGCTACTTGCAAAACCACCTTTGTTCTATTCTCCCACCTAGCTAAATTTTCTCTTCCGTCATGGCAGAAACCCTCGAAGCACCTACCACCCTGGTGGCCCGGCCCCAGTTTAAATCGCACTACGACAATTTCATCGGTGGCAAATGGGTAGCCCCGGTCAAGGGTCAGTATTTTGACAACCCGTCGCCCATCGACGGCAAGAACTTTACCAAAGTAGCCCGCTCCAGCAAGGAAGACATCGACCTCGCGCTCGATGCGGCCCAAGAAGCCTTCAAAACGTGGAGCAAGACTTCGGCCACCGAGCGCAGCAACGTGCTCAACAAGATTGCTAATCGCATCGAAGAAAACCTGCCGATGCTAGCCGCTGTGGAATGCGTCGAAAACGGCAAGCCCATTCGCGAAACAACTTATGCCGACCTGCCGCTGGTGGTCGACCACTTTCGCTACTTCGCCAGCGTCATTCGGGCCGAAGAAGGCAGCGCTACGGAGCTGAATGCCACTACGCTGTCGCTCAATATTGACGAGCCGCTAGGGGTTATTGGCCAAATTATTCCCTGGAATTTCCCCTTGCTGATGGCTACCTGGAAGCTGGCCCCCGCGATGGCTGCCGGCTGCTGCGTGGTGATGAAGCCCGCCGAGCAAACTCCGGCTAGCATCATGGTGCTGATGGAATTGCTCGAAGACCTCATTCCGGCCGGCGTAGTAAACGTGGTAAACGGCTTCGGCCTCGAAGCTGGCAAGCCGCTGGCCTCGTCGCCGCGCATCAACAAGGCCAGCTTCACGGGCGAGACGACCACCGGCCGCCTCATCATGCAGTACGCCGCCGAAAACCTCATTCCGGTGACGATGGAACTGGGCGGTAAGTCGCCCAACATTTTCTTTAAGAGTGTACTGGATGCCGACGATGACTTCCTCGACAAGGCCATTGAGGGCGCGGTGATGTTTGCCCTGAACCAGGGCGAAATCTGCACCTGCCCCTCGCGGATGCTCATTCAGGAAGACATCTACGACGAGTTTATTGCCCGTGTCATTGCCCGCGTGAAAGCCATCAAGCTCGGCAACCCGCTCGACATGGAAACCATGATGGGTGCCCAGGCCTCGAACGACCAGTACGAGAAAATTCTGAGCTACCTCGAAATCGGCAAGGCCGAAGGCGCCGAAGTATTGACGGGTGGCGAGGCTCACGCACCGGCCGACGGGGCGCTGGCCGAGGGCTACTACATCCAGCCCACGATGTTCCGGGGGCACAACAAGATGCGCATCTTCCAGGAGGAGATTTTCGGGCCGGTAGTGTCCGTCACGACCTTCAAAACTGTGGCAGAAGCCATCGAAATCGCCAACGATACGCTCTACGGCCTCGGCGCCGGCGTGTGGACCCGCGACGCGCACGAGCTGTACCAGGTGCCGCGCGCCATTCAGGCCGGCCGCGTGTGGGTGAACTGCTACCACGACTACCCGGCCGGCGCGCCCTTCGGCGGCTACAAGGCCTCGGGCTTCGGGCGCGAAAACCACAAGATGATGCTGGCTCACTACCGCCAGAATAAGAACATGCTGATTTCTTACAGCGAGAAGGCGCTGGGCTTTTTTTAGCAGCCCGCAGTAGCGTGCAGCTACCCAGAACGTCATGCTGAGCTTACCGAAGCATCTTGCTCGCGCCGCTAGAGTCACTAACTCTAATGATGCGCCCAAGATGCTTCGGCAAGCTCAGCATGACGTTCTTTTAGATATTGTAAATTATTCCTATCCAAAATTTCTTCATGCCCACTGCCCGCGTTCTTAGCACCCTAGCCGCTGATGCCACCATCGACCTGCTCCGCGACGAGCACGGCCCGCTCATGTTTCACCAAAGCGGCGGCTGCTGCGATGGCTCCTCGCCCATGTGCTTTGCCAAGGGCGAATTTCGGGTGGGGGCCAACGACGTGTGGCTAGGCCAGATTCACGGCTGCGACTTCTTTATGAGCGCCAGCCAGTTTGCCTACTGGCAGCACACCCAGCTCACGGTAGACGTAGTGAAGGGCCGGGGCGCCAGCTTCTCGCTCGAAATTCCGCTGGGCGTGCGGTTTCTCATTCGCTCGCGGCTCTTTACCGAAGCCGAGGAGCAAGCCATGACCCCGGTGCTCGATGGCGAGGAATACCTGACGCGAGCCTGACACCCTTTAGCTTAGGTTGCACGGACAATTAGCGAAGCCACAAGAGTGCTGAGATGAAATGCACCATTCCTAAGAAGCTGCTGGCCGTTTTATCATAGCGCGTGGCCAGCCGGCGAAACTGCTTGAGGCGACTAAAAAAGCGCTCGACTTTGTTGCGGTCGCGGTACAGATTTCGGTCAATCACGCGTTGGACGAGGCGGTTCTTTTTGCTGGGAATCACCGCTTGGGCACCGAGGGCGGCCACGCTGGCGAGTACGGCGTCCGTATCGTAGGCTTTGTCTGCCAGCACGTTGCTGGTACCCTCAGCGGCCGGCAGCAGTTCCGCTACGCGTCGACAATCGGCTTGCTGGCCGGGACCGAGCACCACGCGCAACGGGTTACCCAGCGCGTCGACGAGGGCGTGGATTTTGGTCGTCAGCCCGCCGCGGCTGCGGCCGAGGGCTTCGTCGCCGACGCGGCTTTTTTTCGGCTGCCCGCCGCCTGCGCGTGGGCCCGCACCACGGTCGAATCAAGCATCACCCAATCCAGGTCTGGTTCCTGCACGGCTTCGAACAAGCGTTGCCAAATGCCTTTTTGGGCCCAGCGCCGGCTGCGTTTGCGCAACGTGTCGTGTTTGCCAAAGCGGGCCGGCAGTGCACGCCAGGCGCAGCCGTGGCGCGCCACCCAGAACACGGCGTTGAGAAAGAGTCGGTTATCGACGCCTGTTCGGCCCACGTCGCCCGCTTTGCCCGATAAATGTGGGGCCAAAGCGGTCCAAGCACGGTCACTGATTTCATCCAGATTGCTCACGAACGCAAAGATAATTGTCCGTACAACCTAGCTTACTTTTTCTCCTGCACGGGCAGGTCTTCGAGGTGCGCCATACTGATTTTCCAACTGCCGTCATTGGCTTTCTTCCAGGCAAACACGTAGTTGCCGGTGCCGGTGCCAACGGTTTTTTCGGTGGGCGTGGGCAGCACATCTACCGAAAAGGTGCCGGCCTCGTAGGCCAGGTTCGCATCGGAGCCCGAGCTGACGCTGTACGTTTTCAGGTTAGCAATTGTGCCGATGGTGGGGGTAATCCACTTATTGGTCACCTCAGCCTTTCCCACAAAGTGCGTGGCGCCTTGTAAGAACTGCACGTCGTCGGCCAGCATGGCCGTCACCTTGGTCGCGTCCTTGTTGTTCCAGGCGCTCACAAATTGCTGGTCGAGGTCCGACACGTTGGCGGCCCCACTGGTAGTAGTGGCCGTAGTGGTAGTAGCCGCCGCCGTAGAGCCGGCCGCGGGCGACTGGCCGTTGCCGGAGCAGGCCGTCAGCAGAGCCGCTGCGCCGCACGAGAGTAAGTAAAATTTCATAAGGGTTTTTGGGCAAGAAGAAATGGCGAAAAAAAGCCAGCCCCCGGACCCTGGCCCGGTGGGCTGGCTTGGCTAAGCGATGGGCCGCTTACCAGCTTTTGCGCAGCACGGCCGAGTCGGGATAAGGCGTGCCGGGCTGGTCGAAGCCGGGATTAGAAAAAAAGCCGGCGGCCACGGCCACGTCGGCCACGGCCGGAGCTGCGCCCTTGGCCTGGCTAGCCTCGGCCCGACGCTCGGCCGCGAGGCGGCGCTCGGCCGAGGTGCGAATGGCCGCCGTGCGGGCGGCGTGGGCGCGCGCCACGGTGGCGCGCTCGGTAGCGGTTTTAGCGGCAGTTTGGGCGGCCGGCGTCGGCTTGCTGGCCACCGCGCGCTGGGCTTCGGCGGCCTGGGCCTCGGCAGCAGCCTGTTCCTGGGCAGCCTGCTGCTGCTGGGCAGCGGCTTCGGCGGCCTTGCGCTTGTTATCCGTGTATTTGCCGAGCGCAAAGCCGGCACCGGCGCCGGCTAGCCCCCCCAGTAGGCCACCTACCTTGCGGTTGCGCCCGTTGATGAGAATGCCACCCAGCACGCCAGCCGCCCCGCCAATGGCCGCGTCTTTGGCTTCGGGGCTCCAGCCCGTGCGGGGCGGGGGCTGGGTTTGCGCCTGGGCCGGGCGGCCCGGAAAACTACCCAGCAGCAGCACGGGCAGCATAAATAACCAACTGATGCGTTTCATGAAAGTAAAAGAATAAAGATGACCACCAGGCGGTGGCAAAAAGAATTGGCAAGCAGTGTGCCAGGTACGCAGCCGGCGGGCCGGCGGTTGGCCCGCAGCAGTACCTGCTTATCCACCGTTTAGCCTGGTTAATAAAAACTCATAATTCCTTCACCAGCACCCGAATATCCGCAGTACGGCTGTGGTCATCGGCGCAGGATATTTTGACCCCGCCCGGCGGCAGAAATATGCGGGTAGGGGCGGGCAGCACTTTTAAAAACAGGTTGTTTGCCACTGTGCCTGGCGCACCTCGCCGCCGCTGTTCGCCAGCGGTGAGCACCTACTCGGCATGAGCGGCGGGCGAAGTAATAGCAAGCAGCGGCGCGGCATCGACTCCGCTGGGGCCGGTAGCGGCGGCCGCACGCGGCAGGCGGCGCGCGGGTGGCCCCTGGCTTTCGCGGAGAGGCCAGCACGTGGGCTTCAGAGTGCGCCGGGCTGCCCTGGCCGTTGAAATTGCCCCCTCATACTCCGGTGGGGCACTCATCCAAACCCAGCCCGCCCGGTTCGGGATGATGGCCGGGGGCACCGCTTGGACCAGCGCCGGATACCGGCAACAAATAATCGGGTAGCGGCTGGAAATACGGCAGCGTCAATTTATAGGTATTTAATTTCCTGCAAGCCAAAGTGCTGCACTTCATCGCCGATTTGCAGGGCTAGCCGGCCATCGGGCTCCACCCCCACAATCTGGCCGTGCATGCGGCGACCGCTTACTTCATAGTCATGCCATTCGTGGTAGCAATAGAGGGCGGCCAGGTAGCTTTGGCGCAGCTCCCGGATGCGCCCGGCGCGCAGTTGGAGATAGCGCGCTTCCAGGCATTCGAGCAGATGCGCAGCCAGCACCTCGCGCTGAAAGTAGCGGCCCGTGAGGGCTCCCAGCGACGTAGCGGTGGGCACGGCAAAGTGCCGCTGGTTTACATTAAGCCCAATGCCGACGATGCTGGACTGAATTTTTGGCCCGCTCAGACTGTTCTCAATAAGAACTCCCCCAAACTTCTGCGTGCCGAAATACAAGTCGTTGGGCCACTTTAGGCGCAGCAGGGCCGAGGCCCCGAGCAGGGCCTCGGCCCAGTCGTAGATGCCCAGCGCCACGGCCTGGCTCAGCAAAAACTGCTGGCTGGCCTCTAAAAACGTGGGTAGCCAGACGATGGAAAGCGTCAGGTTTTCGCCGGGCGCGGCTAGCCAGATGTTGCCCCGCTGGCCCCGCCCGGCAAACTGGTCGTCCGTTATGACGGTACAGCCCTCGCTGGCCCGGTTTTCGCGCAACAGTTGCTGGGCTTCTGAGTTAGTAGAAGCGCAGGCGGGCAGCCAAATGAGCTGCCGGCCGGTAAATAAGGTAGTTGGGCTGATGACCACAGGGGTTGGCAGTCGTATATTAGCTAGCAAACAACGTAAACTTACTCTATGAAGAGCACCTTGGTTCGACAGGATTCGGACACATTGGCAGACGTAGCCGTGCGCGGCCTCCAAGACCGCAAAGGACAGGACATTGTGGTGATGAACTTGAAAGAGTTGAAAAACGCGGTGGCCGATTATTTTATCATCTGCTCGGCCTCGTCCGATACCCAGCTCGACGCCCTGGCTCGCTCGGTAGAAGAAGAAGTGGAAAAAGTGACTGGCCAGGCGCCTTGGCAGAGCGAAGGCCGCACCAATCGCGAGTGGATATTGTTGGATTACGTCGATGTGGTCGTGCACGTTTTTTTGCGCGACCGTCGGCAGTTTTATGCGTTGGAGGAATTGTGGGGCGATGCCGAAATCACCTACATCGAAGATACCGCTGACGTAGCCCGGCACTAAAGTATCGGGCCGCCGCCTGCGTCTTCGCTAGGGCATCGCCAACAACCCCCTAGCGGCGCGGTTGCACAGGAGTCCATTACAACTAAGTTAATTTTTTATGTCTGATACGACGCCCACCAAACGCCGCAAGCCGACGCTGCCCAATCCTACGCCCCGGCCGGGTGTGCAGCTGTGGGTGATGGCGGGGCTGCTGGTACTATTTCTAGGTATGTTCTGGTTCAACAACCAGAACGCCGCTATCAAAATCAATCAGCAGAAGTTTGAACAAATGCTGGCGGCTGGCGACGTGCACGACGTGTCGCTGGTCAACTCGCGCACCGTAGAAGTGGGCCTGACCCAGGCTGCCCTGCAAAAACCCGAGTACGCCCGCGACCTGGCCGCCCACCGCGGCCCGTTTGCCGACCACGGCGCGCAGTACTACTTTCCCATTTTCGACGCCAAGTATTTTCAGGAGCAGCTCGACAAACTCCAGGCCAACAAGCCGGGCGAGCAGCGCCTGCGCCTCGACCCGGTTGACCGCGTGGGGATTGCCGATATCATCAGCAGCTACGGCCTGATTATTCTGAGCATCATCCTGTTCGTGTTCCTCATGCGCCGCATGAGCAGCGCGGGCGGCCCCGGGGGCCAGATTTTCAACATCGGCAAGAGCCGCGCCGCCCTCTTTGAAGGCGGCGACAAGGTGAAAATCACGTTCAAGGACGTGGCCGGCCTGGAAGAAGCCAAGGAGGAGGTACAGGAAATTGTGGAGTTCCTCAAAAACCCCAGCAAATTCACCATCTTGGGTGGTAAAATTCCGAAAGGTGCCCTGCTGGTAGGCCCTCCCGGTACCGGCAAAACCCTGCTGGCCAAGGCCGTGGCCGGTGAAGCCGACGTGCCGTTCTTCTCACTCTCGGGTTCCGACTTCGTGGAGATGTTTGTGGGCGTGGGCGCGGCCCGCGTGCGCGACCTGTTTAAGCAAGCCAAAGCTAAGGCGCCCTGCATCATTTTTATTGACGAGATTGATGCCGTGGGCCGCTCGCGCAGCAAGGGCTCGATGCCCGGCGGCAACGACGAGCGCGAAAACACCCTGAACTCGCTGCTGGTGGAGATGGACGGCTTCGGCACCGACTCGGGCGTCATTATTCTGGCCGCTACCAACCGGCCCGATACCCTCGACTCGGCCCTGCTGCGTCCCGGCCGCTTCGACCGCCAGATTAGCATCGATAAGCCCGATATCAACGGCCGCACGGAGATTTTTAATGTGCACCTGAAGCCCCTCACGCTGGGCCCCGATGTGGACGCCAAGCGGCTGTCGGCCCAAACGCCGGGCTTTGCTGGCGCCGAAATTGCCAACGTCTGCAACGAGGCCGCCCTTATTGCCGCCCGCCGCGATAAGAAGTTCATCACTAACCAAGATTTTACCGACGCTATCGACCGCGTAATTGGTGGCCTGGAGAAGAAAAACAAAATTATCAGCCCTAGCGAGAAGCGTATTGTGGCCTATCACGAAGCGGGCCACGCCATCGTGGGCTGGTTCTTGGAGCATGCCGACCCGCTGGTGAAGGTGAGCATTGTGCCGCGTGGCGTGGCCGCGCTAGGCTACGCGCAGTACCTGCCCCGCGAGCAGTTCCTCTACAACGTGGAGCAAATGACCGACGAGATGTGCATGACGCTGGGCGGGCGCGCCGCCGAGGAAATCGTATTTGGTAAAATCTCGACCGGCGCACTCAGCGACCTCGAGCGCATTACCAAAACGGCGCAGTCGATGGTGGCCATCTACGGCATGAACGCGAAGCTCGGCAACGTGTCGTACTACGACTCGAAGGGTCAGAATGAGTACGGCTTCTCAAAACCCTACTCGGAAGCTACGGCCCAATTGATGGACGAAGAAATTCGTCATATTATCGAGCAGGCCTACGCTCGCACCAAAGAGCTGCTGATAGAGCGCCGCCACGAACTGGAAGTGGTAGCTAAAGAGCTGCTTGAAAAAGAAGTGCTATTGCAAGACGACCTGGAGCGCTTGGTCGGCAAGCGTCCCTTTGCTGAGCAAACCACCTACCAGGCCCATATGGCTGGCACCGACCGCTCCGAAACGCTGAGCGAGCTGAAGCAGGAGCACTCTGGCCTGCCGCTCGGCCAAGACACCCCCGAGCCGCACCTGCCCGGCCTCAATGAGCCGGAGGCAGTCTAATTTCAGCAGCACGAATCCATGCCACGAAAGGCCAGCCGCAGGGCTGGCCTTTTTTGTGGCCGTTACCTTTGCCCCATGCTTTCTCCCCGCGAACAACTGCTCGGCCGCATCCGCTCGGCGCTGGCGGCCGGGCCGGCGCCCGCGCCACCCGTGCCCGACTGGGCCGCGCCGGTGCACCCGCCGCTGCCCGCCGCTGACCTGGCCGTGGTCTTTGCCGAAAACTTCCGGCGCATCGGGGGCGAGTTTTTTTACTGCGAAACTTCGGCCCAGCTAGGTGCTGCGCTGCGCGACTGGCTAGCTGAGCGCCTGCCGGCCGGCCAGCAGTTTTACGTGTGGGAGCCGGCTATGCAGACACTGCTAGCCTCGGCTAAGGTGCCTTTGCAGGCCACGGCAGCTGATTTTCGCACGCAGGCCGCCGTAGGGCTGACCTCGTGCGAAGCTCTGGTGGCGCGCACCGGCAGCATCGTGGTAGCGCCGGCCACGGCCAGCGGCCGGCGGCTCAGCATATACCCCGACCAGCACTTGGTGCTGGCGAGGCCTAGCCAGGTGGTAGCCGAAATCGGCGATGCCCTGCGCGTGGTGCAGGCCCGCTACAGCGACCACTTGCCTTCTATGCTTTCGCTCACCACCGGCCCCAGCCGCACGGCCGATATTGAGAAAACCCTCGTGCTGGGTGCCCACGGCCCGCGCCGGCTCAGCTTGTTTTTATTGGAAGATGACGCCGAAACTGCTGCCTGAGCTGCCGCCGCTAGCCCTGGCGTCGGGCCAGCGCGTGTATTTTGCTTCCGATTTTCACCTCGGCGCGCCCGATGCCGCTACCTCGCGCGAGCGGGAGCGCCGCATCGTGCGCTGGCTCGACATGGCCGCTAAAGATGCCGCCGCCATCTATTTGCTCGGCGACGTGTTCGACTTCTGGTTTGAGTACAAGCATGCTATTCCGCGCGGATTCAGCCGCTTGCAGGGCAAGCTGGCCGAGCTGACCGATGCCGGCCTGCCCATTACGCTCTTCACCGGCAACCACGATATGTGGATGTTTGGCTACTTCACCCAGGAAATGGGCATCCCCATCCTGCGCGAGCCCGTGAGCCAGCGCATGGGCGACAAATTCCTGCACATCGGTCACGGCGATGGGCTGGGCCCCGGCGACTTTGCTTACAAGCGCCTGATGAAGCCGGTATTTGGCTCGCGCTTCACGCAGTGGCTTTTCGCGCGCCTGCACCCCAACCTCGGCATCGGCATTGCCAACCGCTGGAGCCGCCACTCGCGCTTGCAAAACGGCGAAGCCGATGCCCGATATTTTGGCGAGGATGAGTGGCTGCTGGTCTACTGCCGTGAGCTGGAGCAGCGCCAGCACCACGACTATTACGTATTCGGCCACCGCCACCTGCCGCTCGATGTGGCCGTGGCACCCGGCAGCCGCTATATTAACCTGGGCGAATGGGTCAATTATTGCTCCTACGGCGTGTATGATGGCAATGAGCTGGTTTTGCGCGAGTTTAAGAAGTAGTCTAAGGCTGGCGGTGGCTAGCCTACTGCCGCTGGCTAGCCTGGCCCAGGGCACCGTGCCTAGCGCAGCCTCGGTGGCGCCCGCCGCCCGCGTGGCCCCGGTCGAAACGGCGCCCGCGCTCAATACTGCTAATCCCAATGCCCCGGCCCCGGCCGCCGGGACCTGGACGCTCGTCAAGACCCTGGCCCTGCCCACCACCGGCGCGGTCTCGCTCGACCGGCGCGGCACGCTTTACCTCGCCGACCAGGACAACAACCTGCGCCAGCTGGCCCGCGATGGCCAGCCGCTCAATACCTACTCGCCCACCCAGCCCGGCCACGTGGCCGTGATTGAAGCCTGGAACCAGAACAGTCTGCTCGTCTTCTACGACGACCGGCAGCAGGTGCTGCTGCTCGACCGCTTTCTGGCGCCGCTGAGCGAAATCCGGCTCGCCGATTATATCGCTGGCACCGTGCGCACGGCCACGCTCGCCCCCGATGGCCTGCTCTGGCTGCTCGATGAGAGCGCCCTCACGCTGCGCGAATTTGACCCCCAGGCCCTGCGCGTGGTGCAAAGCACGCCGCTCGACCTCATCATCGGCCATAGTCGGCCCGACTTCCGCTTTATGCGCCAGTACCAGAACAATGTGTACCTGGTGGACCATACCAGCGGCATTTTCGTGTTTGACAACCTGGGCAACTATCGCAAGAAGCTGCCGTTTACCGGGCTGGATTTCATTACGTTCCGGGGTGATGAGCTGGCGTACATCAGCGGCGGGCAGCTGCATTTCTTTCATCTCTACAACCTCACCGAGCGCACCCAGCCGCTACCCGCCGGCCTCGATGCAACGACCGTGCGCCAGGTGCTACTCGGCGACCAGCTAGCCTACTTTGTTACGGCCAAAGGCGTGAGTATCTACCAGCTTTGAGTTGGGCATTGAGGGCTTGAGAGAGAGGTGCGTAGCGGATAAGTGCCGTGCAGGTTGGCCCGCCACAAGCTGAGCCAGGGCAACAATATGTAACACGGTTGCGGGAAGAAAGAAAGATTTTGCCGAACGTAACCGCCTGCCCTAGCGGCCGTTAGGTTGGGCAAGTTCTTCCACCCCTTTTCTTCCTTTTCCATGAAAGCATTAGTGTTTCACGGCCCGCGCAACGTCAGCGTCGATACCGTTGACGACCCCACGCTGAAAGACTCGCGCGATGCCATCATTCGCGTGACGAGCACGGCCATCTGCGGCTCCGACCTGCACATCTACAACGGCTCGCTGCCGACTACGCCCATGGTGCTCGGCCACGAGTTTATGGGCATTGTGGAGGAAGTGGGTAAGGGCGTGGGCAACCTTAAGCGCGGTGACCGCGTGGTGGTGCCCTTCCCGATTGCCTGCGGCCACTGCTTTATGTGCAACCACGAACTGCCCGGCCACTGCGAAAACTCCAACCCCGAGCACTACGGCCCCGAGGGCGGCCTGCTGACCCAGAAAGGTGGTGCGCTCTTTGGCTACACCGACCTCTACGGCGGCTACGACGGTGGCCAGGCCGAATACGTGCGCGTACCCTACGCCGATTTTGGTCCGCGCAAAGTGCCTGATTTTCTGACCGATGAGCAGGTGCTGTTCCTGACCGATATTTTTCCCACCGGCTATTCAGGTATCGACTGGGCCGAAGTGAAGGGCGGCGAATTTGTGGCCATCTTTGGCGCGGGCCCGGTAGGTATTATGTGCGCCAAGAGCGCCTGGCTGCGCGGCGCGGCTAGGGTTGTTATTATTGATACCCAGCAATATCGACTCGATAAGGCCAAGGAAACAACCCGTTGTGAAACCATCCTGTGGGAGAGCCACGACCAGGTAGTAGCGCAAATCCGCGATATGAGCCAGGGCCGTGGTGCCGACGTGTGCGTCGATTGCGTGGGCTTCGAGCCCGACCGTAACCTGCTCGACCGTGCCAAGGCCGTTATCAACCTCGAAAAAGGCTCGCCCAAAATTATCGAAACCTGTATGAGCGCCGTGCGGCGCGGCGGCGTGGTGTCGGTACTGGGGGTGTACGCTACCACCAATGACAATTTCCCGGTCGGCCAGTTTTTCGATAAAGGCATTAAGTTGGTGGGCGGCCAGGCCCCGGCGCACCGCCACATCGACAAGCTGTTGCAGCACATTATCAAGGGCGAAGTGGTGTTGGATGATATAATCTCGCACCGCCTGCCCCTCAGCCAGGCGGCGCACGGCTACGATATCTTCCGCCACAAAAAAGATAACTGCCTGAAAGTGGTGCTCAAGCCCGGCGAATAGCGCTGGCCCACTACCGCTCATTTTAACCCGGTTGCTCGTCCCAAAAAGGAAGGAGCAACCGGGTTTTTCGTCTCTTGCGTACCTTGTTGCCCGGAAAAATAAAGCGATTAACTACTGGTTATTTTACGTGGACTGATGCTGAAAACTGCTAGCTGGCTACTACCTGCCCGGCTGCTGGGGCTGCTGGCCAGCCTCGGGCTGCTGGCCCTGCCACTGCGGGCGCAGGTGGCCGGCAGCCCAAAATTGGCGCCCGGCGTGGCACTGGCTGCCCGGACTGCTACCAGCCGCCAGACCGTGCGGGTGCGGGTGCGCGAGGTCGCGGCGTTTCGCCAGTGGGCTAGCCAGGCATTTCCTGCGCTGCCAGTGCCACTTGCTGGTTCTGGCCAGCTGGTAACTATCAAGCTGGCTAGCCCGACCCAGCTGAGCACTCTGGCCGCTTCGCCGCTGGTCGAGTTTGTGGATGTGCCCGACCGCCCGGCCCACGACGAGCGCCTGCTCAATAGCGCCGACCTGACGGTGAACAGTATCCGGGCCGTGCAGCGGCGCTATCCCGCGCTCACCGGGCAGGGGCTGGCCGTCAGCATCAAGGAAAATCCGCTCGACCCGACCGACCTCGACTTTCGGGGGCGGCTGCTGAACACGCCGGCCGGCACGGTTATCGAGTCGGCTCACGCCAGTATTATGGCCACGCTCATTGCGGGCGGCGGCAACTCGGGGCCGGCCGGTGAAGGCGCGGCGCGGCAGGCGGGCATCGCCTCATCCTCCTACGCCAACCTGCTGCCCGACGCCAACGCCGACCTGACCCGACTCGGGGTGAGCGTGCAAAATCACTCCTACGGCACTGGCGTGGAAAATTATTACGGCCTCGAAGCCCTGGGTTACGACCAGCAGACGCGGCAGCTGCCCACGCTGCTGCACGTGTTTTCGAGCGGTAATTCGGGTAATCTGGCTAGCCCCGCTGGCCCCTACAAAGGCTTAGCGGGCGTGGCCAACCTCACCGGTCAGTTTAAAATGTCGAAAAACTCGCTGGCCGTGGGCGCCACCGACGCGCTAGGGCAGGTGGCGCCGCTCAGCTCGCGCGGGCCGGCCTACGACGGCCGCGTGAAGCCCGAGCTGGTGGCCTACGGCGACGCCGGCTCATCCGATGCCTCGGCGCTGGGCTCGGGCGCAGCGCTGCTGGTGCAGCAGGCCTACCGCGACCAAGCCGGCGCGCTGCCGCCCGCCGCACTGGTGAAGGCGGCGCTCATCAACAGCGCCCGCGACGTGGGCCGGCCGGAAGTGGATTTTGTGGCCGGCTTCGGCCAGCTCGATGCGCTAGGGGCCGTGCGCACGGTGCTGGAAAAACGCTACCAAAGTGGTACGCTGGCCCAGGGCCAGGAGCAGCTTTTTGCGCTGGCCGTGCCGGCCGGTACGCAGCAAGTGAAAATCACCCTCGCCTGGACCGACCCCGAAGCCGCTGCCAACGCCCCGCTAGCCCTCGTCAACGACCTCGACCTGGAGGTGCTCGGCCCCGGCGGGGCCAGCCGCTGGCTGCCCTGGACGCTCAGCCCCTACCCGAGCCTCGACTCGCTGGCCCTGCCCGCCCGCCGCCGCGCCGACCACCTCAACAATGTGGAGCAAGTCACCATCAGCCTGCCCGCCGCGGGCACCTACCAGCTGCGAGTGCGCGGCTACGCGGTGCCGAGCGGCCCGCAGGCGTTCAGCCTGGCTTATGAAGTGGGGGCGCCGGGCTTCGAGTGGCTCGTGCCGAGCGCCATCCGCAACGTGCGGCCGGCGCAGACTGCGCTGCTGCGCTGGAATTACGCCGGGCCGGCCACCACGGCCCGGCTCGACTATCGCCCGGTGGGCCGCGCCGCCTGGCGTCCCATCGCGGCTAGCCTCGACCCGGCGCAGCGCACGTATTCCTGGGCGGCGCCCGATACTACTACGCTAGCTCAGGTACGCTGCCTTATCGGTGGCCAGGCCTATGTGTCTGATACCTTCGCGCTGGCCCGGCCGCTGCCGGTGCACGTCGGCTACGTGTGCCCCAGCGAAACCCTGATTTCCTGGCCCGCCACGCCGGGTGCCGCGCAGTACCAGGTGTACCGGCTAGGCCCCACCGCTCCCGAGCCGTTTAAGCTGGTGGCCGATACGCTGGTGCAAATCACGCCGGCCCAGAACGCCGGGCCATACTTTGCCGTAGCGCCGGTACTGAGTGGCAAGCTAGCCGAGCGCGGCGCCACCGCCAACCTGGCCGAGGCCGGGGTGCGCTGCTACATTCGGTCTTTTCTGCCCCGTTTCCCCATTGCCGATACGGCGCAGCTGGTGCTGTCCTTGGGCACGCTCTACCAGCTGCAAGCTATTCAGCTTCAGCGTTTGGGAGCCGGCGGCTTTCAAACTATTCAGACGCTAAACCCCGTAACTCGGCTAACCACGCTTTTTGCCGACCTCACGGCTACGATTGGGCTCAACCGTTACCGGGTACTGGGTCAGGATGTAACCGGCCACCGCTTCATCAGCGATACGGTAGGCGTGCAGCTCGTGCGTCGCGGCGAGCTATTAGTATTTCCGATACCCGTGGTCGTCGGGCAAGATTTGCAAGTAGCCGGCGAGCCGGGGGTGTCGCTGCAAATCAGTCTCTATGATGCGCTAGGCCGCCTCGTGCGCAGCAGCCTAGTGAATGGCGCGCTTAATCTATTCGAGACGACTAGCCTGCAGCCCGGCGTGTACGTGCTGCGGGCCATTCCAACCACTGGCGGTGGCCCGGCGCGCGCCCGGCGCATCGTGCTGACCAGCCCTTGACTTAAAATTAAAAGCCCCCGGCCTGCGGCAGACCGGGGGCTTTTAATTTTACTTGGCAGCTTAATACAGGTAGTTGAGCGCCGTTACATCGTTGGTGTTAAACGGCCGGTTCACGCCGTTGCCCACGCAGGCCAGCATCCACGAGTTGGGGTCGGGGGCCGAAGGCGTACCCGGAATCAAAATAGCGCCCACCGTGCTGGCACCCTCATTTGAGGCACTGCCGCCGCAGCTATACGCACGGTTCATGTAGTCGGTGTGGCGAAAGCCGATGCAGTGGCCCATCTCATGCGCCATGATGGTGGCGATGTAGTTGGTATTCGTGCTGTTAATCACGCTGGGCACCAGCGTAAAGCCGGGTGCAGGATTGCCGCCGCTAGGAAAGCCGCCCGACTGACCCAACACACCAGGCCCGAGATTAGAAGAATACTTTACGGGCAGGTCGGCCGTGCCCGACGTAATGCGGGTAAAGTGCAGTTGCAGGTTGGCGGCGTTGTAGCGGCGGATGGCCTCGTCAATGGCCGTTACGTACGCCGCCGGGAACCGGGTCGAGAGGCTTACGGTGAGTGTGCGGGGCAGGCCGGTTACGAGGTTCGTGGTGCGGTACTGCTCGTCGGCACCCACGCGCAGCATCTTGTAGTCGGTTTTGCTGGCCAGCAGCTCGGGCGACAGAAAAATGTCGCCTTCCACAACGTAGCCGCCATCCACGGCTTTCAGGTCGCCGGTGCCGAAGCCCAGCGCCTTAACTTGCGCCTTTACGTCGTTGGAAATGGCGGTGGGCTGGGTGGCGGTATCCTGCGCTTTCTGGCAGCCAGCCAGCGAGATAGCCGCAACGGCTCCCAGGGCCAATAAGGAAGAGAACTTGAACATTGGTTTGGTTTGGAAAAGAATGAAAGGGAGGTAAAAATTGTGAGCCAAATGTGAAGATAAAAATTTGACTAATGACTGGCAATAGTATAAATGACTAAATTTTACACATTTGTGTGATTGTAATTATATTATCAGGTAATTATTTATATTTTAAACATAAATACAAACTGGCTTACTACCAGTTCTGCTTTGTCAGAAGTCTGCACAGCTACTTGAGTATATTAATTTTTTAAGAAAAAATAAGGCTGATACCCGTTTACGGCCCGGCCCCGGCTACTTTTTTGGCCCCAAGCCTTTCCGCTTGCGCAATCGGTTATCTTTGCTAGCTTCCCACTTTCGTGCGGCCGTTGCGTGCGGCCGCTTCATCTATAGATTCTCAGCCTCATGGCTTGTGCTACTTGTTCATCCGGCGGCGGCTGCTCGACTTCGAAAGTCGGCGGCTGCGGCTCCAAGGGGGGCTGCTCTTCGGGCGGCTGCACCCGGCTTAATGTATTCGACTGGCTCGCCGACGTCGACATGCCCTCCGATTTTCGGGGCTTCGACTGCGTCGAAATCCGCTTTAAGGGCGGCCGTAAGGAGTTTTTTCGCAACGATAAAAACCTGCCCCTCGTCACCGGCGACGCTGTGGTGGTGGAGGCCGCCGGCTCGGGCTGGCACCTGGGCCACGTAAGCCTCAAGGGCGAGCTGGTGCGCCTGCAAATGCGCAAGAAAAAAGTGCCCACCGACTCGCGCGATATCCGCCCCATTCTGCGCGTGGCCACCCCCGATGATGAGGAGCGCTGGCAGGCCGTGCGCGACCTCGAAAACGGCACCATGTTCCGGGCTAGGGCCGTAGTCGACGAGCTGCGCCTCAAAATGAAGCTCTCCGACGTCGAGTACCAGGCCGACCGCACGCGGGCGCTTTTCTACTATTCGGCCGAGGACCGCGTCGATTTCCGGGAGTTGATTCGACGGCTGGCCGACGAGTTTCGGGTGCGCGTCGAGATGCGTCAAATCTCCTTGCGACAGGAGGCGGGCCGCATCGGCGGCATCGGCGTGTGCGGCCGCGAGCTGTGCTGCTCTACCTGGCTCACCGACTTCAAAGCCGTGAGCACTACCGCCGCCCGCTACCAGAACCTTAGTCTCAACCCGCAGAAGCTAGCCGGCCAGTGCGGCCGCCTCAAGTGCTGCCTCAACTACGAGCTCGACGCCTACCTCGACGCGCTCAAAGACATTCCGCAGGTGCAGCGCCCGCTGCAAGTAGCTACGGGCGAGGCGTTTTTGCAGAAAACTGACATCTTCCGCAAGCGCATGTGGTTTGCCTTTAAAGGCGATAATAACTGGGTGATGCTGAGCGCTGAGCGCGTGCGCGAAGTAGTGGAAATGAATAAGAAAGGCGAAAAGCCTGACACCCTGCTAGCCCCCGCCAAGAGCAAGAGGTGGCCCCCGCCGTTTCGACCCTGATGGAGGGCGACCTCGACCGCCTCGACGACCAGATAAAAGCCGGTAGCAAGCGCGGCAAGCGCAAGCGCAAGGAGCGCGACCGCCCCGAGCGCCCCGCCGCCGCCAGCCCCGAAGCCGCCAGTCCTACCCCCCCGAAACCAAAGAAGCACGCGAGCCCCGCGAAGGCCGCGAGCCCCGCCGCCGCGAGCGCCCCGAAGGCGGCCGCGCCCCGCGCGCCGAGGGTGGCCCGCGCCCACCCCGCGCCGAAGCCGCCGCTAGCCCCAGTGTGCCGCCTACCGAAGGCCAGCCCGAGCAGCGGGGCCGGCGCGGCGCCGCCGCGCGGCCTCTTAACCGCCGTAGCGGCCGGGGCCACCGCGAAGGCGGCGATGGTGCCACACCGCGCCCCGACCAGGAAGTCCGCCCGCGCCGTAACGAGCCCACTGCCGGCTCGCAGAGCCCGCGCCCGCCCCGCGAGGGTGGCGACCAGCCCCGCCCCGAGGGCGGCCAGAGCAGCCGTAACCGAGGCCGGCGCGGCGGCAGCGGCCGCCGCAGCGGGGAGGGTGGGGCTGGCCCGGCTGCTTCTATTCCTCCTAGCGCCTCGTAAGCTATGCGTTGCTCTTTGTCTTTTGCCCGGCCGCTAGGGCTAGCCCTGCTGCCGTTGCTGGGGGCGGCGGCCCTCAGTGCCTGCGACCCCAACCGGGTGTATGAAGAAAATGTGGACCTAAAATCGCCCTCCGGCGATGCCTACGTGTGGGACGTGCAGCAGCGCCCCGCATTTACTTTTTCCATTGCCGATACTACGGCTCGCTACGACGTATATTTCAACGTGCGCAATGCCGCAGGCTATGGGTTTTACAATCTGTACCTGAAGCACACGCTCACCGGTCCCGGTGGCCGCCCGGCTGGCCCGGCGCTGCTGCACCAGTTGGTGCTAATGAACCCCAAAACCGGCGAGCCGCTGGGAGCCGGCGCGGGCGATATCTTCGACCACCAGTTCCTGGCGCTGCCGCACCAGCATTTTGCCAAAGCCGGCACCTATAAGCTGACCCTGGAGCAGTACATGCGCCAAAACCAACTACCCGGCATCATGGCCGTGGGCGTGCGCGTAGCCAAAGAAGGGAAGAAATAGCCGGTAGCAGAAAGCTCGTCATACTCAACAACGCGGACGCCGGCTGAGCACGACGGGCTTTCTGCTACTGCTACTTCGCTAGCTCTTTCCAGACCACGTTCAGGCCTTCGGCCCAAATAGGATGGGCGATAACCATATTCTGGAGCTGCTGGTAGCGCAGCCGCCCGGTCATGGCTACTTGCAGAATAGTCATGATGTCGCCGGCCTCGGGACCCACGATGGCGGCGCCCAGAATACGGTCGTCGGGGCCCACGAGTACCTTCCAGAAACCCGTTTGCTGGCCCGTTTGCTGGGCGCGGCCAATGCTGCGCACGGGTAGCTTCGACACGCGGTAGTCGATTTTTTGCTCTTCGGCCTGGCTTTCGCTCAGGCCGATGCGGCCGAGCTGCGGGTCGGTAAATACGCAGTAGGGCAGGGGCCGCTGCTTGGCCGAGCGGCGGCCGCGGTGCAGCAGGTTGTCGCGGACTACCCGAAAGTCATCGTAGCTGATGTGCGTAAACTGCGGCCCGCCGTGCACGTCGCCCAGCGCGTAGATGTGGCGCGCGCTGGTCTGCAAGCGGCTGTTTACCTGAATGTAGCCTTTTTCATCGGTCTGGATGCCGGTGGCTTCCAGGTTCAGCGAGTCCGAATTGGGCCGGCGGCCCACGGCTACCAGCAAGTGGCTACCGTGCAGGCGGCGCTCGCCGTGGGGCGTGTCGAGGGTGGTAGTCAGTTCGCCGGCCGCGTTGCGCGATACGCGCCGCGCCTGGGCTTCGAGTAGCAGTTCGATACCATCTTGGGTGAGGGCTTTTTGGAGGCACTCGCACACGTCGTCGTCTTCGCGCTCCAGCAGCTGGTGGCCGGTTTCAATAATAGTGACGCGGCTGCCGAAGCGCCGGAACATCTGCCCAAACTCCAGCCCGATATAGCCGCCGCCCAGGATAAGCAGGTGCTCGGGCACCTCCTGAATATCGAGCAGGCTAGTAGTAGTGAGGTAACCCGCATCGGCCAGGCCCGGTACATCGGGCACGGCCGGCCGGGTGCCGGTATTGATAAAAATCTGCTTGGCCCGAACGTCGCTGGCCTCGCGTTGGGTTTCCTGCACCCGCACCGTATGCTTGCCTGTGAAGGCGGCGTGGCCGTGCAGCACCGTGAGGTTGGGATGCTGGCGCACCAGCGCCTCGTGCAGGTTGTGGCGCGAGTGGGCCAGCAGGGCATCTTTGCGGGCAATAACAGCGGGCATATCCACGGTGGCCTCGCCGCCCAGCCGGATGCCCAGCGCGGCGGCTGTGCGCACCTGGTGCAGGCGCTCGGCCGAAGCCAGAATAGTCTTGGTGGGCACGCAGCCGTAGTTAACGCACGAGCCGCCCAAGTGAGCTTCTTCAACCAGAATAACGGTGCGGCCGGCTTCAGCTAGGGCTGTGGCGAGGGGGTTGCCGGCCTGGCCGGAGCCAATGATGAGGGCATCGCAGGAATAATCAGACATAGATACGGGCTAGGGCCGCGCGCAGTGGTGGCTGGGTGGCATACGCAAAAAGCCGGCTGGCGACCGGCTCCCCTGCAACGCTTTGGCCAGGGCCAGCCTCCACGCTATAGCCGTATTTTGCCCGGTGCGGGCGGGGCTGGCTGCTTATGGAGACATTCTTACGCTATTGCTTATTAAGTGGGCTGGGCGCGCTGCTCGGTGGCTGCTCGGTGTACGTACCCATGCTGGGCGCCGCGCCTGAGATTCGGCAAAAAGGCGAGCTGGAAGTAACGGGCGCCTGGTCGCTGACCAACCGCGTCGATGCCAGCGCCACCTACTCGCCCCTCCGCCACCTGCTGGTGCGCGCCGCCGTGAGCAGCAAAGGCGGTGGCCACCAGGAGGCTAACGACAGTGCTAGCTTCGCGCAAAATAATCAGTATGAGCTGAATGTAGGTACCTACTGGCCGCTGGGCAAGCAGTGGCTGCTAGGAGGGCTAGCGGGTTTTGGCCAGGCCCACAGCCAGGCCCGCTATACCGACGACGGCGACGTGAGTTTTAATATATTCGGCTACCGCCAGCCCATCCGGCACCAGTTCGACGCCATCTATGCCAAATACTCGGCCGAAATCTATGGTACCTGGCAGGCGAGCGAGTGGGTGAGCCTGGGCCTGGCCTGCCGGCTGGTGCAGCTGCGCCTCACCGACGTGACCGACCGCTACGTGCCGGTGCAGGCCGGCCCCATTGTGCGCTACGAGCCCATGCTCTACCTGCGGGTGCGGCCCAATGGCGGCCCGGTGCAGTGCCAGGCCGCGCTGGGCACTTCTGCCACTTTCGGCTACGATGGGCGCCGGGCGCTCGACCAGGCCGACCCAGCCCGCCAGTTCAGGCTGGGCTACGGTTACGCGTCGCTGGGCATTGCGTTTTACCCGCACTTGCTGTGGCAGGGGAAATAAGTTATTTGGGTTTGCTCTCGAAAAAATTACTAAGTGGGCGCTTAAACAAACCGTTGGTAGTGCCTAGGTACACGGTGTCGCCGAGTTGCGCCAGGTCGGTAAAATCGGCTTGCCCCAGGCCGTCATTTTTAAGCTCGCGCACCCGGTAGCTATTGCCCTGCCAGCGCAGCGAGTACAGCGAATTGGTAATAATAGTGTGGGTGATGCCCACCAAACTGTCTCCGACCGGCCGAAACGTACTAACTCCAAAATAATTGGGCACGCCAGTAAAGCGCTGCCAGGTTTCGCCGTTATCAGCCGACGTTATCACCGCCCTGGAGCCATTGCCTTCTACCGCGTACACTGTACCCTGCCACTTGTAGTAGTTAACCACGGCGGCCGGGCCAAAAACCTGCCTGGCCGTGCCATCGGGCTTTATCTTATAAATACCTTGGTTAAAAGCGTTTACCAGAAAATATTCGTCGATAACCGCCACCGTGCAAAAACCGGCATACGTGCCAGTAGCCGATAGTGGTACCTGCACCACCTGCGTTTGGGCCGTTACCTGACCAAAGTAAGTGGTAATTTTAGAAAGCGTAAAGTGAAGGTTAGGGTCAGGGTATTTGGTAGTCAAATAGTTAACCAATAGTTGATTATTGTTATTGATGGCGCCAAATTGCAACGGCACGTACCCGCGGTTATTAACAAAAACAGTGGCAGTAGGGTCGAGTCGGTGTAAGTGAATTTCGGCCCCCAAATTAGCAGCGAATGGCGGCGCGGTAGGAAACGCCAACAATACAGAGTCGCTGTGGTAAGGATAAGCAAAGAAATTTGGCCCTAGCGGAATACGCGTTTGCACATCGGCTGGCAGTACTACCGTGCTTAAGGGGCCTGTTACCGACTCATAATAGCCATAGGTGCGGCGGGCAGTAGCGGTAGGCGAAGGTGTAAGGACTCCAAACCAGCTAGGCTGCTGCAAGTAGATAGAGTTGGCATCTTTCGACATGCCTATAATAAATTTTTGTAAACCATACAGTTGCTTTACTTCCGACCAACTGTACTGCTTGTCTACCTCCTGCACTACAATTTTTTCTACTTCTTTTTTGCAGGCCGTGACCAGCACCAGGGTAACCAAAATGCAAAAAAGCTTGAGAAGTATCTGTATAAGAAAAATCAAGTAAGTAGGTTACTGGATATAAAAGTAGCCAAAAAAAGCCCCGGCAAGTACCGGGGCTTTGACTGTGTTCTTAATGAAGGGCTAGCCCTACTTGCCGCCCAGCACCCGCAGCATCGTATCGCCAATCTCGGCGGGCGAATCCACGACGTGGATGCCGCACTCGCGCATGATGGCCATTTTGGCGGCGGCCGTGTCGTCGGCCCCGCCTACGATGGCGCCGGCGTGGCCCATGCGGCGGCCGGGAGGCGCGGTTTGGCCGGCAATAAAGCCTACTACGGGCTTCTTGTTACCGGTTTCCTTAATCCAGCGGGCGGCTTCGGCTTCCATGCCGCCGCCAATTTCGCCAATCATTACGATGCCCTCGGTTTCGGGGTCATTCATCAAAAGCTCCACCGCCTGCTTGGTGGTGGTGCCGATGATGGGGTCGCCGCCGATGCCGATGGCCGTGGTCTGGCCCAGGCCGGCCTTGGTGAGCTGGTCAACGGCTTCGTAGGTCAGCGTGCCCGACTTCGATACGATGCCAATCTTGCCTTTCGAGAAGATAAAGCCGGGCATGATACCCACCTTGCACTCGCCGGCCGTAATCACGCCGGGGCAGTTGGGACCCACCATCGTGATGCCCGGGCGGTCCTTGAGGTAGTGCTTCACGGCAATCATGTCCTTGGTAGGAATGCCTTCCGTGATGGTCACAATCACCTTAATACCCGCCTGGGCAGCTTCCAGAATCGCGTCGGCGGCGAAAGCCGGGGGCACGAAAATGATGCTGGTATCGGCCTGGGTAGCGGCCACGGCATCGGCCACGGTGTTGAACACGGGCCGGCCGAGGTGCTCGGTGCCGCCCTTGCCGGGCGTCACGCCGCCCACTACCTGGGTGCCGTAATCCATCATTTGCTGCGCGTGGAACGAGCCTTCGGAGCCGGTGAAGCCCTGCACGATGACCTTGGAATCTTTATTGACGAGAACGCTCATGGGCGGCTAACTTGTTGAGGAGAGTTGAGTGGGGCAAAAGTAGGGCCGGGGCGGGCAATGCGCGCACGCCCGGCCCCCGCCCGGTAGCCTGCCTACCTTTGTGGTCCCACTGGCTCTTTATTGTTCCCCACCTGGCAGCATGTATTTCAACCATATTATCGACACGCTCGGCAACACGCCGCTCGTGAAGCTCAACCGCGTTACCGAAAGCATTAAAGGTACCATTCTGGCTAAGGTAGAATACTTTAACCCCGGCAATTCGGTGAAGGACCGCATGGCCCTGCGCATGATTGAGGATGCCGAACAGGCCGGCCTTATTAAGCCGGGCGGCACCATCATCGAGGGCACCAGCGGCAACACCGGCATGGGGCTAGCCCTGGCCGCCATCGCCAAAGGCTACAAAACGGTGTTCGTGATGAGCGACAAGCAAAGCAAGGAAAAGCAGGACATCCTGCGCGCCGTGGGCGCCGAGGTGGTGGTGTGCCCCGTCGACGTGGCCCCCGACGACCCGCGCAGCTACTACTCGGTGGCCCGCCGCCTCAACCAGGAAACCCCTAACTCGTTCTACCCCAATCAGTACGACAACCTCTCGAACACGGCGGCGCACTACGAAACCACCGGCCCCGAAATCTGGCAGGGCACCGAGGGCCGCATCACGCACCTGGCGGCCGGCGTGGGCACGGGCGGCACCATCTGCGGCAGCAGCAAGTACCTGAAAGAGCAGAATAGCCAGGTTTTTACGCTCGGTATCGACACCTACGGCTCCGTGTTTAAGAAGTATAAGGAAACCGGTATTTTCGACCCAAACGAAATATATCCCTACAAAACGGAAGGCATCGGCGAGGATATTCTGCCAAAGAATGTAGACTTCGACGTCATCGACCAGTTTATTAAAGTGGGCGATAAGGATGCCGCGCTCATGACGCGCCGGCTAGCCAAGGAGGAGGGCCTGTTTGTGGGCTGGAGCTGCGGCTCGGCTGTATTCGGCGCCTTGGAGTATGCGCGCGAGCATCTTACGGAGAGCGACACGATGGTGATTATCCTGCCCGACCACGGCACGCGCTACCTGGGCAAGATTTATAACGACGACTGGATGCGGGCGCAGGGCTGGCTGTAGCCTCCCGTTGAGCTTGCTAAAGCGAAAGGCCAGAAGTATCTTCGTTATCCCATTCAGGCTGCTTATTATGACGGACGCGCTCAACCATATCGTGTTGATAGAGGACAACGAGACGACCAGCTTTCTCAACAACCGTTTGCTAAGCCGCTTGGGCGTGGCCCGGCAGGTGAGCTCGTTTGCGAAAGCTGAGGAAGCGCTCGATTTTCTGTGGGGTGGCGCCCAGGCTAGCCCCGCCGACGCGCAGGCCGTGCCCGACTTGGTATTCGTGGACCTGAAAATGCCCGGCATGAGCGGCTTCGATTTTCTGGAGCGCTACAGCCAGCTGCCCGCCGATACCCAGGAGCGCACCGTGGTGGCCGTGCTCACTACCTCGATGCACGGCGCCGACACGGCCCGCGTAGCGCAGTATCCCAACGTAGAGTACCTCACCAAGCCGCTTACCGAAGAGAAAATGCAGCGCCTGCTGGCCAAGCGCTTTTCGGGCGTGAGCTGGTAAAGCAACTATCCGCAAAGGCCGTCTTACCCGCTAAGACGGCCTTTTGTCTTGATACCTTGCCTCAGGAAAGGCTAGCGAACAAATTCAAACTTTTCGCCGTCAAATAGCCCCTTATCGCTGAGCTTGAGGCTGGGAATAACCAGCAAAGCCATGAAGGAGAGCGTCATAAATGGCGCCTGCAGGCCCGAGCCGAGCTGGGTTTTGGCAAAAGCATCGAGGGCCGCATAAGCTGCCGCCACCTCGGGGCCGGGGCGGTCCGACATGAGGCCGGCCACGGGCAGCGGTAGCAGGCGCTCTTCGCCGGCGGCACCCACGGCGGCTAGCCCGCCCTGGGCCTGCACCACGAGGTTGATGGCGCGGGTCAGGCTCTCGTCGTCGTGGCCCACGGCCGTGATGTTGTGCGAATCGTGGCCCACGCTGCTGGCCAGCGCGCCCCGCTTCAAGCCAAATCCTTTAATAAAAGCCACTGCCGGCGGCGCGCCGGGCGTGTAGCGGTTGAGCACTACCAGCTTGAGTACGTCCTGGCTAGGGTCGGGCTGGAGCTGGCCGTTGGCCACGGGCAGCTGCAAATCGCGCCGCGCCGTAATGAGCTGGCCATCGAAGCATTCCATGACGGGGTAGGTGGCGGTGGCCTGGCCCGCGCTGGCGGGCAGGGCTAGCGCGGCGGCCTCGATGGGCTGGGCGCGGAAGTTATTAACCAAGGCCACCGGCGTGGCCGGCAGCAGGCACTGGCCATTTTCGGCCACCAGCTCGCCGTCGAGGTAGGTTTTGAGAACGTTAAAATCGGTCAGGTTATCGACCAGAATAAAGTCGGCCGGGTCGCCCACCCGCAGCTGGCCCACGGGCAGGCTGTAGTGCGCCACGGGGTTGAGGCAGGCCATTTGCAGCACGTCGAACACGCTGTAGCCCAGCGCCACGGCGCGCTGCACCAGCTGGTTGATGTGGCCCAGCAGCAGCGTGTCGGGGTGCTTGTCATCCGAGCAAAACATGAGCTGCTCGTAGTGCTGGGGCAGCAGCTCGATGAGAGCGTCGAAGTTGCGCGCCGCCGAGCCTTCCCGAATGAGCACCTTCATGCCCGCCGCCAGCTTGTCGCGCGCCTCGGTGGCCGTGAAGCACTCGTGGTCGGTGCTGATGCCGGCGCTGGCGTAGCACTCGGCCTCCTCGCCTTGCAGGCCGGGGGCGTGGCCGTCCACGGGGCGGCCGTAGCGATGGGCCAGCTCAATTTTTTCGAGCACGCCGGGGTCGCGGTGGAGCACGCCGGGCCAGTTCATCATCTCGGCCAGGTAGCCGATTTTCGGATTCTGGAATAATTGCTCGATGTCGGCGGCCGTGATTTCGGCCCCGGCCGTCTCAAACGGCGTGGCGGGCACGCAGCTCGGCGCGCCAAAGCAAAACTTGAACGGCCCGGCCGCCGCGTTGTCCAGCATGTACTGCACGCCGCTCACGCCCAGTACGTTGCCGATTTCGTGCGGGTCGCTCACGGTGGCCACCGTGCCGTGGGTGAGGGCTAGCCGGGCAAATTCGCTGGGCACCAGCAGCGAGCTTTCGACGTGCACGTGGGCGTCGACGAAGCCCGGCAGGGCGTAGGGCCGGGCCGGGTCGGGGCCGGGGGCGCCCGCCACGGGCTCGATGGCTGCCACGCGGCCCGCCGCCACGCGCAGCGCCACCGGGCACACAGTGCGCGCCGAAATATCAACCAGATTAACAGAAAGCACGAATTCAGCCGCCATGTCGTTGTGCGAAAGATGACCCCCCGGCCGGGTGGCCGATTGGGTCTGCGTTGAGTAAATTTGAAAAAAAACGCGCCGTGAAGCTATCGACAAATGCCCGTTTGCTGGCCCGGCCGGCGCTCCTGCTAGCCCTGGCGGCCCTGCTAGCCACCAGCGGCTGCGCCACGCACGGCTCGCTGTCGCAAAAAACCAAGTGGTATCGGCACCACAGCGGCGGCAAGTCGGTGCCCTGCCCGTGCGGGCATTAGTTTGGGATAGAGGCAGTTTTATGGTATGTTAGCGGTTGCTTTCTTTCTGCAACCCGCTCTCTTATGCTAAAACGCTACAAAGTAGGATTATTTATACTAATGGCTGGCCCGGGCGCTGCCCAAACGCCCGCGCCGACGGTGCACCTGCCGCCCACCAGCTTTCGGGGCGGCGCCTACCAGCTAAAGGCGCATCCCGACTGGAAGCGCGCCAAGCTGCTCTACGACGACCACAACCTGAGCGTGAGCGACGCCGACCATAAGCAGGCGTATGCCTTGGTGTATCCGGCCGACAGCGTGCGAGCGTTTACCATCGGGCGCGATACGTTTTCGGTGGTGCACGACGTGGATATGCCGCGGTCGAGCCAGCGGCTGCGCAATCTGTTTGTGCGCAACCTGTACCACCGGGGAGGGTTTCAAGTGGCGGAATACGTAGCCGTTATGCCCTCGCCCCAGCCGCCGCTGGTGTATACGCTGCTGGCGGAGGCCGGCCAGGTGCGGGCCGTGCTGCCGCCCAATAATGTGCAGTTCCGGCTAGCCCTGGCCAAGGCGCTGCTCGACTACACGGCCCTGTCGCAGCAGCTGGAGCTCGACCCCAAGATTATTCCTGAGCAGCTGCCCGAGCTGCTGGCGGCCTATGGCCGCTGGAAAGCCACCAGCGGCTCGAAGTAATTAGGTTTTAGTAAGGTATTACTCGTGAGAAAAATTATACTGCTCAGCTATTTGCTTATTCTAGGTAGTCGCTGGTCGGTGCTGGGGCAAGCTTTCCCGACTTACCATTATACCCCCACTGTTAAGCCGCCCCGATGAACATGCCTTATGGCAACTACGGGGGCAGTCCGCAAAATCTGGCTTATCGGCAAGGAGCGGGCAGCTACCAGTTGCCCGATGGCACCTGGCAACCGGCCCAGATTATGACGTTCGACGGCAACCGGCTCGTGGTGAAGGATGACCCAGCTGCCAAGCGTAAGCTAACCGCCAGCGGTGTGCGCCAATTGGAAATCCTGCGGGATACTTTTCTGGTAGTCAATAAGCTGCCGGGCAAGCTGGTAGCTACCAACGAGCCAGATTTTGTTCAATCACTATTCAACCGGCAGGGGGTGCGCCTGCTGGTGCGCTACCCCAATGGCTACGGCCACCCCAGTTATTTCCTGAGCCGTCCCAATGTGCCGCTGGCTTTGCTGCCTAGCAGTAAGGCGGGCTTCAAAAAAGAGCTGCTCACTATTGTGCAGGGCTGCCCGGCACTGGTTGCCCAGCTTGAAAATGATACCCTGGGGCAAGAAGACCTTGTGCAGATACTCCAGGAATACGTGGAATGCCAGCGCCGGGCCAAGGCTGCCACCAAGTAGCCGTCCCCGTCTTTGTACTTACCTTCCCGGTTGATGACCGATAATGCCCCGAAGTAACGGCCCTGCAAGCTGCCGCCGAGCAGGTGCGCCAGCAGCTAGGCCTAGCCGCCTACAACGAAGCCGCCGTGCGCGAGCTCGACCATTTTATCGAAGCCCAGCGCCTTGAGCTGACGCCCGACTCGCCCGACCGGGAGGGCATCGTGACGGCGCTCGGCTGCTTTTTGGGGCAGTGCCTGGTGAGTACCTACCACGCCGAGTGGGCGGCCGGCCCCGATGGCACCACCGGCATCGGGCTAGCCAATCAACTTTTTTTTAACCCGTTTTATTTAGTCCATCAGCAGCTAAATAACGGGGCGGCAGCGTCGGTAGCAGCTTTTTTTCGGTCGGTGCCGCAGCGGCTGGTGCAGGCAGCCGGGGCAAAAAAGCGTTGGATTTCGTAATCTTGCCGGGCCAATGGCCGTTTTCGCGCGTTTATGAAAGACCTCGTCATCGCCATTGATGGCTATTCCTCCTGTGGCAAAAGCACTACGGCTAAGGCAGTTGCCGCCGCGCTGCACTACGCCTACCTCGATACCGGGGCTATGTACCGGGGCGTTACGCTTTTCCTGCTGGAAAACGGGATTGCCTTCGATGATATGCCCCGCGTGGAGCAGGCCCTGCGCGATGATATTCACCTCAGCTTCAAGCGCAACCGCCGCACCGGCCGCAATGAGCTGTGCCTGAACGATAGAATCCGGGAAGACGATATCCGCCAGATGCGCATTTCCAACTCCGTGAGCGAGGTATCGGTGATAGCTCAGGTGCGCCACGCCATGGTGGCCCAGCAGCAGCGCATGGGCCGCAAGCGCGGCGTGGTGATGGACGGCCGCGACATCGGCACTACGGTTTTTCCCGATGCCGAGGTCAAGATTTTTATGACTGCCGAGGTCGAAGTCCGGGCCCGCCGCCGCCAGGAGGAGCTAGCCGCCAAGGGCGAGCACGTGGAGCTGGCCGATATTATCGAAAACCTGCGCAAGCGCGACCACATCGACTCGACCCGCGTCGAAAGCCCCCTGCGCCGCGCCGCCGATGCCGTGCTACTCGATACTACGCACATCACTATTACCGAACAGGTTGATTTTGTGCTCGATAAAGTATCGTCGGCATTGTTTGCCGCCTACGCTCACAAAGTGAGTGCCCGCTGAGTAGTTTGAGTAATATTATTCAAATCAGCAGAACGACATTACGCAGCCCACGCTCGGTACTCTCATTGGAGCCGGGCAATATCGGCGGCCAGGCGCCGGCTGAATTGCTCGGCCGCGCCGCGCGTGATGTGGTTGCCGTCGTTGGTAGGATAAGGCTGGTCGAGGTAGTTGAGGTAAGGCACGCCTAGCGAACGGGCAAGGCTGCTCAAGGAGCGGTCGAATGCAGGTTGATATTCTTTTTCGAGCGCGGCCATCTCGGGGCCGGTGGGCAGCCGCACCAGCACTACCTGGCCGTGTTTTTTCAAAAACGCGATAGTCTGCACCAAGCTACCCTCGCGGGCGGCTGCCACCGTGCTGGTAGCCGCCAAAGAACGGTAGGTAGCCAGTTTTTCGGCGGTGCGGCGGCGCAGCAGCGCCGGGTTGGCAGTGGGGGGGGCAGGGCTATTTCGAGCCAGCCGTCGGGGTGCAGGCGCTCCACTACCCGGGCGGTGTCGGTGGCGAGTAGCAGCTGGTAGAATGGCTTGTGCAGGTAGTGCGCCAGGTAGTCGAGGTTGGGGTTTTGACTTACGCTGGCTAGCCGGCTCACCATGGAGTTAGTTTCGGGAAAAACGATGGCTTTAGTCCGGCTGGCTGATTTTGCGAAGCCTACCGTATCGCGGGGCTGCCCTTCTTTCGGTAAAGACAAGGACCACGGGTCAACGGCCAGCACAAATAAGCCGTGCCGCGTGCCAGGCGCCAGCTTGCGCTCGATACTGCGCAAGTAGCCCGGCCCGTAGGGCGACTCGGCCAGCGTGAAAGCGTAATTGAGCCACGGCCCGGTAAAGCGTGCGTTCAGCCGCACGGCCAGCACGCCGGGCTTGATGGCCTGCGCGGCCCGCGAGGTGCCCAGTACCAGCGAGCCCGCCGCCGGGCACGTGAAGCGCGCATAAAAGGCATCGACGTAGCCGCGCCGCAGGCCTGCCGCCAGGCCCAGCCCGCCCACTAGCCCCACTATGCCTAGCAACAGCCCCAGGCGCAGCACCAGCTTCAGCATAGCGAGGAGTCTTTGGTTAAGTTAGAATTGGAAATAAATGAATTGGCTGCTACCAAAAATACCGAAATACAGGATGGCCAGCAGCAGCCCGGCGTAGCTGGCCCAGCGCCCGGCGGCTGGCCACCGGGCTAGCCAGGCCGCCACCGAGTCGCGCTCGGCGCGGTAGTCTACGGCCGCCAATATCCCCACGGCCCCCGCCGCCGCCAGCAGCTCGGCGGCAAAGTGCCGGCCCAACCCAGCTAGTGCCGCGGGCAGCTGGGTGGCAGGAGCCTGGCCCCAACCTCGCAGCACATGCGTGCTGATGTAGCAGGCATCGGCTAGGGTGTTGGCCCGAAAAAAAATCCAGGCGTAGCTCACCAGCAACAGCGTGCTGGCCATGCCCAGCGCGTGCAGCAGGCGCGGCCGGCTGGCTAGCCCCAGCCCGCGCGCCAGTGCGGCGCGGGCCGGCTGGGTAAAGGCTTCGGCCACCAGATACAAGCCGTGCAGGGCGCCCCAGGCCACAAACGTCCAGCTGGCGCCGTGCCACAAGCCACTTAACAAGAAGACGGTAAACAGGTTGGCGTAGCGCCGCACGGGTCCGCGCCGGTTGCCGCCCAGCGGAATGTACACGTAGTCGCGAAACCAGCCGGAGAGCGACATGTGCCAGCGCCGCCAAAAATCGCCGACCGAAGTGGCGAAGTAGGGTTGCCGAAAGTTGAGCACCAGCTGGTACCCGAGCACCCGCGCCGCGCCGCGCGCCAGGTCGGTATAGCCCGAAAAGTCGGTGTAAATCTGGCCCGTAAACGCGGCCACTGCCAGCACCAGCGGCAGCCCTTCGAAGCGGTGCGGGTGGTTGAATACCGGGTTGGCAAGTAGCGCCAGGCGGTCGGCAATCACCACTTTCTTAAACATGCCCCAGGCCATGAGGCGCAGCCCGCTAGCCACCCGGCCGTAGTCGAAGCCGTGCGGCCGCCGCAGCTGCGGTAGCATTTGCCCGCCCCGCTCAATGGGCCCCGCCACCAGCTGCGGCCAGAACGCCACGAACAGCGCAAACCGCCCCAGATGCTGCTCGGCCTTGAGCTTGCCCTGGTACACATCCACGATATAAGCCACCGACTGAAACGTGTAGAACGACACGCCCACCGGCAGCGCCAGCGCCAGCGTGGGCGCCGCCAGCGGCACGTGCAGCGCGGCGGCCAGCGCCACGGCCGTATCGCGGAAGAAATTGAAGTACTTAAAAATGAACAGCGTGCCCAGGTTGCTGGCCAGGCTGAGGTAGAGCCAGGGCCGGCGCTGGGCGGGGCTGGCCAGCCGGCTCATGCGCACCCCGCTGAAGTAGTCGAGCAGGGTAGTGGCCGCCAGCAGCAGGCCGTACACGGGCTTCCAGCTCAGGTAGAAATAGTAGCTCGATACCAGCAGCAGCGGCGCCCGCCAGCGCGCCGGCAGCGCAAAATAGAGCCCGACGACAACCGGGAAAAAAATGAGAAAGTGAAGCGAATTAAAAAGCATGGGCCGCGGGTGGGGCCGTAAAGTTCGGCCGAAAGGCTCAAGCGGCCCGCTATGGCCCGCCTGGCTAGCCCTGCAAGCCGAAAAATGAGCTGCCGCCCGACATTTTTGCCAGGCTGCCCGCAACCACTGACCGGCTGCGTACCTTTGTGGCTACGAACCCAAGGGCTTATCGGGGGGTTTGATAGCCACTATGCAGGTAACCATCGATAAAAACTCGGGTATTGTTTTGGGGTCGAATTCGCCATCCAGATGGCCGAAGACGAGCTGAGCCACAGCGACAACCACACGCTGTATTGCCTCGGCGATATCGTGCACAACCGCATGGAGGTGGAGCGCCTGCACCAGCAGGGCCTGCGCGTGATTGACCGCGAGCAGCTCGGCACCCTGCACGACTGCAAGGTGCTCATCCGGGCCCACGGCGAGCCGCCCGAAACCTACCAGCTAGCTTTGCAAAACAACCTGGAGCTGATTGATGCCAGCTGCCCGGTAGTGCTCAAACTGCAAAACCGGGTGAAGCACGCCTTCGACGCTACCACCCGCGAAAATGGCCAGATTGTGATTTACGGCCAGCCCGGCCACGCCGAAGTCATCGGCCTCACCGGCCAGACGCGCAACCAGGCGCTCATCGTGATGACCGAGGCCGACCTCGACCAGATTGACTTTACGCGGCCCGTCACGCTCTTCAGCCAGACCACCAAAAGTACGGCCGGCTTCTACAAGATGAAAGCGCTGATTGAGGCGCGCATTGCCGCCGCCGGTGGCGCGCTCGAAAGCTTCGACGCCAACGACAGCATTTGCCGGCAGGTGAGCAACCGCGAGCCCCAGCTAGCCCGCTTTGCCCAGGAGCACGACGTAATTCTGTTCGTAAGCGGCCGCAAAAGCTCGAATGGCAAAGCCTTGTTTTCGGTCGTAAACGCGGTGAATACGCGGAGCTACTTCATTGAAAACGAAGGCGAAATCCAGGAAGGGTGGTTTGCCGGCGCTAGCTCGGTAGGCATCTGCGGCGCTACCAGCACCCCGCTGTGGCTGATGCGCCAGGTGCAGGAGCGCGTGCAGGGGCTGGAGGTAGTCGCGTAGGGCCCGCCAGCTTCAGGCGGGGCTAGCCAGCGCCTGCTCATACACGCGCTTGTTCTCCTCATCGAAAACAACGAAAACCGCTTCCTGCGGCCACGCGTGGGTGGCTAGCCACTGCCGTGCCTCGCGCACGGCAATGGCGGCCGCCTCGGCTTTCGGGTAGCCGTAGATGCCGGTGCTGATGCCGGGGAAGGCTACGGATTCCTAGAGCTAAACTGTTGTCGCCCTGCACAACGCGCAGGTGGGTAAAGGAGGCGTCGGACATAAACCTAATACGATTGAGAGGGCTGGCTACGCAACGCCCGGGCCCTGATTTTTGCCGCTTGAGGGCCGAAAATTATCGCTTGAGCAAGCGTGAATTGCGAAGGGCTAGGCCAAAAATCTACATTTGACCATCACTTCCAACCACCGCTAGCCCCCATACGCCATGCAGCCCCTCCGCCCCGTTACCGCCGACCCCCTCCGCGACCAGCGCCTGTGGCAGATTGCCAAGGCCCGTACCAAATTTCAGAGCCACCTGGTCACTTACCTGCTGGTGAATGCGGGGCTGTGGCTGCTGTGGGCCTTCACCACTCGGCCCTTCGAGGCGCATCAGCACGACTACCTGCCTTGGCCCATCTGGGCGACCGTATTTTGGGGCGTGGGCGTGGTAGCCCAGGGGCTAGCCGCCTACGGCAGCCTCAACCGGGGCGAGCGCACCCAGCGCGAGTATGAGCGCCTGCTGGCCCAGGACCAGCGGTAATCCCCGATTTGTTAATTGCGCGCGCAATGAAATGGCGCGCGGCAATCCTTCCTTTGTCGTCAGGGGAGTACCCTGGCTAAAAAGAAAGACTGCCGCGCGCCATATTCGTTGCGCGCGCAATTATACAAAGGTTCTGTTTTTTGATTGCATGAAAAAGCGCCCTGATAAACGCCTGCTCGGCCGCCGCGAGCTGATTGACCTGCCCGCGCTCGGCCTGCTGGGCGTGGTGGCCAAGGTCGATACCGGCGCCTACACCAGCGCCATTCACTGCGCTGACCTGCACCTGGAAACGGACCCCGCCACCGGCCGGCCGGTGCTGCACGTGCGCCTGCTCGACCCCGAGCACCCCGCCACCGACGGCCAGCCGCTAGCCTTCCATGAGTTTGCCGAGCGCAATATCCGCTCTTCCAACGGCGAGGTGCAGGCGCGCTACGTCATTCGCACGGTGGTGCAGCTCTACGGCGAAGACTTCAGCACCGAGTTTTCGCTGGCCGACCGCTCCGACCTCAAGCACCCGGTGCTGCTGGGGCGCTCGCTGCTGCGCCAGGGCCGCTTCGTGGTCGATGTGGCCCGGCGCGATATGGCATATCAGGCTGAGCGCCGGGCTGCTGCGAAAAACGCCCTGCCGAGCGCCGCGCCCGGTGGGCCGGTTTAGGCGTAGTTTGGTGCTAAAATTCAGGAAAAAAATACTGAATCTGCCGGGTAGTACCCGCCCCGGCAGCGCTTAAAGTTCGTTATCCGCTACCGCTACCGCTATCCTGCCCTGGGCCCTGCCTATTCCACTTGTTATGAAACTGGCAATTCTTTCGCGCGAGCCGCAGTCATACTCCACCCAGCGGCTGGTGGCGGCGGCCATCGAGCGCGGCCTCGAAACGCAGGTCCTCGACCACCTGCGTTGCAATCTGGTACTCGAAAAAGGCCAGCCCAGCATCCTTTATCAGGGCCAGCCGCTGGCTAGGCCCGACGCCATTATTCCGCGCATCGGCGCCTCGGTCACGTTCTACGGCACGGCCGTAGTGCGGCAGTTTGAGATGATGAAAGTGCGCACGGCCGTTGATAGCCAAGCCATTGTGCGCTCGCGCGACAAGCTGCGCTCGATGCAGATTCTGAGCCGCGCCGGCGTGGGCATGCCCAAAACGGCCTTCACCAACGACACCGACGAGCTGCCCGCCCTCATCGAGCACGTGGGCGGCGCCCCGGTCATTATTAAGCTCCTGGAGGGCACGCAGGGGCTAGGCGTGGTGCTGGCCGAAAGTGCCAAAGCTGCTCAGTCGGTTATCGAGGCTTTTCACAACCTCAAGGCCCGCATTCTGGTGCAGGAGTTCATTGGCGAAGCCAAAGGCGCCGATGTGCGCGCCTTCGTGGTCGATGGCGAGGTGGTGGGCGCCATGCGCCGCCAGGGCAAGGAAGGCGAGTTTCGCTCGAACCTGCACCGGGGTGGTACCGGCACGCTGGTCAAGCTGAGCCGCGCCGAAAAGGCCGCTGCTTTGCTTGCCACCAAGGCATTGGGGCTAGGGGTGGCCGGCGTCGATATGCTGCAAAGCAAGCGCGGCCCGCTGGTGCTGGAAGTCAATTCGTCGCCCGGCCTCGAAGGCATCGAAAAAGCTACCGGCCTCGACATTGCCGGGCGCATCATCGACTACACCGCCGCCCTCACGCTGCGCAAGCGCGGCGGTAAAGCCAAGCCCAAGCGTAAGAAAGCCGCCCCCGACCCGGCCCCCGGTGCGGCCTAGCGCCAAGCCCAGCCGTAGGTGCGGGTAATGGAGTTGGCCGGATTCTTGAGCGGCGGCTGGCTTTCTGGTACCTACCGGTGGGCTAGCCTGCTCTGAGGCGCTGCCGGCCTTTGGCGATGACAACTGACAATTATCTGGCCCTGAATGGCCTACGTATTCAACCCGGCGAGCGGGTGCTCACGCGCCTGGTCATTTCGCGCCTACCCTCCGGGGCCGTTATCGACGTGCCGGTGCATGTTATCCGGGCTACTGAGCCCGGCCCGGTGCTGCTGCTGATGGCCGGCATGCACGGCGACGAGGTAAATGGCGTCGAAACCATCCGGCGGCTCATCCGGCGCGATTTGTTGCAGCCCACGCGCGGCACCGTCATCGCCATTCCCATTCTCAACATCTACGGCTTTCTCAATTTCAGCCGCGAGGTGCCCGACGGCAAGGACGTCAACCGCTCGTTTCCGGGCCACCCGCGCGGCTCGGTGGCTAGCCGGGTGGCTTACCGCTTCATGCGCGAAATCATGCCGCTGGTAGATTATGGCATCGACTTTCACACCGGTGGTGCGGCCCGGGCCAATCATCCGCAACTGCGCTGCGTGCTGGGTGAGAACGCTGGCATCGATGCGCTGGCGGCGGCCTTCGCGGCGCCGTTTACGCTGCATGCGCGCCTGCGCACGGGCTCGCTGCGGGCCACGGCCCACGCCCTGGGCAAGCCTATTATCGTGTACGAAACCGGCGAAAGCCTGCGCTTCGACGAGGCCGGCATCGAGGAAGCCATTGCGGGCACGCTGCGGGTGCTGCACCACCTGGGCATGGGCCCCGAAGGCCCGGCGCCGGCCCGGCCCAACATCGTGTGCCACCGCCACCGCTGGCTGCGGGCACGCTACGCGGGCTTGTTTCGGGCGCACGTAGCGCTGGGCGATTTTGTGACGGAAGGCCAGATTTTTGGCTCCATTGCCGACCCCTACGGCGAGCAGTCGGTACGCCTTGAAGCCAGGGCCAGCGGCTACGTCATCGGCCTCAACTACATGCCGGTAGTAAACCAGGGCGACGCGCTGCTGCACCTGGCTATGCCGGTGTAGTGGAAAGTAGAATTGGGAATTAGCGCTTGGCGATTGGGATAATTCTTCACTCCTCATTCTGAATTCCAAATTCAACTCGTTCTACCTTTGCGAACATGAAAAACCCTGCCCAACTAGCTTTTAATGCCGTGCTGCTGCTTGCAGTGGCCGTGCTTTACTTTCTGCATTTCAGCCAGCGCCCGGCCGCCGCGCCCGTTGTAGCCCCGGTAGCCGCCACCGAAGACGCTGCCCCCGCGGCCGCCGATACCACCACGGCTAGCCCCGCCGTAGTCGCCGCCCCCGCCGAAACCGCGCCCGCAGTGGCTGCCGGCCCGGCCCCGGCCGCCGGGGCTATCGTGTACGTCGAATCGTCGAAGCTGCTCGATGGCTACCAGGGCATGAAGGATGCCCGCCGCTCATTTGAGGGCAAGGCCAAAGGCTGGGAACGGCAAAACCAGGCGCTCGTAACCAGCTTCCGCACCGCTGTGGAGGCGTACCAGAAAACCGCCGCCAGCCTCACCCCTGAGCAGCGTGCCGCCGCCGAACAAAAGCTGCAAGCCCAGCAGCAGCAAGGGGCCGCCGAGCAGCAAAAGATTCAGCAGCAGGCGCAGGAGGCCGAAGCCAAGCTTACCCAAACCGTGCTTGGCAGCGTAAATAAAAAGGTGGAAGCTTATGGTAAAGCCCATGGCTACAAGATGATACTCATCGCAGCGCCCAGCGGCACCATCGCCTACGGCGAAAAAGGACTCGACATAACGGCCCCCGTGCTAGCGTACCTCAACAGCGACTACCGCAAAAAATAGGCGAGCTCAGTCTAGCTTTTAGGCTGCTACGCTCACTAACCGAAACGGCTGCTCCGCTGCGCTTGCGCGGCAGAACAGCCGTTTCGGTTGATGGCTAAAAGCAAACCCTAGCAAGTCAGCACCACTTTGCCGAGCTGCTGGCCGGCTTCGAGGTAGCGCAGGGCGGCTTCGCCTTCGGCCAGCGGGAAAGTCTTATCGACTACCGGCACCAGCTGGTGCGTGTTTACGAAGGCGAGCATATTGTCAAAATCCTGCTCCGAGCCCATCGACGAGCCCAGGATGCTGAGTTGCTTCCAGAATACCTTGGCCGGCGGCAGCTGCGGGATGTTGCCCAGCGTAGCACCATAAAACACAATGCGCCCGCCCGGTGCGGCCACGTCGAGCAGCGCCCCGAAGGCATCGCCGCCCGCGCTGTCGATAATCACGTCGAAGCCGCCCGAGTTTTGCGTGAGGGTGCGGCCCCAGTTGGCTTGCTTGTAGCTGATGCCGCCGCGCAGGCCTAGCGGCAGGGCCAGGGCGCGGGCTATTTTCTCATCTTCGCCCGAGGTCACCCACACCTCGGCCCCGGCGGCGGCGCAAAACTGCGCGGCTACTTGGGCCACGCCGCCGCCTACGCCCGTCACCAGCACGCGCTCGCCGGGCTGCACCTGCGCCCGCCCGAAGGCCGCCCGGTAGGCCGTGAGGCCAGCCAGCGGCAGCGCGGCGGCCTGCTCCCAGCTGAGGTGGGCGGGGCGGGGGCGCACGTAGCGGGCCGCCACGGTGGTGTGCGTCGCAAAAGTGCCGGGGTCGGGCATGCCGAGCACCCGAAAATTGCGGCCCTGTGTGCGCTCATTGTCGCCCCATTCTACGCCGGGATAAATAATAACCGGCGCGCCCACGGTCCAGCCTGCGACGCCCGCGCCCAGGGCCGCGATTTCGCCCGCGCCATCGGCCCCGAGCGTGCACGGCAGCTTGATGCCCGCGTACTGGCCTTTCTGAATCCAGACATCGCGGTGATTGAGGGCCGCGGCGTGCAGCTTTACCAAGACCTCGCCGGCGGCGGGCTGGGGCGTAGGAATATCGCGGGCCACGGCGGGCTGGTGCGGGGCGTCTTGCTGAAGAGCGAGCATAAAAAACGGTGAGCAGTAAACCAAAAAGAGTTGGCCTGACTAGGCGGGCAACTGCTTAACGGAAAAAACGAAAAAGTGATAAGTGGGGGCTACACCCGCCGCATAGATAGTTGAATCGGGACGGCTACCAGCAGGCCCATCAGCAGCCCGCCGAGGTGGGCAATGTTATCAATATTGCCAGTCAAACCCGAAATTAAATTACTGAGCACCAAGTATAAAACCAATCCGAGCATGCCGCGCCGGTCCCACTTGTCGAGCGCAATACGCTTGCTGAGCAGCAGCACCAGCAGCAGGCCATACAGCCCAAAAATGGCTCCGCTAGCCCCCGTCGAGTTGATGCCGCCGCTGTGGTACCAGAGCGTGGCGGCCGAGGCGGCCACGCCGCTAGCCAGGTAAGCGGCCAGCAGGCGCCCGCCGCCGGTGCGGGCCTCCAGCAGCACGCCCAGCAGCCAGAGGCTAGCCATATTGAGCAGCAAATGCGTGATACCGCCGTGCACAAACAAGCTCGTAACCAGCCGCCAGGGCTGGCCCGGCCACGTCAGGCCCGTCACGTTGGAGCCCCAGCGGGCCAGCGCGTGGCCGGTAGGCGCCGTGGCCGACACGCCGCTCAGCGTCATGGCTAGCCACACCAGCAGGTTGAGGTCGATGAGCACGGGCACGGCCCAGCACTGGCGCGTGGGCCAGAACAGGCCGCGCAGCACTGGCAGCAGCACTTGGCCCCAGGTTTCGTCGGGCTCGCTCGCGGCCGCGGGGGCGGGTGGGGGAGGTGGCGCGGGCGCCTCGGGTACCAGGCCCCGGCGTTGCAGCTCGGCCACGGCGGCGGCGCCCACGGCAGGCGGGTAGCGGCTGGCGTGGCGGGCCAGGTAAAGCAGCTCGGCATCGGGGCGCTGGGCAAAGTGCGCGGCGGCCGCCTCGGGGGTGGAAACGTCCATTATGCTTGCTTAACCGCCGGGCGGGGCGCTTGGGTTTCGCGCTAGCCTGCTCGCCGTTGCCCGGCCCGCTTAAAGCTTAATTTCCAATACGGTAGCCCGGTAAGGCTTGCCCGTAACGGGCGATACCTGGCGCAGGCCGGCCAGCCAGTCCTGCACGTCGGCTTCGCGGGCCTGCATTTCTTTGTCGGTCAAAAATTTACGCCCCGCCAGTAGCTCCGGAAAATTGGCCAGGATGTGCTGCTGGCTGCTGGCCGTGCTCGCCATGCGGTCGAGCTGGTCGCGCATTTTGGGCCCAAAGCGGTAGCTGTACACCACGGCCTTGTTCCAGTCGCGCCAGGTTTGGCGCACCACCAGGGTTTGCTCGGCAAACATGGGCCCGGCCTGGCCGGCGCGCGCCTGCGAAGTCAGGAACTCGGTCTGCGTTTCGGCGGTCCAGAAGCGGCGGCACAATCCCCGAAACTGGCGCAGCTCTTGGTCTTTCTGCTTTTCGGCGGCCGGCACGCGGGCCACCTGCTCCTGCACTATTTTATCCACGTCGAACGTCGGAATGGGCCGCGCCGCCACGGTTTCCAGCTTCAGCGAATCGGGCGAGAGGTGGCCCGGCTGGCTGGCGGCCAGTGGCTGGGCGGCCGGCCGGCTAGCCCAGTACACAGCGCCGCCCGCTCCCGCAAACCCCAGCAGTGCCGCCGCTAGCAGCCCGGGCCGCCGGCCGGGGCTCGAAGCTTCTGCCGCGGCGTAGTCGGCCACGGGCTCGCTGGGGCGTGGGGCGGAGCCAACCCCGCGCCGCCGCAGCTCCTGGCGGGCGGCGGCCACGAGGTCGGCGTGGTAATAGCCGGGGTTATCAACGAAAAATTGCAGCTCCGCGTCGGTTTTGGCGCGTAGTACGTCGGTAGCAGTAGTCATAGCCAGGGGCAGACAAAGAGGTTGATGGGGCTTAGGGCGGTAAGATGGGTATAAATCTTCGGATACCCAAGACTAACCACCCGCGCCAGGCTGCGTACACCACGCACACCCTTTGCCACGCGCCCCATGCCCACCACCCGCCCCGAAAAAGAACAGGCCACCGAGTCCCCGCAATCGGACGGCTACCAGCCCCTGGGCCGCCAGGAGGCACCCACTAACCCCGATGCCCTTTACGGCGGCAACGCCGACGACAACTCGGGCAGCGGCGGCAACGCCCATCCCAGCAGCAATGCCCAGGACAAGAAAGCTGCCGCGCTCGAAACCGACGCCGACGGCAACGCCCAAACCGATGAAGAGAATGACGGCGGCATTGGCGGCCCCGGCGCCAGCGGCGGCACGGGCGTGAGCGGTGGCAGCGTCGGCCAGGTAAATCTTTAGCATTTAACAACTACTTACTCATGGTAACTCCTAATCCCGCCCCCGATTCCGGCCGCCCGTCGGAAATTGAAGAAGGTAAAACGCCCAGCACCGCCGGCTCCATCACCAACCCCGCTGCCGACCCGGACCCCAACGCCAGCGGCAATCCGGAGGCCGTGACTCAGCAAGACCTGGCCAAGAGCGACGGCGCCGGTATCCGGGGCGACTACGGCGATGCCGAGCAAACCAACGGCCTCGAAGGCGGCGAGCAGTCAGTCACCGACGCTGGCCCCGACCGCGCCGATAAAAACCCGACCAACGCGCCCCAGGAAGAGGTTTAGATAGCTAAGCCGACCCGCTAAAGCCCGTTTTGCAGCGCAAAGCGGGCTTTTTGCGTTGAGCCTGCGAAGTAAGCGGGCTAGCTGCCCGTACTTTGTGCTTGTGCTGAGTCTTTGGTTTTTCTGCCCCCGCCGCGTTTTCTGCTACTTACTTTGCCTGCTGCCGCTTGCCTTGCGCGCGCAGGTGCCGCCCACCCTCGGCGCCATTGCCGGCCAGGAAGACCTGCGCCCCGCCCCGCCCAAGCGCGAATTGCGCGGCTTCTGGGTGGCTACGGTGGGCAATATCGACTGGCCCAACCAGCGCGGCGAGGCCCCCGAGCACTACCGGCGCGAGTACCGCCGCCTGCTCGATGCCGGCCAGCGCGCCGGCCTCAACGCGGTGTTCGTGCAAATCCGGCCGGCTTCGGATGCTTTCTATAAGTCGGACCTGGAGCCCTGGAGCAAGTACCTGACCGGCCGCCAGGGCAAGGCGCCCGGCGAGGGCGACGACCCGCTGCCCTTCCTCATTGCCGAGGCGCACCGCCACAATATGGAGTTCCACGCCTGGTTTAATCCCTACCGGGCCACGATGGACACCCTCACGCGCGCGCTAGCCTCGCTGCACCCCTACAAGCGCCACCCCGACTGGTTTATCAAGTACGCGGGCCAATACCTCTACAACCCCGGCCTGCCCGACGTGCGCACCCACATCAGGCGCGTGATAATGGACGTGGTGCGACGCTATGATATTGATGGCGTGCACTTTGATGATTATTTCTACCCGTACCCCGAGCCCGGCCAGGTTTTTCACGACGAGCAGGCATTCCGCCAGTACAACCCCGACAGCCTGAAGCTACCCGACTGGCGTCGCCAGAACGTGAACGTGCTCATCCGCGACCTGCACGACAGCATCCGGCTAGCCAAGCGCTGGGTAAAATTCGGCATCTCGCCCTTCGGCGTGTGGATGAACAAGAGCAGCGACCCGCTAGGCTCCGACACCCGCGCCGGGCAGCCCAGCTACTCCAACCTCTACGCCGATTCGCGCCTCTGGCTCCAGCAGGGCTGGGTCGATTACATTCTGCCGCAGCTTTATTGGAGCACCAAGTTCCGGCTCGTGCCCTACGCCACGCTACTGGAATGGTGGACGCGCAACCACTTTCAGCGCCACCTCTACATCGGCCACGGCACCTACCGCATGCTCGAAAGCACCCGCTCGGACACCGCCTGGCGCAATCCGCGCGAGCTGCCCCGCCAGCTGCGCCTCAACCGCGACTACCCCGACGACGTGCAGGGCAGCGTATTTTTTTCGGCCAAGTCGCTGGCCACCAATCCGCTGCATACTACCGACTCCTTGCGCCAGGATGCCTACCGCGCCCCGGCGCTGGTGCCCGTCATGCCCTGGCTCGACAGCCTGGCCCCGCGCCCGGTGCGCGCGCTGGCTCTCACTCGCCGGGGCCACACCGCTAGCCTCACCTGGCAGCCCGACCTGGTGCCCGCCGCCGATGGCGACCTCGCTGCCTACTACGTGCTCTACCGCTTCGAGCGCGGCCAGGTGATGGGCCCCAACGACCCGCGCCGCATCCTCACCATTGTGCGGCCCGGCGCGCTGGCCCAGCCCGGCACCTACGCCGACACCACGGCCCTGCCCGGCGTGGCCTACGCCTACTACCTTACGGCCGTCGACCGCCTGCACAACGAAAGCCTGCCCGTGCGCATCTTCACCGAAGGCAAACTGCCCGTCGAAACCCTGGCCGCCGCCCCGCCGGCCCAGGGGCCGCCCGTGGCCGCCGCCCGCCCGGCGCCCCGGCCGCAGCCGCCCGTGGCCGCCGCGCCGCATCCGCAGCCCCGCCCGGCCCCTGTCGTAGCCGAAACAGCTGCTACCAAAGTGAAAATCAAGGAGAAGCCCCGGCGGCGCGGCTTCTTCGCCAGGCTCTTTGGGTTGAAGTAGCTAGGCCGGAAATAGGATAAACGGACCGTCATGCTGAGCTTGCCGCAGCATGACGGTCTTTTCTATGGCTACTTCTTCCCTCACCCCATCCGCCCGCCTGGTTTCGCTCGATGTCTTTCGGGGCCTCACCGTCATGTTGATGACGATAGTAAATAATCCCGGCGACTGGGGCCATATCTATCCGCCCCTTGAGCACGCCGAGTGGAATGGCTGCACGCCCACCGACCTGGTGTTTCCATTCTTCCTTTTCATCGTGGGCGTGAGCCTGGCTTATGCCCTGGCTGGCGCCCGGCGCGAGCAGGTGCCACTCGGCCCGGTGCTGGCTAGGGTGGCGCGGCGGGCGGCTATTCTGTTCGGGCTAGGGGTGCTCACCTCGCTCTATCCGCACTTCGATTTTAGCACGGTGCGCATCATGGGCGTGTTGCAGCGCATTGCGTTGGTGTACTTCGGGTGCAGCCTTATCTACCTGGTAAGCAGCTGGCGCACGCAGGTTATCCTGCTGATAGTCTTCTTAATAAGCTACGCCGCGCTCATGCAGCTGGTGCCCGTGCCCGGCGTTGGTCCGGCCAGCCTGGAGCCCACTACCAACCTCGGCGCCTGGCTCGACCGCACCGTGCTCACCGAGCCGCACCTCTGGAAAACCTCGCGCACCTGGGACCCCGAGGGCCTGCTCGGCACCCTGCCGGCGCTGGGCACCGGGCTGCTCGGCCTGCTGGCCGGCCAATGGCTGCGCTGGCCCGGCCCGGCGCGCCTTGGCAAGCCGGCCGGCCTGGCGCTGGCCGGCGGGCTAGCCCTGGCGCTGGGCCTGGTTTGGAGCCACTGGTTTCCCATTAATAAAGCGTTGTGGACCAGCTCCTACGTACTCTTCGCCGGAGGGCTGGCGCTGGGCTTGCTGGCGCTGCTCTACTGGCTGTGCGATGTGCGCGGCTACCGGCGCGGGTTGGGGCCGGTGCTGGCCTTCGGCGTCAATGCCATTGCGGTGTTTTTTGGCTCGGCTATTCTCTCGCGCACATTAGGCCTGCTGCGGCTAGCGGGGCCGGGCGGGCAGCCGGTGGGCGGTAAGGAGTGGCTCTACGAGTGGGGAATCGCACCGTTTTTCAGCGACCCGCGCAATGCATCGCTGGCTGGCGCGGTAGTATGTTTGCTCATCTGGCTGGTCGTGCTCAGCTGGCTGCGCCACCGCAACTGGGTCTGGAAAGTATAAGGTCGGGCTAATGGCAGCAATGTTGCATTTTGTTCGATAACATTTTTGCATCAATGTTGCGTTTTTATAAGTATTTGTTAATTAACCTAAAAGCTCTGGCGTAGTGTGCTTGCCACTTGGCTAGCCATCCAGCCGCTGGGCATCTTGCATGAAAATTCTCATCATCGGCGGCGGCAACATGGGCCTGACCTACGCCCGCAGCTTCGTGCGGGCCCACGTTACCTCGCGCCTCGACCTGCGCCTGCTAGCCCGCTCGGCCGAGCGCGTGCCCGCGCTGGCCGCCCACGAAATCGGCACGGTGTGGGCTAGCCCCGCCGACTGCGTGCCCGGCGCCGACATCATTATTCTGGCCGTGAAGCCCCAGGATTCGGCGGCCCTCTTTGCGCAACTGCGCGGGCTGGTGCAGCCGCAGCAAGTCATTCTCAGCATCATGGCCGGCGTGCGGATAGCGACGCTGCGCGAGGCGCTGGGCACGCCCAAGATTATCCGGGCCATGCCCAACCTGCCGGCCCAGATTGGTATGGGTATGACGGCCTTTACGAGCACCGACGAGGTGACCCGCGCCGAGCTGGTGCAGGTGCAAAACCTGCTCTCAACCACCGGCAAAACGGTGTATGTGGAGCAGGAAAGCGCCATTGATGCCAGCACGGCCATCTCGGGCAGCGGCCCGGCCTACGTGTACTACTGCATGGAAGCCCTGATGGCCGCCGCCGCCCAAATGGGCTTTGCGCCCGCCGAGGCCGAGCTGCTGGTGAGCCAGACCTTTCGCGGCGCAGTGGAATTGTATAGTCAGGCCGGCCTTAGCTGCCAGGACTGGATTGCCCGTGTGGCCTCTAAAGGCGGTACCACCGAGGCGGCCATGCACGCTTTCGGCAGCGGGGCCGTGCGCGAGGGCCTGATGGCCGGCGCCGAAGCCGCCCGCGCCCGCGCCGAGGAGCTAGGAAAATAAGCTGGACTCAACGCCCGCCCAACGCCTGCGTAAGCAAGAGCCGGCCCAGGAATCGGCCGCCGACTCGTAAGCCTCATTTATGAAAAAAACTGCTTTACTCGCTGGCGCTACCGGGCTTGTTGGTAGCGCATTACTACCCTTATTACTTGCCGCCGACCGCTACGCCAAAGTGATAGTGGTGGGCCGCCAGCCAGTGGCGATGGAGCACCCTAAGCTCGTGCAGGTAGTCACGGCGCTCGACCAGCTGGAGCACGAGCGGCTGCGGCTCATTGCCGACGACGTGTATTGCTGCCTGGGCACAACTATCCGGCAGGCGGGCTCGCAGGAAGCATTTTATATAGTTGATTTTCTGTACGTAGTGCGGCTGGCCGCCCTCACGGCGGCCAATTTTGCGGCTCAGTTTCTGGTGGTTTCGGCGCTGGGCGCCGACCTCGACTCGCGCTTCTACTACAGCCGCGTAAAGGGCGAGATGGAAGAAGCCGTGCGCCAGACGCCCTTCCGGGCCATTCATATTTTTCGGCCCTCGCTGCTGCTGGGCGCGCGCGCCAAACCCCGCCTGGGCGAGCGGCTAGGGGCCGTGGTGCTGGCCCTGGCGCGCCCGCTGCTGCGTGGCGGCTGGCGCAAGTACCGGCCCGTAGCCGCCGCCACCGTAGCCCAGGCCATGCTGCACGCCGCCGAAGACGACGGCGGCGGCGTGCGCATCCACAACTCCGAAGCCTTGTAAAATTTTCATTACCAAATCAACGCCCACGAAAAAGCCCCGGTAACCGTTAGGCTCCGGGGCTCTTCAAGTCAAAAACCACGTCGGGCATTGCGCTACCAGCGGCGGCCCCAGCCCCGCCCGTAGTACGGCCGCGGCGCATAATACACGGGGCGAGGAGCATAATATACCGGGGCCGGCGCGTAGTACACGGGCCGGGGCGCGTAGTACACCGGGGCCGGCGCATAGTATACGGGCGGCGCTACTACTACCGGGGCTACCGGCGGATAATACCCGCGCCCGTAGTAAGAATAAGGCCGGCCCACTTGAGCACTAATAACAACTTGGGCCGAAGCTGTGCCTACGCCGACTAACGCGAGCACCAGGGCGAAAAACAAAGGACGAAGACGCATGGCTTACGTGGTGCCGGAGCACCTAAAAAAATAAGGGAATTCGGAAATCGGGAAAACTTCGGGTTTAGGGTTTAGTATAAGCAGCAACTCACTAAACAGGCTAATTAGCGGCCCCGACGGCCACCATACCCCCCACGGCCACCATCGCCGTGCCAGCCGCGGTCACCGTGCCAGCCACCGTGGCCATGCCAGCCCCCACCATAGCCGTAGGCCGGCGCGACAATAAGGGGGCGTGGTGCGTAGTAGCCTCCGCCATAGTAGGGGTAAGGAGCCCCGTAGTTGACCCCGGCGTACACGCCGGGCGCGCAGCTACTCAGGCCCAGGCCGAAGCCTAGAAGCAGCAGTAAAGACAAAAACAGATTGCGACGCATGACAAGTCGGGACTCAAACTCCCGCATTAAAGTTGTGAAGAACAACCAATGGTTAGACAACAGTAAAGCCGGCTGGTTTAATTTCTTCCACCAGAACTAGTGGAAAAATAAAGCAAGAGCCGGACGACTTGGATGGTACCAAAACCTTGCCAAAAAACCAGCCTTGAAATCGGTAATAAAAACTTTATTTGTTTCTGATTATAAGCAAGTTAAATATAAGGGCGGGGGAATCTATGGTCAGTTGCTGCTGTTAATAGGGCAGACAATTTTTTGCCTTACTTCCCGCATGAAAAACCCTGCTGATTACCTGGCCGAACGGGTGTTTGAGGCCCGCCGCCCGCGCCGCGAACTGCAGCCCGTAGTGGCTTATGCCGACGCCGTGCAGGCCATTGCGCAAGCCCTGGCAGACGCTGAGAAATACAAGTATCTGCTGCTGCGTGCCCTGCGCCGCCACCACGACGAGCTAGCCGCCACCGCCCCGCAAGCTGCTGCCCCAACCCCGGCCGAAACGCGCGTGCTACCGCTGTACCCAGCCGGTCTGCCAGTAGCCGCCTAGGTCGCTGGCGCATTTGTATTTAAAAAGAAAAAGCGCCACGCTGGCCATGGCCGGCGTGGCGCTTTTTTAGGGCTGCGGGGCGCGGTAGCGCTGCGCGAGCACCTCGGCCAGGGCGGCAGCCTGCTGCCGTAGCTCGGGCACGGCCGTCGATTCAAAGTACGCCGGCCGCCGGCTAGCCCCCAGCGTGAACAAGCCGCCCGCGCTGGGCTGCCCGGTGGGCCCCAGCAGGGCGCCGCTAGCATCGGTGCTAATGCCCAGTTGCAGCGTATCGGGCACGAGGCAGCCATCGGCGCGCAGCTGCGCCACCAACGGCACCTCGATGCGGCTATAATCGAGCAGCGGCCCGGCGCAGCAAACGACGTGCGGCGCTATCAGCCACTGCTGGGGCTGCCCAGCCTGCGCCACGCCCACGCGCAGCAGGTGCCCGGCGGGTAAAATCTCCACGGCGCGCCCCGCCAGGGTTTGCAGCTGCCCGCTAGCCGTCAGCTCGGCTAGCAAAGCCGAGTGGCCCGGCGCCATGCGGTGCCGCACCCGGGCCCAGCGCCCCGCCAGGTGCCGCAGAAACCGCGCTTGCTCGGCCAGCGGCCAGCCCGCCCAAATAAGACTCAGGTCGGGCCGCAGGGCATCAACAACGGCCCGCCAGTCGATGCCCTGCGCCGCCGCCAGGGCCACGTGGCGGCGCAGCTGGCGGAGGGTACCGGCCACCGTAGTTTCGGCCGCCAGTTCAGGGTAAAAAGTAAGATAAGCCGGCGCGTCGGCCGGGCCGTGGGCGGCGGGCCAGTGGCCGCGCCGGGCTACTACCTGCACCGGGGCGCGGTGGCCCTGGGCGTGCAGGGCCAGCAGCATATCCACGGCCGTGAGGCCCGCGCCGATAAGTACTACCGGCTCATCGGGGCCGATGCGGGCCAGCGTGCCGGGTGCCCAGGGGTCGGCGTGGTAGCCGGGGTGGTGCCGGTAGCGGTGGTCGGGCCCGGTGGGTGGGGGCGGCGGAAAATTGCCGAGCGCCAGCACCGTGGCGTGGCTAGCCAGGGTGCGGCCATCGGCGAGCTGCACGGCGCGGCGGCCATCGGGCAGCAGCGGTGCCGCCAGCGCCTCCGTGGGGTAGTGCCTGATACGCACGCCATTGGCCGCCGGGCTAGCCAGTACGGCGGCTAGCTGCTCAGCCAGGTAGCGGCCGTAGGTGGCGCGGGGCGCAAACTCGGGTACGCCGCCGGCGGCTTCGGGCTGCCGGGCTAGCCAGTGGGCAAAATGCGCGGGCTCCTCGGGCCACACGCTCAGGTTGCGCAGCCGCACATTGAGCAGCAGCTCGGGCCAGGGTGCTGAGTAAGCCAGGCCGGGGCCGGGCGCGGGGCGCGGCTCTACCAAGGCTACTTCAATCGGCAGTGGGCCGGCCTGCCGCGTGAGGTGCAGCGCCAGCGCCGCGCCCGCAAAGCCGCCGCCAATAATCGTGACCGTGTAGGGAGCAGCCAAGGGCATAGCGGGTGGGTTAGGGCATTTCAAACGGACAATTGCGCCGCAAGTTGGTTTGTAAATACCTGCCATTCGGCCGGAACTTGCCGGCTGCTTATGTCCATGCTCCTGCTTTCGCTCGAAACCTCGTCGCCCATCTGCGCCGTGGCCCTGCACCACATTCCCGACGGCCGCCTGCTCGGCCAGTCCGAACTGCGCCTCGAAAAGTCGCACTCCACCCACCTCACCGTGCTCATCGAGCAGCTGATTAGTAATGCCGGCTACGTCCTCACCGACCTCGGGGCCGTGGCCGTGAGCGATGGCCCTGGCTCCTACACCGGCCTGCGCATTGGGGCTGCTGCCGCCAAGGGCCTGTGTTTTGCCCTCGATATTCCGCTGCTGGCCGTGGGCACGCTGCCCGCGCTAGCCCACCAGGTGGCCGCCCGCACGCCCCGCGCCGACGCCTACCTCTACGCGCCCATGCTCGACGCCCGCCGCCAGGAGGTGTACACCGCCCTCTACCGCGCCGATGGCACCGAGGTGCTGGCGCCCACCAATCTCATTCTCGACGCCGGGGCGCTGGCCGAACATTTGGCCCACTCGCCGCTGTTATGCTTTGGCTCGGGCGCGGCCAAGTTTCAAGCCTTGGCCGGTGACCAGACTAATACGCTTTTTCTACCCGACGTGCAGCCCTCGGCCGTGAGCACCGGCGAGCTGGCCCTGGCGGCTTACCATCGCCAGCAGTTTCAGGATGTGGCTTACTATGAGCCGTTCTACCTGAAGGAAGTGTACACAACCACGCCGAAGTCAGTAAGCAAGTAGTACTTATTAAGACTTGCCGACTTGCCAGCTTATCCAATCACTACTCATTAGTTAACTATTCACTGATACTTATGGAACCGCTTTTCGTCAACCGGGTGGCCGCCAGCGGCCTCGTTACACTTAATCTGGAGGAATATATTCACCCCGGCGACCGGGTGGTGTACGATATCAAGGACAACCTCTTCCACGGCCTGATGCTGCGCGAAAAGGACTTCCGCGAGTTTGTGAAAACCCACGACTGGGCGCAGTACGACGGCCAGAACGTGGCGATTATCTGCTCGGCCGATGCCATTGTGCCCACTTGGGCCTACATGCTGCTGGCTAGCAAGCTGCAAGGCCACGCCCACCGCTACGTGTTTGGTAATCTCGAAGCCCTGGAGCAGTCGCTGTTTGAGGACGCCATCGCTAGCCTCAATCCGACTGATTATCAAGATGCCAAGCTGGTCATCAAAGGCTGCGGCGACAAGCCGGTACCCACGTTTGCCTACGTGGCCATCATGCAGCGGCTGCTGCCGGTGGCGGCCAGCATGATGTATGGCGAGCCGTGCAGCACCGTGCCGCTCTATAAAAAGCCCAAGGCCGCCGCGACCGTAGCCGAAGGGTAAGGGCCGGGCGGGCGCATCTTTGCAGGCGCTAGCCTTCCTTCGATGCCTGACTCTCCCAGTTCTTATAAAATAAATTTTCGCGCCGGCACCGCCATCGTCATCGCCAGTATGGTGGGTACCGGGGTTTTTACCAGCCTGGGTTTTCAGGTACTGGGCATCCAGAGCGGCTTTGCGCTGCTGATGCTGTGGGCGGTGGGCGGCCTCATTGCGCTGTGCGGCGCCGTGAGCTACGGCGAGCTGGCCGCCGCCATGCCGCGCTCGGGCGGCGAGTACCATTACCTGAGCCAGATTTATCACCCGGCGCTGGGGTTTTTGTCGGGTTGGGTGTCGGCCACGGTGGGCTTTGCCGCGCCCACGGCTTTGGCCGCGCTGGCGCTGGCCCGCTACTCCCAGGGCGTGTGGCCGGAGCTAGCCACGCCGCTCGGCGCGGGCAGCGCCTACACGTGGGCCACCGTGCTGGCCGTGGCCGTTGTGCTGGGGCTAGCCCTGGTGCACGGGCGCAGCACCCGCGCCGGCAGCCGCTTGCAGGTAGTCATTACCACCGTTAAAGTGCTGATACTCGTGGCATTTATTGGGGCTGGCCTGGTGTTGGGTAAGCCCCAGCCACTGACGTTTGCGCCCGATGCGGCGGGTTGGCGCGCCTTGCTCAGCCCCACATTTGCCGTGTCGCTGGTCTACGTCAGCTACGCCTACTCGGGCTGGAATGCGGCCGTGTACCTGACCGGTGAAATCGAGCGCCCGCAGCGCAATCTTTCGCGCATTCTGCTCACGGGCACGGCCGCCGTGCTGCTGCTGTACGTGGGGCTGAACTACGTTTTTCTGCGAGCCACGCCGCTGGCCGTGCTCAAGGGCCAGCTCGAAGTGGGCTATCTGGCGGCCAGCTGGGTGTTTGGCCCGGCGCTGGGCCGGCTCATGGGCGGCGTCATTGCGGCGCTGCTGGTGTCTACCATCAGCGCCATGATTTTTGCCGGTCCGCGCATCGTACAAACGATGGGGGAGGACCTACCCGCCCTGGGCTGGCTAGCCGGCCGCAGCCGGGCGGGTATTCCGGTGCGGGCGCTGCTGCTGCAAGTGGCTATTACCCTGGTATTTATTCTGAAACCTGATTTTCAGGCCGTATTGGTTTACGCGGGCTTCGTACTCAATTTATTCACGTTTCTGACCGTGCTGGGGGTGTTTGTGCTGCGCTGGCGGCAGCCCGAGCTGCCCCGCCCGTACCGGGCCTGGGGCTACCCGGTTACGCCGCTGCTTTTCCTGGCCCTCAGCGCCTGGACTTTGGTATTTATTATCAAGGACAAGCCGACCGAGTCGCTCTACGGGTTTTACACCGTGGCCAGCGGCTTGCTCCTTTACTTTGCGGCGCAAAAGCTGCGCCCGGCCGTTCGGCCTACCTAGCCGCTGCCTTTTCACCTCCTTATTATTTCGCTGCGCCGCTCCTGCCTATTTCACAGGGTAGGGCGTCTTTCCAAGCTAATGCGCCTTTCTCTGCTGCCGCTGCTGCCGGCCTTTGCCCTGCTCGCCGCTTGCTCCAACTCTGCGCCCGAGCAGCAAGCCACGACCAAAACCGAAACGATGGCCGACACGGCCAACAAAGTAGCTAGCGGGCGCCCCGCCGTGCCCGCCACCCAGGCCGATAGTGCCGCGCCCACCACTCCGCGCCCGGCCGCCGCCCGCCAGGCCCCCGATATGGCCAACGTGCAAAACGTAGCCGACTACCTGGCTGGCCTGCCGCCCCAGGCTGGTACTCCGCTAGCCGAGCTAGCTGCCCAGCCCGCCTGGCAGGCCTTCGCCAAAGACCAGGATAAAAGCTGGGCCAAGTACCGCACCACGCACACCGACCGCATGAACCACTGGGCGGCCACCCAGCTCGATTCGGTGCGCCAGGCCACCTCCACGCTGTTTTACCCCTTCAGCGGCCCCGATTTTCTGAATGCCTTCACCCTGTTTCCCACCGCCAGTACCTACGTCATGTTTGGGCTGGAGCCGGTGGGCAGCGTGCCTAGCCGCGAGAACCTCGAAAACCCGGCCATCTTACCCGCCATCAAGAAATCGCTCTGGTCGGTGCTGAATTTCAGCTTCTTCCGCACTAATGACATGGCGGTGGACCTTAAGTCGGTGAACCTCGACGGGGCCGTGCCGCTCATTATGCTCTTCGCCGCCCGCACTGGCAATCATTTGCAAAGCGTGCAGCCGGTGCAGCTCGATGCCCAGGGCCAGCTCCACGCCGTCACCGATACTACCCGCGCGCCCGGCTCCAAAGCCATTCAGGGCGCCGAGTTGAAGCTGCAAGCCGCCGACGGCACCGAGAAGACCGTCTACTACTTCTCGGCCGACCTCAGCGACTGGAAGCTGAGCACCAAAAGCGCCCCGCTAGCCTACGTGCGCACCCTCGGCCCGCTCACCACCTACGTGAAGTCGGCCACCTACCTCATGCACAAGACCTATTTCTCCAAAATCCGCAACTTGGTGCTGGAGCGCAGCAATTACCTGCTGCAAGACGACAGCGGCATTGCCATGAAGTATTTCCCGAAAGATGCCTGGCAATTCACGTACTATGGCACCTACCGGCGCCCCATCAACCTCTTTGCCAAGCAGTATCAGCCCGAGCTAACCGCTGCCTACCACGACAGCCTGCGCCGCGCCCGCCCGCTGCCCTTCGGCACTGGCTACAACTGGCGCCAAACCGATAGCAACCTGCTGCTAGCTAAGCGCCGCGCCCCCATCAGCAAGTAGATAAATGGGCTGAAGCCCCCGCATCAATTTTCGGAATGCCGTGATATTAGCTATCACGGCATTCCTTCTTATATACTGTATCAAAATCCGTTTAGCTATGAAGTTTATCCTAGTCGCGCTGCTGCTAATTTCCATCTCTGCCCAAGCGCAAACCAATCAGTATCCTGATTCCCCTCTCCTCGACAGTCTTCTCCACACTAATCCGGCCCTGGCTAGGGTACTCAGCCATCCCGAAGCCTACCAGCTCCAGCTTATTTACACCCAAATAAACCGTGACGCCCACAACGTCCCACATTTTACCCCGCACACCTACCACCTCAATCCCCGTCAGTATTTCAATCCCGCTAGCCTCGTTAAGCTTCCCGTGGCGCTGCTAGCGCTCGAAAAACTTCACACGCTGCCCGCACCTATTGATAGGAGCACCATTATGTCTACAGGAGTTGCGGGGCGCTGCCAAACGCCCGTCCCCTTCGCTGCCCCCGCCGATTCCGACCGCCTAGCCACCGTCGGCAATTATATCAAGCGCATGCTCCTGGTCAGCGATAACTTGGCTTATAACCGCCTGTATGAGTTTTTAGGTCAGAAAGCAATCAACGACCGTCTCCAACAGCTAGGCTACACTGGCAGCCGCATCGTGCGCCGTTTCGCCCCCTGCGATACCGCCGCCAACCGCACTACCAATCCCATTGCTTTCCACACGCTTAATGGCGATACTATCTACAAGCAGCCGGCCCAAACTAACCCCCGCACCCCCGCACCCCCGCTAGGGCCCGTATTTGCCGGCCGCGCCTACAAAGTCGGCGACCGCCTCGTCCGGCGTCCCTACGAGTTCACTACTGCCAACAATCTCCCCCTGCCCGACATTACGGCCCTGCTCCAAACTGCCCTTTTCCCCGCGCCCCTCCTTGCCACCCAACGCCCGCAACTTACGCCCACCGACCACGCCTTTCTCCGCCAATACCTGCACCTCACACCGCACGCCAGCTATTTTACCGCCTATGCCACCCCCAAATACTTCGATGCCTACAAAAAATACCTCTATTACGGTCGCCTCCCCGAAGCCCAGCCCCAATCCGGCCTCCGCATCTTTAATATCGTGGGCATGTCGCACGGCTATCTCGCCGATGTTGCCTACTTCGCCGATTCCCTCCACCAGTCCGAATTCCTACTGAGCGCCGTCCTCTACGTCAACCAAGACGGCATTATCAACGATGCCAACTACGAATACGACACCATCGGAGAGCCCTTCCTAGCTCAGCTAGGCCAGCTTTTCTACCAATACGAAGCTCGCCGCCCCCGCCAATACCGCCCCGACCTCACCCTTTTCTTCGAAAAATATCTCTAGGCCTAAATTTTTTTCAATCCCACCCGGTTGGCTAACCGGCTGATTGCTAATGGCAGCACCCGCCCCCGGCTTTCCAGCAAAGCGTCATAGTACGAAAAAAGCCGGCCCATCGTTACCAACGCGGCCCTTCCAGCCGTACTTTTGCACTCCCAAATCGAACGGACGCGGGCACTCCCAAACGAGCAACGAGTCACAAACTCAAAAAAACTCCTTTGGAAATACCGACATTCTTAGCCTATCTTTGCACCCCCGTTCCAGCAACGGTCCATCGGAATCGCCGAAGAAGAGGTTGAAAAACCAAATTTTTTCGCCTCAAATTTGGCAAGTCAAAAAAAACCACTACCTTTGCACTCCCAAACAAAACGGAGCACGTGAAACGCCGGCAACAGCAACGTAGTTTACAAACAGTTGCACACCAAAAGCTAGTTTAGTCGAAACTGGCACGACAATCAAACGAAACGAGAAACCTTAAAAATTTCTCCTTTTAATTTTGAAAGTCAAAAAAATTTCTTACTTTTGCACCGCGATTCAATCGAAAGCCACTACAAACAATTACGAAGCGAAAGCAATAAATTTTTTTCGCCTAGAACTTACAAAGTAAAAAATTTCTCGTACCTTTGCACTCCCAAATAAAACAGGGCGCTGCAAACAGCGAAACTGGGCAGCCGACGCAGCCCACCATGTTGCCTCAATTGGAAGCAACAAACGTTCTTTGAATGACTGGAAAAGACAAATGGTAAGTATGCTTACGCAAGTAAGCAGAAACGTAACATTAAAAATTTAACTCGTCAATACGAGTCGGATTGGCACTCGACATCAGCCCATGTTCGCATGGGTGCAGGAATATTTTACAATGGAGAGTTTGATCCTGGCTCAGGATGAACGCTAGCGGCAGGCCTAATACATGCAAGTCGAACGGTCAGTAGCAATACTGATAGTGGCGCACGGGTGCGTAACACGTAACTAACCTACCTATACCTGGGGGATAGCCCGCCGAAAGGCGGATTAATACCGCATAAGGCTTTTACCTGGCATCGGGTGATAGTTAAAGATTTATTGGGTATAGATGGGGTTGCGGGTCATTAGCTAGTTGGTTGGGTAACGGCTGACCAAGGCGACGATGACTAGGGGAGCTGAGAGGCTGGTCCCCCACACGGGCACTGAGATACGGGCCCGACTCCTACGGGAGGCAGCAGTAGGGAATATTGGGCAATGGGCGAGAGCCTGACCCAGCCATGCCGCGTGCAGGACGAAGGCTTTCTGAGTCGTAAACTGCTTTTGACAGGGAAGAATAAGCTGCTCGTGAGCAGTGATGACGGTACCTGCAGAATAAGCACCGGCTAACTCCGTGCCAGCAGCCGCGGTAATACGGAGGGTGCGAGCGTTGTCCGGATTTATTGGGTTTAAAGGGTGCGTAGGCGGCCTTGTAAGTCCGGGGTGAAAGCCCGTTGCTCAACAACGGAACTGCCCTGGATACTGCGAGGCTTGAGTACAGACGAGGTTGGCGGAATGGACCGAGTAGCGGTGAAATGCATAGATACGGTCCAGAACCCCGATTGCGAAGGCAGCTGACTAGGCTGTTACTGACGCTGAGGCACGACAGCGTGGGGAGCGAACAGGATTAGATACCCTGGTAGTCCACGCCGTAAACGATGGATACTCGCTGCGGGCTAAAGATTGTCCGTGGCTTAGGGAAACCGATAAGTATCCCACCTGGGGAGTACGCCGGCAACGGTGAAACTCAAAGGAATTGACGGGGGCCCGCACAAGTGGTGGAGCATGTGGTTTAATTCGATGATACGCGAGGAACCTTACCTAGGCTAGAATGCGCGTGACCGGCTCAGAGATGAGCCTTTCCTTCGGGACACAAAGCAAGGTGCTGCATGGCCGTCGTCAGCTCGTGCCGTGAGGTGTTGGGTTAAGTCCCGCAACGAGCGCAACCCCTATGGTTAGTTGCCAGCACGTAATGGTGGGGACTCTAGCCAGACTGCCTGCGCAAGCAGTGAGGAAGGCGGGGACGACGTCAGGTCATCATGGCCCTTACGCCTAGGGCGACACACGTGCTACAATGGACGGTACAGCGGGTAGCTACTGGGCGACCAGATGCCAATCTCGAAAAGCCGTTCTCAGTTCGGATCGGAGTCTGCAACTCGACTCCGTGAAGCTGGAATCACTAGTAATCGCGCATCAGCCATGGCGCGGTGAATACGTTCCCGGGCCTTGTACACACCGCCCGTCAAGCCATGAAAGTCTGGTAGACCTGAAGCTGGTGCTCCGCAACGAAGCCAGTTAGGGTAGAACAGGTAATTAGGGCTAAGTCGTAACAAGGTAGCCGTACCGGAAGGTGCGGCTGGATCACCTCCTTTCTGGAGCAATCTCGACTCGTGAGTTCAAAAATGTTACGTGGTACTATACCACGCGTCTTTTCCATCATTCAAATAATAAAACTTGGTATGTTGGGCTTGTAGCTCAGGTGGTTAGAGCGCTACACTGATAATGTAGAGGTCCGTGGTTCGAGTCCACGCAGGCCCACTCTGCCATCTTATACTAAGTAAGAGTTTGGTTTAGCCTGAAGTAATTCAGCTATTCCACAATTGCTACCGATTGGGTAGTAAACGTTCTTTGACGTAAGGGAAAACAAGAAAGAGAAGTACAAAGCGGGTGTGTCCGTCACAGACGGATGCACAGTTCTCCTACACTTCGAGTGTAGAGAATCGCAAGCGAGAAGTAAGCAAGAGCACACGGGGGATGCCTAGGGTCTCAGAGGCGAGGAAGGACGCGATAAGCTGCGATAAGCTCGGGGGAGGGGCACATACCCGTTATATCCCGAGATTTCCGAATGGGGCAACCCCATCGGTTGAAGACCGATGACCACTCCTGTATTGGACTGGGGCAAACGCCGGGAACTGAAACATCTCAGTACCGGCAGGAAAAGAAAATAACCATGATTCCCCAAGTAGTGGCGAGCGAACGGGGAGGAGCCCAAACCACGGCGGTTACGGCCGCTGTGGGGTTGTAGGGTCGCAACATCTGATTGAATCGAGATAACTGAAGTGTGTGGGAAAACACGCCAGAGACGGTGAGAGCCCGGTAAGTGACATTTCTGATTCACGGTAGCGATACCCTGAGTAGGGCGGGGCCGGAGAAACCCCGTCTGAAGCGAGCGGCACCATCCGCTAAGGCTACATACTCCTGAGACACCGATAGTGAACCAGTACCGTGAGGGAAAGGTGAAAAGAACCGCGGATAGCGGAGTGAAAAGAACCTGAAACCGTGTGCTTACAAGCAGTTAGAGGGGTGTCAATACCCTGATAGCGTGCCTTTTGCATAATGAGCCTACGAGTTACTCCTCACTGGCAAGGTTAAGTGTATAGATACACGCAGCCGCAGCGAAAGCGAGTCTGAATAGGGCGCGTAGTCAGTGGGGGTAGACGCGAAACCTAGTGAGCTACCCTTGAGCAGGATGAAGGAGCGGTAACACGCTGTGGAGGTCCGAACCAGTTTCCGTTGAAAAGGATTTGGATGACTTGAGGGTAGGGGTGAAAGGCCAATCAAACTAGGAAATAGCTCGTACTCCCCGAAATGTATTGAGGTACAGCGTCGTGGTTAGGTTTGCTGGAGGTAGAGCTACCAATAGGACTAGGGGGTGTCAGAGCCTACCGAATCCTGATGAACTCCGAATGCCAGCAAATTCATACACGGCAGTGAGGCCTGGGGTGCTAAGGTCCCCGGCCGAGAGGGAAAGAACCCAGACCCGCCGCTAAGGTCCCTAAGTTCTAGCTAAGTTGAACAAAGGAGGTCCAGTTGCTTTGACAGCCAGGAGGTTGGCTTGGAAGCAGCCATTCCTTTAAAGAGTGCGTAACAGCTCACTGGTCGAGCGACCGGGCATCGATAATACGCGGGCATCAAGCTAGGCACCGAAGCGCGGGATTTACACTTTGTGTAAGTGGTAGGGGAGCATTCTGGTTGCGGCGAAGCCGTGCTGTCAGGCATGGTGGAGCGTCCAGAAAAGCACATGTAGGCATGAGTAACGATAAAATAGGTGCGAAACCTATTCGCCGATAGACTAAGGTTTCCAATTCAACGCTAATCGGAATTGGGTTAGGCGGGACCTAAGGGAGAGCCGACAGGTGTACCCGATGGCAAGCCAGTTGATATTCTGGCCCCCGGACTAGGAAGTGATGCAGGGACGCAGGAATGAAAGTACCGCGAGCGGACGGAAGTGCTCGTTAAAGCCCGTACCTATTGAGATGGTAGTTAAGTACGCCGACTTAGGGGAAAGGTGATAGTACCACACGGCCTTCGGGCCACGTGGATAGTGTACCTAAGGACTGCCAAGAAAAGCTGCTAAACGTTGTATCCTAGCTCGGCCCGTACCGCAAACCGACACAGGTAGTCAAGGAGAGCATCCTGAGGCGCTCGAGTGAATCACGGCCAAGGAACTCGGCAAAATGGTCCTGTAACTTCGGGAGAAGGGACGCTTCCTCTAGCGATAGAGAAGCCGCAGTGAAAAGACCCAAGCGACTGTTTAACAAAAACACATGGCTTTGCTAACGCGTAAGCGGACGTATAAGGCCTGACACCTGCCCGGTGCTGGAAGGTTAAGAGGGGAGCTTAGTCGCAAGGCGAAGGCTTGAATCGAAGCCCCAGTAAACGGCGGCCGTAACTATAACGGTCCTAAGGTAGCGAAATTCCTTGTCGGGTAAGTTCCGACCTGCACGAATGGTGTAACGATTTGGGTGCTGTCTCAGCCGTGAGCTCGGTGAAATTGTAGTCTCGGTGAAGATGCCGAGTACCCGCCACGGGACGGAAAGACCCCGTGCACCTTTACTATAGGTTGCCATTGGTGATGGGTTCAGTATGTGTAGCATAGGCGGGAGGCGTCGAAGCGGGGGCGCTAGCTCTCGTGGAGCCAACGTTGAAATACCGCCCTTACTGTGCCTGTTGCCTAACTCTTGCTTTGCAAGAGAACAGTGGCTGCTGGGTAGTTTGACTGGGGTGGTCGCCTCCAAAAGCGTATCGGAGGCTTTCAAAGGTCCACTCAATCCGCTTGGTAACCGGATGTAGAGCGCAATAGTAGAAGTGGGCTTGACTGTGAGACTGACTAGTCGAGCAGGGTCGAAAGACGGATATAGTGATCCGGTGGTTCCGCATGGAAGGGCCATCGCTCAAAGGATAAAAGGTACGCCGGGGATAACAGGCTGATCTCCCCAAGAGCTCATATCGACGGGGAGGTTTGGCACCTCGATGTCGGCTCGTCACGTCCTGGGGCTGGAGAAGGTCCCAAGGGTTCGGCTGTTCGCCGATTAAAGTGGCACGCGAGCTGGGTTCAGAACGTCGTGAGACAGTTCGGTCCCTATCTGTGGTGGGCGTTGGATGATTGAGAGGACCTGACTTTAGTACGAGAGGACCGAGTTGGACCAGCCGCTGGTGCGCCGGTTGTCCCGCCAGGGGCAGCGCCGGGTAGCTACGCTGGGAGCAGATAAGCGCTGAAAGCATCTAAGTGCGAAACTCACCTCCAGATGAGTCATCCCAATGAAAGGTTCGTGGTAGACGACCACGTAAATAGGCGGCAGGTGTAAAGCTGGAAACAGCATAGCTGAGCCGTACTAAGGAACCGAGGACTTACGCTTGGCCCACTAGCTTTCTACTTCTTTTTCTTTTCCCTTATGTCAACGGTTTTGCTATTGGTCCCTGAACACGACCAGTAACGCCAGCAATGGTGGCTTTAGCCCGGGTGTTCACCTCTTCCCATTCCGAACAGAGTCGTTAAGCCCCGGTGCGCCTATGGTACTGCCCTCACCGGTGGGAGAGTCGGTCGCCGCCAACTTTTTTGCAACAAGAGTCCTCCTGCTTCGCTTTCACCAGCGCTAGCAGGAGGACTCTTGCGTTTATCTCTACTGCAGAATTTCTGCAATGAGCATTCTTAATCCATGATTACGTCGGCTGTGCAATTATTGCGAAAAATCACGTTAGAATTTAATTCAGCATCAAGGTGAATAAAACGGGTAGTTTTGTAGTTCTAGCCTAGCGTATACAGTCAGGTAAGATTACAAGCGAATGCAGTTCGTATATCCAGGTTTTTTGTGGGGATTATTGGCCATATGTATTCCTATCACTATTCATCTGTTGCAACTGAGGCGGCCGCAACGAATATTTTTTACTAATACTGGCTTTATTAGAGAGGTTGAGCTGACCACCATGCGTCGACGCCGGTTGCAGGAGTTACTGGTGTTATTAACGCGGGTATTAGCAGTAGTGGCCTTGGTTTTGCTGTTCTGTCAGCCTTTTATTCCGGTAGCTGATAATGCGGTTAAGACTGTTGGAGAAACAGTTAACGTGCTGGTTGATAATTCAGGTAGTATGCAAGCCGCTGGAATGGTGCAGTCGCATGTGGCGCAGGAAGCAGCGGCTGGTGCCATTACCTTGGGTAAAAATTACGTATCCAGCGCTCATTTCAAGCTTCTGGGGCAGCGGGGCAATAGTTTAAGTGAGGCAGCATATAGGGATGCGGTGGCTAGCCAGGTCGCGGCGGGGAGACAGGTGGGTTGGGGGGCGACGACCGTGCGCGACGCTTTGCAGGATGAGCAGCAAGGACCGCTCTATTTATTTAGTGACTTTCAGAAAAATGAGGCAAATCCACAACTGTGGCAGCACATTCGGCGGGGCGGAGAGGTGGTATTGGTCCCGCAAGTGGCACGACCGGCCGGTAATATTTATGTAGATAGTGTGTGGCTGAATGATGCCTTTGTGCGCGCGCATACTAATGTTGGGTTGCACATTAGGTTACGCAATGGCGGTAGCGAAGCGGTAGCTGCTTGCCCGGTGAAAATATTGCTGGGAACGCAGCAAGTGGCTACTTTTCAAGTGACAGTGGGTGCTGGCCAAGCTAGCGAGGTAACAACTCAGGTACAACTGCCGAATGCCAACCTGGCGCTAGGGCAAGTATTGACTGGTGATGCTCCCGTGATTTTTGATAATACTTACTATTTCACCTTGCAGCCGGCCGCCGCCATTCGGGTGCTGGAAATAGGGCCCGAGCCTGTTGCGCAACAGGCATATGCGGGTGAGCCATTATTTACGTACTCGTTCGCTAAGCCTCAATCGGTGAATTACGACGAGATGCGGCGGGCTGACTTGGTGTTGCTGCGCGAAGTGCCCCAAGTAGATACTGGGTTGCGCGAGGCGCTGGCGGCCGTGGTGCGGCGGGGTAAATGCGTAGTGGTAGTGCCACCGGCTAGCCCGTCCGCTCGAACTTCTTACCACGAAATATTCCGGGCGTTGGGAATTGGGGGAGAGCAGTGGGAAACGCCGAGTGCCAGCGGCGCGGCGCGGCAGGAGGTAGCTATGCCTAGCGCAAGCAATCCATTCTTTAAAGACGTGCTAGGGGCGCAGCCACGGCAAGTAGTGATGCCAACTGTAACTGCCGTAGTGCGGCTAGGTCGCGGAGGCACCGATATTCTGCGGCTGCGCGACGGCGATGGCTTCCTCACCGAGTTCAGCAGCGGGGCCGGGCACGCGTATGTATTTGCGGCGCCCTTTGCAAAAGAGTATTCCGACTTCACAATGCATTCGCTCTTTGTACCGGTGCTTTACCGGTTGGCAATGCTTAGTTACCACAGCGACCAGCCGCTAGCTTATCGGCTCAGCACGCCCGCCTTGACCTTACCGGTGCCGCTGGCTGCCAGCCGCACTGCCGATGAGGCTAGCTACCGCCTGGTGCGCGACAGCCTAACCTATATTCCGGCGCAGCGCCTGCTCGGGGGGCAACTGCACTTAGATGTGCCGACTGGCCTGACAACCCCAGGCTTTTACAACTTAACCAAACAAGGCAAGGTGCTGACAACGCTAGCCTTTAACGCGGATAAGCGTGAATCGGAACTGGCGGCTTACTCCGCGGCGGAGTTGCGGCAGCTGCTTGGCTCCAACCACCCCAATGTACGGGTGCTGGAGGGCGGCGCGCAGCCCGAAACGGTAGCGCGCTACCGCGCCGAGCAAACCGGCCAGCCGCTTTGGCGCTATTGCCTGCTGCTAGCCTTGGCTTGCCTGTTGGCCGAAGCACTGTTGCTACGCTTTGGCCGGTCGCGCACCGGCGCGAGTCTGGCCGCAGCCTAGCCAGCAAGGGGGCGCCCCAACGAGCCGTATCTTGCGGGCCGATTTGTAGGTTATGCAGCCAGAAGATTTAAAAGGTAGTGCCAGTGTCAGGGGGGCAGCTGCCCCAGGGCTAGTGGGGCAGTTGGGGCTGCGCTTTGGCGTGGGAGCCGGGCTAGTGTGTGCCGCCTGGCTGCTTTTTTTGCAGTGGTCGGGTAATAATCCATTCAGTCCCAAGCAGATAATGGGCCTGCTGGTGGTGCCCTTCGTGGCGGCGGGCAGCCAGTGGTTTTTGCGCTATAAGCTAGCGCCGGCCCGGCCTGGCGTGGGCCGGACCCTGGCCGTGGGCGGCCTGACCGTACTGCTGGCCGCCAGCATGGCCGCCGCCAGCGTGTGGGCGTTGGCCCACACCGTGGGCGAGCAAGAACTGGCCCGTAACCGCAGCGAGCTGATTGAAATAACTAAGGTGCAGCAGCGGCTGCGACCCAAGGAAAAGCGCAACGCCGCTTTTGAAAAACAGGAGTTGGCGCAAGCAGGTGCCTTGTCAGTGAATGACTTGGCTAGGGGTACATTTACGTGGACTATTTTGCTGGGCCTGCTGCTGGCGGTGCCGAGTGGTATATTTTTGCGCAAGTAGCTTCTTTCACCTCTTTTCCTATTGTATCATGCAAACTGCTACGCCTTCTGTTTCTACTGCCGCCGTGGGTGGGCGGTATGGCCTGCTCACCGGCCTAGTGAGCGTCATCGTTTCGTTTGGTATCTACGCCTTGCATCTGGAGCAAAACGCGGCCGTGCGCTTTTTGACAATGGCGGTGCTGGTGGTGGGCATTATTCTGGCGATGCGCAGCTTTAAAGAGCAAAATGCCGGATTTATGAATTACGGTCAGGGCCTAGGTGTCGGCATGACAGTAGCTGGTGTAGTAGGGTTGTTGAGTGCGGCATTCACGTATGTCTACACCACGTTTGTAGACCCCGAAATGATGACACGCGTGATGGACAAGGCGCGGGCCGATATGGAAGCCAAAGGCACCATGTCGGATGCGCAAATAGACCAGGCGATGGCAATGTCAGCCAAGTTCACGACTGGGCCTTTTATGTTGATTTTTGCCGTAGTAGGTACTCTTGTCTTAGGATTGATTATCAGCTTAATAGCGGCCGCCTTTGTTAAAAATCCCAAACCCGAGTTTGAATAAGCTAGCTGCCAGCTTTCCGGTGGAGCTTTCCATCGTTATTCCCCTGCTCAATGAAGCCGAATCCTTGCCCGAGCTCACGCGCTGGATTCAGCGCGTGCTCACGGCGCGGGGCCTTTCCTACGAGGTTATTCTGATTGACGACGGCTCGACCGACGATTCGTGGGTAGTAATTGAGGCGCTGGCGGGCCAAGACATGGCCTTGCGTGGTATTCGCTTCAATCGCAACTACGGCAAGTCGGCGGCGCTGAACGTGGGCTTCAGCGCGGCGCGCGGCCGGGTGGTGTGCACCATGGATGCCGACCTGCAAGACTCGCCCGAAGAGTTACCCGAGCTCTACCGCATGATAACCGAGGATGATTACGACCTGATAAGCGGCTGGAAGCAAAAGCGTTATGACCCGCTCTCTAAAACCATTCCGACCAAGCTGTTTAACGGGGCTACGCGGGCAATTTCAGGCATTCAGCTGCACGATTTTAACTGTGGCCTCAAGGCCTATGACCAGCGCGTGGTAAAGAGCATCGAGGTCTACGGCGAGATGCACCGCTACATCCCGGTCATTGCTAAGTGGGCGGGCTTCAGGAAGATAGGTGAAAAAATAGTGCAGCACCAGGAGCGCAAGTACGGTGTAACCAAGTTTGGGCTGGAGCGCTTCATCTACGGCTTTCTCGACTTGGCTAGCATCACCTTCGTGAGTCGGTTTCGGCGGCGGCCGATGCACTTTTTTGGTACGCTGGGCACGCTTTCCTTTTTCCTGGGCATGATACTCACGTTGTGGCTCACGGGCGAGAAGGTGTGGCTGTCGCTGCACAACCTGCGGGCGCGCAACGTGACCGAGCAGCCACTGTTTTTTCTGTCGCTGGTGGCAGTTATAATTGGGGTGCAGCTATTTTTGGCCGGGTTTCTGGCCGAGATGGTGCAGCTCAACGGCCCGCGTCGCAACGACTACCTGGTCCGCGAAACCCTGCGATGAAAGTGGTCATCATCGGCCCGGCTTACCCGCTGCGCGGCGGGCTAGCCACCTACAATGAGCGCCTGGCGCGGGCTTTCCGCGCGGCGGGCGATGAGGTGCGCATCATTACGTTTTCGCTGCAGTACCCTGATTTTCTGTTTCCTGGCCAAACGCAGCTCAGCACCGAAGCAGGGCCAGCCGACCTCGACATTGAAGTCAGCCTGAACTCGGTAAATCCACTGTCGTGGCTGGCCGTGGGTCAGCGGCTGCGGCGCGAGCGGCCTGATTTGGTGGTATTTCGGTTTTGGCTGCCATTTATGGGCCCGGCGCTGGGCACGGTGGCGCGGCTGGCGCGCGGCAATGGCCACACCCGCGTGGTGGCTATTACCGACAACGTGATTCCGCACGAGAAGCGCCCCGGCGATGGCCCGCTCACGCGCTATTTCCTGAGCGCCTGCGATGGCTTCGTGACCATGAGCCGCGCTGTGCTGGCCGATTTGCAGCGCCTGGGCTTTGGCCGAAAGCCCGCGCTCTACCGGCCGCACCCACTCTACGACAACTTTGGCCCGGCCCGGCCCAAAACGGAGGCCCTAGCCGCGCTGGGCTTGGCGTCGGAGTTTCATTACGTGCTGTTTTTCGGGTTTATCCGCGCGTATAAAGGCCTGGATATCTTGCTCGAAGCCCTGGCCGATGCCCGCGTGGCCGCCCTGCCGGTGAAGCTCATCATTGCCGGCGAGTTTTACGAAGATGCCGCACCCTACGAAGCGCTCATCAAAAAATACGCCCTCGAAAGCCAGTTGGTACGCGCCACCGATTTCATTCCGAATGAGCGCGTGGCCGACTACTTCAGCGCCGCCGACCTTGTTATTCAGCCCTACAAGAATGCCACTCAGAGCGGCGTGTCGCAGGTGGCCTATCACTTTGGCCGGCCCATGCTGGTGACCGACGTAGGTGGGCTAGCCGAGCTGATTCCGGCCGGCGTGGTAGGGTATGTGGTGCCGCCCACAGCCGGGGCCATTGCCGACGCACTGGTTGATTTTTACACGCACAACCGCGAGGATGCCTTCGCGGCCGGCGTGCGTCAGGAAGCCAAAAAGTTTTCGTGGGAAGTGATGGTGGCCGCGCTCAAAGAGGTGGCGCGGGCAGAAGACAAGCGCTAGCCTGCCGTTGTGCACCTGGTGGCCAGCTAATGCTAGCTCGGTATGGCTAGCGGCACGCTCTCTACTACTGCCCCAAACACTTTTTCGGCCGGCAGGTCTTCCATACAGCTGGTGCCTAGCCGGCAGGTGCCGCGGTAGAAGCATACGCACTGCTTATTGGGCTGCACGAGCTGGCCCCGGCCGTAGAGGTCAAATTCGTGTGGGTTGAAGATATTATTCATCAAAATCGTGGGCTTGCGCAGCGCAATGCTAATGTGCATACCCATCGTCACCTGCGTCACGATGCCTTGCATCTGGTTCATCAGGTTGATGAATTGGGGGAGGGGAAACGTACCGAGGTAGGTGGCGCCGGTGGCGGCTTGCAGCTCCAGGTTGCGCGGGTGCTCGGCCTCGCCGCCCAATAATACCGGCGCATAGCCGGCAGTTTGTAGCTTGGTTATCAATTCAATCCACTTCTCAGTGCTCCAGAGGCGAGTGGTCCAGCGGTCGCCGCAGCCGGTGTTGAGGCCGATGCGCGGGCCGGCGCTGGCGGGCGGCAGCTGGCGCCAATCGTAGCCTTTGTCATCGTGCGTGTCAAACACGTACTCCTCGCCCCGGAAGTCAAAGCCGCAGAGCTCGAAAATCTCCTGCACGTAGGGCTTGGTATTGCCCAGGCTCAGCTGGTCGAAGACACCGGTAAGATACTTATGGTCGGCTAGCTCGTTGATGGGCCACGGCACGCCGTCGTAGGGGCGCAACGTGTAGCCAAACTTGCTGGAAGCCTGCACATTGAGCAGCAGCGCGCAGGCTTCCTTCTCCTTATCGAGATTGATGGCGATGTCGAACTGCCGGGCTTGCAACTGCAAGGCACTGGCATAGTCGAACTTCAATATCTCCTCAATCTGCCCCTGCGGCAGGATGGCCGGCGTGAGGGTAAGCCAGGTGATGTAGCAGCCCGGATACTCCTGCCGCAGCCGCCGCAGCAGCGGCGTAGTGCGGATAACATCGCCGATGGCCCCGAGCTTAATGAGCAGAATACGCTTCGTAACCGGCTCATACACCGGGCAGTCGCCGCACATGTAGTCGTGTTCTTTATTAGGACGGCAGGGCAGGTCACCGCGAAAGAAACGGCAATCGGGGCAAACGGGGATGTCGTGAAGAAGTTGAGCCACGGAGAAGCAGGGAATCAAACAAACAGTAAAAATAGCACGCTCCGCCAGGCTTATCGCCCCACGTAGCCGCTCGGCGTGAGGGCGCGCAGTTCAGCTTTTACATTTTCAGGCACCGCCAGTTCTTCCACAAAGCGGGCTAGCGTGGCGGCCGAAATGGCCTCGCCGGTGCGCGTGAGCTGCTTGAGGGCATTGTAGGGGTCGGGGTAGTTTTCGCGCCGCAGGATGGTCTGGATAGGCTCGGCCAGCACGGCCCAGTTCTGGTCGAGGTCGCGGGCCAGGGCGCTTTCGTCGAGCGCCAGCTTGCCCAGGCCCCGCCCGATGGCCCCGAGCGCGATGAGGATGTGCCCGAGCGGTACGCCCAGGTTGCGCAGCACCGTGGAGTCGGTGAGGTCGCGCTGGAGGCGCGAGATGGGCAGTTTGGCGGCAAAGTGCTCGAGCAGCGCATTGGCCACGCCTAGGTTGCCTTCGGCATTCTCAAAATCAATGGGGTTGACTTTGTGCGGCATGGCCGACGAGCCTACTTCGCCCGCCTTGAGCGTCTGCTTGAAATACCCGAGCGAAATATATTGCCACACGTCGCGGCACAAGTCGATAAGAATGGTATTCAGGCGCTTCCAGCCGTCGCAGAAAGCCGCCAAGTTATCATATGGCTCAATCTGGGTGGTCGGAAACGTGCGGGCTAGCCCCAGCTTCTCGTTCACGAAATCATCGGCAAAGGCGTGCCAGTCGTGGGTCGGATACGCCACAAAGTGGGCATTGAAGCCGCCCGTAGCTCCGCCAAACTTGGCCGCGTAGGGCACCTGGTTGAGCAGCGCCACCTGGCCAACCAGCCGGGCCACGAATACTTCTAATTCCTTGCCCAAGCGGGTGGGAGAGGCGGGCTGGCCGTGGGTACGGGCCAGCATGGGCACCGTGGCCCAGCCCGCGGCTAGGCTGGCTAGCTGCTGCTGCATGGCCGCGAAGCGCGGCAGCAGCACGTCGGTCATGGCATCTTTCAGGCTGAGCGGAATGGCGGTGTTGTTGACATCCTGCGAGGTGAGGCCGAAGTGAATGAATTCGAGATAATTGCTCAGGTTGAGCTTCTTGAACTCGTCGCGCAGGTAATATTCTACCGCCTTCACGTCGTGGTTGGTCACGGCTTCGTGGGCTTTAATGGCTAGTCCCTCAGCTTCGCTAAACTGCTCGTAGAGCCCTCGCAGCGCCGGAAACACGCTGGCCGGTACGCCCGCCAACTGCGGCAGCGGCAGCTGGCACAAGGCAATAAAGTACTCGACTTCGACCCGTACCCGGTAGCGCATCAGCGCCAGTTCGGAGAAATATGGGCCTAGCGGGGCGGTTTGGCGTTGGTAGCGGCCGTCGAGCGGCGAAAGGGCAGTTAGCATAAAGAGGAGCACGCAGGCTGGGTTGCACCCGCAAAACTAGCGCTTAAGCAAGCGTGGAGCGGGCTAGCCTAGCCGGCGGCCAACGGAGGCGCCATTGAAAATGTGCGTAAAACCGCAGTCTTCGGAGTAAAAAGCCGAAACCAGAAACCGCTGACCGGGTAACTTTGCGGGCATGCGCGTATCCGCCCTTGCTAAAAAACGAATTATTTACGCCCTGGGCGGCCTGCTGGCGGTGTTGCTGCTAGCCTTGGTGGTCTTTTTGTGGAAGCGCCAGCAGCTGCTCAACTACGCGCTGGTGCAGGTGAAAGCCAAAGTTGAGGCGAAATACCCGGTGACGCTCACGCTGGGCCGGGCCCGCTTTACGGGCCTGAAAACCGTCGAAATCGGCGGGATGAGCCTGGTGCCCACTGCGGCGGCGGGCCGCGCGGCCGCCGGCGATACTTTGCTTACTGCCCGCCGGCTGCAAGCGGGCCTGAGTTTGCGCTCGCTGTTCGCGGGCCGGCCGGTGTTCAGTGAGTTGCAGATTGACCAGGCCCACCTCACGGCGCACAAGGATGCGCGGGGCGGCAACAATTTTTCTTTTTTGCTGAAGAAAAAAGGGCCGGCCCCGGTGGCGCGCGACACCGCGCACGGTCGCAACTATGGCCTGTTGCTCAACCAAGTGCTCGACGCCACCTTCGGCAACGTGCCGGGCGCGGCCGATTTTCGGCAGTTTGTGGTGAGCTACGCCAGCCCCCACCACCGCGTGCAGCTTACCATGCCGCGCCTCAGCATTGACGAGGGCCAGGTGCAGGGGCGCCTCACGGCCAGCGTCGACTCGGTGGTGAATGAGCTGGGCGTGAGCGGCACCATTGAGCCTAGCGACGATGCGCTGAACCTGCGCTTATTCGGGGTAAATGGCTCGGTGCAAGTGCCCTACGTGCCGCGCAAGTTTGGCGCACTGGTGTCGTTCGATACCATTCGGGTGCAGCTGACCGGCAAGGATTTTAAGGCCGACGACCAGACGGGCGGGCAGCTTACGGTGCGCGGCTCGGTGGCGGCCCGCAATTTCAGCTTCTTTCACAAGCGGCTGTCTTCGGAAGACATCGTGGTGCATCGGGGCCAGCTCGACTTCGTGGCTACGCTGGGCCGCGGCACCGTGTCGCTCGACCCCGGCACGCGCGCCGTGCTCAATCAGCTCGTCTTTCACCCTGAAATCGCGGTGCGCCTCAAGCCCAAGCTAGCGGTAAATCTGAAAATAGATTCGGACCCCACGGCCACCAACGCCTTCTTCAACTCGCTGCCCGAGGGCATGTTCGACGTGGTGGCCGGCACGGCGGGCACTGGCACGCTCGCCTACCACCTGCGGGCCGACGTGGACCTGGCCAGGGTCGATAGCCTGCACTTAACCTCGTCGCTGCAGCCAAGCAAGGATTTCAGCATCACGCACTTCGGGGCCGAGGACCTGAGTATGCTGGAGCGTGAGTTTCCCTTCACGGCCTACAACGACAAGGGAGACTCGCTGCGCACCTTTTTGGTGGGGCCGAGCAACCCCGATTTTACGCCCTTCGCCGAGGTATCGCCCTTCATGCCGGCCGTCATCCAGACTACTGAGGACCCGCAATTCTTTCGGCATCATGGCTTTATGGAAAAGGCCTTCGTGAACGCGGCCATCCAGGATATCAAGGAAAAGCGCTTTGCGCGCGGCGGCAGCACCCTGAGCATGCAGCTGGTGAAGAACGTATTTCTGAGCCGCGAAAAGACCGTGGGCCGCAAGGCTGAGGAAATGCTGATGGTGTGGCTCATTGAAAACTGGCTGGTGGCCGATACGCACACGCTCACCAAGGAGCGCATGTTTGAGATTTACCTTAACATCGTGGAGTGGGGGCCTACCGCCTACCGCTGGCCCAGCGGCAAGCGCGGCGTGTATGGCATTCGGGAGGCGGCCCTTTTTTACTACGCCAAGCGGCCCAGCGAGCTCAACCTGGGCGAATGCATCTACCTGGCTAGCATCATCCCCAAGCCTAAGTACTACCGCGAGTCGTTCAATAAATACGGCGAGCTGCGCGGCACCACGCGCTGGTTTTTCCGCTTTATCGCCGACATTATGCAGGACAAGGGCCTGATAACGCCCGGCCAGCGTGATAACCTCAATTATTCGGTGAGCCTCAAAGGCCCGGCCAATAAGTACATCGTGCGGGCCATCCGCGACACCGTGCGGGCCGTGCAGCCCGGCGATACCGCCGAGCTAGCCCCGCTCAACCTGGTAGACTTGCTCAATACCGGTGCCACGCCCGCCCCGGCGCCCGCTACGGGCACGCCCCCGGCGCCGGCACCCGGCACCCGGCCTTAAACCCGGCCAAACCTCCGGCCCGGTTGTTGGTTATCAGCAGCTTTCACGTCTTTAATTTACTGCTTATCATGAAATTCTCCGTTCTGGCCCTGGCCGCTGCCGCGTCGCTGGGTTTGGCTTTCACCACCCATCGCCCCGCGCCCATGCACCCCACCGAAACCGCCGCCAACCCTGGCACCGTGTACGATTACACCGTGAAGACTATCGACGGGAAGGAAGTAAAGCTGAGCAAGTACAAGGGCAAGAAAATCCTCATCGTGAATACCGCCTCGAAGTGCGGCTTCACTCCGCAATACAAGGAGTTGGAGGAGCTCTCGAAGAAATACGCCGGCAAAGTGACCGTGCTGGGCTTCCCGAGCAACAGCTTCAACCAGGAGCTAGCCTCGAATGCCGAAGTAGCCTCGTTTTGCGAGAAGAACTACGGCGTGACGTTCCCGCTTTTTGACACCGCGCCGGTAAAGGGTGACGATGCCCAGCCGCTTTATAAGTTCTTGGCCGACAAGTCGAAAAATGGCGCCGTGGGCGAAGCTCCGAACTGGAATTTCTGCAAGTACCTGGTCGATGAGAAAGGCCACGTGGTAGCCTTCTACCCGTCGAAGGTGAAGCCCAGCGACCCCGAGCTGGTAGCAGCCATCACGAAGTAACCCAGGTCTTTTGGATAAAAAGAACGTCATGCTGAGCTTCGCGAAGCATCTTGCCTGAATCGTTAGGATAGCAACCCTAGCGGCGCGAGTGAGATGCTTCGCGAAGCTCAGCATGACGTTCTTTTTATTGATTGTTCTCTGATAACCGCTAATTGCTCACTGTTTATGTCCCCCTGGATTTCCGCGTTTCGCCCGCGCACGCTGCCGCTGGCGCTGGCTAGCATCCTCACCGGCGGCTTTCTGGCGAAGGCTACCGGGCATTTTAATGGCCCGGTGGTGGCGCTGGCCGCCCTCACCACCATCTTGCTCCAAATCCTGAGCAATCTCGCCAACGACTACGGCGACTCGCAAAATGGGGCCGACAGCGTGCACCGGCAGGGCCCGCAGCGCGCCGTGCAGAGCGGCGCCATCACGCCAGCCGAGATGAAGCGCGCCATGTGGGGCTTCGGCGCGGCGGCCCTGCTGAGCGGTGTTGCGCTGCTGCTGCTGGCGCTGGGGCTAGCCGGCGCGTGGGTGCTGCTGGCGTTTTTCGTGCTAGGGCTAGCTGCCATCTGGGCGGCAGTGAACTACACGGCGGGCAGCAATCCGTATGGCTACGCCGGGCTGGGCGACCTATCAGTATTTCTGTTTTTTGGTATCGTGGGCGTGTGTGGCACCTACTTCTTGCAGGCCTACTCGCAGGAGCATACCCTAGCCCACGCCCTGCCACTGACGGTGCTGCTGCCGGCGGCCGCGCTAGGGTGCTTTGCCACGGCGGTGCTGAACGTCAACAACATCCGCGACATTGTGTCGGATAAGCTAGCTGGCAAAATTACGGTGCCGGTGCGGCTGGGGCCGGGCCACGCCCGGCGCTATCACTGGCTGCTGCTGCTGCTGGGCGTGGGCTGCGCGGTGCTTTACGTAGCGCTCACCTACCACTCGCCCTGGCAGTGGCTGTTTGTGCTCAGCCTGCCACTGTTCGCTTTCAACGGCCTGCAAGTGTGGCAGCGCCAGGAGTCAATGCGGCTCGACCCCTTGCTCAAGCAAATGGCGCTGAGCACCTTAGTATTCACGGTATTGTTTGGGCTGGGGCAGGTGTTGTAGCCCAGCTATTTTCCCTGGGGCAGGTTGAGGGAGCCTGCGTAGTCAGCATTACTATTCTTGTTGAGCGCGGGTACCGGTACTATCAGGTCGCGCAGCCAGGTGGGGCGGGGCGGGGCTTGTTTGCTCAGTCGCGCTTTCCACTCTTCGTCGGTGAGGCGGGTAGTGCTGGGAAACTCGTAGTAACTGAAAATGGCCCCGCGCGCCAGCACCGCCGTACCGTTAATGGGCACTACCACATAGAGCGCATCGGCTGCTCCGACGGCTTCTTCCAGCGCCGTATCATTGAAGCTGTATACGTCGGCTACCTGACCCATATGGCGCTCGCGGTCAGGTAGCTGAGCAGTTTTGAGAATTTCAATGAGAAGCTGCTCCGCTTCCGCGCCGATGTGCACCAGGTCGTTCATCTCGTCGGTTGTCAGGGGTTGGTGGGCTACTTCCTTTTGGGCCAGCTTTTGTAGCTTGACTACCAGGTCGCGCAGGCTGACGTTTAGCCCATCGAGGTGCGGCGTATTGACGTGGAGCTGGCGCAGGGTTTTGTCCTGAAACGCCAGCAGGGCCAGCGCCCGCTCCCAGAAGGGCAGGTTAGGTTCGACATAACCCAAGTGATTGGGCTCGGGCGGCCCGCCATCCGGGCCGCCTCCTTCGGCCCCCATTGGCTGCTCGGTGTATAGCAGCAGGTCGTGCTTTAGCTCGGCCCAGCCGCCGAGGGCAGTGCTGAGGTTGCGCCGCTGCCAGGCTGGGGTGCGGGCAAAGTAAGGCAGAGCCGTATCAGGCTGAGGCGAGTTTAGCCCTAGTAGCAACTGCATAGTCTTAGTATAGAGATTCTGGTCCCAGTTGGTATAGCTGGCAAACTGCCGTTGCACTACCCGCAGCGTATCGGGGTAGGCGGGCCAGTGGGCGGCCTCCTGGTAGTGGTTGAGCAGAACGTCTTCGGCTGTGTGGTCGCCGAAGGCCGCAAAAACATCCAGGCCCTTCGGGAATGGCCGCTTGGGGGCGGGCTCGCGTAGCACTTCGGTAAGGCGCGACAAAATCTCGCCATCAAACGTGTAGCGTCCGGCCGTGAACAGGAGCGCCGGTCGGGTTTCGGCCCCGGCCCCCTTGGGCCGGATGCGGTCGGTGCCAGTGGCGAGCAGTGCCTGGCGGAGACTGGCCAGCTTGGCCGGCGCCGTCAATTGGTCGAGCGACTGCCCGGCGTAGTCGGTTGCCAGCAGGCGCAGCAGATGGGTGAGCGAGCGGTTGTCTTCGTCGCCTACCAGCACGTCGAGCACGTGGGTCAGGCTCTGAAAGCTCTGGGTGGCGGCCGGGCTAGCGGCCAGTGCTTTGGCCAGCGCCAGCGCCCGCAGCAGCCCGGCATCCGAGTCCAGGAAGACCGGGGCCGTATTCAGCCACTTCACCGCCCGGAAGTAGCGGCGCGTGGTATCGGTGCGGGTGTACAGCCCCCGCGGCTTAAGCCCGCCGTATTGGAAACCAGGGGCTTGCAAAAAGGTTGAGCCGCTGCCCTCGGCTAAGGTGGCGTGGGCTACCTCGTTGGGCACCTGGTCGGCGTAGGCCCCGGCCACGGTGGCCCGGCCGCCCGTGAGGAGATTGCGGCCGATGGCGTAGTAGGCGGCTGCCCAGTCGGCCGCGTCGCGGGCCTGGGGGTTCTGGCACTGCCGGGCCAGCGCCTGCGCCTGGGTGGCGCCCTGGCTCATTAGCTGGGTTACCACGGGCACCAGCCGCACCTCTTCCACATCGCTCAGAATCCCATTCAGATACTTGTGCAGCAGTTGCAGCACCAGGTCAGTGGTGACGAAATTGGGGGTGTAGTCGTATTCGCTCTGGTCGTAGCCGTAAAAAAGCTGCTCCTCCCGAGTGGGCACTATCACGAAATTGTGGCGGGCCAGCACCTGCTGCATGGCCGGGGTAAAGGGACCTTGGCGTTGGTTTACCACAAAATCGAGGGCTAGCATCGGGTAGCCATTCTGGGTTACGACGCGGTGGGCTAGCAGCCGTTGCTCCTGGTCATGAATCTGCTGGGCAAAAGCCGCTTCCTGCTTGTTCAGCGGCACCGGGATAGGCTGGGCGGCGGCTACTTTCTTGCCGTCAACCCAGGTTTCGTCGTTCCAGACCGGGCGATACCACTTTTTGGCATCAAAAAAGCGCCGCACCGTGGCGTTCATAAAGCAGTAGCCGTTGCGGGCATACAGCTCGTTGCGCAGCAGCAGCAAATCGAGGTACGACTTGCCGGCCAGCGACTGGGTGAAATTCAGCGGGGGCGGCGGGGCGTGGTGCGCGGTCATCGGTTCATCGCCGCCTGGCCCTTCGCCCGCGTAGTATTCCTTGATGTCGGGCCGCTGGTACAGGTGGGCCAGCTCCTTTTTATCCTCCGTCAGCACAATGGGTACCTGCTCCCCAAAGCCGTTGTCGTGGGTCGTATCGGCTAGCCGCGTAAGTTGAAACGTAGTATCCGCTGCGCTAACTGTAGTACGCGCCGGCGAGCCGGGGGCCGCCACCGGGGCTTTGGTAGCTGGCGTAGTCGGCCGCGCCCAATAATAGCCCAAGCCGGCCACTACCAGCAGCAACACTGCCAGTCCGGCGAGTAAACGTCTGCGATTCATGCAAATAACTAAAAATCAGTAAGTGAAGCCGTCACTGGTGCACGAATGCCCGATACGCGCCGGCCTTGCTCAGGCCCCGCTCTTTGAAGCTAACCAACCCCAGCCCGAAGCCTTGCCAATAATACTGCCCGATGCAATAGTGCCCGTCCGGCTCCTGCTCCAGACTAAGCACGTAGGTGCGTCTTTGATGAGCTATTAATTTGAAATATAATAACTTATACGCCAAACGCGAACCGCGCCAGCGCGGCTGCCACCGCCCGGCGCTGTCGAGGCTATACACGAAGAGCCGCCGCTGCACTGTGGTATCGAGCGGCGTGCGTTTGATGGGACCGATAAGCAAGTCGGCCTGCCCGTCCTTATCAACGTCGCCTTGCGTCAGGCGGTACAGTGGAAAACCCAGCGGCAATACAGCGTCCACATCACCGGTGCGGGCGCGCACCTGATACTCGCGGCGGTGAGGCAGGTAGCGCAGACGCACGGTGGTACGGCTGTTGCCGGGCCCGGTCAGCGTGAGATGCGGCACCAAGTAAGCGGGCAGCGAATTGGCAGTAGGGACGGTGGGCCGGGCCAGCCAGCCAGCTGCTTCGGAGGCAAGAATGGCGCTGCCATCGGCTGGCGTGAGACGCTGCGTTAATTGCTGCCTAGTGGCGCCAGCCAATTGCGGAATGGCCCCAGCGAGCTGCAACGGCCGAAAATAAGTAGCCACTACCCAGCCCTGGCGGCAATCGAAATCGACTTGCGCGGCCAGCGAAGTAACGCCGCCGCGCTGGTCGAATAGAAAATTTCCCAGGCTGTACACTATCGGCCGGCCCCGGTAAAACTCCACCGGCTGCACCACGTGCGGGTGCGCGCCCACCACGGCCGCCGCGCCCGCATCGAGCAGGTCGTGCGCCTGTTGGCGCTGCTCGGGGCTGGGCTGAGCGGCGTATTCGGTGCCCCAGTGCAAGTACACAAGCACGGCTCGCTCCGGAAACAGCGTTTTATACGTGGCTACCCGCTCGCAGAGCGTAGCGAAGTCGCGCCCGCACACGCAGCCCTCGCCCGCTAAGCCTTGCCGCAGTGCCGAGAAAGCGAATACCACCACGCTGCTATCGGCCCCGAGCACGGTGGGCAGGCAGCCGGCTAGCGAGTCGGGCTGGTAGCCCAGCGGCCCTAGCCGGGCCGCTTTTGCGGCGCGGGCGGTGGCCCGTAGGCCGAGCAGGTGCTGGTCGAGGGTGTGGTTATTCGCCAGCGAAAAGTGCGTGAAACCCAGGCTGTGCAGCCACGCCGCCCAGTGCGGATTAGCTTGAAAAACAAAGACTTTGTGAACTGGCTGGGCCGTGTCAGTGAGCGGGCATTCCAGGTTACCGATGACGTACCGGCTGCCAGCCCACAACTGCCGCGTGGTGCGGCGCAGGGCGGCGCTATCGCGGACCAGGGCGGCGGGCACGGCGCGGGCCAGCAGCACATCGCCCACTACGCTCACGCGCAAGGGTGGTGGGGCCGGGGCTTGCGCGTGGCAGCCAGCCAGGGCCAGCAGCCCCAGCCAGCAGCGCTTAAAAATCCGCATCCAACCCTAGCCGCTGCTTCATTTCCTGCAAGGCGGGGTACTTCTCGGCCAAGTAGGCAAACTTATCGTTGGAAGTGTAAAGCTTGCGGCCGGTGGGCGCCGCACTAGCCACTTCCGTCTGCACCGTGAGGCCCGGGTGGCCGGTGCGGCGCCGCAGCTCGGCCATAAACTCGGCCCGAAAGTCGTTAAACTGCACGACCTGCACCGGGTTATCGACGGTGAGCGTGATGACGTGGCCCGCATCAGCTGCCACCGGCCGGTTCAGCACCATAAACTCGCTCATCTTGTCCTGGGCGCGGCGCTCTTCGGCCAGCTGCTGCCACACGGCTTGCAGCAGCTCGGGGGCAATGGGGGCTAGCGGGCCGGTGGGGGCCGGTGCTGCCGTTGGCTCGGCGGCGGCCGGGGTGGCGCGGGCGGCGGGCGCAGCAGTAGGCGTGCCCACATCGCGTAGGCCAGGCAGGCGGCTGCCTAAGCTGGGCAGCTTAGGCAGGGTCGGCAGCGGAGCGGGCGCGGCGCTAGGGGCCGCAATGGTGCCGGGGCGCACATCGGTGGGCCGCTGGGTGGGCTCCAGGCCCTGCATGCTGGGCCGGCCGGTTTCGACGTGCGGGAGGGTGTCGCGTACCTGGTGGCGCGGCGTCACGGGCTCGCTAGCCTCCGGCTCAATGCTGGGCGTGGCATGCAGCTCAACTACGCCGCTCTCGACGGGCAGCGGCTCAGGGCCATCGGCAGGCACATTGGTCTCGGGCGCTTCGTTGAGGGGTAGCGCCTTGGGAGTTGGGCTAGCGGCGGGCAGACTAGCCGGGACCGGGCTAGCCGCGCCGTTAGCTAGGCTGCTAGTTTTTTTTTTAGCCTCGCCAGTGGCGGCGGGCGTCAGGTCGCGCACAAACTGCACGGCGCCATTGAGATACGCCAGCTTCATGAGGGCTAGCTCGACGTGCAGGCGCTGGTTTTTGGCTTGCTTGAACTCGCGGTCGCACTGGCTCACCAGGTTCAGGGCCGAGAGCAGGAAAGGCAGGGGCGCGGCCTGGGCTTGGCGCACGTACTGCTGCCGAATATTATCCGATACTTCCAGCAGCTGCACCGTCACGGCGTCTTTGCACACCAGCAGGCCGCGCAGGTGCTCGGCGGTGCCTACCACAAAATTATGCAGGTCAAAGCCCTGCTGCATCACTGAGTCGAGCAGCAGCAGCGCCTGCGACAGGTTTTCGCGCAGCAGCGCGTCTACCAGCCGGAAATAGTAGTCGTAGTCGAGGATGTGCAGATTTTGCACCACCTCCTTGTAGGTCAAGTTATTGCCGGCAAACGTTACCTGCTGGTCAAACATCGACAGGGCGTCGCGCAGGCCACCGTCGGCTTTCTGGGCTAGCAGGTGCAGGGCGTCATCGTCGGCCGCCACGCCTTCGCTCGTGGCCACGTAGCGCAGGTGCTCCCGAATGTCTTCGACCCGGATGCGGTTGAAGTCAAAAATCTGGCAGCGCGACAGGATGGTGGGGATAATCTTGTGGCGCTCAGTGGTTGCCAGAATAAAAATGGCGTAGCTCGGTGGCTCCTCCAGCGTCTTCAAAAAGGCATTGAAGGCCGCATTCGAGAGCATGTGCACCTCGTCGATGATGTAAATCTTGAAGCGGCCCTGTTGCGGCGCGTAGCGCACCTGCTCCACCAGCGAGCGAATGTCCTCGACCGAGTTGTTCGACGCCGCATCCAGCTCGTGCACGTTAAAGGAAGCGTTTTCCTGAAACGCCACGCACGAGGTGCACACGCCGCAAGCCTCGGCTTCGGGCGTGAGGTTGGTGCAGTTTATCGTCTTGGCCAGGATGCGGGCGCAGGTGGTTTTACCCACCCCGCGCGGCCCGCAAAACAGAAACGCCTGCGCTAAATGCTGACTCTGAATAGCGTTCTGCAGCGTGGTAGTGACGTGCTGCTGCCCCACCACGCTGCGAAACGTGACCGGACGATATTTACGAGCCGAAACAACAAAATTTTCCATAGTCGATACACCACAAAGATACCGCCGCCGGGGCGTGAGGCCGCGCGCTGGCCGGCTGCGAAAGGGGGCCGCCGCTAGCCCCGGCCAGCGCGCTCCTAACGGAACAAAAGCCAGTCTCAAAACATTTACTAGCCCAGGCGCGTATCTTTGCGCCCCGCTCTTCGGCGCGGAACTCGTTCTTTCTAATTTGGGGATGACCGGAATTGACAGCTTGCGTAAGTCGCGGGTAAGCGTGCCGGGAGTTGATGGAAGCTCTCCCGCCAAAAAATCTATCAAACAACAACTGGCGACTATTCGTACGCCATGGCTGCCTAGTTTAGAACTACGCACTGCCATCGTTCCACTCGGGTAAGTTTTTACACCTGGGAGTCTGGAGCGTCGTAAGTAGAAACTAGCCGTCGAAGAGCCGTGATTCGGCGGCGAAACCCAACTGCGGATAAGGGAAGTTCAAGGGCCTGATGTGCGCCTGGACTTCTTCGAAAAATCAAGCATAGATACGCACGTAGAAAGCACGTCGGCTTCCTTGTCTGGACCAGGGTTCGAATCCCTGCATCTCCACTTTAAACCCGCCTAGAGTGATTCTAGGCGGGTTTTTCTATTTTAGTGAAGACAAGCACAGCTAGAGTTGGCTTGCGTGGTGGCCAGTGTTGCCTGCGCTGGATTGGTAACTACTCAACGGGTTAGATTGCAAGAGTAATAAGCAGGGTGCGCCAACCAGTGCCGACGGTGTACCGGGCCTTATGCCGAAGCAAGTGACCCTAGCCAATAGCTTCGCCGGGTAATCGGGATAAGCGGCGAGCCGCGTAGACTGCGCCAGGAATAGGACTCTGCCCGCCACGTAAGTAGGATTATAACGAATATAAGTGCTTGTGCGTAAAATAATTATATTTTAAATACTTGTGCCATGACCAATGCCTATCTGCGGAGCCTCGGCTTCTCGCCCACCGCCCGCACCCCCGTAAGTGGCCCTGCTTCCTTTGCGCACGCTTGGCGCTATCAGTTCGACCACTTGGCTGCCGATGGTTCCAGCTTGTTTCTGGAGCATCCGCTGGGAGTTGATGCCTGCCGGCTTAGCAGCCGCGAGGCTCCGTTGGCCGCCCAAGATGTATTTGCCAGCGTAGGCTTGCACGACCGGCCCGCCCTGGAGGCCGCGATGGCCGCCTTCTACGCGGCCCACGGCGGTATGGGGGCTCCGCTACCAGTCGCAACTGGTAGTGCTTTTCAGGCCTTTCGCCGGCAGCTTTAGGTAGCGCCGGGGGCCGGGCACTAGCCCCTAATACCTCGCGAATAAAACAGGCAGTAGCCTATCCAAAAGTCCCGTGCGAACGGGGCTTTTTTTGTGCCGTTTAGCTAGCCAAGTGGTGATTTTTTCGCCTCTCGAAGGCAGGCTGGCCTGCCAAATGCCCGACCCGGGGTAACAAGCCCAACGAAATAAGCCTATTTTCGGCCGGGCAATCTGGGGCTCTTGCCTACCCGCACCGAAATTTTCTCCGCATGAGCATTTTATTCCAAGCCAGTCGGCTCTTTTTGTTATTGTTGCTGAGTGCTTTGTTTGGTAGCAGCTGCCAGCAGGCCGCGCGCGAACAGCCGGTAGCGCATGTGCCTTTTGAGGTGGCGGAGGCGTCGATAGAGCAGGTGCAGCAGGCACTTCGGCGGGGCGACTGCAACTGCGAGCAGCTCGTGCGGGCCTACCAGGCGCGCATTGCGGCCTACGACCAGCCTACCCAACTCAACGCTATCGTCGTTACCAATCCGGAAGCCCTGGCTGCGGCCCGGCAGCTCGACGCCGAATACCGGCGCACCGGCAAGCTGCGCCCGCTGCACTGCACGGCCTTAATTGTGAAGGATAACTACAACACAGCCGGCCTGCAAACGGCGGCCGGCTCGCTAGCCCTCAAAGGCTTTGCGCCGAACACCGATGCCACAATGGTAAAGGCGCTGAAAGCGGCCGGCGCCATTGTGCTGGCCAAGTCTAACATGGCCGAATGGGCCTTCAGCCCAATGGTAACGATTAGCTCCCTCGCGGGCGAAACGCGCAACCCCTACAACCTGGAGCACGTGCCGGCCGGCTCGAGCGGCGGCACGGCGGCGGCCGTGGCGGCTAGCTTCGGCACGGCCGGCCTGGGCACTGACACCGGCAATTCGATTCGGGGGCCGTCGTCGCACAATGCGCTGGTAGGTTTCCGGCCCACGCTGGGACTGCTGAGCCGGGCCGGCATCGTGCCGCTGTACCTGCGCAACGATACCGGCGGCCCCATGGCTCGCTCGGTGGCCGATGCCACCCGCCTGCTCGACGTGCTGGCGACCGGCCCCGACCCGGCCGACCCGCTCACGAGCTATAGCGCCGGCAAAATTCCGGCGCGGGGCTACCGGCAGTTTCTGGACCCTAGCGGCCTCAAAGGCGCCCGCATTGGGGTGTTGCGTACCCTGAGCGAGCGCCACCCCGACCCGCAGGTGAAGGCGCTATTTGAGCAGGCCATGGCCGACCTGCGCCGGGCTGGGGCCACGGTGGTAGACGTTGAAATCCCGGACTTCGACCGCGTGAGCGCCGGGCAGTGGAGCTCGGTATTTAAGCACGACGTAAATCAATACCTGGCCGACCAGGGGCCGAAGGTGCCGGTAAAAAACATCGATGAGGTACTGGCTTCGGGCAAGTATTCGGCCTACATCAAAGAGAATTTGCAGGATGAGCTGGCCCACGGCGTGGCGCCGAGCCCCCGCCAGCCCGGCCGCGGCGAGGCCTACACCGACCCGCGCCGGCTAGCCTTTCGCCAGGCCGTGACGGCCGTGATGGACCGCTACCGCGTAGGCGCGCTGGTGTACCCGACCTGGAACAACCCACCCGCCAAAATCGGCGATTTTAAAGGGTATAAAGGCGATAACAGCCAGCTCATTGCCCCGCACACGGGCCAGCCCGCCTTCACCGTGCCGATGGGTTTTACCTACGATAATCTGCCGGCCGGCTTGCAGTTTCTGGGCCGCTCGTTTGACGAGCCGACGCTGATAAAGTATGCCTACGGCTACGAGCAGGCCACCCACCACCGCCGGGCGCCGGCCCGCTTCCCGGCCCTGCCGGCCCCGGCCAAAAAAGGCCAGCCCTAGCGCACGGGCTTTTCGGTGAGGGCCAGCAGTTCCAGCAAGTAGCTGCCCCAGATGCTGGGGTTGGAGTGCGTGCCGTGGCCGGTTGTGAGGTCGGTGATGGGCAGCAGGATGTAGCGCCCGTGCGGCACCTTCTTGATTTCAGCGTCCAGGATGCCAAGCTCGGGCGGGTTCACCTGGTCGTCGGCCGAGTTGATGGCGAATAGCGGCGCCTTAATGGCCGCTAGGTGCGGCGCCGGATTGTAGTCGCGCGAGGCATCGAACTGGTAGATAAAGTCATTGGCATCGAGCGAGCTATACAGGCGGCTTTCGGTCTGGGCCAGGGCGGCCTCGGCCTGGGCGCGGGTGGGAGCCAGCTTCTGCATCTGCTTGGGGCTGCTGGTCATAAAAATCAGCGACGACGCGGCCCCGGCTAGCCCTACTTTAGGCTCGGTGGTGTAGTTGCCGCCCTGCCAGGCGGGGTCCAGCTCTATCATATCGATGGCCATTTTGCGCAGCATACGGTTGCGGCCCCCAATCTCCACGGGCAGGCTAGCCAGTGGCAGCAGCGCATCCATGTAGTCGGGGTATTTGTAGCCCCACACCCAGGTTTCCATGCCGCCCATTGAGGTGCCCATCACTAGGCGCAGGTGCCCGATACCCAGCTTCTCGGTGAGCAGACGGTAGTTGGCCACTACCATGTCGTCGTAGGTGTACTTCGGAAACTGCATGTGCAGCCCGTTGCTCGGCTTGCTCGACTTGCCGTGGCCGATGGCATCGGGCAGAATAATGTAGTACTTGGCCGCATCCAGCGGCTGCCCCGGCCCAAACAGATGGCCCGCAAACAGCTCGCTCAAAAAGCTGGTGCCCGCGCCCGTGGTGCCGTGCATAATGAGCACCGCATTCATAATATGGCCGGCTTTGTCGCGGCGCGGCTGGCCCACGGTGGTATAGTGCTGGTTGAGGCTAGGCAGGCTCTCGCCGCTGGCAAAGCGAAAATTAGCCAGCGCAAAATCGCTCTCTACCGGGGTGGGGTAGTGGGCAGGCGCCTGGGACTGGGCCAGGCTCAGGAGCGGCCCTAGCCAGCAGCAGAAAAAGACAAGTCGCAGAATGGGCATAGAAAAAACCGACTGGCCCGAAGTAAGCAGCCAGCCAGTTTTCAAATGACGCACAAAAAAAGTGGCCCGCCAACTGGGCTGAAGTTAAACGGAGGCGAGATTGTACTATATCTTCGGCGCGATGAAACACACTTTCCTCGTGGCCGGCTTGCTGGGCCTCACTTTTTCGGCCCGGGCCCAGTACGTGCCGGTAGGCGGCCTGGTCACGCTCGGCGTGCGCGCCCTGAGCAACCGCGATGCACCGCAGCAAAAAGCCACGCTGTTCGTGACGCCGGCTACCTACCAGGCGCACGCCTTTCCGCAGAAGCGCACCCCCGCCAAAAAGCTGCCCAAGCCCGACAAGGGCGGCACCGAAATCGCCGCTATCGAGCAGCTGTTGGCTAGCCGCTTTGCCGCCCTGCAAGCCGACTCGACCGCCCTGGTACTGGATGTGGCGCAGGAAAAGGAGTTCAGCCGCCTGCGCACCAACCTCGAAACCTTCAATCCTTTCTGGAACACCGACCCCTACTCGCAGGAGATGAGCCTGTACCGGCAGCACGACGATGTGCGCCGCCGGCTAGCCCGCTCGCAGCCTAAGTAGCGCAGGAAGCGTGCCCAGGTAAGGTAGTTTGCGGAACATCAGCCATCGTTTCGCACCGCTGGCTGGCCTGCCCGCGCGGCCCCATTAGCCTACCAGAAGGGGTCGGGGCAGGCCGGGCGGGGCACTTTCTTGAGCTTGATACCCAAGATGACTTCGTGGCTACCCCACTGGTAGGCCGAGATGGCCGTGGTGCTGGCGTCGTAGGAGTAGCTCAGGCTGCCAAAGCTGAAATCGACGCCCACCATGCCTACAAAGGCATTGGTGGCCCGCCACGAGGCGCCCGCCCACAGCAGGTCCCGAAACTTGAGCTTCATGTTGAGGTCGACGGACACGGGCGCGGGCTTCATATACTTGACCAGTACCGAGGGCACCAGCGACAGGTCTTCGCTGATGGGCAGGCGCCCGCCGGCCGTGGCAAAATAGTGGCGCTCCAGCTTGTTGGTGTACGTGACCTGGTTGACGGGCGAATAGGCGAGGTCGAGCTGATTGCCCAGGATTTGGGCCGACGAGGCGCCCACGTAAAAATCGGGGCTATAGAGCCACAGGCCAATCGTGGCGTCGGGCACCCGCGATGACTGGCTAGCCGCAATGTAGCCGCTGTGAAATTGCAGCTGCGAGCCATCGACGGCGAACTGCTGCATGCCCACCGACGCGCCCATTGCCAGGCGCACGGTGCGCGACAGGGCCAGGTTATAGGTGTAGGAGCCGTAGATACCGGTGCGACTGGTGGGGCCGGTTACGTCGCTGTACACAATGCCGCCCACGGCGTGAAAGCCGCGCGCCCAGTCGTGCTTGGTGCGCTTGGACTGCGAGCGCAGGCTGCCCAGCGAGGAGTTGGCGCTGGCGTAGTAGGTGCGGGGAGCGCCCTCCAGGCCGGCCCACTGCGCCCGGTAGCTAAACTTGAGGTCGATATAATCCTCGGTGCCGGCCACGGCGGGGTTGAGGATATAATTATTGTTCATGTACTGGCTGTATTGCGCCAGTTGCTGGGCCTGTCCCGGCCGGGCCGCCCCGGCTGCTAGCAGCAGCAAAAAGAAAAGGCCGGGTAAGTTTTTTTTCACTGAGCAGGATTGCTAGGGAGGTAGTCGGGAGGAAATGAGCGACTTAGCGGAGCCGGCGGGCTAGCCGGCTCCGCTAAGCGCCTGATAAGTTAATACACTACCGTCACAGGGCCACTATACGCCTTGCCGTTGCCGAGCGTAATGACGTAATAATAAGTGCCAAGGGGGCCGGCTGCCCCCCAATAGTACCATTCCACTCGGCCGCGTGGCTGTAGCCCGAAGCCTCAAAAATCTTGCTGCCCCAGCGGTTGAATACCAGCACATGGTTGCCACTATAGCTGCCGATGTTGTCAATTTCCCAGGTGTCGTCGTGGCCATCGCCGTTGGGGCTGATGGCCGTGGGGATGCGCACGCGCGGCGTCACGGTCACGGTCACGGGGCTGCTGTCGGCGCAACTGCCGGTGCCGGCCGACAGCGTGTAGGTGGTCGTGATGACGGGTGAGGCAGTGGGCCGCAGCGGGTTATTGCCAAACGTGAGACCCGCCAGGGGGCTCCACGTCACCGGGTAGTTGCCGTCGGCCTGGCCTTCCAGCTCCACCTGGTCGCCTTCCATAATGGTCTTATCGGGGCCGGCCACCACATGCACCACCGGGCTGATGCTGACGCGCACGCCGCTGGCAGCAGCCGTGACCGGGCCGCACACCGTGGCGGCGCGCAGCAGCAGCGTCACGGTCTGGCCATCGCGCAGGGTGCTGCTGGTAAACACCGGGGTTGTGGCCCCGGCCACGTCCTTGCCATCTACCTGCCACTGATACTGCGGGCTAGGGCCGGGGTTAGTAGCCTTGTCGAGGCTGAAGGTGACGGGCACGCCCGCGCACACCGGCAACGTGGTTTGCAGGGTCATCGTTACGGCGGGCTGGGCCACCGGCGTCAGGCTTATCGTAACGGTAGCCGTGGCCGGGCCACTGGCGCAAAAGCCTACGGTGGGCGATAATTCTACCTGTACCTGGTCGCCATCGCGCAGCGTCGTGCTGCTGAAGGTGGGACTGGTCGCCGCCAATACCCCATTCACAAACCACCGGTAGGTGGGCGCCGCACCGGCATTGGTCGGCGAGGGCGCAAAGGTGAAGGCCGTGCCGGCGCACTGCGCCGGCGGCGTAGCCAGCGCCACCCCCGACACAAGCAGTGGCTGCAGCTGCACCGCTACCACATTGGAATAGGCCGTGCCGCAGGTGGCCGTAGCCTGCCGCCGGTAGTAAGTGGCGGCATTTACCGGGCCGGGCGCGTAGCCAGGGTCGGTAGCGCCCGCGATGGCCGTCCAGGTCGAGTTGTCGGGCGACGATTCCCACTGATAAGTATAGGTGTTGGGGCCGCTGCCAACCCCGGTCGTACCCGTAAACGGCGCCGGAGCAGTGCCCGAGCACACCGTTTGGCTAGCGCTGATGGTGCCCGCCGTCACGGCCGGGTTTACCGTCACGGCCACCGTATTCGTAGCCTGGCACCCACTGGCATTGGTTTCGGTGAGGGTATATGTGGTGGTAGTGGGCGCAGCGCCCGTGTTGATAAGCGTGACGATAGGGTTGGCTACCGTGCTGCTGCTGAGGCCCGCAGCTGGGCTCCAGCTATACGCAGAGCCCGCTACGGCCGCTGCCCCGATGGTAATCGGGATGCCCGAGCAGGTACTGCGCGCCGAAATACCCACGCTGGCAGCCGGCACGGGTAGCAGTGTCACGGTTACCTGGCCGGTAGCGCCGCAGCTGTTGGGGGCCGCCGCACCAGTAATGGTATAGGTAGTAGTGGCGGTAGGACTAACCGTAAAAGGTCCGGGCCCGGTAATAATGCTAGGCCCCCGCTAACGGTGTACGGGGCCGTGCCGCCCGCCACGGTCAGGGTAGTGCTGCTGCCCTGGCAAATGGCGAGCTTACCCGTAATGGCTAGCGTAGCAGTTTGCGACACCCTGATACTTTGCGCAACTGAGTCGGTGAGGCAGCCATATTTGGTCAGGCCCCTAGCCACTATGGTGCCGGTGCCCGCCCCGCGCCACTGCACCTGCACCGGATTGGCGGTGGGGCTACCCACGATGGTGCCGCCCACCGCGCGCCAGCTTACCTGAGGAGCCGTGCCGCCGCTGGCCGTGTAGCTGCGGGTAGCATTGAGCCCGCACACGAGCTGGTCGCCGCTGATAGCAGTCGGTCCGGTGGGCTTCGTTACAGTGATGTGCAGCACATCGGCTATTGTTTTGCCGGCGCAGCCATTGTCTTTCACCGTAATAGCTACATCGTAGGGCGTGGCACGGGCGGCATCGCAACCGGCCGTGTACACAAAGGTGCCGGATACGACGCCGTTGATGCCCGACACTACCGCCGTGCCCGTGGGGTTGCCAGCCAGCCGCGTACCGGGGTCCCCGTTCAGCGTGGCAGTATAGCCCCCCGCGCCGTCGAGCAGCACGCTGTTCAGAGTCAGGGCTAGGGGGTGGGCATCGGCCTGCGTAGCCGTGACGGGAATGGTAAGCGTACTGCCCGCCTCAATAGTATAGTCGCGCGGCATCACGCTGATGGGTGGCAGCAGCGGAATTTTAGTAGGTGGGCACGTCGCCACTGCCAGTTGCAAATCGCGCCGCGTGACCCCAATGAGCACTTCCTGCCCCGCGATGGTGCGGTATTCCTTTACATCGACCGCCACCACGTACTTACGCCCCGCCGTGGAAGCGCCGTACTTGGCTAGCCCCGTTGAAGGATTAAGGAGGGCAAAGTTGCCCGTCATAGTGCCAAAGGGCGTGGTGGGCGTATAATTGGCTCCCCCACTGTAAGCGGCTAGGGCAGGGGGCGGGGTAAAGGTAGTAAAGGGTAAGATGCCCAGCCCCCCAGTAGTAGCATAGGGCTGTCCAAACGAGTACACCAAGCGGTCGCCGTCGGCATCGACGGCATTATTGAGCAGGTACGTCGTATCGTTGGCGCAGATGATAGCCACGGCAATATCCGAAAACACTGGCGAGTGGTTGGGCAACGTCGGCGGAGCCATGGCCGTGTACAAGGTCAGGGACTGGGCGCTGGGGTCATACAGGTTGGTGATATCAACATTGCGGTTGCCGTCCGTAAACAAGGCGTAGTAGCCTTTGCTCGTATTTGGCAGATTGACGACCCCAACAAATTTTTGCAGCTGGTAAGGCTGCGACACGCCCGAGATGGTGCAGCCCGGCGGAATAGGCGGCGAAATACACGCGGTAAGCGACGTCTGCGGAATGCTCATCATGCCCGTTTGCCCCACAAACGTCGAGGTAGTGGGATAATTAGTAGCATTCAGAATAATTCTGGCCCCAGTGGCCTGGTCATAAATGCCGACGCCAGCCGTAGTACGGGGCGAGGCAATACCCGAAATGCCGCAGTTATTGTACAGCGTCACCGTTATCTCGTAGCGGAGTGGAGCCGCCGCCGGCCCTTTATTATCGAGGTAGCGATACGTCATTTCTCCCCCTAGCAGGTGGGTGGCCCGCGCCGGTCGGGCGCCGGCTAGTAACAGCAAGAAAAGAAGCCCTGGCAGTATTCCCGCCCGAGAAAGTAAGCTTGTGAGCATAGACGAAGAGAGGAGTGGCAGAGAATCAAAGCGTAGAAGCAAGTAAGCAAACGGCCGCCGAGCTGGTGGCTAGCGCAGCTTAAGCGCCAGAATGCCAGTAGCGCAATCACTAATCAGTGATAAGGCAAATTATTGATTATAAAAGAAGGCGAAAATGTGGCTGCTAGACGGCCCCGGGTAGCAGGCCGCGCCGGACAGAATAAGCCGGCAAAACCGGAGTGTACCCTGCCGCTGGCAAGGCGAGGGCCATTATACCTTCCCGGGCAGCAACGGCAAGTAGCAACTTATTAGCCAACGGTAGTGTCAGGGCCATAAAAGGGCAATAAATGCAGCGTGAAAGTAGGTGTTTCCCAAGCAGTTTCTGAGCTGTAAAATTTAGCGCAGCAAAAAACCTCCTAAATCGTGAACAATAAAAGTCTTTTAATAAAAACTACGAAATATTTTATTCTGAGCCTAGCGTGGCCCCGCCGGGTTGCAGTAGCGGCGCTTTTCGCCGGCCGGCTGCTAATGCGCTTAAAAATGCTAATGCGCTTAAAAAATAGAGAGTATTTATTTCTGGGGATAAGTGCGTAGGAATGAGTTAGTGGCTGCACCAGCAGTGCCGGGCTTATCAGGTGATTGAAGGAAAATGTCTGGTAATCAGGTAACAATCATGGTGGTAGGACACGTAAAAGTCGCAGCTGATTAGCTATTATTTTCCTCAACTTCCTTCCTGAAAGTCATGAAATCCACCTTCCTTTTCCTCGCTGCTGCCTTCGCGCTGAGTGCCAACGCCGCTTTTGCCCAGACTACCCCCACCACGGGTACTACCACCTCGGGCACGATGAACCAGACGCCCAGCTCGGGCACCATGAACAACGGTACAATGGGTGCCGACCGAAGCAGCATGAACAACGGTACAATGGGTACTGACCGTGCCACCATGCGCAGCAACCGCCGCATGAACAAAGGCTCGAAAATGAAGTCGAAGTCGACCAACGGCACCACCAAAACGACGATGTAGTAGCTACTAAGCTATATCCATCGTATGAAGCAAAGCTGGTTGGTCCGTTGGGCTGACCAGCTTTTTTCAGTATTTCAGTTTAACGCGTCTGCGCCATGAAACGCCTTTACCTTCTATTTTTCAGTGTGTGTGCTGTGGCTACGGCGCACGCCCAGACTGTGCCCTTCGATGCCACGGCGCCCATGCGCGGCGGCTCGCAAAACCAAACGGTGGTGCCCCCGGTAAACCCGGCCCTGAACCAGAGCACCATTCAGGGGCCTTCGCAGGTGCAGCGCACCACTACCAGCTACGACGCCCAGCCTAGCCGCCCGCCGGTAGGCACTGCCCCAGTAGCGGGCACCCCCGAGCAGTCGCCCACGACGCTGCCTGACGTGCGTGAGCAGGGACTTATTCCGCAGCAGCAGCGGCGGCAGTCGAGCGATGTAGTACCGAACCGCAGCTCCAGTTCGAGCAACATCAATCAGCGCCGCAGCCCGCAGCCAATGGGCGGGACTAGTCAGCCCTGATTTTTCCGGCCGGCTTAATGCTACCAACCCTGATACAACGAAAAAGGTGGGGCGGGCTTTCTCAAAAAGCCCGCCCCACCTTTTTCGTTGTATCAGGCCTATGGGCTAGCCAGCAGCGTGGGCCAGCAAGTCGTGGCCGTGGCGGCGTAGCGTATCGGCCAGCTTGAGCAGGTCGGCCTTGAGGTCGGCGGGCGCGTGGTGGCTTACCTGGCTGGTCTGGTCGCCGAGCATATTAAGCGAGTGGCCGACGGCCGTGGCACTGAGGCTACCGCTGCTGAGCAGCGATTGCAAGTTGCCCATTTCGCGGGCAATGTCTTGCAGTTCAGGCAGGCCGCTTTGCAAAAATTGCTGCTGCCAGGTTTCGGTATTATCCATTGCCGAGCCTAGCGGTAAGCTGGTCAGGCCATTTTGCAGCCCGGATAGGGTTGCGTGCAGAAGGTCATTCATCGATAAAAAGGGAAATGGGGGTAAGCGAAACGGAAATAAATCAAGCCTTGGCCTTAGAAGCACGCGGCTTGGGTGGCGCCGGCGCCGCGCGTGGCGCAAAAACCGGCGGCGTATAGCCGGCCGGCGCCGCTGGCACCAGACCCGCCTGACGCGCCAGTTGCAGCGCCCGCACGGCGCTAGCCTCTTTGTCTTTGATTTCAAGCATCATGTCTGTTTCCAGGCCGTCGAGGTCAATCAGGAAGGCTTGAAAAAGCTCGGGCACCAGGGTAGCGGTGTGCTTGCCGCGGCGCTCGCCGGGCGCCTGCGAGCTGTAGTCCATCATCAGCACGCCGTCGCGGGTGGGGTGCCAGGTAGCGGCGGCCAGGCGCAAGGCTAGCCGCATGGGTTCGCCGTGGTTGAGGCACTCGTGGTGAAAGTTATCGAACAGAATAGGCACGCCCGTTTCGTCGTGCAGGCTCAGGCACTCGCGCAGGCTGTAGAGGCGGTCGTCGTTTTCAACCACCAACCGGGCCTTTACCGCCTCGGGCAGCATGGTGTGGAAGGTATCGACCCAGCGGGCCAGCGCCGCGCCTTTATCGCCGTAGGCGCCGCCGGCGTGAATTTGCAGCTTGGCCGTCGAGTCCAGCTCCATCAAGTCGAGCATCGAGCCCTGGTATACGAGCTCGGCAATGCTGCGCTGCACAATGGCCGGGTCGGGCGAGTTCAACACCACAAACTGGTCGGGATGAAACGAGATGCGCAGGTCGTGCTGCCGCACGTAGTCGCCGATGGCCCGAAACTCAGTCTTAAAATGCGCCTGCCACGGAAATGTATTGATTTCGTGCGAGCCAAACGGCACAATGCCCGAGCCCATGCGAAAAAAAAGCAGCCCGTGCGCCACATTCCACTCCAGGATTTGCTGGAGGCAGGCCAGGTTGGCGGCCACCGTGGGTACCAGGCGCTCGGCCGAGTAGGAGGCTAGCCGAAAGGTGCCGGCCGCGCTGCACGGCAGCGTCTCATTCACGCAGGGATATCCGATTTTCATCTTCTGGGCTTACGCCAGAAGGGAGCCGTGCGTTTTACTTTGGAATAGGAAGGGCGAATCGCCTCGGCAATAATTCTTCGTTTCTTATTCTAAAGTAAATTTTACTCATAGCCCCGGTTGTCGCGGAAGGCCTTGTTATACTCGGCCCGCTTCTTGGCGGCGGCTTCGGCCGCGTCGCGGGCTTTGACCTGCTCCATCTTGCGGCGCTCTTTGCCCTGGCGCGAAAACTGGTCGTAGAGCCAGTCTACGTTGGAGCCGCTGATGGTGGGTGCCTCGGGCCGGGGCGCGGTCGAATCGACGGCAAACAGCGGCTTGGGCTTGGGGCCCTTCTTGGGAATTTTGACTACTGGCGGGGTGGGGCGCTTCATGTTGCGTAGCGCCCGGTTGATAATGGCGCGGTCGGGGCGGTCGGCCGTCACGCGCACCTCGCCAAGCTGGATGGAATCGCGCACCAGCTTCACCTGCACCACCAGCTGCGAAAGCGTGGTGCCGCCCAGCACCAGCCGGTGCGGCTTGTAGCCCACGGCCCGAAACAATACCGTATCGGTGGGTAGCGCCACAATAAAAAAGTCGCCTGCACCGTCGGCCGCCACGCCCCGGCGCGTGCGCTGAATTTGCACCGTGGCCCCCGGAATCGCCTGCTTATTCTCGGCGGCCGAAACCCGGCCACTCACGCGCACGGTGGGCGTGGGGCTACCCGCCTGGGCCTGCACCCTGGTGGCGGCCAGGGAGGTAATAAGCAGCAGGCTGATAGCTAGTAACCTGCGCTTAAGAAAAAGGGGGGCGGCCAGCAAAAACACGAATCTTTTAACGCAACTTTCCTGCAAAGCTGCCACCAAATGAGCCAAAAAAAACCCGCGCCGTTGCAGACGCGGGTTTTTTGCAGACTAACAAGCCGCTTTCGCCGCCCGGGGGCTTACATTTTAGCTTTATTGCCGGCGGCATCCTTCACTTTTACGGTGCCGTCATTTTTTACTTTTACCTTCGAGCCATCGGTCATTTTCGACTTGCCCTTGGCTACGGCCGCGCCGCTGCCCATCGAGTTGTCGTCGGTGGTGGTCGTGGTGGTAGTTTCGGTAGTAGTCGAGCTGCTCATCGCCGACGAGCTGCTATCTGACGGCATGGTGGCGCTCGACGAGGCGGCCGTCTGGCCGCTGGTATCGAGGTTGTTAGCCTCATCGTATTCCGGGCGCGACGACTGATAGGCCTGATACTGCTCGGGTACTACCAGGATAGTCTGGAATTCCTTATCGGTATCGGCATAATACTGGCGGCGGGCGGCGCCGAAGCCAGTCGTATCGGCCTTATACTTAGCCATCAGGGCGTCGTAGCGCTTCGAGCGCTCGTAATAAGCCTGGCGCAGCTTTTCGCGGGTAGCGGCGTCTTTGATTTTCATTTTCGTCGCAAAGCGGTCGGCCATGCGGTTGCCCCGCGCATGGTAAGCTTCGTCCGTCATCGGGCCGGTCGAAGCCGTGCTGGTGGTAGTGGTAGTAGCCGTCGAGTCCGACGGCGTGCCGGTAGTAGTCGTGGTAGAAGTCGAGTTCGATGAGCACGAACCCAGCGAGAAAGCTGCGGCGCTGGCCAGCAGCAACAAGGCATTTTTCATGGGAAGATGGGGAAATTTGAAGAGAACGGGTGTTTTGGTTCCGCGCTTTAACGAAATTGCCCCGTCGGGGGTTACCGCTAGCCCCTGACCTTCAGCGCGCGGCCGCTGGCTAGGCCCGCCGCAGCTCGAGCAGCGTTATTTCGGGCAAAAAGCCCATCCGGCCCGGAAAGCCCAGGTAACCCAGCCCCACGTTCACGTAAAGCTTTTGGGCGCCCTGCTCATAAATGCCGGCCCACTGCGGATAGGAGTACTGCACTGGGCTCCACTTGAAGCCGGGCAAATTGACTCCAAACTGCATGCCGTGGGTGTGGCCGCTGAGCGTGAGGTCGATGTCTTTATAGCCGAGCACCTGCGCTTCCCAGTGCGACGGGTCGTGCGAGAGCAGCAGCTTAAACGGCGCCTGGCCGCTGCCAGCGTGCGCCTGCGCCAGGTTACCGTGCTTGGGAAAGTTGGGGTGGGCGCTCCAGTTTTGCACCCCCAGCACCGCCAGCTCATCGGCCCCGCGCCGGATGGTGTGGCATTCATCGAGCAGCAGCCGCCAGCCGATTTTGGCGTGGTTGCGGGCTAGCCGCTGCAGGTTTGCGCGCTTGGCCTCCGGGCTTTCCCACTGCACGTAGTCGCCGTAGTCGTGGTTGCCGAGGATGGAGAAAATCGGCAGGTCCGACCTGATGCCCGCCAGCGCCTCGATGTGCGGCTCGACCTCGGTGGCGCGGTCGTTCACAAGGTCACCGGTCATCACGATAAGGTCGGCGTTCTGGGCGTTGATGATGCGCACCGCCCGGCGCATCGGCTCCTGGTTGCCGTTGAACGAGCCGGTATGCAAGTCGGAGATTTGCAAAATTTTAAACCCCTCGAAGCTAGCCGGCAAGTTGGGGTAGCGCAGCACCACGCGGCGCACGGTGTAGTCGGTTTTGCCCTTCACCATGCCCCAGATGAGGGCGAGCAGCGGCACCGCTCCCAGCCCCAGCGCCAGCCGGCTGATAAACTGGCTGCGCGAGATGGCCGGGGTTCCAGGGGCGCCGGTCGCGGGGCTAGCGCCGCCCCGCGCCGCCCAGCGCCCCAGCCGGGTGAGGTCTTCGAGCAAAAGCGGAAAAATGATAACTAGCTTGGCCGCCAGCAGCAGCAGGGGCGCGGCCAGCAGGTAGCTTTTTAGCGCCACGTTGCCATCGTGGCGGGTAGAGGCGGCCCAGAAGCACAGCGCCCATAGCCCCAGCGTGAGTGCCCAATAGCTAGCGGCGAAGCCCCGCCGGCTGGCGGCCGTGCCCGGGGCCAGGGCCGTGCGCACGGCCACGTAGCCGTAGGCCTCGGCCACGAGAATAAGCAGGAATATTCCCCAGAAAACAAGTCGGTTTCGCATACGATGAGCCAAACGGCCGGGCGCGGGTTTTGGTTGAGAGACCCCGCCCCCGCTGGGGCTGACGGGGGAGCGGGATTTTTATTTTACATTGCGGCTATAGTTTAGCGCCCGTATGCTTCCCGACCAGCCGCTTTCAGCTCAAGATTTCGACGACGACCAGCTGCCCACCGCGCCGTATACCACGCCGGCCAGCTTCGGCATCAAGAGTTGGGCCGAGGAAGACCGCCCCCGCGAAAAAATGATGCAGAAGGGCCGCGCCGCCCTTTCCGACGCCGAATTGCTGGCCATATTACTTGGCTCGGGCACCACCAAACTTACGGCCGTCGATGTGGGCATGCTCATGCTGCAAGCCGTTGATAATGATTTGAATGAGTTGGCGCGCCTCAGTATCAAGCAGCTGTGCCGCCACCCCGGCGTGGGGCCGGCCAAGGCCATTGCGGTGGTGGCCGCCTTGGAGCTGGGCCGCCGCCGCAAGGAGGCCGGCGCGGGCCGGCGCGTGGCCATCACCTGCTCGCGCGACATCTACCAGCTGGTGCGACCGGCGCTGCAAGACCTGCCGCACGAGGAATTCTGGGTTATTCTGCTCAACCGCGCCAACGTGGTGATGCGCCAGGAAAAAATCAGCAGCGGCGGCGTGGCCGGCACCGTGGCCGACCCCAAAATGATTTTCAAGCAGGCGCTCGAAAACCTGGCCAGCAGCCTCATCCTGGTGCACAACCACCCGAGCGGCAACCGCCAGCCCAGCGGAGCCGATATCAGCCTGACCAAAAAGCTGAAAGAAGCCGGCAATTTTCTCGACCTGCCCATCCTCGACCACCTCATCTATACCGATAGCGGCTACTTCAGCTTTGCCGATGAGGGCTTGCTATAAGTAGCGCGAACTTTGTGGTTCGCGACCCCGCGCCCGCCATATCGTTTGGGGTCGCGAACTACCAAGTTCGCGCTACTGCTATGCGTAAAATTCTTCTGCTTGCTGGCCTGCTGGCCGTGGTGGGCCTGCTTATCTACAATTTTTCGGGAAGCCAACCCATCGCTAGCCCTCTAGCCAAAACCGATAGTGCCTACGCCGCCCAGGTGCAGCAGGCCCGCGCGCAGAAAAACGCGGCGTTTCGCACGGCCGCAACCTCGCCTATTCCGGTGGCGCAGCGGGCGGCCTTTGGCGGCCTGCGCTACTATAAGCCCAATGCAGCCTACCGCGTGGTGGCGCGCCTCACTCGGGCTGCCGGCTTGGCCCCGCTGCCGCTAGCCCTCACCGGCGGCGCGGCCGATGCCTATGTGCGCTGGGGCACGGCCGAGTTTGAGCTGGATGGCCAGCCCCAGAAGCTGATTCTCTTGCAAAAGCAGGGCGAAACCAGGGAGCTATTTCTGCCCTTTACCGACCCCACCAATGGCCGGCAGACCTACGGTGGCGGCCGCTACCTCGACCTGCCGGTGCCCGCACCCGAAGCAAGTGCAATTACCCTTGATTTCAACGCCGCCTATAGCCCGTTTTGCGCTTATAACCACGACTATAGCTGCCCTAAGCCTCCCGCCGACAATCGCCTCACGGTGCCGGTACTGGCCGGCGAGCAGCTAACTCCAGAGTAAATAAGTAGCAGGGGCTAGCCGGGAAATGTGTGTGCGAGTTCGGTAAATAACCGAACTACTTGTAAACAGCCGGTACCTTTGCAACACGCGCCCGGCCCCAAGAATGCCCGCGCTTTTTGCACATGACTATCTCCTTCGACTGGCTCAAGACCCTCTTCCCCACCACGCTGCCCGCCGACCAGGTGGCCGCTCTGCTCACCGGCTCGGGCCTCGAAGTCGAGAGCCTGGAAGAGTTGGAAAGCATTCCGGGTGGCCTGCGCGGTGTGGTGCTGGGCACCGTGCGCACCTGCGAGCGCCACCCCGACGCCGACAAGCTCAGCCTTACCACCGTGAGCGTGGGCGACGAAACCCCGCGCCAGATTGTGTGCGGCGCCCCTAATGTGGCCGCCGGCCAGCGCGTGGTGGTGGCCCTGGAAGGCGCCACGCTGCACCCTAGCCAGGGCGAGCCATTCAAAATTAAGAAGTCGAAAATCCGCGGCGCGGCCTCCGAGGGCATGATTTGCGCCGAGGATGAAATCGGCCTGGGCACTTCGCACGCCGGCATTCTGGTGCTCGATACCGACCTGCCCGACGGCACGCCCGCCGCCGAATACTTCGGGCTGAGCTCGGATACGATTATCGAAATCGGCCTCACGCCCAACCGCGCCGACGCGGCCTCGCACTACGGGGTGGCCCGCGAGCTGCGCGCCCTGCTGGGCCAGCCCGCGCACCTGCCCGACGTGAGTGCCTTCGCCGCGCCCGCCAGCGGCGAGAATATCGGAGTCACAATTGAGGACGACCAGGCCTGCCCGCGCTACGCCGGGTTGCTGCTTGATAACGTGCAGATGGGCCCGTCGCCCGAGTGGCTCCAGCGCCGCCTGCGCAGCATCGGCCTCTCGCCGATAAATAACGTGGTGGACGTCACCAACTTCGTGCTGCACGAGCTGGGCCAGCCCCTGCACGCCTTCGATGCCGACCAGATTACGGGCGCCGCCATCCGGGTGAAGCGCGCCGCCGCGGGCGAGAAATTCGTGACCCTCGACGGCACGGAGCGCACCCTGCTGGCCGACGACCTCGTGATTGCCGACGCCCACGGCGCGCCAATGGCCCTAGCCGGCGTATTCGGTGGCAAAACCTCGGGCGTGCGCGACGCGACTACCCGCGTATTCCTCGAAAGCGCCTACTTCGCGCCGGCCGTGGTGCGCCGCACCAGCCAGGCCCACGGCCTCAAAACCGATGCCTCGTTTCGCTACGAGCGCGGCACCGACCCCTACATGGTGCCCACGGCGCTGCGCCGCGCCGCGCTGCTGCTGCAAGAGGTGGCCGGCGCCCGCATCGCCGCGCCGGTCGTGGATGAGTTTCCGCACCTCATCCCTAACAACCAAGTGCGCCTGCGCCTCGACCGCGTGGCTAGGCTCATTGGCCAGGAGGTAGGGGAGGCGCGCATCCGCGAAATCCTGACGGGTCTGGGTATCCAGATTGAGCACGTGGCGGGCAACGAGTGGCTGCTGGCCGTGCCGCCCTATAAAGTAGACGTGACCCGCGAGGCCGACGTGATTGAGGAGATTCTGCGCATCTACGGCTTCAACAACGTGGCGCTGCGGCCCCACAACGCGGCCTCCTTCCTGTCGCCCTTCCCCAACCCCGACCCCGAGGTAGTGCGCCAGAAGGTGGCTAGCCTGCTCAGCGGCCAGGGCTTTTCGGAAATCATCACCAACTCGCTCACCAACTCGCAGTACTTCGAGAAAGCCGACGTGCCGGTTGAAAGCCTGGTCCGCATTCTTAATTACAACAGCCAGGACCTGAACGTAATGCGTCCCGCGCTGCTGCATTCGGGCCTGGAGGTGGTGCGCCACAACCTCAACCGCCGCCAGCGCGACCTCAAGCTCTACGAGTTTGGCCGCACCTACCAGCGCACCGCCGCCGGCAAGTACCAGGAAAAGACGGTACTCGGCCTCTGGCTGACGGGCGCGGCCACGGCCGAAACCTGGCAGCACCCTAGCCAGAAAGCCGCCTTCCACGATGCGGCCGGGGCGGTGCAGCAGGTGCTGGCCGCGCTGGGCCACGCCCAGCCCGCGCCGCAGCCTACGCAGCACCCCTACCTGGCCGGCGGGCTAGCCCTGCTGGTGCAAAACCAGCCAGTGGGCAACGTGGGCGCCGTGGCGCCGCAGGTGCTCAAGCGCCTCGACGTGAGCCAGCCGGTGTGGTATGCCGAGCTGGACTGGGACTGGCTGCTCAAAAAGTACAAGGCCAGCCTCGTGGCCCGCGAGCTGCCCAAGTTTCCCGAGGTGCGCCGCGACCTGTCATTAGTCGTTGATAAGGGGGTGACTTTCGAGCAGTTGCGCACCATTGCGCAGCGAACCGAGAAAAAATTGCTGCAAGGCCTCAACGTGTTCGACGTGTACGAGGGCGACCGCCTCGAAGCGGGCAAGAAGTCGTACTCGGTCAGCTTCCTGCTGCAAGACCCTAGCCAGACGCTCACCGACCAGGCCATCGACCAGGTGATGCAGCGGCTCATTCAGCAGTTCGAAAAGCAGGCCGGCGCTTTAATTCGGAAATAAGTATAGAAAACGAAGCTTTGGTGTAATGCCGAATGCGGAGCGGCGAGTAACATTGCAGGCCAGTCGGACTGAGAAAGGTAATCCTTTGTAAGTCGGGCTGGCCTTCTCATCTTTTTTTCTGTTATGAAAGCACATTTTGCCTACCCCTTGCTGCTTAGCTTGGCCGTGGTAGCGGCCCCCGCGGCTGCCCAGAAAAAGCCTGCCACCACCAAACCTGCCTCCGCAAAGGCCGTTCCGACGGCTAAAATTGGCGGCGCCCGCCTCGTCGAGAAAGTGACTGCCAAGCCCGGCGAGCTGGTCATTCCCTACGAAAAGTATGTGCTGCCTAACGGCCTCACTGTCATCGTGGCCGAGGACCATTCCGACCCGCTGGTGCACGTGGATGTGACCTACCACGTGGGCTCGGCCCGCGAGCAGATTGGCAAGTCGGGCTTTGCCCACTTTTTCGAGCATATGATGTTTCAGGGCTCCGACCACGTCGGCGACCAGCAGCACTTTAAGCTGGTGACGGCCGCCGGCGGCACGCTCAACGGCTCGACCAACCAGGACCGCACCAACTACTACGAAACCGTGCCGAGCAACCAGCTCGAAACGGCCCTGTGGCTCGAAGCCGACCGCATGGGCTTCTTGCTGGATGCGGTGAGCCAGAAAAAATTTGAAATTCAGCGCTCGACCGTAAAAAACGAGCGCGGCCAGAACTACGACAACCGCCCCTACGGGCTAGCCAGCGAGTACGTGTCGAAGACGCTGTACCCGTATGGCCACCCGTATTCGTGGCTGACTATCGGGTACCTCAAAGACCTTGATAACTCGAACGTTGACGACCTGAAAAACTTCTTCCTGCGCTGGTACGGCCCCAACAACGCCACCCTGACGGTGGGCGGCGATGTGACGGCAGCCCAGGTGCTGAAGTATGCCGAGAAGTATTTTGGCCCCATCAAGCGCGGCCCGGCCGTGCCGGTACAGAAGCTGCCCGAGCCCGTACTCACCGCCGACCGCTACGTGAGCTACGAGGACAATGTGCGCTTCCCGATGCTGCAACTGGTGTTTCCGACCGTGCCCCACGGCCACCCCGACGAGGCAGCGCTGGATGCGCTGGCCGACATTATTGGGGGCGGCAAAACGTCGCTGCTTTATAAAAACCTGGTAAAGCCCCAGAAAGCGGTGCAGGCTCAGGCCTACCAGCGTAACTCGGAGCTGGCCGGTGAGTTTGCCATGATTGCGCTCAACGTGCCCACTACGCGCCTCGATAGCACCGAGGCCATTATGCGCAAGACGCTGGCCGAAGTGGCGAAAACCGGCATCAGCGACGAGCAGGTGGCCCGCTACAAAGCCAGCACCGAGGCCCAGCTCATCAACAGCCTGAGCAGCGTGAGCGGCAAAGTGAGCCAGCTGGCTGCTAATCAGACCTTTTTCAATAATCCTAACCGCCTACCCCTCGACCTTAAGGAACTGCGCAGCCTCACCAAGGCCGATGTGCAGCGCGTATTCAACAAATATATCCAGGGCAAGCACGCCGTCATTTTGAGCGTAGTGCCCAAGGGCAAAGCCGACGAGGTAGCTGCTAAGGATAACTATACGGCTTCAAGCGCCGGCTACGTAGCCCCTAACTACGGCTACGAGGGCCTGAAATACGTAAAAGCCACCGACACCTTCGACCGCTCGCAGCAGCCCAAGCCAGGTGCTAACCCGGTAGTAAAGGTGCCGGCCATCTGGCAGGATAAATTTGGCAATGGCCTCAAGCTCATCGGCACCAAAAACACCGAGCTGCCTACTACCACCATGCTGCTCACCATCGAAGGTGGCCACCGCCTGGAGCAGGCCAACGCCGGTAAAGCCGGGCTAGCCTCGCTCACGGCCCAGATGCTGAACGAAGGCTCGGCGAAATACACCGGCGAGGAGTTTGCCGCCGCCCTCGACCGCCTGGGCAGCATCGTGCAGGTGTTTGCCGGCGACGACAACACAATGGTATATGTGCAGAGCCTGACCAAGAACCTGCCTGCCACGCTCGCCCTGCTCGACCAGCGCCTGCTGCATCCGCGCTTCGACGCGGCCGACTTCGACCGGGTGAAAAAGCAGACCTTGCAAGGTATTGCCAACCAAGTGACCCAGCCCGTTACCATCGCCAACAATGCCTATGCGCGCCTGCTCTACGGCCCAAGCGACATCATGGGCGTGCCGGTGAGCGGCACCACCGCTAGCGTCACGGGCATTTCCCTCGACGACGTAAAGCAGTTTTACCAGCAGTACTACTCACCCAGCGTGAGCTTCCTCACCGTGGTGAGCGACCAGGCCCAGGCGGCCGTGGAGCCGGGCCTGGGTTTCCTCAAAAGCTGGGCGGCCAAGCCCGTGACGCTGCCCGTAGCCAGCACGCCCGCGCCGCCCGATAAAACCAAGATTTACTTTATCGACAAGCCCGGCGCGGCGCAGTCGGAAATCCGGGTGGGCTACCTCACGCCGCTCGCCTACGACGCCACCGGCGACTATTACCGCGCCTACCTCTCGAACTACCTGCTCGGCGGGGCCTTCAACTCGCGCATCAACCTGAACCTGCGCGAGAACAAGGGCTACACCTACGGCGCCAACTCGGGCTACCGGGCTAGTCGCTACGCTGGTCCCTACACGGCCCAGGCTGGCGTGCGCGCCGATGCCACCGCTGCTTCGGTAAAGGAGTTTATGAGCGAAATCACGAACTACCGCAATGGTATTTCGGATGAAGAGCTGGCCTTTCTGCAAGCCTCGGTGGGCCAGAGCGACGCCCTGCGCTACGAAACCGGCCAGCAAAAAGCCAGCTTCCTGTCGCGCCTCGTCGAGTATAATTTACAGCCCGACTACGTAAACCAGCAGGCCAGCATTCTGAAGGCGCTGAAGAAAGAAGACGTGCAGGCCTCGGCCCAGAAATACCTGCCCGCCGACAAGATGTATATTGTGGTGGTGGGCGACCGCGCCAAGGCCTTCCCCGGCCTCTCGCAGCTCGGCTACGACGTGCAGGAGTTGGACCTGAATGGCCAGCCCATAGTGGCTTCGGCGGTGCCCGCTGCTCCGGTAACTGGTGCGGCTAGCCCCGCCCTGCCGGCCCTGCCCGATGGCAAAACCAAGACCGAAACGCCCGACGGCGGCAAGGTTAAAACCAAGAAGAAGCGCGGCGAATAACGGCGTGGAATGAATTTTGCCCGGAAAGCCCGCCGCTTCGGCGGGCTTTTTTGCAGCCGGTTGGGTCGGCATGCGTTCCCGCCCTACCTTCGCGGGCTAAATCATCTTTTATTGTGGCTTCGTCTCAACAACTTGCTCAGCTCGACCGCCTGGAGCGGCAGGTAACCACCTTAGTGGCTGCCTATCAGCAGCTGCGCGAGGAGCTAGCCGATGCCCACACCACGATTGAACACCTGCGGGCCGACGAGCGTGAGCGAGAAAAACAGCTGCGCGAGTACCAAAACCAGGAAAACATTGTTAAACTTGTCCAGACTATAGCCGGCGGGGAACCCACCCAGGCCAACGAGCTGAAACAACGCCTCAACGAATACATCCGCGAACTAGATAAGTGCCTTGCTTATTTGAGGGAATAATGCCCCTTCTCATATGAATACGTATCTTGCTCTCTAAATGAACGACTTAGCTATCAAAATTCGCATTGCCGAGCGCGATTATCCCATGCGGGTAGCCGTGGCCGACGAGGAGCGCCTGCGCCTGGCCGGCCGGCAGCTCAGCGAAAAGCTGCGCGAGTTTCGGGAGCAGTACGGCATTCAGGACAAACAGGACCTGCTGGCGATGGTAGCCCTCGCCACAATGGCTGACTCCTTGAAAGTCAGCAAAGAAAAGGATGGAACCGATGCAGCCCTCACCGAGCGCCTGGCGCGCCTCGACGAGCTGCTGACTGGCGTGGTGCTGGCGGCCTAGCGGGCCGCCGGGTAGCACCCGTGACTGATTCGTTGGCCCGGCCGGGCGCACCGAAGGCGAGCGGCCTTCGCGAGTGTTCCGGTTCCGGGTTTTTGCCGTGGCTATGGTTTTGATTCACTTCACTTCCATAACTCCATGTCTCAACTAATTTTATATTGCGCGGTTGCTGCCATCGTCGCCCTCGTGGTGGGCGTGCTGGTGGGCCGGCAGCTAGCCGGCAAAGCCCGGCAAGACCACGAAGGCGAAGCTAGGGCCAAAGCCCAGCAGCTACTCGAAGAAGCCGAAACCCAGGCCAACCGCACCCGCGACGAGCGCATTCAGCAGTCGAAAGACAAGTTTCGCAACCTCAAAAACGAGTACGAGCAGGAGCAGAAGCGCCAGCGGCGCGAGTTTGACACCGAAAGCCAGCGCCTCAAGGCCGCCCTCGACCAAGAGCTGACCGAGCGCCGCCAGGGTGTATTAGCCCAGGAGCAGAGCATCAAACACCTCACTGATACTACGCAGCGCCAGCTCGAAGCCCTGCAACACAAGGAGAAAGAACTGGAAGCCACCCGCGAAAAACTGGAAACCCAGGCCCAGCAGCAGCGCGAGCGCCTGGAGCAGCAAGAAGAAAAGCGCCAGCAAAAGCACGAAACTACGCTAGCCGACCTGCAGGCTAAACAGCAGCAGGCCGAGGCCCAAATCCACGAAGTACAGAGCCAACTCGAAAAAGTAGCCGGCCTCACCGCCGCCGAAGCCCGCGAGCAATTGGTGGAAAGCTTGAAGAACGAGGCGCAGCTTCAGGCTAGCTCCTACATCAAGGATACCGTGGCGCAGGCCAAGCTCACGGCCACTAAGGATGCCAAGAAGGTAGTGCTCGAAACCATTCAGCGCACCGCTTCGGAGCACGCCATCGAGAACTGCGTGTCGGTGTTTAACATCGAAAGCGACGATGTGAAGGGTAAAATTATCGGCCGCGAGGGCCGCAACATTCGGGCGCTCGAAGCGGCTACGGGCGTCGAAGTCATCGTAGACGACACGCCCGAGGCTATCATCATCTCGGGCTTCGACCCGGTGCGCCGCGAAATTGCCCGCCTCTCGCTGCACCTGCTGGTGAAGGACGGCCGCATTCACCCGGCTAGGGTGGAGGAAATTGTGGCTAAGACCACCAAAAAAATCGAGGAGGAAATCATTGAAATCGGCGAGCGCACGGTTATCGACCTCGGCATTCACGGCCTGCACCCCGAGCTGATTCGGATGGTAGGCCGCATGCGCTTCCGCTCCAGCTACGGCCAGAATTTGCTCCAGCACAGCCGCGAAGTAGCCAATCTCTGCGCCACAATGGCCGCCGAGCTGGGCCTCAACGTGAAGCACGCCCGCCGCGCCGGCCTGCTCCACGACATTGGCAAGGTAACCACCGAGGAGCCCGAGCTGCCCCACGCCATTCTGGGCATGGAGATGGCCAAGAAGTACAAGGAGCACCCCGACGTGGTGAACGCCATCGGCGCCCACCACGACGAAATCGAGATGACGGCGCTCATTTCGCCCATCGTGCAGGCTTGCGACGCCATTTCGGGCTCGCGCCCCGGCGCCCGGCGCGAAATGATGGAGAGCTACATCAAGCGCCTCAAGCAGCTGGAGGAAACCGCTAGCTCGTTCAAAGGCGTCAACCAGACCTACGCCATACAGGCCGGCCGCGAGCTGCGCGTGATTGTGGACGCCGAAAACGTGAGCGATGACCGCGCCGGCGAGCTAAGCTTCGAGATTTCGCAGAAAATTGAGAAGGAAATGCAGTACCCGGGGCAGATTAAGGTCACGGTTATCCGCGAAATGCGCTCGGTAGCCTACGCTAAATAAGTACTTGCTCAGCAAGGATAAGTAAAGCCCCGTTAGCAGCTGCTAACGGGGCTTTACTTTTGCCTGTGCTTTATGAAAAATAATTTTTGTCGCCCAATTAGCTCCTCACGGCCCATTTACCTTAGTATGCTGGCATTAGCTGCGCTAGCTGCCGCCTGCGTGCGAAACCCCTACGCAGCAACCAATAAGATATATCGCCAGCAAGTAAAAACGCTGGTCCGCCAATTGCGCACCCAGCCTGCCCAGCCGCCCGCCGATAGCCTGCCCGCCACGCCCTACTGGGCCGGCACCGTCAATTTTAACCTGCGCAAGCCCAACTACGTCATCATTCACCACACGGCGCAGCACAGCACCGAGCAGACTCTCAAGACGTTCACGCTCGTTAAAACGCAAGTGAGCGCGCATTATGTCATCGGGCGCGATGGGCAGGTGTTCCACATGCTCAACGACTACCTGCGGGCCTGGCACGGTGGCGTGGCCCGCTGGGGTGGCATCACCGATATCAATTCGGTTTCGATTGGAATTGAGTTGGATAACGATGGCATTGAGCCTTTTCAGGAAGCCCAGCTGGCTAGCCTGCTGAAAGTACTGGCTAGCCTGAAACGTACTTATAATATCCCGGCTGCTAATTTTATCGGGCACGGCGACATTGCGCCGGTGCGCAAAAACGACCCTAGCATCCTTTTTCCGTGGCAGCGCCTGGCCACACGCGGCTTTGGCCTCTGGTACGACGCCAGCGTGCTGACCGATACCGCTGCCGCACCCTTCACGGCCGACTCATTCGGGGTACCGCTGCCCGGTCTCACGCCCCGCGAGGCCCTGCGCATCATTGGCTACGATACGCAGGACCTGCCGGCCGCCATCCAGGCTTTCAAGCGCCACTTTGTGCAGACGGATACCAGCCCCGTGCTTTCGGAGCAGGACCGCCGCATCCTCTACAATATTTATCGCAAAAGCTTATAAGGCAATTTATTGATTGCCTTTTAGCTTGTCTTCGCCGCCATACGGCGCGCCGGCGGTGATATCGCCGCGCAGGCCGCCCGTGCTCTGGCCGGGGCCGAAGCCCGGCTGCGGCGCGGTAGTCTCGTTTTCGATACCGGTGGGTAGTGGGCCATCCGGGGCTAGCGGAGCATTGGTAAGTGCGTCGGTAGGCACGGCGCTGGCATCGGTGCCGCCAGCGCCGTTTGCGCCGGTTATTTCCGCTACTTTGGCCACGTATTGACGCTTGGCGTCTTCGGTCGAAGTGCCTTTGTATTTATCCCACGAGTCCCACTGCGCCTGCGACAGGCCGGCCGGGCCGCTGGCCTGGTCGGCCGCCGTAGCATCTACCTCACCGCTCTTCATGTTTACGTCGCCTTCGGTTGCCTGCTTGTAGAGGCCATATAGCTCGGTCATGTGCTGCGAAGCTTGGTCGGCGGGTAAGTTATTGACTTTCTGTGCGGCAGCGTCAAAATCCTGTTGTAAGCTCATCGGAATAATAGGGGAGATATAGCGAAAAAAAGACAGGGCCGCCCAGCAGCCCCCGCTGGGGTGTACTAGCAGAGCATGGCCGGGGTTGCGCCCGGCGAATGGCGAGATGAGTTCTTACCAATCCCAAGCGTAGCCGCGAGGCTAGCTTGGCCCCTATCTTTGCTGCCTAGCTATGTGTGGAATAACCGGCGCTTACGCCTTCTCCGACTCCGGCCGCTTGGCCCTGACCCGCTTGCAGGCGGCCACCGACGCCATTGTGCGCCGGGGCCCCGATTCGCAAGGTCATTTCGTGTATGACCAGTGCGGCCTGGGCTTTCGTCGGCTAGCCATCCTTGACCTTTCGGCCGATGGCAACCAGCCGATGACCGACGCCTCGGGCCGCTATACCATTGTCTTTAACGGGGAGATATTCAACTTTCGGGAGCTGCGCGAAAAACTGATTAAAAAAGGGTATCAGTTTCATTCGCAGACCGATACCGAGGTTATTCTGAACCTGTATATCAGCGAGGGGCGGGGATTTATCAAGAAGCTGAACGGCTTCTTCGGCTTCGCGATTTACGACAAGGAAGAAAACTCGCTGCTCATTGCCCGCGACCGCTACGGCGTGAAACCGCTGCACGTGTACCGCGACGAAGACCAGCTGCTGTTTGGCTCCGAGCTGAAATCGCTGCTAGCCTTGGGCGTGCCGCGCAAGCTCGACTACGTGGCGCTGAGCCAGTATTTGCAGCTCAACTACATTCCGGGGCCAGCCACCATCTTCAAAGGGGTCAAGAAAATACTGCCGGGCTACTATCTCTTCATCCAGGGTGATAAGGTGGTACGTAAGCGTTGGTATAAAGTCCCTTACGACCCCAAGAAGGTGGCTAAAAACAAGCTTACCTACGACGAGCAACAGCTGAAGCTGGTGCAGCTCATGGATGAGGCCGTGGAGCGCCGCCTCGTGGCCGACGTGCCGCTGGGCTCTTTTCTGAGCGGGGGCATCGATTCGAGCGTAGTAACTGCGCTGGCTGCCCGCCATACGCCGCACCTCAACACGTTCAGTATCGGCTTCCGCGACGAGCCTTTTTTCGACGAAACCAAGTATGCCAACTTGGTAGCGAAGATGCATAACACTAATCACACGGTGTTCTCGCTGAGCAACAATGACTTGTACGAGCATATTTTTCAAATGCTCGACTACTTCGACGAGCCGTTTGCCGACTCTTCGGCTCTGGCGGTGCACATCTTGAGCCAGCGCACCCGCCAGCACGTGACGGTGGCGCTGAGCGGCGATGGTGCCGACGAGATTTTTGGCGGCTATAACAAGCACATGGGCGACTTCCGGGTGCGGCAGGGCGGCTTCAAGGCCGAAGCCGTGACGGGCCTGAACCTGCTCTGGGATATTCTGCCCAAGTCGCGCAACTCATATTTTGGCAACAAAATCCGGCAGTTTCAGCGCTTCTCGCGCGGTATGCTCAGCGGCCCCAAGGACCGGTATTGGGATTGGGCTAGCTTCGCTTCCGAAAAGGAGGCTAGCGACCTGCTTAGCCCCGCCAGCCGCCGGAAGGTGGATAAAAAAATCGCCGCCAAGCGTCGCAAAGACATTCTGGAGAATATCCACGCCGACGGCGACCTTAATGAGGTGCTGCTTACGGATACCCAGTTGGTACTGCCCTACGATATGCTCACGAAGGTGGACCTAATGAGCATGGCTAACTCGTTGGAAGTCAGAACACCATTCTTGGATTATAAAGTAGTCAACTTTGCCTTCTCGCTGCCCGTCAGCAGCAAAGTTGATGGCACGATGAAGAAGAAAATCGTGCAGGATGCCTTCCGGCCCATGCTGCCGCCCGAGCTCTACGACCGCCCCAAGCACGGCTTTGAAGTGCCCCTGCTCAAGTGGATGCGCGGCGAATTGCGCCCACTCATCGAGCAGGACCTGCTAGCCGATGATTTCGTAGCAGGGCAAGGTATTTTCGAGGTGGCTGCTGTGCAGAAGCTTAAAAAGCAGCTTTTCTCAAATAATCCTGGTGACGCCCACGCGCGCATCTGGGCGCTGATAGTGTTTCAATATTGGTGGAAACACTACATGGCTTAAAAACTCCAGGCTAATAATTTTTAAGCAAAACTTAGCTCACAAATGCGCTTTATCATTGCCGCTGAAGAGTTTTAATTCTGATTTAACCATTCTTTTTTTCAATGAAAATCGCAGTTGTAGGAACCGGCTATGTCGGATTGGTAACGGGAACTTGCTTTGCCGAGGTGGGCATCAATGTAACCTGCATTGACATTGATGAGAAGAAAATTGCAAACCTGCGCAATGGAATTTTGCCCATCTACGAGCCTGGCCTGGAAGAAATGGTAAGCCGTAACGTGAAAGCAGAACGGCTACATTTTTCGACTAACCTTGGAGAAGCGATTAAGGGAGCTGACGTGGCCTTTATTGCGGTAGGTACTCCTCCGGGTGAGGATGGCTCAGCCGACCTGAAATATGTGCTCGCTGTGGCGCGTGGCATCGGCGAGAATGTTGATAATTATTGCGTTGTCGTGACTAAAAGCACGGTACCGGTTGGTACTGCCGCCAAAGTACGGACGGAGCTAGAAAGTGCTTTGGCCAAGCGTGGGGCCAGCGTCGAATTTGACGTGGCATCTAATCCGGAGTTTCTGAAGGAAGGCGCGGCTATCGATGACTTCCTTAAGCCTGACCGCATTGTGGTAGGCGTTAGCTCCGACCGGGCCGAGGAAATGATGCGCCGTCTCTACAAGCCCTTCCTACTGAATGGCCACCCGATTATCTTCATGGATATCCCGTCGGCCGAAATGACGAAATACGCCGCTAACTCCATGCTGGCGACTAAAATTTCGTTTATGAATGATATTGCTAACCTGTGCGAAATCATGGGGGCCGATGTAAATAAAGTGCGCCAGGGTATCGGTTCCGACGCCCGTATTGGTACCAAGTTTATTTATCCCGGCATCGGTTATGGCGGCTCTTGCTTTCCTAAGGATGTGAAGGCACTCATAAAAACAGCTCAGGAAAACGGCTACCAGATGCAGGTGCTGCAAGCAGTGGAAGGCGTGAATGAAGCCCAGAAGGAGGTCTTGTTCAGCAAGGTAAAAAAACACTTTGGGGGCGACCTAAAGGGTAAAAAATTTGCTATTTGGGGCCTGTCATTCAAGCCCAAAACCGATGATATGCGCGAAGCCCCTTCGCTGGTTATTATTGAAAAGCTGCTCGCCGAGGGCGCTACAGTGTCGGCCTACGACCCGGTGGCCATTGCTGAAGCCAAGCACACACTGCACGATACTATTACTTATGCGAAGGACCAGTTTGAAGCCCTAGTGGATGCTGATGCTTTGCTGGTAGTGACGGAATGGCCCGAATTTCGGTCACCTTCTTTTGAGGTAGTTGGTCGCCTGCTCAAGCAAAAAGTAATTTTCGATGGGCGCAATATCTATGACCCGGCTGAGATGAAAGAAGCCGGATTTGCCTACCATTGCATTGGTATCCGCACTACGCACGCTGAGCCAGTAGCGTAACCAAATCAGTTAGCGAACTCATAATTAAATTGCTACATGGATAATAAATCCGAAAAAAAGCGCATTCTCATTACTGGTGGCGCAGGCTTCTTAGGCTCTCACCTCTGCGACCGGTTTTTGGCCGAAGGTTACCACGTGATTGCGATGGATAACCTCGTGACGGGCAACTTGGCCAACATCGAGCACCTGTTTAAGCGGGAAGACTTCGAGTTTCACCACCACGACGTCAGCAAGTTTGTGTTCGTGCCTGGTAAGCTCGACTACATCCTGCACTTCGCCTCGCCGGCCTCACCGATTGACTATCTCAAAATTCCCATTCAAACCCTGAAGGTGGGTTCGCTCGGTACGCATAACCTGCTGGGTCTGGCTCGTGTAAAGGGTGCTCGCATGCTAATTGCCAGTACGTCGGAAGTATACGGTGACCCAGAGGTTCATCCACAGGTAGAGGAGTACTGGGGCAACGTGAACCCGGTCGGGCCGCGTGGCTGCTACGATGAGGCCAAGCGCTTCCAGGAAGCTATTACGATGGCTTACCATAACCACCACGGTTTGGAAACGCGCATCATCCGCATTTTCAACACCTACGGCCCGCGCATGCGCCTTGACGATGGCCGCGTATTACCAGCATTCCTCTCGCAGGCTTTGCGGGGCGAAAACCTCACGGTATTTGGCGATGGCTCGCAAACGCGCTCGTTTTGTTACGTCGATGACTTGGTAGATGGTATTTATCGGCTGTTGCTCAGCGATTACCACCTGCCGGTAAACATTGGCAACCCAGCCGAGATTACTATTAAAGAATTCGGTGAGGAAATTGCCAAGCTAACGGGGGTTGAGTTTAAGCCGACCTACCAGGCGCTGCCCGAAAACGACCCGATGAAGCGCCGGCCCGATATTACGAAAGCCAAAGAAATTCTGGGTTGGGAGCCGAAAGTAGACCGCGCCGAAGGCTTGCGCCGCACGCTGGAATACTTCAAGGAACACGTAAAGTAAATTATCACTGCCAATAATATCGCGGAAACGGCTGAGCTGATGGGAATTTCCCGGGCTCAGCCGTTTTTGTAGTAAAGCCCAGCAGCAACTTATTATTTAGCCTGCCCGCCGACCGCATGCCTACACCGGCCATTCCCTTTTACTCTGTACATGGCATGCACGCAGCAGTTCGTGACGAAATGCTGGCCACTATGGCGCGCGTGTACGACGCCGAATGGTATGTATTAGGGGAGGAACTCACCTTATTTGAGCAGGAGTACAGCACCTTCAACCAAGTAGCTCATACGATAGGAGTAGGCAACGGGCTGGAAGCCCTGACGCTGGCGCTGCGAGCTCTGGACATTGGGCCGGGCGACGAAGTGCTGGTGCCATCCAATACGTATATCGCCACGTGGCTGGCCGTCTCGCACACTGGCGCAGCGCCCGTGCCAGTCGAGCCAGACCCTGCCACGAGCAATTTGGACCCTAGCCGGCTGGAAGCCGCTATTACGCCGCGCACGCGCGCTGTGCTGCCAGTGCATTTATATGGCCAGCCCTGCCGCATGACCGAAATCATGGCCCTAGCCCGGCGCTACTACCTAGCCGTAGTAGAGGACAATGCCCAAGCCCAGGGAGCTACGTTTGAGGGGCAGCTGACGGGCAGTTTCGGAATAACCAGTGGCACAAGTTTTTACCCTACCAAAAACCTGGGTGCCTTAGGTGACGCCGGCGCCATTATTACTAATGATACGGCATTGGCCCTGCGCCTCCGGCAACTGCGCAACTACGGCTCTGACCAGAAAAATCATCATCAGCTGCTGGGCTATAATTCACGCCTTGACGAGTTACAGGCAGCCATACTGCGCGTCAAGCTACGCTATCTGCCTGCCTGGATGGCACAGCGCCGCCAGCTAGCGGCGTGGTACAACCACTATCTGGCCGATTTGCCCGGCCTGCGCCTGCCAGTAATAGCGCCGGGAGCTGAGCCAGTCTGGCATCTTTACGTGGTACATTGCTCGCAGCGCGATGCCCTTCAACATCATCTGGCAGCTAACAGCATTAATACGCTCGTGCACTACCCAGTGCCACCGCACCAGCAGCCCGCCTACGCAACGCTAGGATTAGCTGCCGGTGCGCTGCCCATTGCCGAAGCACTGGCGGCCACCTGCCTCAGTTTGCCCCTGTGGCCTGGCATGCAAGAAGATAACATTGCTACAATAGCGGCATGCATTCGCTGTTTTTTCGGTAAAGTGAGTCCGCGAAACTAGCCTGATTGTAATACTGCCAGTTGTTAATGAGGTATTAAGTTTTATGAATTTGAAAGGCTAGCTCATGCTGCTGAACAGGGTCTGCAAAAAGCTACCCAGCGCTGCTAAGCGTAAAAAACAAGGAGAAGAGTATCTGAATGGAAGCAGCTTTTGCAAAGCGCTATTTAGTAAGATGCCCTAACGGACTTGAGATTATGGCTACCTTTGTTCCTATTACCGCTGCTTTTAGTAAAAAACCTACTTAAGAAACCCTCGTGAAAGTCGTCATTCTCGCGGGCGGGCTCGGTACCCGCCTCTCAGAAGAAACTGTCCTCAAACCCAAACCAATGGTAGAGATTGGTGATATGCCCATTTTATGGCACATCATGAAAATCTACTCCGCCCATGGTTTCAATGACTTTATCATCTGCCTGGGCTACAAAGGCTACGTTATTAAGGAATATTTTGCTAATTACTTCCTCCATAAATCCGATGTGACCATTAATTTGAAGGAAAATAAGTTGCAGGTACACGACTCTTACGCCGAGCCATGGAACATTACGCTTGTTGATACGGGCCTCGAAACCATGACAGGCGGGCGTATCAAGCGTATTGCGCAGCATCTCAATAATGAGCCGTTATTACCTTGATTAGAAAAGACAAGAGTAATAGTCGTTTTTCTACTGCTCTCGTATTTTCATTTGAGCAACCCTCTTAGATGTTTATTTCTTATGATATCAAACAAATATTTCATATGCTGTATAATTAGAAGTGAACTATGAAAATGATAATTTTCTGCAAATTTAGCAGCACAGACTAATCTATGGTCCAGACAACACGTTATGGATGCATACATAAATTCCATTCGCATATTGATAGCGCGTATTATAAGGCGTATTTGCTCAATATGAAAAAAATATTCACTCACCAGCATAGGTAAGGACTTTAAGAATTTTGCATCTGCCCAATATTATTTTACTAATTCGTAGTAGATGTTTATATATAAACATATTTACTTTTATAATAATTTTTGTTATTTTGTATAACTTGAATTATTATATATCTTGTTTTAATTTATTAAAACAAGATATAACGTGCTTTTAGTAATTGGAATTTATATCTCAGGCAATTAAAATAGTAATATTTCTAATGTTGCATTAAATGCTGTGCCCTTGCGCCGCCCACTGTATACAAAAGGACTAGTAATAATCGAGTATAATGTTAGTATTGAAGAAGGAACATACATAATTTCAAAAGTTATTACCAGTGTTAATGCTATAGTATGTGCTAATGCATTGATTAAGAAATGCATATCTATAAACTCAGTAGTTGGCGATAATCTAGCACGTGTGATTCACATGCTAGCATAGATGTTTTGACAAGCAATAATACTTGAAAGTATTTGATATTGCTTAAATTTATTTTAAAAATAATTCACGCTAATTAATTGAAGTTAATTGATGCTATCGGCTTCTTATTAATTAAGTAGCTTGTTAGTTAGAATTCAAGGAGTATTGTTTGATTGTCTTAGTAATAAATTGCGCAAAACATGCCCACTTTGTCATCCATTATACATAGGGTTTCTCAATTTATACCGCAACAGATAAAAAGCGAAAGCTGGGATATCAAAAGTGCGGAAAGTCCATTTGCCTATACTTTGCCAGAAAATTATGATGAATTACCCGAAAATTTAAAACCTTACTATAAATTAAGAAGTATTATTAAATCAACAAAAATTTTTGTTTTAAATAATGTTTTTTTATATAATGACGGAATAGTATTTAAAAATTTCAAATTCTTCATTCCTAGTTTACCTGAAGAGTGGTTAATTGATCATGTTAAATATACAATTCTCATCAAACAGTGGTTTGCTAAGAAAAAATTTGTAGATGAGGAGCAGGTAGCACTAATATTCGACCAATGGTCATCAGCTAATTATTATCACTGGATTATCGATTCTTTGCCAAGATTGTTGCTTCTTCGCGATAATTTTCCTAAATGTAAAATACTTTTACCATACCCGATACCAGCATACATTCTTAAGACAACTACATTGCTTGGGTTTGAAGAATTTATTCCTGTTAAAAATCAAGAAGTTACTTATTTTAAAAATCTAATATTGGTTCAGCATACTTCTCCGCCAAAATTTCATAGTTCGATTATGATAAGGCGTTTGAGACAGGAGTTGCTAAGTTCACTGTCTATTACCGCAGGTGATAAGAGCAAAAGACTGTATATTTCTCGTTCTAAGCAAACTGTGCGCAGATTATTAAATGAAGATGATATTTTGCCTATTTTAAAAAGTAATAATTTTGAAATTATTACTTTCGAAGGTATGCCATTTGAAGACCAAGTACGAATGATAATTGCTTCTAAATTAATAGTGAGCACTCACGGAGCTAATTTGACTAATATACTTTTTGCTTACCCAGGAACTACTGTAGTAGAAATGCATAATAAGAATACAGATAATTTCTTGTACTTTAGGTTATGCACAAATCTGAATTTAAAATACTATTCAATACCTTGTGAAGCAAGCCAGTATATTGATAATGATGGAGATCTTGAAGTGAACGTTGAGTATTTTGAAAATGTGCTTACGAGGGCCATTGCGAATTGTGTTTAGGTTTTAAAGAGTAATTAATATCATATGAATATTCGTTCATCTATTGATAAAATTTATATATACCCCTTTTTCGTTGCTGTTGGTTCTGTCATCTATGATAATAAAGCTTGACCCCTTAATTTCTATTCTATTGCTTCTTGCTTAACAATTACCGAATACCTAAAAATCGAGGAGTAATGGTATATGCCAAAGGTGGTATCGTATTATATAATTTTATTGATAAAATTGTGTACATAGAAAATAGTTATAAAGATAATAATTATCATTTATAACTATTTTCTAGCGTTTGTTTTCGTTCATCTGATACATTTTAACGTTAAAGAAATTATATAAATATATTATTTAGAATTTTCTTTATAAAGAATCTAAATAAATTATTTGTTACAGACTGAGGTGGTCGGGTACAAATAGACACCGAGCTAAGGCAGATTAAAAAGGTATCGGAGTTCGATTTCGAGCGGGGTAAAGTAGTCTAGAGCAGCGTGCAGTTGCTGAGTATTGTAGTAATGGTCTAGCTACTCGGCCAGTTCTTAGCGCGCTTCCTCCAAGTCGGTGAAGCAGGCTACTCGGGGCAGTAGTTCGGTTTTGAGGGTACTCCAGCTGCTCTCAGCCAAGGCGTTGTCGTAGGGGTTGCCAAGCCGACTCAGGCTGGAAATGGCCTGGGTGCGGTCGAGCAGGGTAGTAAAAGCGTCGCTGGTGTACTGGCTGCCGCGGTCAGCGTGCACGAGTAGGTCGAACGGGAGCCGGCAGACCACTACTGCTTGGTTAAAGGCGTTTAGAATCAAGTCCGTATGCAGCGATTCGCTGACGTGCTAAGTGTCACTCCGGCGACACCGTGCCCACCACACGGCGGGAAAAAGAGTCACGCTAGCAGGCCAGATACTCCCACTGCCCTGTGGCTAGGGCGAGGTTGGTAATGTCGCCGACCCAAATTTGGTTGGGAGCCGTGGCCACGGCTAGGTGGCGAGCTTTTTAGCGGCGGCCACAGCCTGCGGGTCGGCCTGGGTAGCGCGAGGCGGCCGGGAGCATGTAAGGCAATCAAAGCGAAGCGTTTCATCGGTCCGCAACTGCTTATTTTCCTGCTCCAGCGCTTTGCTACCTGCGGGACGAGCTGCTTTGGCGCGAGTTGTCCGCACCCACTTACCTAATACGGCTCCGCTCATACCCAACGCCTATGCTACCCGCATCATTGCTTGCCCATCCTGATGCACACGGCGAACCTCCTCGGTCCGAAATGCTGCATCATCCTTGGTGCGCTTCCGGCTTCCGGCTGGCTTTTCTGCTTCTATAACAAGGGAGATTTAATTTATATATATTCATTTTTACCCAACCGCCTCAGTGCTCATTTAACACCTATTATAGGCAGGTTTAGCCCACGGCCCGCCTTGCGCTTGCCAAGCTCGAATACTCGGCTATGGTAACATCCGGGTGATGCTGTCCCTTAAACCAGCCAAACCTATGCTGCCCGCGTCGAAGTAGCGGGCAGCATAGGTTTGGCTGGTTTAAGGGACAGCAAGCCGCTGGCGTCTCACTGGTACACTAAATCCTTGATAAAAGCGTGGCTTACACCGAAGCGCCGGGCTACAGCTACCTTTTTTGGCTCCCGGCTGCTGGCAGTCAGCTACCATGCGGGTACGTAAATCAAGCGAGTAAGGATGTATACCCCCGCATACGGCTACCAGTCAGTTCTTGTTAAGCCATTCGCAAATATGCTGTAATATTTTTTGATTACTTGGTGACTGGCGTGGCTTTGTTCTTAATTGTATTATGCTGAGCGATAGCAGAATCGTTTGTGCCCGCCCCCTACCTCCGATATTAAACTATTTCTAGCGCAATCATATTAGCACTGTGAATTAGTTAGTTGAGAAAACTCGCAGTTTGATTTATCTCATCCAGAGTATCTAAAATTTTTCTGTCTTGGTCTTGGTCGAATTTCCGAGCGTATAAACAAGTACTCTCAACTAATTCATCCACATCAGTAGCGACAAAGGTTGCAGGCCAAGGACCGGTGGGGCGTGTGAAGTTGACATATGCAACTGGTGGGGCAATCCTCTTAAAATTATTGGCTACTACTGTTTGAAAAAAAATTTCATCGGATAATAAGGTAAAGTCGTTGAAATCAAGAAAATACGGATTTTCTTTAATATATTTATTCAAAAAAGCGATTGTTTCGTAAGGGAGTGCCCACCACTGTGAGCCACCGTAGGGGAGTAGGTCACTGGGAAACTTGCGTTTAGATAATAGTTTGCGGAAAATAGCTGGTTGGCGTCTAAGGAGGCCTAACGCGCAACGCATATTGCGCATGCTCAAAAAATCGCGCGAGAAGATGGGTGGAATACTTACATTATCTTCTCGCTTGGTCGAAAGAAAGAAGGTGTAATGATTTAGTCTATCCATACCACCGTTAGATCCATATTCAGGATGAATCCAACTTTCACGGGCCAAGCCGCCGTGAATATTGGGTGCGGTATGGGATGTGACAGGCAATGGGAAACATTCAATAAAATTAATGCCATAGTTTTTTTTGTAAAATTCTTTTACAAATATATTGCTTTTAATTGGATAGTCTTGACCGCTAATAAGAATAGTGTAGCCAGTGCGCTGGTCGGCTAAGATTTGGGCGATGCCTACTAAAGCTGCTTTTACAGCATTTACATGGCCCCACATTGTATTCAGCCGTTGAGGCCCTGTGAAGAAGAGGCATCGAGGGTTTTCAGCCAGCCCTGCCTGAAAAGGAGCCAACTCTACGGGGATATCAATGTTGATGTAGAATCGGGCTTCAGGGCAGTCAAGCCGCTTTATCATGCGGGTCAGCTGTTCAGGATTTTTATGGGCTAGAACAATGTAATTCAAGTGCATTGTGGATGGAGTAGAAAAAAATTAGGTATTAAAGGTAAATAAAAACAACTGATGCTTTTGGTCTTAAGGCTAACGCGCAGGCATCTTGATGTACGCTTATGGTGTATCTTTGTTATGCGCAAGTATACTGCAGAGCTTGCCTAAGCTGCAGGTGGAGTAGCTTGCAAGCCATTACTGATACTTGCAAACAAGAAGCATTTTGTCTTGTATGCTTAGCGTCGCTAAAAAGTAAAAGTAAAATAGTAAAGCAATAGTTTTTAAAACAGTATGAGCAAAAATATAGTCTGGCGTTCTCTTGATAGTATCCGTTACTATTTGTCGCCAAATGATAAGCAAAAGTCCATTGCCATGTTATTTTGGCTTATATTGACTTCAGTACTTGATGTATTCGGCTTAGCCTCCCTTGTACCAGTCATTATGGCAGCATCGCGACCTGGCTCTATTTTAAAAAATAGATATTCATATTGGCTATATAATGTACTGAATTTTAATTCAGAAAAGCATTTTCTGCTATTTCTAATGGTTGGCATTTTTTTGTTTTTCATTGCGAAGAACATATTATCGACGCTGATTAATTACCAGCAGGTGAAATTCAGTGCCCGATTGGCGGTACAAGTCGTTTCCAGTCAGTTTCAAAAACATATTAATCTTCCTTACTTGAAATTTAATGAGGTTGGGTCGCCCAATTTCATGAATAGTACACTGAATATTTCCAACTCTTATGTTGCCGGTATTATTCGGCAATTATTTATTCTTTTCGCAGAAATTATTATTGTAATATTAGTAATTGTGAGCATGTTGGTTTACCAACCAATACTGTTTCTTATTTTGGGTGCTGTATTAGTGCCTAGTATGGTGTTGATATATCGTCTGCTACGCAACCGAGCTAATGAAGTAGGTACAAAATTGAATTTGTTGCGACCGCTGAGTTATCCGCCTATTATAGAGTCTTTTATAGGATTTGTTGAGTTGCGACTTGCTGGTAAACAGCAGCAATTTAAGCAATATCTTATTGATAATCAAGAGGCAATTCAGGAGCTAGAAGCCACTTCGTATTTGTATTCGCTGATGCCGCAGCGTCTTATCGAGATGGTAGCTATTGCGGCTATTGTGCTCATATTTCTGTACTCACTTCTATTTGCTGATAATGCGGCGGAAATGGTGACTATTATTGGCTTATTCGCTGCGGCTGCTTACCGGCTGATGCCTTCGATGAACCGCATTTTAACCTCTATAGTCTCACTACGGCAAAGTCAATACGTTCTTGATGACCTTATGCAAATGCGGGAATATCTAACTACAACCAAGCCAGCCCAATTACCGCTGAAGTTTGAGCGCGACATAATATTTGATAACCTCTCCTTTACGTTTCCTGGGAGTGAAGAGCCCGTGGTTCGGGATATTTCTCTGTGTATAGCGCGGGGCGAAAAGGTTGGTTTCATCGGCACTTCTGGCTCTGGCAAAACAACCCTGATGAATTTGCTGCTGCGCTCATATACTGAGCAAAAGGGGGCTATTAAAGTGGATGGTGTGCCTCTGACGCCAGAAAATGAATCTGCTTGGTTTAAATTAGTGGGCTATGTTAAACAGGATACTTTTTTGATGGAGGCCTCTATTGGCGAAAATATTACACTGCGCGATGAGCAGATAGATCCTGAACGAATGAAGTACGCGCTGGAGCAGGCTTCCCTATCGGACTTCGTAGCTAGCTTGCCTGAAGGCATAAATACGCCGATTGGGGAACGTGGCTCGCGGTTATCGGGGGGGCAGCGTCAACGGGTGGGTATTGCCCGAGCCTTGTATAAACAGGCCGAAGTACTTCTGCTGGATGAAGCAACCAGTGCGCTCGATAACGAGACAGAACGAGAAATAAGTGAGTCAATTAGTAAGCTCTCACACACAAGTATTACCATTTTCATTATCGCGCACCGCCTGACTACGTTGAAGGGTTGTGATAGGATATATGAATTGAAGAACGGTCGTATATGGGCTGAGCACACGTATGCAAACTTAATGCAACAGCATGCCTAAGAGCAGCGCATTGGTGGCTCGGTTACCAACATAATATCACATGCACAACGCGAATAACTCATATTTAAAATTCTTGCAAGAAGAACGGGTTCAGACTTGTTTGCAGCGCCAGCAGTTGGAAGAAGATTTAGAGCAATATATGGGGTTCGGAAAAGCGTTGCGCTATGCTTGTGTATATAGACTGGCCGCGCTACAGCTACGGGCTCAACAGTTTTCCCATCGTTTTTTCTCGGCCGAGCGCAGGTATATTCAGGCGCAGCAGCGGCTAGAACGAGCCAATTATAAGCCCTATCAGCTTGAGCTCATGCCCCCGGCTGTGTCCCAGCGCAAGCGGGTGGTACACGCTATTGCTTCGTTTGCGGTGGGCGGCTCGCAACAATTAATAGTAGATATTATTGAAGGTAGTAGTGACTTATATGAGCATCAGTTCATTCTTTATAATGACTACGAATGGAAATACTCTGCTGGGGTGCCCATTACCGAACTGGCGTACATGCGCCATACCGAGGAGGCGCTAGCCCTCTTCCGCGAACTTAAGCCCGACATTGTGCACGTGCATTACTGGGGAAATCGAGTGAATGGCTACGAGCACTGGCGCTGGTATCACCAGATATTCGAGGCAGCATTTGCTTACGGGGCGCATGTAACTGAAAATTGCAACAACCCCATTGCACCCTGTCTGCACGAAAAGATTGAGCGGTATGCCTATGTAAGCAGGTATGCGCAGGATTATTCTGGTATTCCTTCGCCTAATAATCGAGTAGTATATTCGGGGTCAAACTTTTCGGTATTTACGCGTCCCGAGGAGCCAATGCCGAAGGACTGCATTGGCATGGTATATCGGCTGGACCGCGACAAACTGAATGTCGAATCGATAGATGTTTTTATCAAGGTTATTCAGCGCCGGCCGCAAACTAAGGCACTTATTGTGGGCAAGGGATACTACGATGAGCTATACCGACAAAAAGTAGCTGATGCTGGCCTTGCGGATAAGATTGAATTTACGGGCGTTATCCCTTATAGAGAATTGCCCGAATACTACCGGCGCATGTCGGTTTTTGTGGCGCCGGTGCATAAGGAGAGTTTTGGGCAGGTAACGCCGTTTGCCATGAATATGCGTATTCCAGTGGCCGCTTATGAGGTAGGCGCACTGCGCGAGATACTGGTGAGCGATGACGTTTTTGCACCGGCCGGCGATAGCGATGCCCTAGCCGACACTATTGTGCGGCTGCTCGACCAGCCGGCTCGCCTAATGGAACTGGGACAGTTCAACCGGGAGCGGGCCCAACGACTATTTTCCCTCGAAGCAATGGTGCAGGCTTACCGGGAGATGTATGCTGAGTTGCTAGACCCGGCTAAAACCAACTAAGCGCCATGCCAAATATCCAGCCGCTCATCAGCGTTATCATTCCGTGCTACAACTACGCGGCCTACATCCATGATGCCATTGAGAGCATCTTAGCCCAGACTTACAAAAACTGGGAAATACTTATTATCGACGACGGCTCGAAGGATAACACAGCCGCCATCGTGCAGAAGTATGCCGACCAGGATGCCCGCATTATTTATCACTATCAAGCCAACCAGGGCCTGTCGGCGGCGCGCAACACCGGGCTAGGCCTGGCCAAAGGGGAGTATGTACAACTGCTGGACGCTGATGATTATCTGGCCCCTGAAAAGCTCGCGCTGCACTCAGCAGTGCTGCGCGAGCGCCCAGAAGTAGCCTTAGTATTTGGCGATACCTATAATTTTCAGCATGCCGAAGTGGTGGCCGAGCGTACGATAGTCCCGTTGCACCTGCAAATGGGACCTGTTTCGGGGCAAGGCCAGGAGTTGGCCTTGCACATGGCCCACGACAATATGTTTTTGCCCGGCAACCCGGTTTTTCGTAAGTCGCTGGCCGACCAGATTGGCAAGTTCAGCGAGCAGCTGTTTTCGCTCGAAGATTGGCACTTTTGGTACCGGGGTGTGCTGCTGGGCGCAGCTTATGCCTACGATAACCGCCCGGGCACCGAGTTCTATGCCCGCACCCACGGTAATAATATGTCAGGCAATCGGTACAAGATGTGGAAGTACAAAATTCACGCCCGCAGGCTACTCATCGAACAATTGCAAAGCCAGCTAACTACCCAGGCTCCTGCTGGCCTGAACTTAGAAGCGCTGCTAGCGAAGCATCTGGTGCTGCTTTATGAAGAGCAGGCGCGCTTCAATCTGCTGTTTGAAAGTGTAGGCCAGGGCGTGGCCAATACCGTTCGCTATTTCTTAAAAGGCGAAAAGCCAGGTCACATCTGGTATGACAGCGCTTATTGGCTGAAGGAGCGCCTGCTGGGTCGCAATAAAATCAGCGCGTAACCCGATGCGAGTGCTTAGTATGTCACGGATTGCACACACATGATTATCTGGCTAAAAAATCACTGGCTGCTCGCCGACGGAGCCATCTTTCGGCAGCTGCGGGTAGTGCCCGACTCTATGGTGCTAACCGAGCATCGCCGCATCTGGCTGCACAACTGGAAGGGTTTGCTGCAAATCTGGCTGCGCTTCGCCAAAAAGCGTCTGCCTGCCGGCAAGCCCTATGTACGGGTGCATACTTCGTACCGCGGCTACTACCACTGGCTGCTGGAAAGTATTCCCAAGCTGCTGGAAGCCCAGCGCACCATTCCGGCTTTTACCCTACTGCTGCCCGCGTCGTATACCGATGCCTTTTATACCGACACGTTGCGCCTGCTCCAACTCACGGCAGTGGAGCGCCTGCAGCCCCAAACTATGTACCGGGTGCCAGAGCTAGCCCTGCCGCTCTTGCCCGAAGCCCAGGGCAACTACTCGGCCCAAACCATGCGGGAGGTGAAAGCCGTGCTTCTGGCTGCCGCCGGAGTAGGGCAGGAGGCACCGGCCTCGCCCACGCGCCTCTACATCAGCCGGCGCAAAGCGCCGCGCCGCAAGGTGCTGAACGAGCTTGAGGTAGAGCAACTGCTGAGCCGTTATGGCTTTCAATGCGTATGCTTTGAGGATTTTGCCTTTGAAGACCAGCTGCGGCTGTGCGCCAGTGCCAACGTGCTGGTGAGCATGCACGGTGCCGGCTTGTCAAATATGATATTCATGCCCGAGCGGGCGACGGTGGTAGAATTTCGTAAGTATGACGACGGCCATAATTACTTCTTTACCCGGCTAGGTGAGGTTCTGGGCTACCAGTACCACTTGCTATACTGCCCGGCGGCCGATGAGCAGCAGTCGGTGCAAGATGCTGACTTGTACGTAGATATTGCGGCACTCGATACCGTTTTACAGCAGTTGCCCGCTTAAGCGCAGGCCGTTGCCTCATATACTCCAGGCCATGACCCCGGTGAAAGTTTCTGTCCTGATTCCAGCTTACAATGCGGCACCCTATATCGAGCAGACCCTGGATTCGGTGCTAGCCCAAACCTGGCCGCACGTGGAAGTGGTAGTAGTAGATGATGGTTCACGGGATGACACCCTAGCCAAGGCCCGGCGCTATGCCAGCGAGAAGGTGCAGGTGGTGTCGCAGGCCAACGCGGGGGCTAGTGCGGCGCGCAATCGAGCCTTTGCCCTGGCCACCGGCGACTACATTCAATACCTCGACGCCGATGACTTGTTGCACCCCGACAAAATTCGGGCGCAGCTGGCCTGCCTGCAGCAGCACCCGGGCGCGCAGCTAGCCGCCTCGGCCTGGGCCATGTTTTACCACGAGCCCGACGAGCAGGCCCTGCGCCCCACCGTGCTATGGCAAGACTATACTGACCCCGTGCAGTGGCTCGTAACGGCCTGGGAAAACGGCGTATGGATGCAGCCTTCAGCCTGGCTCACGCACCGCGCCCTCATTGAGGCGGCCGGCCCCTGGGATGAGGCCATCTCATTGCACGACGACGGTGAGTTTTTCAGCCGCGTATTGCTGCAAACCCAGAACATCGTCTTTTGTCCCGCTGCCAAGTCGTTTTACCGCAAGGGCCTCAGCGATTCGCTCAGCAGTATTCGCAGCGAGAAAGCTACCCGTTCGCACCTAGCAGTGTGCCAATCGTATGAAGCGCACCTGCTAGCTGCCCGCAATACCCCTCAAACGCGCTTGGCCTGTGCCAACAATTACCAGCGCCTCATTTACGAGTATTATCCTCAGCATGCCGAGGTGCGCCGGTTGGCGGCGGCCAGGGTCCAGGCGCTGGGCGGCAGCACGGCCGCTCCGTTTACAACCCCTGCTTTTCGGCTGGTAAATAAATTGCTGGGCTGGCAGCTATCGAAGCGCCTGCAAGATTTTGTGTATACTCATAACCTAAACCCCGCCGCCTGGCTAGGCCGCCGGTAGGAATCTTCCTTCTTCCCATGCCCAAAGTATCCGTAGTGCTGCCCGTCTATAACGTAGCGGCCCATATTCGGGGTACCATCGAGAGCCTGCTGCGGCAAACTTATCCGGATTTTGAGCTGCTGATTCTTGACGACTGCTCGACCGACGATACTGTGGCGCAGATTCAGCAGCTTGCTGACCCACGGCTGCGCCTCATCCGCAACGGGCGCAACCTAGGGCGTGCCGGCACCGACAATGCCGCCTTGCCGCACGTGCAGGGCGAATACATTGCCAAAATGGATGGCGACGATATTTGCCACCCCGAGCGCCTGGCCAAGCAGGTGGCCTACCTCGACGCGCACCCTGAGGTAAATATCGTGGGAAGCTTCATGCAGAACTTCGGGGCTAGCACCTACCTTAACCGCTATCCTGCCCAACCCGCCGATACGCAGGTGCTGACCTTGTTTACCCTCCCCACCGGCAACCCGTCGGCGATGATGCGTACCAGCTTGTTTCGCGAGCAGGGCCTGCGCTACAACGCCAGCCTGCGCCAAACGGAGGACTACGATTTTTGCGCCCGCTACATTCGGCAATTGCGCATTGCCACCATTCAGGAGGCGCTCATCAACTACCGGGTGCCGGTGCGCACTCAGAAGCAAGCTATTCTGAACGAACGCGAGAGCGTATCAGACCACGTGCGCGAGCAATTGCTGCGCGACTGGGGCATTCCCTTCACCGCGCGCGAGCTGCACGTATACAATACCCTGGCGATGCTGGAGCGCCCGCCCGGCGACGTGACGCTGGCTGAAGTAGACGCGTGGTTGCGTAAGTTGCTTGCCTTCAATGAACGGCAGCCCCTATTTGAGCCAGCAGCCCTGCAGCGGGGGTTGGGCGAGCGCTGGTTTGAGGTGTGCTACACTTATCCGCAGCGCCGGCTAGGGGCGTTGCGAGAGTTCAGAAACAGCCCTCTGGCCGCCTATAGCGCAGTGGCTGGCCGGCAGCACCTCAAATTTATTGTGAAAGCCTTTCGGCAGTTTTAGTGTATGAATTCTTCTTCCCGCAACGTTTTATTGGTTATTCCCTGCTTTGGGTTTGGGGGCGCGCAACAAGTATTTCACGACCATAGCGTGGAGCTGTCAAGCCGCTTCCAGGTCACGGAATGCGTGTTCAACCTGGACTTGCCCGACGTATACCCCAGTGGCAACCCGGTAATAAGCCTGCAAGTAGAGGCAGCCGCTGGGCTGAGCGGCAAACTCAAAAGCTTCTGGCAGCGCATCCAGCATCTGCGCCGCATCAAGCACGAGCAGCACACCGATATCAGCATTAGCCACCTCGAAGGCGCCGACTACGTAAACCTGCTAAGCCGCGTGGGAGAGCGCACGATTGCGGTTATTCATGGTTCGAAGGTGCACGACGACAGCATGGTTGGGTGGACAGGCTGGCTGCGGCAGCATATTCTGCTGCCTTTTATCTACCGCCTGCCCGACCATATAGTGACCGTGAGCCGCGAACTGCGGCAAGAATTGGTTGGGGTATATGGCATTAAGCCCGAGCGCGTTACGGTTATTAATAATTTCTTTTATCCCGAGCAAATTTTGGCTAAGGCCAACGAGCCCATCGAGCCGCAGTACGAGGCGCTCTTCAGCGCGCCGCGCGTGATGGTAACCTCGGGCCGCTTCGCTCCCCAAAAAAACCAGGCGCCGCTGCTCGATGTCTTTGCCACGCTGCTGCGCGAGCAGCCAGGCAGCAAATTGGTTTTTCTGGGTGATGGCGACCTGCGCGACAAGCTGGTGACCCAGACGCTGGGGCTAGGCCTGCGCCTTTACCAAGCCTGGAACAACGACCCGCTAGACCAAGAATATGATGTATACATGCTGGGTTTTCAGAAAAACCCCTTCAAATACATCCGGCGGGCTGGGTTATTCGTTTTTCCTTCTGAATGGGAAGGCTTCCCGTTGGCACTCTGCGAAGCCATGATTTGTGGCACCCCGGTTATCACCACCGACTGCCCTACCGGCCCTCGCGAGATTCTGGCGCCTGCCACGCCTCCGACTAAGGTAGCCGCTACCACCGAATGGGCTGATTACGGCGTATTGATGCCCCTGCTCGACCCTGATTTTCGGCAGCACGCGCTTGCCGAGTGGGTTGCTACGCTAAAGCAACTGTTGGCCGACGGTGAAAAACGCGCCCACTACGCCCGGCAGGGCGCACAGCGGATGCAGGATTTCACCGCCGAAAAGATGTTTAGCAAGTGGCTAGCGGTAATCGACCAGGTGCTAGCCAAAAAGTAGCCTAGCGACCCAGCAAAGCACGCAGCCGCGTCCAGGCAACGACCGGGATGAAGCGGTAGCGTTTGAAATCAATCACTGTGTGCTGCTCGTCGATGCGCGACATGGTGTGCAGGCCGTCGGGGTATCCGGGGTGCGGCGAAGTTAATTCGACGGCGGCCCGCTCGGCGTATAAAGCAGGAGTAAGGGTCAGTATCTCGTTGATGACGATGCCGCCGCCGTAGCCCCGCGAAAAGTCCTGAGCCGGGCGGTACCAGCGCCCCTCGTGTTGAAAGGGCGTGCCGGCGGGGCGGGCGCTGCGTACATCGGTTTTTACCGGGTTTTGCGGGTGTTGTTGCCAGGGACCGGTCAATTGGTCGGCGTAAGCCACGTAGAGATTTAGGTCGGGGTCGCGGTCCTTGCGGGTATAAAACAGCCAGTAGCGCCCCTCGTGCTCAATAACGGTGGGGTCGACACCTGGCAGCGCTAGGCCTGGCAGCGCCGCCGCCGCTGGCTGCTGGCGGGGAGCGCTTAGGTCGTAAAGGGCAATCTTGTCATCGGCCGCCGACTCAGGCAGGCAGTAATTGCCAAACAGGTAGGGATAAGAGAGGTGATAAGGAAAATCCATGACCGACTCGGCCACAGCACCTGCTTGCCACGGGTAGCGGAGCCGGGCAATGGTGCCCCGGTTTACGCGGTAATCGAACGACTCAAAATAAATCCAGGTACCATTAGCCTCGGGCCGACCAAAGCAGTCGGCAAAAAACGTGGTGCGGTTGGGCAGCGGGGCAGTATCGACGGAAATTCCACGCAGTTGTTCGGGCTGCAAAAAGTCCTGGATGGGCCGCGCCACTACCCCAATGTTCCATTCTTCGGCCCGTAAGAAGGTTTCGTAGGCCTTCCGCAGTTTATTGCGCAGCACTTTAGCCGCAAAAATTAAGAACTGCTTATTAGTGGGCGGGTAATAGATGGGCGCGTTGGTTGGGGTAGCCGTGGTAAAGTCTAGCTGGGCTGGGTCAAGTTGCAGTTGCCGGCAGATGGCCGCTGGCCAGTGCGCACTTTCGTCATACACCATGTCGATGGTGCCGGTATAGCTGTAAAATTTGGTGCGAAAAAACCCTTTCTTTAGCACTACGCCACCGTCAAGCTTGTCAGTAAGTCGCTGCAGGATGGCGCCCGTAACGGGGTCGTTACGATAAATTTCCCAGAAGCAGGGCGGTGCCCCACGATAGTGCATTTCATCGTCGTGATGAAACGACCACACCCCAAAGCGTGGCGTAGCTAAAATTTTGCCCCGAATAATATTGTAAGCAAAACGCAACACGAAGTCTAGTTGGTAGCTGGCTACATTTTCAATATCAGCTTCCGTAAAATACTGTGAGAATTTACCCTTTAGCTGCACGGTACAGGTGAGGGCAGGCGTGCGAGCTATCAGGTCAGCAATGCCCACCCGACGGGTGGCGGCTGGCTTATAAAGCAGCTTGCTGTAGGCGGTAAACAGCAAGCGCCGTGGACTAATGCGCGCCGCCCGGCTAGCTACGCTCATGGCTCGGCCCAGTACTTGACCCTCTACAATAAGTAGGTCCAGCGAAACTCCCGGCGTGGCCAGCAGCCGGTCAATAACCTGTCGCTCCCAGGCGGCCAGGTGGTTACCATTGCACATTATCCCGAATCGTATCTTAGGAAAGGGCTGATTCATAAGTATAAAGAAGCGCGCGGTTAAGCGACGCAGCCGGCTTACCGCAGCGGCCCGAGTGGCGAACCGCTAGTAACATAAGCCCGGCAAAGTTAGGCCACGATGCCATATGGGCTATCGCCATCCTAGTACACCCTAGAGGGATTGGGCTATTCATGCAAAGTACGGTTACCTTTGCTTAGCTCATTGATTTATCCTTGCATTAATAAAAAAGGTCCTTGCAAGTTATTAGATACAATTTTTTGTTTATATAATATGGTAATATGTTTTGATATTTTAAATTGATATAGTTAAAATTTTTTAATAATTTGACATGATTAATTCTATTACTGCGCCAGTTAACTCTACAAAATCACCTGAGGTTTTGGCTAGGGGGCGCGTATTTTTTCCTAACCTGGATGGCCTACGCTTCTTTGCCTTTTTGTCCGTTTTTCTATTTCACTCCTTTTATACGCCTTATTCCGCCGTATCGCAGTCGGCGGTGTATAAGGTGTTTTATAACCTGACAAGGCCTGGCCACTTGGGAGTCAATTTTTTCTTCGTGCTGAGTGGTTTTTTAATTACCTATTTGCTGCTCAGTGAGCGAGCGCTTACCGGGCGCATTGCCATAGGTGCTTTTTATATGCGGCGCATTCTGCGGATTTGGCCCTTGTACTACTTAATAGTACTGCTAGGTTTTGTAATATATCCTTGGGCGAAAGTGCATTTTGGCCAGCATGGCTACCACGAAACGGCACAAGTCGGATACTTTCTGGTTTTTCTTAGTAATTTTAATAACCTCTACCACGGTTCCGAAACGCCTACGTTAACTCTCCTCTGGTCCGTATCGGTTGAGGAGCAATTTTATGTGGTCTGGCCATTGCTGGTAGCTATAGTACCTACCCGCCGTTTAGGCTGGCTCTTTGGGGGCGTTATTATGCTGAGCCTGGTCTTCCGGGCACTGCATTGGAATGAGCCTTTGGTACTTGGGTTTCATACACTGGGGCTTATTGGTGACATGGCCCTGGGTGGGCTGACTGCTTGGTTGTGTTTTCGCGACGAGCGCCTCACCTCTGCGGTGGCCCGGCTGCCCCGCTGGGCTATCGTGTTAACGTATATGGCTGGCATCACACTTTGCTACTATACATATAGCCTTAGCGCCGTGCCTGGCTATTCAGTAATAGAGCGCCTGCTATTAGGATTATTCTTTGCTTTTGTGCTGCTCGAGCAAAATTATGCGCAGCATTCGGTTGTTAAAATGACGCAACTGCGTTTTCCTACTTACTGGGGCACTTATACTTACGGCCTGTACTGCCTGCACTACCTGGCCTTGCTGCTGGGCATTTATTTGATGACTCGGCTAGGGTTAAACACTACTCCGCTGGGTGTGATACTTGGCGATAACCTGCTGGGCCTTGCTATAGCGCTCTTCGTTAGTTGGGTCAGCTTCACGTATTACGAAAAGCCATTTTTGAAATTAAAGAATCGTTTTGCATTTATTACTAAGTAATGACTGGCGGGCTGACGCTATGCTTGGCTGGATGGTAGCATTGTAGCTATTTGTTGTAAAAAGCCGAGGTAGATGAATTTAATTAACCTAGCTCTGCTCGCCGCACCTTAGTAAGTGATAACTATATGGTCTTAAAGGGGACGCTTAAAGCTAGCCCGAATTTGCTAGGCGATAGTCAGACTAAATATTCTAGCTTGCTGGAATTTAAATTGATGCTGCCCGATGGCGGCGCGGGCACTACATTGGTAGCTTGCGAATTATATAGTACATATTCCTTTTGTAGAACTTAAGTAAGCGCCTCTATAGCCGGCTGCGCTACGCCACCATGCCGTTGTGTAGTAGCTGGCGAATGCGTGTGCTACCTCGGAAGCAAGCAGTGTGGGCACACTTGGATGATTTTTTCAATATGGCTGGGCCGGCATTACGAACAACTGGCTAGGCGGTTTTAAGCAAGCCGACATCATACTATAATATCTATGAAATGGAGTCATTTTTGTTGACTTACCGCCATACCTTATTTGGCGGCACAACGCTAGTCGCCTGTTGCCAGGGTCTGCGCGAACTACTCGGACGTGAGCAGTCGGACTTATTTAGTGTCTAATATGAACCGCCCGGAAATGCCTGTTGCCATCTCAGAATTGGTAGTCGCTGATAATAGGCACTTGCGCTTTGTCGCTGCCGACTACACCTATCGTAAGCTTAAAAATATCTGCCCTTCGCTATTTTTTGACATTTTTGATACTTTTATATTATTGCTGAGCTTACCGCAGTATCCCGCTAAATATTTGCAGTCGGCCAAGACTTTCTTATTTCCATCTTGCTGAAAATACTTCCTGATAGCACTGAGCGGACCACTGAATTGTTGCTTGCTGACACTAAGTGCTGCTTGCCGGATGGAACCTCGGGAAATACTGTCCCTACAGAGTGTAGTTGCCGTTCAACTGTTATGACGCCTTTAAGCTGGGGTACATAGTTTATTGTTACCTATACTAACTTAGCTTGTCGACCTGTTCCAAGCAAACTACTTTAGATACAAGTAACTCTTGACTGTTTAGCTGATTTTACACTGCATAAGTATTTAGGGCGGAAAGCCACAAATAAATGGAGAATTTTATACAAGAGCGAATTTTTGCGCATTGGTTATATTTGGTAAAGGAGGTAGGTCGTGGTTGAGATTTTGCCCACTGTACTAGTCGTAGATAATTCACGGGCTGTGACGGGAGCCGTAAATGCTATACAACACGCCACTACACCTTTATGCAAGCAATTTAACTTTATATACGTGCTGCCTACCGGGAGCACAGCCCGCTTAATGCTAGAAGCTAAAGGATACAGAGTATATGAACTTCCCTTTGTAGAAATTAGCCGACGAAAGGCTGACCTGCTGCGCTACCCTTTCGCCTTATTATTTAACGGTTGGCGACTAGCGCGATTAGCGTGGCGCGAAAGAGCTAGGATTATACATCTAAATGACTTTTATAACCTAACGGGCTATGTGGCGCGGTTACTCTGCATTGGCAATCTGCGAGTAGTAACGCACGTGCGCTTTTTACCGCAAAGTTTGCCGCAGTCATTGGCGCGTATTTGGCGTTGGCTTAGTTCCCATTTAGCGGCGCGCACAGTATGTGTGTCACAAGCTGTGGGGAATTATTTTGATAGTGTGCCCAATGCCCGCATAATCTACGACCCATTGCCGAATGCTGAGCGGTATTCGATTCCTCAGCACGCGCCTCGGACTGATGGCACTATAGAGCTGCTGTATCTGAGTAATTACATTCAGGGCAAGGGGCAGGATTTGGCACTTTCCGCCTTTGAGGCAGCTTATGCAGCAAATCCAAGCTTGCGTCTGCGTTTTGTTGGTGGCGATATGGGGCTAGAAAAAAATCGCAAGTTCCGGCAGCAGCTGGAAGCTGCTGCCCAGCAGGCCGGCCTAGCGGCCGTAATATATTTTAACGGGTTTGCTACCGATGTAGAGGCAGCCATTAAAGCGGCCGATATAGTACTGAACTTTTCGGAGTCAGAATCATTTTCGTTGACTTGCCTCGACGCGCTATATTATGGTACGCCATTGATTGCCAGCGACTGTGGTGGTCCTGCTGAATTGTTTGAACATGGTCGCTCGGGCTTACTAGTACCTAACCGTGATGTCGCCGCTATGACAAAAGCTATTAATGAGCTGGCTTCTGATGCCAACTTGCGAGCCCAGTTTGCAGTAGCTGGACGAGATTTTGTACGACAAAAATTTGCTCCGGCTAACACCTATTATGCTCTAGGTCTTCTTTACAAAGAATTACTAGCCAAGGGCAGCTAGCTGCTGAATAGATATTCTATAGGCAAGTGTAAATAATCTACTCAATTCTCCTCCACATTGCGCATCTTATTTCTTATTCCATATCCATCAGGGCAAGCACCTTCGCAGCGCTTTCGGTTCGAACAGTATTTAGACATACTGCGTCAAAAGGGCCACGTATATAAATTAGCGCCCTTTTTGGACGATACAACTTGGCGCATTTTATACCAGCCTGGCCAGGCTGTTCGCAAGGCGTTAGGTATTTTACGTGGCTTTGGGCGGCGACTAGGCCATGTGTTGGCTGCTCTTAGATATGACTTCATATTCGTGCATCGGGAGGCCGCGCCTCTCGGACCGCCCATATTCGAATGGTTGCTAGCCAATGTGTTGCGGAAAAAAATTATTTATGATTTCGATGATGCCATCTGGCTGTCTAATACTTCAGAGGCTAATAAAATGGCCGCTGGGCTAAAATGGCACCACAAAGTAGAGAGTATTTGCCGGTGGGCCTATAAAAACAGTTGCGGAAATGAATACCTAGCTACGTATGCCCGGCAGTTTAATGCTAGCACAGTCGTAAACCCAACTACTATTGATACGGTGCATCTCCATAATCAAGTGCGTGACCAGCTGGCGCTTGGCCCGCTTGTTATCGGCTGGACTGGCACACACTCAACTCTCAAATACTTACTGCCGCTAGTGCCTGTGTTGGCGCAGCTTGAGGCGGAAGGTTTTGAATTTGAATTTCGGGTTATTTCTAATCAGCCGCCCGAGTTTAACCAGCCTTTGCGTTCATTACGCTTTGTGCCGTGGCAGAAAGCCACCGAAATTCCCGACTTGTTGACGTTTCATGTTGGTTTAATGCCATTGGAGGATGACCCATGGGCAAAAGGCAAATGTGCTTTTAAGGCTCTACAGTACATGGCGTTGGGCATTCCTGCCCTGGTGTCGCCGGTCGGCATGAATACCGAGGTCGTACAGGACGATTACAATGGTTACATCTGCCGGACTCCATCGGAGTGGCATCAGCGATTAAGGCAACTGCTAACCGATTCTGCGCATCGACAAGCACTAGGGGCTGCCGCCCGCGCTACTATAGAGCAGCGATATTCAGTAAACGCGAATACCCCTAACTTCTTGCAGTTATTCAGCTAGTATAATATGGTGTGGGCAGGCAGAGAGTAAGCCTGCACTACTCCTCAGCAACTGGACAGCTTAGCGGAGAATATTTCATAATAGGGTTATGGTTGAATGCGAAGTGTGCGCATACTTACTGCACTACTTCCACCCAGCCCTTAAAGCGGCGGCCAGTGGTATAAGTCAGCAGGTAGTAGTACATGCCCGCCGCGTTTTCGCCGGCCCAGTGAAAATTGCGGTCGCCCGACTCGTACACCAGCCGGCCCCAGCGCGAGAATATTTTGATGCCCGCGAAGCGCGCGTCGCAGAAGTCGGGCGGTAGGCTGCTCATCGTGAATACGCGGTTGGCCAGGTTAGGGCCAGTGGGCAGAATGATGTTGGGTGGAGTGAAGGCCAGTGTATCGGGGTCAATTACCGCGAAGCGCACGGTGCGCGTCTGGGGCTGGGGCCGGCAGGTAGCTTCCTGCAACTGAAATGTGACAGTGAGTATCTGGGCCTTGCCGCCCAGCACGCTGGCCGCGTCGCAGCCCGGCAGCCACGCAAAGGTGCCGCTGGCCCGCCCCGCCGGGCTAGGCGTAGTAGTGAAGCGCATGCCCGCGCTAGCCAGGTCGAAGCCTTGTCCGGCGGCGCTCAGCGTCAGCACGTCGGTGTCGGCGTCGAAGCCGGTGAGGGTGGCGGTGTAGGGCTGGCCCAGCGGCAGCCGGATGAGCGGCGGGTCGGCCGGGGCGGGGCTAGCCGGGGGAGCGTGGTGGTGAGCACCGGCGGCGTGTTGGTATAGTCCACAATCACCGGAATACTGAGCGGGGCCGAGGCTAGGTTTTCGCCGCAGGGCGTGGTCGAAGTTGCCGTAAAAATTAATTGCCGCACCGTGCCCGGCGGGTCGGTGATGGCCCGGCAATCGACGGGCCAGGTGAACCGCGCCCGGCGCGTGGTGCCCACCTGCCCCTGCGGTACAATAACGGCCCCCAGCGCACTGGGCACGAAGCTGCTAGGACTACCAGTGAGCGTAAACAGGATGGGGTCGCTGTCGGGGTCAGTGGCGATGAGGTCAAAGGCCAGCGTCTGGCCGGGGCGCACGTGCAGCGGCAGGGTAGGGCCGGCGGTGCTGATGAGCGTTGGCGGCGCATTGGGCGGCGGCACGCCGATAAAGGCCACGTGCACCGTGTCGTGCTTAGGCAGCGAGCAGCCATTGTCGGCCACCAGCACGTCGAGGTAAGCTACCTTGCCCTTGGTGTCGGTGCATTCCGAAAAGCACAGCGATGCTACCAGCGTATCGGGCTGGCCCACCGCGTGCACCGTGCCGCTGGTGGCCGTGGTAAATGTGGGCAGCGGCCCGGTATAATGCACGGGCAGCAAACTCAGCGTGAGCTGCGAGCGGGGGTCAGGGTCGGTGAAGCGCAGGCGCACGCAGTGCGGGCCGCCCACCACGAGGCGCAGCGTGTCGCGGCCCGGCCGGTACACCGCTTTGCCGCTGGTGCCGGGCAAGAGCAAAAGGCTGGGAGGCAAGTTCTTGGGGCAGTTCAGGACCTGCAATTGAAAGTCGCGCCGCGTCTCGCCAATCTTCTCGCCCTTGCGAAATTCCTGGCAGCGCACCCCAAACACAAACAGCCCCGTGGCCGTGGGCCGCACCGTGAGCCGCCCCGTGTGCGCCCCGATGGTGAGCGCCGGCGCGCCCGGAATCTGGCTAGCCACGCTGCGGCCCGCCGCCCAGATTATTTCGGTGTAAGGGGCGCTGGTGGCTTGGGTGGGCTTAGGGTCGGTGGGCGTCGAGTGGCCGTTGAGCGGCGTTACCATATCGTAGACCAGCGAGTCGCCATCGGGGTCCTGGCCGGCAAAATCATAAGTAAAGACCTCGCCCAGGCAAGCGTAATCGGCTAGCGGCGGAAATACGCGCGGCGTCGAGTCGCGAAACGTTTGGCCACGCCGCGTCACGGCCGGAAACTCCAGGTAAAACGTCTGGGCCGCATTGGCCGGCGCGATAATATTGCTGATGGTGATGTTGCGGCAGCAGCGCTCCACGGCCGCGTAGTAGCCCTGCGCGCCGTTGTAAGTGCCCGCCGGCAGCTCAATAGTGTTGCGATACACCAGGGCTTTGGTGCTGAGCGAGCCCACTGTGCACGCCGGGTTAGTGTAGCTTACGAAAGACGTGCTGCTCAGCGGCAGGAGCACATTGGCCAGGCGGCGGTTGGTAGCCTTGTCGAAAATGCCGGCCGTGAGGTCGGTATCAAGGGCCCCGGGGCTGCCATTTACGGCGTCAAAATACAGGTTCAGCGTTAGCTGATAGGTGTCGCCGCTGAGGTATTGCAGGTCCATCTCGCCGCCCACAATGTGGGTGGCCCGCGCCGCCGGGGCGCTCAGCAGGACCAGCCCGAGCAACCATAGTACCCCGCCGACCCGGCGCGGGCTAGCCCGGTGGGCAAGGGCTCTGATGAGGATAAGCGCAGCGTATAGTCTCGTCATAAAAAAAGCCGGCAGTCGGACCCGGATAAGCAAGAAAAGGCAAGCCAAACTGCTACCCGAAGATAAGCCCCGGCCAATAGTCGGCCGCAGCCACTTATCTTCGGGTAGCTACCTGGCTCAACGCGAAAGGCTAGGCGCTAAGTGCTTGGTTATGCGCAAAAATTTACTGCTACTTTTCTGGCTGGTTAGCCTGGCTGGCCGGCCGGCCACCATCCGCGCCCAGCTCCCCACCGCTAGCCCCGATGCCGCCCTGGCCTGCCGCCAAGCGCGCCTACGCTCGGCCTCGGCCACAACTGCCGTGGCCGGCGTATCCGGGCGCCACCGCCTCAAGATGGACCGCTACGATGTGCAATTTTACCGCCTCGACCTCACGCTCGATAATACTTCGCGCACTATCACCGGCTCGGCGCTGCTGCGGGTGCGGGTAGGCGCGCAGCCGCTCGATTCGCTGGCCTTCGAGCTGTACCAGGCGCCGGCGGGCTCGCCGGCCGGCACGGCCACCCTCGTTATCGACTCGGTAGTGGCTGGCGGGCGGCGCTCGCCGGGGGTGTTGCGGCAGGGGCAGGCGGCCACGGCCGCGCTGGCGCAGCCCGCGCCGGCCGGCACCGTGCTCAATACCCGCATCTACTACCACGGCACGGCGCCCAATGGCAACACCAATGCCATCGGCAACGCCTTAAACACGGCTACCAGCTACCGGCGCGACGGGGTCGATTATCCGTACCACGTGACCTGGAGCCTGTCGGAGCCGTTTTCGGCCCACGAGTGGTTTCCGTGCAAGCAAGTGCTCACCGATAAGGCCGACTCGTCGGCGGTGTTCGTCACTACGACCTTGCCTAATAAGGTGGGTTCCAACGGCGTGCTGGCCCGCACGGTGCAGCTGCCCGGCGGCCGCGTGCGCTACGAGTGGCACGAAAATCATCCCATCGACTACTACCTCATTTCGGTGGCCGTGGCGCCCTACGTGGAGTATGTGACTACCGCCAGCCCCGTGGGCGGGCCGCGCGTGCCCATCATCAATTACGTCTACGACCAAGCCTCACTTACGCGCTACCAGGCCGACATCGACCGCACGGCGGGCTTTCTGGAGAATTATTCGCAACTGTTTGGCACGTATTACTTTGCCGATGAAAAATACGGCCACTCGATGGCACCCATCGGCGGCGGGATGGAACACCAGACCATGACCACGCTCCAGGATTTCAGCTTCACGCTGGTGGCCCACGAGCTGTTTCACCAGTGGTTTGGCGACAACGTGACCTGTGCTTCGTGGGAGGATATCTGGCTCAATGAGGCGTTTGCTTCCTACGGCGAGTATTTGTCGCGGCAGGCCTTCGACACGCCTGCCAACGCCCGCGCCTGGATGGACGATGCCCAGACCCGCGCCCAAAGCAATGGCACCGGTACCGTGCGCGTGCCCGACACCACCAACGTCAGCCGTATTTTCAACTACAACCTGACCTATAAAAAAGGCGCTGCCGTGGTGCACCTGCTGCGCTACCTCTGCCACGACGATGCCCGGTTCTTTCGCGTGCTGCGCGCCTACCAGCGCCAGCTGAGCGGGCGCACGGCACATACCCTTGACTTACAGCACTTTTTTGAGGCTGAGCTGGGCCAGCCGCTCGATTATTTTTTTCAGCAGTGGTACCAGGGCGAGGGTTTCCCCGCGTTCAATGTGCGTTGGAACCAGGTGGGCATTGCCTTGTATGTGCAGGTGAGTGAAACGGCCTCGGTGCCCGCCAGCACGCCGTTTTTCCAAACCGAAGTCGATTATCAGCTCACCTTTCAGGATGGCAGCACCCGCACCGTGCGCCTGAGCCAAACGCAGGCTAGCCAAGGCTTTACCGTGCCCGTGAGCGGCACCGTGGCCACCATCACCGTAGACCCCGCTGGCTGGCTGCCCGACCTGCCCGGTACCGTGCAGCGCGACAACGCGCTGGTGCTGGCCACCCGTACCGCTAGTGCGGCGGCAATAGCCCTGTATCCCAATCCGGCCCGCGACTATCTCACTATCAGTGGGCTAGCCACGGCCGCCACGGCCGAAATCTGCGATGCCACCGGCCGCGTGGTGCAACGCCAACCGCTGGCTAGCCCGCAACTCAGCACGCAGGCCCTGGTGCCCGGCCTGTACCTGCTGCGGGTGCTGGGGCCGGCGGGCGAGGCGCTGGGGCAGGGGCGATTCGTAAAGGAATAGGGCTAGCCCTTGTAGTACTCCGCAATGCGCGCCACAATGGCCGCGTCGGCCACCGGCTCGTCGAAAACAGCCTTTAGCAGCGTCTCGAACGACTGGGGCGGCGTGAAGCATGCCTCGTGCAACGGGTTAGTGCTGAGTCGGATAAACAGGGGCCGGTCGTTTACCCGCACCAAATCGAGGGTAATGAGGCCGAAGCGCTGGTCGCAGCGGCCACTCTCGGCGCAATCGGTTGGGTTGGGCTTGAATAGCTGCTTGGTCGTGAGCTCGTGCAGCTGCTGGTGGCGGCGCTGGCGGCAGTCGTGGCAGGCCCGGTGGTAGCCCAGGCCGGCGATACGCTCGCCCAGTAGCCAGAATAGGTTCAGGAAGTTACCCGGCCCAATTGTGGGGTCGTAGAAAAAAAGCGCGCCCTGGCGGCCAGCGTCTTGCAGGATGTCGACCCGGAAACCCCGCCGCCCGCCGGCCCCGCCCTTGCGCAGGTGGTAGGCCTTAAAGTAAGGCCCCAGCCAGTTGCGGTACACGCGGGCCGCTACCCAATCGGCGTGCCGTTGGGCCTGGGCGGGCGTGGGCTCGGCGGCGGGCTGCCAGTCGGCACCCGCGCCGCCGTGGCGCCGCTGAAAAAGCTGTTGAAGAAACTGGAGCACTGCGGAGGAAAACAACCTGAATGGGTGAAAAACACCGGCTCTGGCAAATAGTTTCGGGCCAGCGGGGGCGACTGGGTCCCAAAAAAGCCAAAAAATAGCGGCCCTTCCACCAGGAAAGGCCGCTGCAAAAATTGGGTAAGGGAGTCTATTTAACCCGCGTCCAGGTCTGCGACTTGCCGATGAGCGAGAAGCCGATGTAGCCTTTTACCTCCATTGTGTTAGCCGATTCCATCTTCATGTAGCACGAGTAGGTTTTGCCGCTTTCGGGGTCGTATATTTTGCCGTTATCCCACTTGTTATCATCATCATAGCTAAAGCCTTGCATGAATATCAGGCCCAGGCGCGGGCGGCTGCGCAGCTTGGGGTCGGGGTTTTGGCTGTCCGTTTTGGGCTTGCCGGTGGCCGGGTCGTTGGGCACGGTCAGGGTCACGATTTTACCGCACAGCTTATCGCCGCACTTATAAATCTCGAAGGTGGCTTTTTTCTCAGCGTTGGTCCAGATACCGAGCGGCGACAGCGTTTGGGCGTGGGCTGCGGTGCCGGCCACGCCCAGCCACAGGGCGAGCAGAAAGAGGAGAGACTTATGCATCTTGCGACGGTGAAGAAGTAGTGAAGGGTGGATGAGAAAGGAAATCTACGGGAAAAAGAGTGCTAAACCGGGAAAGGCAATTATACGGCCATTTTTAGAAAGCCCGCGCGGGCGGCGACCCCAGAGGGCTAGCCGGCCAGCGTCGCAAAAAATGAAAAGGAACGAAAAACTAATGCGCTTGACTATCAGGAATATGCTAAAAATGCTGGCTCCGACGCCCTAAAATATCTGGGAAAGCATTGAACCTCGGCGGCGGCAATTAACTTTAACCCTCAGTAGCGAGTGCTACGGCCCCGGCCAAGCCGCCCTAAGTTGCTGGGAAGCGCGGCCGAGGTTATGTGGAACCATAAAGAAAGGAGGTACAAAATGTCTAGTAGTCCCAACCAAATCCTGCCGAGCCTGTCCAATGTAGTACGCTTCACCGCCGTACTCGCCTAAACACACAGCTCGGCGGAGGGCGCTACGGTAGCGTGGCCCCCTTTCGTTGGACAGGTCTTACTGTGAGACGCCGGCGCTGTACCCCAGCGTTGCCGCTCGGTAAGATTTGAAGGATTAGATGCCCGGCCTGGCCCGATGGCGCGCACTAGCGCGCCGGGGCCGGCCGGGCATCGTTTTTTTAGTGCTTGTTGACTTTTGCCGAGCTAGCGGCGCTGGCTTTTTAGGTAAAGCTTTGCGCGTAATAGATACTGATTTTTTAGTTGTAGTGGTTTCAGTAGCAACGTGCCGACGGGCAGCAAGCGTAGCCTTAGCGGTAGTTTGTGGGTGTAGTCGCGGCCGCGTGGGCAAGGGTACTACCCTAGCAGGCAATGACACGGCGGGCGCGAGGGCCGCTTCAGGGGCCATTGGTGGCAACGCAGCGACGGCGCCGGCCGGATGCGCCAAGGCCGATGCAGAAGTAGCGGGCCGGCCAGCCGCAAAGGTCGTGGCGCTAGCCTTCCCGCCGCCATCGAGCACGCGCCGTACCTGCATAAAGCGGCGCTCATAGCCCGAGTTTTCGAGCTGGCTGATTTTCACGCCCGACTCGCGCCGGGCCGACGAGGCGTGCACAAAGCGCAGCGGCGTTTCGCCCAGGGCCGAGATGACGATGCCCGCGTGGCCGGCCGTGGTGCTGCCTTCAGCCGTGCCGGTAAAGACTACAATATCGCCGGGCTGGGCCTGGGCGCGGGGCACCGGCCGGCCGGCCTCGATGAGCAGGGCCGTGGCGTGCGGCGTAGCCACGCCAAAGTGCCCGAACACGTAGGTAATAAAGCCTGAGCAGTCGAAGCCCGTGGCTGGGCTAGTACCAGCCCACACGTAGGGCGTGCCTAGCTGGCGCAGGGCAAGGCGCACAATGCTGTCGCGCCGGGCCGGGCCGGGCCGCGCCGGGCTAGCCGAGCGCCCCGCCACCAGCACGATGGGCGCGGCTGCCTCGCGGCTAACGCCGGGTGCCAGCGTTGACTTGAGCACTAAAAACCGAAGCCCAAGCAAGAGCAGCAGTAAACTGCCAAAAATCAACCAGATAGTACGCATAATAAGAGAATCGGCCCGGCGGCCTTGCCCGCTTAACGGCCGGGCCGGACTGGAAGTTGACCCGAATTACCCCAAAAAGATTCGGGGGCCAGCCCGGCCGGGGGCGTTACTTTGCGGGCATGTTCGCATCTACTTCTGCCTTTTGCCGCCTGGTCACCCTAGCCGGCCTCCTGGCGGCCGTGCCCGCCGCCGCCCAAACGAAAATCAAAACCAAAGTAAAGCCTGGCTCGGCCCCTGCTTCGACTGCCGCGCCAGCCAGGGCTGCCAGCGTCGGCGCTCCCGGTGGCAGCCTGCGCTACACGCTGGCCATGCCGGCCCCGCAAACACACTACTTCGAGGTGCGGATGGATTTGCAGGGCTTCGGCCAGGAATATACCGACCTCAAGATGCCGGTGTGGGCGCCGGGCTCGTACCTAGTGCGCGAGTTTTCGCGGCACGTGGAGCGCTTCAAGGCGCAGGGGGCCAACGGCCAGGCGCTGGTCGTGGAAAAGCTCGATAAGAATACCTGGCGCGTGCACCACGCCGGCCAGGGCACGTTCCGGGTCGATTACGGCGTGTATGCCTACGAAATCAGTGTGCGCACCAGCTACATCGATGCCGACCACGGCTTTGCGCTGGGCAGCAGCATCTTTATGTACCCGGCCCAGGCCAAGAGCCTGGCTAGCCAGGTGACGGTGCAGCCCGCCGCCGGCTGGGCCACGGTGAGCACCGCCCTGCGCCCAGCGCCGGGTATGCAGAAATACGTGTACCAATCGACTAATTACGACGAGCTGGCCGACTCACCCATCGAAATCGGCAACCAGAAGGTGCTAAGCTTCACAGCCAATAACACGCCGCACCAGCTAGCCATGTACGGCCCGTACCAGCTGGCCGACGAGCCCCGCTTCCTGGGCGATATGAAGAAGATAACCGAGGAAGCGCAGCGCGTGGTGGGCCAAAACCCCCTCGACCACTACCTCTTCATTGTGCACCACCTCGACGCGGGGGGCGGCGGCCTAGAGCACCTGTACTCGACTACGCTGGGGGCGCGGCCGGGCACGTACTCAAATGAAACGGCCTACAAAAACTTTCTGCGGCTCGTGGCGCACGAGTATTTCCACCTCTGGAATGTGAAGCGCATCCGGCCGGTGGCGCTCGGGCCTTTTGACTACGACCACGAGAACTACACGCACATGCTGTGGGTGAGCGAGGGCCAGACCGAATACATGGCCAACCAGATTGCCCAGCGCGCGGGCTTCTACACCGCCCAGCAGTACTACGACCAGCTGGCCACCGTGCTCGGGGGCGTGGAAAACCAGCCCGGCAACAAGCTGCAGCCGGTGGCCATGTCGAGCTTCGACGCTTGGATTCGCGCCTACCGGCCCGATGAAAACTCGCGCAACTCCGAAATCAGCTACTACGACAAGGGCGAGATGGTAGGCCTGGTACTCGACCTCATGCTAGTGCAGGCCACCAACGGCCAGAAGCACATCGACGACGTATTTCGCCTGCTCTACGATAAGTATTACAAGGGCCTGAAGCGCGGCTTCACCGACCAGGAATACCAGGATGCGGTGGCCCAGGTGGCCGGCCGGCGCTTCGACGACTTCTTCCAGAACTGCGTGTACGGCACCCGCACCCTCGACTACAGCACGGCCCTCGGCTACGTGGGCCTGACCCTGACCAGCGCCCCCGCCAGCCCCAACGGCAGCCTGGGCGCCACCATCGCCAACCGCAACGGCCACTACGTGGTAACCAGCGTGAAGCGCGACGGCACCGCCTGGAACGGCGGCCTCAACGTGAACGACGAGGTATTGCAGCTCGGTGGTGCCGCGCCCACCGACGAAAGCGTGAAGCAGGCCCTCTTCAGCAGCGCGCCCGGCACGGTACTGAAAATGCAGGTGAAGCACAACGCCTTCACTCACGACCTGAGCCTGACCCTGCAACCCGACCCCGAGCGCGCCTACCAGATTCAGCCCGTGGCTAGCCCCACGCCCGACCAGCAGCGCCTGCTGGCCAAGTGGCTGGGTAAGTAGTTGTAGGCGGTTAGCTCGCCCCCGGCCCCGCTCCAAAAGAGCGGGGAGCCACGGCGGAATCGACGGCTAATCATTAAAGCAAAAAGGCTTGCAGCAACTGCTGCGAGCCTTTTTTAAACTGACTTTTAATTGTTAGGCTCCCCGCTCTTTTGGAGCGGGGCCGGGGGTGAGGTTTGAGGGCTAGCGGTACGCCTTTAGCCCGCTATCCAGATACTTCACAAAATCAGCCACTTCGTAGTCGGCGCCCTGGGGCGGCACCAGCACCTGGCCGTCGCGGCCCAGCAGCACATAGTAGGGCTGCGAATTAGTGTTGAAGCGGCTGGCTTGCAGGTCGCTGTACTTGTTGCCGATGGTGCGGATGGTCTTGCCGCTGAACTTCGACACGGTTTGCTCGGCGGCGGGCAGTTCGGTTTTGTCGTCGACGTAGAGTTGGATGAGCACGTACTTATCGCGGATAAGCGGCAGCACCTGCTTGTCGGGCCACACGTTGGCTTCCATCTTGCGGCAGTTCACGCAGGCGTGGCCCGTGAAGTCGATGAGCACTGGCTTGCCCACCTGCCGGGCGTAGGCCATGCCTTCGTCGTAGTCGAAAAAGGCCGGCAGGCCGAGCGGCGCGTGAAATAAGTCGGCGTACTTATGCGGCGCGGTGCTGGCCGGCGCGGCGCCGCTGCCCACCGCTGGCGCGAGCAGGCTAGGGGTGTAGAGGTCAAAATCCTGAGTATCCTGCGGGGGTAGAAAAGCCGACACGGCCCGCAGCGGCGCGCCCCACAGCCCCGGCACCAGGTAGAGCGTGAAGGCCAGCACGATAATCGACAAAAACAAGCGTGGCAGGGTGATATACGCCAGGTCGCTGTCGTGCGAAAAGCGTAGCTTGCCGAGCAAATACAGCCCCATCATGCCAAAAATAACCACCCATAGCACCAAGTACACCTCGCGGTCAAACCACTGCCAGTGGTAGGCCAAATCGACGTTAGACAAAAACTTGAGCGCCAGCGCCAGCTCCAGAAAGCCCAGCGTCACTTTCACTGAGTTCAGCCAGCCGCCCGACTTGGGCAGCGAGGCCATCCAGCCCGGAAATAGCGAAAACAGCGTAAACGGCATAGCCAGCGCCAGCGCAAAGCCAAACATGCCTACTGCCGGCCCCAGCAGCTGCCCCATGCTGGCCGCCTGCACCAGCAGCGTGCCAATGATGGGACCGGTGCACGAAAAAGACACCAGCGCCAGCGTAGCCGCCATGAAGAAGATGCCCAGCAGGCCACCCTTATCGGCCTTTTCGTCCATCTTATTGGCCCAGGCCGTGGGTAGCATAATCTCGAATGCGCCCAGAAACGACGCGCCAAACACCAGCAGCAGCAGGAAAAAGAAGAAGTTGAAAATGCCGTTGGTAGCCAGGTTATTCAGCGCATCGGCCCCAAAAAGCACCGTAATAAGCAGCCCCAGCGCCACGTAGATGACAATAATGCTGGCCCCGTACACCAGCGCGTTGCGAATGCCCCGCGCCCGCGTACCCGAGCGCTTGGTAAAGAAACTCACCGTCATGGGCAGCAGCGGGAAGATGCACGGCATCAGCACGGCCGCAAAGCCACCTAATAGCCCGGCCAAAAACGTGACCCACAGTGAGGTCTGAGCAGCGGCCGGCTGGCTAGCCTTGGCCGTGGGGGCGGGGCCAGCCTTGGCATCTGAGTTAGTCGCTGGGCTAGCGACTGGCCCGGCGGTGGCCGTGTCGGCCGCTTTAGCAGTGGGCGCGGCCTCCTGCACCGGCGTAAACTGAATGTCGGCCGTCGAAACCGTATCCTGGGCCAGGGCGGGTGGCGTGGCAAAAACTCCGGCTAGCAGCCACAGCCCCAGCAGCCAGGCCGTCGGGGCCTTTAACGAGTGCAGGAGCCTAGTGGCTCCTGCTAAAGCTGGTATACGCATTACAGAAGAGGTTATTTAACGGGAATGCTGAACGCGACCTCGTCGGGCGGCAGGCATTTCTCGTCGTTGCAGGCCATAAATTCGAGGTTGCCTTTCACCGTTACCGGGCCTTTACCGGTCAGCTTCACTTTCTGCTGAAAAATAACCGAGCTGGTGAAGTAGCTCACTTGCATGTTGAATGCCTTCTCAAACTTCGCAATCGGCTTCGGCTCCTGCGGCAGGCCCACCAGAGTGTAAGCTTGCGAAGGGGTAAACTTGATGGTGGTTTTCACCGGGCCGCCATCCTTCACGGTTTGCGAGTACACGTGCCAGCCCGCATCGATGGTGGCTTTGAGGAACACCACGGCCTCGGTCGGACTGGTTTTTTTGGCGGCGTAGCTCCAGTGTACGGGCGTCAGAATCTGGGCTTTGGCCTGCGAGGCGCCGAGCAGGACCATACCTGCCAACAAGATTTTTTTCATGAATACAAAAGGCAATAAGCGGCCCCGTAGTTGCGCTAAAACAAAGGTAGTGCCCGTTTTATTTCAGTAGCAGCCATTGCTGCCATACTACCCGTTGCCGGGCCTGGTTGTTTGAAGCAGCCCGCCCGCAGCAATAAATATGCGGCGGCCGCAGGGCCGCTTGCCACCTCAGTTGCCCGCCGGCTAGCCTGCCCGCCATTAAGCCGGGCCCGCCGCTGCGAGCCGGGCTTCGGCCGCCAGCCTCAAAAATCGCTCGGGTCCTTTGAGTGCTGGGGCTTTTGCAGCGTCAGGGCAGTTTGCAGGCTGTCGAGCAGGTGGTGCACATCGCGAATAGCCTCGGCTTTCAGGTCTTCCCAGGGTTTGCGGCTGCCCAGGCCCGCGTAGCCAAAGAGATTGGCCCGGTCATTTTCCAAGGGTCCGCCCGAGTTGAGGTGGGGGGTGGCACCGGCGTCGTGCGTCAGGTCGGTGAGCACGTACTTGAAGCGGCCGTCCTTCACGTAAATGCTGAGGGTGTGATGCACCACGCCGGCGTAGGAGCTGCGTGGCACATTGTCGTAGGTCTGGTGCAGGGTAACGATGCGGGTGCCGTGCAGCACCAGCTGGCCGGTGGCGGGGTCTTGCTTTACCAGCTCCGCATTGGAAAGCGGATAAGCCTGGGTTACCCAGGCGCGGGCCCGCTCATAAAGCACCGCCTGGCTAGCCCCCGGCACCGGCACTACGCCCTCGTAGGTAATGTGCTGGGTGTGGGCATCAATGGGCACCGGCTCGGTGTCGCGCGGGTCGTAATCGCTAAGCTTGGCAGTCGGCGTTATATAAAGGAAGCCGTCGAGCTTTACCACCATCCAACCCGGCGAAAACGGTCCGACCACAATGGCCTCCGCCTGGCTGGGCAGGTAGCGGCTGGGCCGGTGCAGCGTGTCGGCGCTCGGGTAGAGCGGGGCTTTGGTCAGGCCCACGTGGTAGGTAACGGGCTTGCTGGTTTCGCGGAGCTTTTGGGCCATTGTGGCCGCCGGCAAGGTTAGCAAACACCCAAGCAGAATAGCTTTCATACGCTAAAAGTAGCGGCAACCAGCCGTACAGGCATTTGCTCCGGCCTGAAAACGCACAGTCGCCCGCCGGCCGCCCGGCTAGGGCATCCGGCGGGCGAGCCGCAGTTACATCCCCTCAAGACCTTATTTCACCCGCGTCAGGGCCACCTCCCGTACCGGGGCAATTACCAGCGGCACCTTCTCCATCTTCACCGACGAGGTGTCGAGGCCGAAGTACTGAGCTTCGCCCGAAATGAACTGCTTGATGTAGAAGTAGGCCTGCATTACGAGCTTTTCCTGGGTCGGAAAGTCGTTTTCGACCGAGAGGTACTTTTCCAGCACCACGAAGCGGAAATCGCCCGTCACGTGCTGCTTGCTGAGTGAGGCATAGCGCGAGGTAATATCCACTTCCTTGTTACGCACCAGGTCTTCGACCACCTTGCGGAAAAACAGGTTGATGCGCTGCTGCACCCGAAAGCCCAGCCGGAAATTGATGCGGAACACGTCGTCGGGCGCCAGCTCGGTCACCTTGTATTCCATCGTGTACGGCTCGTCGGTAGTATCGACGTGGATAAACCAGTAGATGTCAGCGCGCTTAGGCCGCTTCTGAAAGATGGAATAGATGATTTTCTGCTCAATCTCGCTGGCCCGCTCGGCCGAGGTCAGGAACACGAGGTGGGTGGCGTACTTCGAGATGGAGTCATCGTTGCTGAGCTGCTTGAGCGGCTCGATGTAGGGCTCCATCTTCACGAAGTCGGTGAGGCGGCGCTTGATGTAGAAGGCCTTGAGCCACACGTACATCACGCTCATCAGGGCCGCGCCAATCATCAGCGACACGTAGCCGCCCTTCGGAAACTTGATGAGGTTGGCCAGCAAAAAAGAGCCTTCAATCACGCCGTACACCACCACGAACAGGGCCACCAGCGGGAAGGCCACGCGCTTCACCCTGCTCAGCCACACGGTAAGCAAAATCGTGGTCATGAGCATGGTAAGCGTAATGGCCAGGCCGTAGGCCGCCTCCATCTCGCTCGACTCGCGGAAGTGCAGCACCACCCCGATGCAGCCAATGAGCAGCAGCCGGTTCATGCTGGGCACGTAGAGCTGGCCCTTCACGTCGGTAGGGTAGTTGAGGCGCACTTTGGGCCACATATTCAGGCGGATAGCTTCGGCTACCAGCGTAAACGAGCCCGTGATGAGCGCCTGCGAGGCAATGATGGCCGCCACCGTGGCTAGCCCAATGCCGAAGAGCAGAAACCACGGCGGCATGAGCGCATAAAACGGATTTTGCTCGCCTATCATCTGGCCTTTGTGGGCGAGCAGCCACGCGCCCTGGCCCAGGTAGTTGAGCAGCAAGGCGGTTTTTACAAAAGCCCAGCTGATGCGGATGTTGCCCTTGCCGCAGTGCCCCAGGTCGGAGTACAGGGCCTCGGCCCCGGTTGTACACAGAAAAACCGACCCGAGCAGCCAGAAGCCACTCGGGTAGTGCACCAGCAATTGATAGGCATAATACGGATTAATAGCCCGCAGAATGGTCGGGTTCTGGGCAATCCAGACCGCGCCGAGCACGCCCAGCATGGTAAACCACAGCAGCATAATCGGCCCGAACGCCTTGCCTACTATCTGAGTGCCAAAGCTTTGCAATAAAAACAGGCCCGCGATAATGCCAATAACGATGGGCACCGTCGGGATGGTCGGGTAAATAGCCCGCAAGCCTTCTACCGCCGACGCCACCGAGATGGGCGGCGTAATTACGCCATCGGCCAGCAGCGCGGCCCCACCGATAATGGCCACCGCCGAAAGCCAGGCCCCGCGCCGCCGCACTAGGGCGTAGAGCGAAAAAATGCCGCCCTCGCCGTTGTTATCGGCATTGAGGGTAAGCAGCACGTACTTGATGGTGGTCTGGAGCGTGAGCGTCCAGATAACGCACGAGATGCCGCCCAGCACCAGGGCTTCGTCAATCAGACCGGGCGTGTGGCCGCTTTTTAGGATGGACGACATCACGTAGAGTGGCGACGTGCCGATATCGCCGTAGATGATACCCAGCGCGATAAGCAGCCCCGCCCCGGAAATGGCGGTGTGCGAGTGTTTAGAACTCATGTGATAGAAGTAATGGCTTGGTCAAAAAGCGGCAGGAAGAAAGGCCCAGTAACGAGTAAAAACAGCAGGATGCCAGAACGGGCTTTACGCAGGTGCGTCGGCAATGGCTGGGTTTGGAGCCGGCGGCTCGTCAGCCGGCCGGCTCGCGGCGGCCTCCGCCGCACGCGCGGCCTCTACGGCGGCCAGCAGCGCGGCAGCCTCGGCGGCGGCCTGGTCGTGGGCGCGGTAGATGCGGCGGTTGGCCTCGCCCACCAGGCGCCGCCACCCGTCGGCGTCGCCGGGCAGGGCAAAGTGCACCGCCTCGCGGCCCAGCAGCCACAGCCGCAGCCGGTTGGTACCCCGGTGGCCGTAGAGTAGCATCAGGGCCGTAGCCAGCAGGCCGGCCATAGTAGGCAGCGTGCGCAGCCAGTTATTTAAGAATAAAATAAGGACGATGGCTAGCCCCATTCCCCCGAGCAAGTACCACAGTAGCCAGCGCACCGGTTGCACCTCGGCCCGCTCTAGCTCGCGCAGGCCAAACGTGTGGCCCAGCACCGTGAGCGAGGTAGCCGTGAGGGTCAGGCGGCCATCGGGGCTGCTAATTGTAGGTGGGGGTGGCAGTTCAGCCGCCGCGGTTGCCACCGGCCCCAGTGCTGGTTCGGGCAGGGCGCCGGGGGCAGTCGTCGGGGCCGGCTGGGTTTCGGCCGCCACCAAAGCCGCCACCGGCGCGGGGGCAGCCGGTGGCGGGGTGGAGGTAGCAAGTGGGGGCGGGGCGGGGCTAGCGGGCATAGCCGTGCTGTGCCGGACCCAGGTGGGCGCGGTGGCAGCGGTGGCCGTGGCGCCCGCTAGGGGGGCGGGCGCCAGCAGCGCCTCGTCCGGTACATCCCCGTCTGGCACCGGAGCTTAATTGTTTACTTTCAGCAACTCTACGTCGAAAATCAGCGCCGAGTCGGGGCCGATGTCGCGGCCGGCACCGCGCTTGCCGTAGGCCAAGTCGGAGGGGATGTAGAGGCGCCACTTCGAGCCCTCGGGCATGAGCTGCAGGGCTTCGGTCCAGCCCGCGATTACGCCATTTACCGGGAAGGTAGCCGGCTGGCCGCGCTGGTAGCTGCTGTCGAATACGTTGCCGTTGATGAGGGTGCCGTGGTAGTGCGTAGTCACCGACGAGCGCAGGGTAGGCTTTTTGCCGGTGCCCTCGGTCAGCACTTCGTACTGCAGCCCGCTGGGCAGGGTCGTTACGCCCGGCTTGTTCTTGTTTTCGGCGAGAAAGGCTTCGCCTTCGGCTTTGTTATTCATGGCGTTGGGGTTTTGGGTGTCGTCATCATCGTCGTCTTCCTGGCCGCCGCCGAGCTGCTCCTGCAGCTGCTGCATAGCAGCCTGCATCTGCTCCTGGGTGAGGCGGCTGGGCTGGCCGGAAAGCCCTTCCTTGAGGGCGGCGGCCAGGGTGTCAATGTCCAGCTCCAGGCCTTGCTGGGCAAAGTTGCGGGCCAGGTCGCGGCCAATGATGTAGCTGACCTGCTGCTGATTGGTGTCGAGCGTCACGGGTAAATGAGCGTAAAAGTGCCGGCTCACTAGAGCCGGCCAGGCGTGAAAAATGGGAAATGAGGCCGCGAAGGTCGGCACTGCTGCCGGCTTCTTACGCAAAAAGCCCCGCCGGGGGCGGGGCTTCAGCGGCAACTATGGTGGGAAACCCGGTGGCTTAGAGGTAGTAATGGTCCTCTTCGCCGTGCAGGTGAAAGGTCAGATTGAGGCTAGCCAGCTGCGCCCTCAGGTAGCGGAGCGAGCCCAGGCCGCTGAGCAGCAGCAACGAGGATAGGGCAGTGGTCTTTTTCATGAGAACTGGTTGGTTAAATAATTAAAACGCAGGGCAAAGATACGGAAAATGCTCATAAAATGTTAGGCGTGCCGAGTAATTTGGTCTTGCTTACGGGTTAGCTACTGGCAGGCGGGCGAGCCATTCTGCTTCATTATCCTGCATCTGAGTGAGGTGGCGCCGGGCATGCTGGGCAAGAAAATAAACATACTCATACACGTTGAGCTAGCCCAACTCATTCACCGACATCGTGGTTTGGTAAAGCAGACCTTCGCCGTGGGGCAGCCGGGCAAGGCAGCCGAGTAGTTGGGCTAGCTGCTCGTGCAACTGCTGCCGCACTACGGCTTGCTGCCGCGGATTGGTGCGGGGCTCCATATGCTCGGGTCGTTGCCACGGAAAGGCATGGAGTGTGCCAATAGCCGCCAGCTTTTCGCGCGGAAACTGATAGCCGCTTACTTCCAGTAGCAGGTCGCGGCCTTGCACGTTAGCCAAGGTTTTTGCAGTGCCTTTCTCAATCAGGATGAGTAAGTAGTGGTTGGTGAGCCCAATATGGTTGAGTACCTCATTGATTGCCCATCCCTGGTCGCTGGGTACGAACGCACGCAAGCTAGCCGGCCGTTCAAACCACGCATCTACTCGTGCGAATACATCTTGCAGTTCAGTTTGCAGCTCAGCAAGCAGTAAGCTAATTTCCATTGCTGGGGAGCTAACTCGAATGGTCGGCCACGATGACCCACTTGCCATTCAGCTTTCTGAAAATCAGCAGAAATTGGCCCTGGGCATCGCCGGCTTTTGCGTTGGGCCGGGCCAGGTGGAAGTGGCCCACTACCTGCGCCACATCGGCCCCGAGCGGGGTGATGCGCAGCCGGCTGAAGTCGAGCTTGCCCATTTGGGCGGCGCTGGGGTAGCTCTTCTTATAATTATCGAGAGTAGGCTGCCAGCCGTAAGTAACGCCGCTCCTGCCGATAAACACCAGCGAGTCGGAATGCCAGTAGCCGGCCATGAAGGTGGGAATGTCGCCCCGGTTCCAGGCGGCCGTTTGGGTAGCGAGTACCTGGGTGATGGCCTGGCGTGGCGTGGGCGGGCCGGCTAGGGCGCAGCCGAGGGCAAGAGTGAAGAGCATACATTGATTGAAAAAACTACCGGTTCAGCAAGGTAGCCACGTAGGCGGTGCCGCCCAGCGCCCGCATGTTGCGCAGCACCCGCAACTGCTTAGCGCGGGCCTGCGGCCCCGGCTGCCCGGCCCGGAAGCGCAGCGGATTGGGCAGCACGCCGGCCAGCAGCGCTGCCTCGGGGGCACTGAGGTCGCGGGCCGACTTATGAAAATAGCGCTGGCTGGCGGCCTCCACGCCGAAAGTACAGTCGCCCATCTCGGCCACGCTGAGGTACATTTCCATGATGCGGCGCTTGCTCCAGAGCAGCTCGATGAGCACTGTGAAATACGCCTCGGCGGCTTTGCGCACGTAGGAGCGGCCCTGCCAGAGAAACACGTTTTTGGCCACCTGCTGCGAGATGGTGGAGCCGCCGCGCACGGGCTTGCCCTCGGCGCGGTGCCAGTTGTACTGCGCGGCCTTCCACATGCCGTCTACGTCGAAGCCGTGGTGAATGAGAAAGCGCTGGTCCTCAGCCGCCACTACCGCCAGGGGCACGCTGGGAGCCACCTCATCGAGCGAGGTGAAATTGTAGCGCGCGTGGCGCGGGTCGGCCTGAATGCCGATGTAGCCCAGCCCCACCGGCGGGTGGGCGCGGCGGTCGAGCATGAGCCAGGTAGCCGGCGGGGCTAGCCAGCGGTACAGCAGCACCCAGGCCACCGTGAGCAGAAAGAGCGCCGTCACGGTTTGCAAGGCCACGCGAAAAACCGTGCGCCACGACGGCAGAAGAGTTTGAGCAGAGTGCGCCACGGGGTAAAAATAAGGCTAGCCGTGCTCCTGGCGCACCCGCGCCAGCCCCTGAGCCGTGATGAAACCGTGGGTTTCGGCGTGGGTGGCGGCGGCCACGTAGTCGGGCACCAGCAGCAGCTCCACGCCCGTATCGCGGCGCAGGGCCTCGGCCAAGGGCGCCACGCGGACGGCGCGGGCCGGCACGCCCACGTCGCGGATGTATACTACCCGAATGCGGCCGGGGTGCCGGCGCACCACCTCGGCGTAGATGTCGGGGTCTTGCTGACCGCTGTCGCCGAGCAGAATAAACGTCAAGTCGGGGTAGGTATCGAGTATTTGCGTAATTTCCTTGAGCTTGTGGCCGTGGTGGGGCGAGTTGCCCGCCGTGCGGGCTTCCGAGCCGGGGGTGCGGCCCAGCAGGGTTTCGCGCAGCAGCAGCGGGCCGGGCGGCACGCCTTGCAGCCGCAGAAAGTCGTCGAGCACGTCGTACAGATTCCAGGGCGACGAGCTGACGTAAAAAAACGGGTTGTCGGGCCGGCCGCTTTGCCCGTGCAGCAATGCCTGGTAGAAGGCCGCCACGCCCGCCAGGGTTTCGTGCGAATGGGCATTGCGCAGCAGCACCGTGCGCAGCATGCGCAGCAGGTGGGTGGCGCGCGTCACTATCACGGTATCGTCGAGGTCCGAAATGACCCCGAACTCGGCCGTGGGCGGCGGAATGAGCACCTGCGCCGTGCCTTCTACCTGCCCCAGCAGGCCCCGAAACCGGCGCGGCAGCCGGGCCAGCCGCACCGGCACCGGGTGCCACAGATAATCGACCGATGGCGGCAGCGCGGGCGGGTCGAGGCGCAGGGTAAAGTAGCCGGTGGGACCGGTAGTCACGGGCAGCTCCAGGTGCTGCGACAGCGAGATAACGACTTCCGCCCCCGGGATTTCGCGGCTGTTGAAGCGCCGGTACATGGCCTGGAAGTTGCGCCAGGGCGAGTCGGCGTCGGTTTGGGGGGTAAGGCCGCGGTCGGCAAGCAGGCGGCCCTTCACGTAGAAGCGGTGCGGGGTGCCGTAGCTGCGGTACACATCGAGGTGCAGGGGGCGCAGCCGGCCTAGCCGCGCCGCCACGCGCGTTATCGACGCATCGACCCATTCCCACCCATCGGCTAGCCACTGACCAAACTCCATCTGGCAAACCTACGGCGGGCGGGGTATTCCAGCCACCTCGCCTTTCTTTATCGAATTGCGTAGAACCCGGCTTTACATCCTGCTGCTATGCCCGCCGCCCACCCCCAGCCCCGCCCCAAAACCCGCAAAAAGCACCTGCCGCCCGTGCACGAGCTGGCCGCCCACGAGCTCTACAAAGACCCCGCCCGCCAGGCCGAGCTGGCCGGCCTGCGCTACGCCACCGACGCCGGCCCCGGCCTGCGCCGCGAGGCTAGCGGGGCGCACGAGTTTGTGTATTTTAATGCGAAAGGGGAGAAGATTGCCGATGAAAAGACGTTGGCCCGCATTCACAGCTTCGTGATTCCGCCGGCCTGGACGGATGTGTGGATTGCGCCCAATCCGACTTTTCACCTTCAGGTGACGGGCCACGACGCGGCCGGCCGCAAGCAGTACCGCTACCACCCGGCCTGGGATGCGGCCCGCTCGCTCACCAAGTTTTCGCGCCTGCTCGCCTTCGGCCAGAAGCTCGGCGAGCTGCGCCGCCAACTGCGCAAGGACCTGGCCCGCCTGGGCCTCGACCGCGATAAGGTGGTGGCCCTGGTGCTTACGCTCATGGACCAGTCGTTTATCCGCATCGGCAACGAGGAATACGCCAAGAAAAACAAGAGCTACGGCCTGACTACGCTGCTCGACGACCACGTTGCATTCAGCCACGGCGACGTGCGGTTTTCGTTCGTGGGCAAAAAAGGAGTAAACCACGACGTTACCATCCACGACCGCAAGCTGGCTAGCCTGGTGCGCAAGTGCAAGGAGATTCCGGGTCAGCACCTGTTTCAGTTCTACGGCGCCGATGGTCAGCGCCACCCACTCGAATCGGGCCACGTGAACGACTACCTGCATCGGCACACCGGTATCGCCTTGTCGGCCAAAGACTTTCGCACCTGGGGTGGCACCGTGAAAATGGTGGAATGCCTGGAGCGTGTGCTGACCGGCGACGTGGAGCTAATTCCCGAAAAAGCTATTCGCCAGGCTACCAAGGAGGTAGCCAGTAACCTTGGTAATACGCCCACCGTGTGCTCGAAGTACTACATCCACCCGCAGGTAACGGAGCTGTTCAAGTCGGGCCGCCTTATTGAGTACCTGCGCCGCCACGACGCCGACCCGCAGGACCGCGACGAGCTTTCGCCCACCGAGCACCTGGTGCTGGAAATGCTGGCCGAGGTATAACGAACCGGCTAGCCGGCCCTACTGCCGGCCGGCTAGGCCATTGTGGGCTTAGGGGCGGGGGCGGGCTGCGGCCGGCGCAGGTTGCGCACGTACAGCAGGCCGATGCCCAGGGCCAGCAGGCCTTCGGCCAGCACCGTGGGCCGCACGCCCACGTGCTGCGATACCGTGCCCACCAGCACGCTGCCCAGCGGCAGCGCGGCCGTGTACACGAGCACGTAGAGGCTGATAACCCGCCCGCGCATGGCCGGTAGCACCAGCGTTTGCAGCAGCGTCACGTTGATAGTGGTCTGGGCCATCATGCCGAAGGCGCCCACCACCAGAAACGCCAGTGCCCCCAGGTACCAGGGCGTGTAGGCAAACAGCAGCAGCCCCGCGCCAAACACAAACGTGGTGGCGGTTATCGTTTTATTCAGGTTGGTGCCGGGCTTTAGCGAAGTCAGGTACAGCGCCCCGATGAGCCCGCCCAGCCCGATGGCGCCGTCGAGCAGGCCGAAGGTGGTGGCCGTGCCGCCAAAGATGTCCTTGGCATACACTGGCAGGAGCGTGGTGAAGGGCAGCACCAATAGCGCCGTAAGGCCTAGGGTGCTGATGATGAACCGGATATCGGGCGTAGCCAGCACGTATTGGAAGCCTTCCGTGAGTTCTTCCAGGATATTTTTAGCAGATGCCTTGGCTACGAAAGCCGGCAGGCGCATGGCCAGCAGCGAGGCGATAACGGGCACAAAGCTGAGCGTGTTCAGGCCAAAGCAGGTGGCCGCCCCGAGCCGCTCGATGGCCAGGCCCGCCAGCGCCGGCCCCAGCAGCTTGCTGAGGTTGAGCATGGTCGAGTTGAGCGCCACCGCGTTGGCCACGTCCTGCTTATCGGCCACCAGCTCATAAACCAGCGACTGGCGCGCCGGCACGTCGAAGGCATTTATGAGCCCCAGCACGGCGCTCAGGGCCAGTATTTCCCACACCGCGTCGGCCCGTCGGTACACGGCCAGCGTCAGCAGCCCGGCCTGGGCCATCGACAAAATCTGGGTAAGCAGCAGCAGGCGGTAGCGGCTGTAGCGGTCGGCCACCACGCCCCCGAGCAGCGAAAACAGGGCCGATGGAAACAGCGTGGCAAACACGCTCACGCCCAGCATAAACTTGGAGTGCGTTTGGGCATAGATAACCCAGCTCACGGCCGTTTTCTGCATCCAGGTGCCGACCAGCGACAGCGACTGACCGGCAAAAAACAGGCGATAGTTGCGGCTGCGAAACGCGCGCAATGCGTCAGTAATCATTCCGGGCGGTAATTAGTTGAACTCGACAAGCCTAGCCATCACCCCCAGGCTTTGGTGCAGCATTTGCAGCTCGGCGGCCGAGCAGGTTTGCGCCAGGGCCTGGCCTAGCCAGTCGTTCAGCTCTTGCTGCATGGCAATCACGTGGGCTTGCCCTGCTGCCGATAGCGCAACGAGCACCTTGCGCTTATCCGTAGCCGAGGCCTGGCGCGTGATGTAGCCCAGCTCGGCCAGGTGATTGAGTATTTGGGACATAGCTTGCGTGGTGACTTTTTCGCGCGCCGCCAGCTCGCTGGGCAGCAACGGCTGCTGCTGGGTGAGCTGCTTGATAACGGCTCGCTCGGTGAGCGAAAGCGTGGCGTGCAGCGGCGAGTGCGCGCGCAGCTTCTTGACGAGCCGGCTCACTACCGTGCGCAACTCGGTGGCTAGGTGCTGAGTGTCGGGCAAGGCAGGCATTTAGAAAGAAATTTTAGTAAGCTACTTTACAAAAATAGCTTACTAAAAGTGAAGTGAAGGTGACGCTGGCGCATTGTCACAAAAATTGCAGCCCGGCCAGCCCGCGCGAAAAAGCGCTGGGCTAGCCGGGCTGGCGCGAGGCGGTCGGCGGCGCTACGCTACTCGTCGGTGAGGCGGTCGTAGTTGTCGAAGCGTTCCTTCTTTTTGGTCGGCGCCGGCGTATTGAGCGTGCCGTTCGACTCGGGCTCGTAGCGCAGGCGGCGGTGCGAGGCGGCGCGCAGCACATCCTGGCCGGCGCCGGCGTGCACCACTAGTTTCAGGCCGTCGCCCGTCAGGTCAAACTGGTCGTCGCCCCCCAGCCCTTCGAGGGTGAGGCGCTTGGTTTCGCGGGTGTAAAATGTGCGCTGGTAGAACAGCGAGTCGGCGCCGAGCGTGCGGTTGTACACGCGCACGGTGGTCGAGTCGGGCATGCGCGCTACTACGAAGTGGTCGGGCAGTTCGGTGCCAGCCACCACGGGGCGCTCGGCTTTCAGCGCATAATACGTCTGGGCCAGCTGGGGCAGCGCATCGCGGCGGCTCTGCAAGTCGCGCAGCAGGCGCGGGCCTTCGAGGGCATACACGGCAGGCGGCAGCTGGCGCACGGCGCGGGCCAGGGTCGAGTCGGGCAGGTGGGCCACCGCAAAGCTGGCCGCCGCCGCAAAGTCGCGCCGCGTGAGGGCATTGAGCCCGCGCTGGTCTACGTAGCGGCCCTGGCCGGTGAGGGCCGGAATGTCGTGGTATTCGTGCTTAAACGTAACGAAGTGCCGCACGGTAAATTTGCGCGTCATCAGCCAGAGCAAGGCCCCGTCGGAGGCCCGGAAAAACGCCTGGTCGCGGTCTTTGGGCACGGCCACGAACAGCAGGCCGCCGGGCCGGCCGGGGTTGGGCAGCTCGCCCCATTGCCACTGGCCGGCGTGGCGGTCCCAGTCTCCAATGAGCACATCGAGCAGGCGCGCGCGCAGCAGCGCCGGCTGGTCGATGCGGTTGCGCGGGTCGGCGTAGAGGTGCTTGCGCATGTCCTCATCGCTCACAAACTTCCGGGCCTGGGGCAGCAGGGGCGAGTGCACTTTGGCGCCGTTGTATTTCTCTTCCAGCAGCACCAGCTTGCCACGCAGGCGCTCGTTGGCCTCGGCCGAGCCCATGTTATCGGCATCGAGTGGCACGTAGAGAATGCGCGGGTGCGTATGGGGCACGCCGAGCGCCTGCGCCAGGGGCGGCACCGCCAGTGCCCCATAAGGATTGCCGGCCGAAGTGGCATCGCGCAACCCATTGGCCAAAAATGTTTTGCGTAAAAAAGAGGGTAGAATATGCAGGGGGTCCTTATCGAGCGAGCGAATGACGTAGGGCTTGCCATTGGCACCCTCCAGCGTGAGGCTGGTGCTTTGGAAGCCGCCCCCCAGCTTGGTGGCCGTGAGCGGGCCGGCGCCGGGCACGGCGCCGGCCAGGTGCAACACCGGCACCCGCACCGGGGCGGCCCACACGGCCCGGTGGTGCGGTCCCATAAGTAGTTTATATAGCTTGCCGTGGCGGTTGTATTGGCGCCCGGCCGTGGCCCACACGCTATCGGCGGTGGCAGTCGGGCCAGCGGGTGCCGCAGCGGCCGGCAGCCGCGCATCAGCCTGAAAGTAGTGGCGCCGGGCGCAGCCGCCGGCTACTCCCAGCAAGCAGCCCCCAGATAATAATAAAAAGGTAACAGAGCGCAAAACGGGCCGAAATAACGGGTGCAAGGCGGCAAGGGCCGCTCCGGACCTTCTAACGTAGCTGGCCGCGAAAGGATAGCCCATAGAATACCCTCGCCTAGCAACCCAAGCGGCCGGCCCTGCGGTATACAGCAGCTTCCGGGGGCAGCCCGGCATTCAGGTTTTTATTGGGAAGTGGGCCGCTAAGCCAGCTTTTTTGCGCAGGTGCCAGTAGTACACGTCATATTTGGGAAAAAAAGCGTCGGCTGGCTAGGGCTGCTGGGCACCTTGAGCCTGCTGCTAACCAGCTGCGCTGAGCCCACCCGGCCGGCACCGGGTGAAGCGGGCCCAATATTCAGCGCCGATTCGAGCGCAGTGCGGGTGGCCGCCGGGGCGCACTACGCACGGCGCGGCTGGCTGTGGCAGCGCCTCTGGGGCCGGCACTACCGCCCGCTGTGGGCCACGCCGGTGAGCGCGCCGGTACTGCGCCTGGGTGCGCTCGGCCTGACGCCCCTGCGGGCGGGCGGCAGCTTCCAAACCAACACCCTGCGCCTGCGCTCGCCCGATGGCCGCGAGTTCGTGCTGCGCTCGGTCGATAAAGACCTGAGCCAGACCGTAGGGAGCGGCTGGCTAGCCCGTTTGGTGAGCCCCGTGCTGCGCGACCAAACCTGCGCCGCGCCGCCCTACGGTGCCTACGTAGCCACGGTGCTGGCCCGCGCAGCGGGCGTGTTTCACACCAATCCGCGCCTCGTGTACCTGCTGCCCGATGCCGCGCTGGGGGAGTGGCGCCGCCGCTTTGCGCCCACCCTGTATTTGCTGGAAGAGCGCCCCGACCACGACCAGCGCCACGCCAGCAGCTTTGGCAATGCGCGCCGGGTAGTGGGCTCCGACAGCATGCTGACGCAGGTGCTGCGCGGCCCCGCCAGCCACCTGGACCCGCGCGCCTACCTGCGCGCCCGCCTGCTCGACCTGCTGCTGGGCGATTGGAGCCGCCGCGCCGACCAGTGGCGCTGGGCGGCCTTTGCGGAGGCGGGCAGCACCGCGTTTCGGCCCATTCCGCGCGACCGCGACCAGGCGTTTTTCCGGTTCGACGATGGCTGGCTGACGCGCGTCGTAGCGTGGGTGCACCCGCGCTACCAAACGTTCAATGCTCATCTTGAGCCCGCCGATGTGGGGCCGCTCACTACCACCGCCCGGCCCCTCGACCACACCGCGCTGGCCCTGCTCTCGGAGGCCGATTTTCGGGCCGAGGCCGACTCGCTGCGCCGCCGCCTGCCCGATGCCGTGCTGGCTCAGACCCTGCTGGCCGTGCCCGCCGAAGTGCGCCCGGGCCTAACGCAGGAACTGCTGCCCGCCCTGCGCGCCCGCCGCGATGCCCTGCCCGCCGTGGCAAGCCAGTACTATAAAGTATTGCAGGAAAACGCCGTCGTGGTGGGCACCGACGCGGCCGAGCGCTTCGAGCTCACGGGCCTGGGGCCGGGCCAGCTGCGGCTGCGCGTGTTCGCGCGCCGCCCTACCCGGCCCGATAGCCTGCTCGGCGAGCAGGTGTACGATGTGCACCGCACCATTTGCCTCCGGGTTTACGGGCTAGGGGGCAAAGACGAATTCGCCCTCAATGGCCGGCTGGCCCCCGGCTTTGGGGTGCACCTCTACGGTGGGGCGGGGCGCAACGTGTTTCTGCAAGATGCTATTTTGCAAGCGGCCGGCCCCGGTTTCACCATTCACCCCGGCCCCGACGCCGACCTGGTGCAGGCTAGCCACACCGTGCGCGTAGTGCCCGGCAGCACGGCCCCGGCCACCGCGGCCGCCTGGGTGGCCAGCCAGTACCGCCTGCGGCTAGGGCAGAAAATAGAGCGATAAGTAAGAAAGGCGTAGGCAGTAAATGACTGCAATAATTGTTTGAATGGCATACATTGCCGTATGAAAGCCCGCGAAACCCTGACCGAATACTCCCAGCGCTACGGCCGGGGCCTGCCCGCTACCAGGCAGGTTACGGCCTATCGCATCGAAGACGTGCCTACCCCCGCTACCTTTCCGCACATCAGGCGGGATTTTTACAAGGTAAAGCTGCTGTGCGGCGCCCAGGGCACGCTCTCGTATGCCAATCAGCGCGTGGCGGTGCCGTCGTGCGCCCTGATTTTTGCTAATCCGCTGATTCCGTATGCCTGGGAACGCACGGCCGGCCGCGAAACCGGCTTTGCCTGCTTGTTTACCGAGGAGTTTAGTACGCCGCTGCTGCGCACGGGCAGCCTAGCCGACTCGCCCTTGTTTGGGGTGGGCGGCTGCCCCGTATTGTTTCCGCCGCCGGCGGTAGCGACCCGGCTACAGGTGATTTTTGAACAGTTGCTGACGGAGCTGCAAACGCCTTATATCCACAAGTATGACCTACTACGCACTTACCTGCAACTGTTGCTGCACGAGGGACTAAAGCTAGCGCCCCCGGCCCCGGTCTACCAGCCGGCCACGGCGGCCACGCGCCTGTGCGCCTCGTTTCTGGACTTACTGGACCAGCAGTTTCCCTTGGCCTCGCCGCACCATTCGCTAGCCCTCAAGACAGCGGGCGAGTTTGCCCGGCAGTTGGCGGTGCATACCAATCACCTGAACAAAGCCCTCAAAGAAAACACCGGTAAAACTACCAGCGAACACCTGGCGGCCCGGTTGGTGGCCGAAGCCCAGGCGCTGCTGCGGCATAGCAACTGGAGTGTGGCCCAGATTGGCTACTGCTTGGGCTTCGAGCACGCGCCCAATTTTCAACTTTTCTTTAAAAGACACACCGGCCAGTCGCCGGCCGGCTACCGCCGCCAGCCAATAGCCAACTCATACGTATTGGATTGATTGGCATATTCTTCCTACGGCTGCCGCCGCGACTTTTGTGGTATCATTATCAACCATAAATCAGGAACAGCATGAACGAGGAAATTGCTGGCAAAGTAGTGGCCATTACGGGCGCGAGTAGCGGCATTGGGGCCGCTACGGCGCTGCTGCTGGTCGGGCGGGGGCCAAGGTGGTGCTAGGTGCCCGCCGCGTCGAGCGGCTCGACGCGCTAGCGGCGCGCATCACGGCGGCCGGGGGCGAGGTCGCCTACGTGGGCACCGATGTGAGGCGGCGCGCCGACGTAGCGGGGCTGGTGCAGCTTGCGCTCAAGCGCTTTGGCCGGCTCGATGTGCTCGTCAGCAACGCCGGCATCGGCCCCATCTCACTGCTCGACGACCTGCGCGTGGCGGACTGGGAGGAGATGATTGACGTCAATATTAAGGGCGTGCTGTACGGGATTGCCGCCGCGCTGCCGGTTTTTCGCCAGCAGGGCAGCGGGCACTTTGTGAATGTGGTTTCGACGGCTGGCCTCAAGATAGTGCCGCAGCAGGCGGTGTACGCGGGTACTAAAAACGCGGTGCGCACCATCTCGGAGGGCCTGCGCCAGGAGGCGGGCGATAAGTTGCGGGTAACTGTAGTATCGCCCGGCTTCGTGCGCACCGACTTTGCCGACTCTATAATGGCCCCTACCGTGAAGGCCCAGGTGTTAGCCACCCGCGATAAGCTGGCCATCGCCCCCGAAGCTATTGCCCAAGCCATTGCCTTTGCCATCGGGCAGCCGGCCGACGTCGATGTGGGTGATATTACGGTGCGGCCTACGGCCCAAGGCTAGCGCTGCTTATCCTCCCGCCAGTGGGTTTGTACCATCTACCGTCCCGATGCTTTTTAAAACCCGAAAGCGGGCGAATAGCTCTTCCGAATACCAGCCCTCGCGGCGCGTAAGCTGAATCACCTCGCGGTGGCGGGCATCGCGGTAGGCGTAGTGCTGCATGGCCTCGGCCGATTCCCAGACGCTGAAGGTGGCCTGCCGCACCAGCGGCAATTCACCCAGCCCAATGGCTAGCCGCAGGCCCTCGGCCCCGGCCAGTGCCCGGCTCGTGGGCTCGACGTAGCGCCAGAAGCGCGGTGCCCGCCGCAGCCGGATGCTGGCCCGCGTGAGCACTGCCACCGGTCCTTCGGCCCGGCCCGAGCCCACCGGCACTTCGCCGAAGGGCTGCACGCCGTTCCAGGCGCCGTGGGCTTGCAGGGGGGCTAGCTCGGCGGTCCAGGTTTCGTGGCTGCGCCGGGCGTAGGCGGCCCATACCGGGTGGCTGGCGAAGAAGGCCGCGGCAGCATCGGGGCTAGCCCAGGTGGCCAGCAAGCCGTAGCGCCGCAGGTTGGGCCAGAAGCCGAAGCCATTGTCGGCCCCGCTGCCCAGCAGCTGAAAAAAGCGCAGGCCGGCTACCCGGTGCAGCTGGCGCGGGGCCGTGGCCATCTGGGCCAGCGCCCAGCGGGCCACGCTGGCACCGGGTTGCAGCGTAAAAAGCGTAAGAGTGGTATGCATTCGATTAAGTAACAAGCGGCCACAAAAAAAGGCCGGAATCGCGTCCGGCCTTTTCTGAAGTTATGAGCTAAAAGTTGAAAGTCGTTTTCGACTCGCTTTGCAATCCATAACTCATAACTATTTCTGCACCTGAGCGTGCTCGTTAATGTCATCCGACTTGGTGCCCTCGCCCGTGGTTACGGCGCGGAGGTAGGCGTAGGCGCGCGACAGCATGCCGCTGGGCGAATCCCAGTACTCACCTTTCTCAATCTCAATTTTGAGAATCATGATGTTTGGGTCTTCCTTGCCTTTCGGAAACCAGGCCTTCATATCCTCGCTCCACAGCTCGGCAATTTTGGCCTCGTCGCGATAGGCGCTGGCCGTACCCGACACCGACGCGTACACGTTGTCGCTAGGATTAGAGTAGCTCAGGTTTACGTTATTGTCTTTTTTTACCTCGTACACCTTAGCCGACTCCTTATCGGTGAAGAAGTACAGCGCCCCGTCGGTGCCGGGCTTGATGGTGCCCATTGGGCGGCTGTGCAGGGCGTGCTGCTCGTCGAAGGTGGTAAGCATGGCAATGCGCACATCCTTAATTTTTTCAAACAGCTTGCTCAGGTCGTGGGTGACCGGGGTTTTCGTATCAGACATGGGAAAAGAAACGTTAGGATAGAAACGCCGGGGCGCAGGTGGCCGCGGCGACTTTAGCTTACGGCCGAACCTGCATCTGGTTTCCCGGTTGGGCAGAGGTGGCCGCGCCGTGCCCCTCTTTTAGCTAGCCCCGCATGAATTTTCTGGCCCACCTGTTTCTGGCTGGCCCGCCTGCTGCCCCCGACTACCTGGGCCGGCTCACGGGCCAGTTTATTGCCGACTCGGTGCCCGGCCGCCAGCTCCAAACTTACCCCGCCGCCGTGCAGGCCGGCATCCGGGCGCACCGCGCCATCGACACCTTCACCGACCAGCACTCCGTGGTGCGGCGCAGCACCGCCCGCCTGCGCGCGGCCGGCGCCGGCAAGTACGCCGGCGTGGTGGCCGACGTGTTCATGGACCACTTTCTGGCGCGTTATTTTTCCGAGTTTTCCGGCGAACGCCTGCCCGATTTTACCCAGCGCGTGTATGCGGCGCTGGCTAGCCAGCAGGCCGGGTTTCCGGCGCCGGTGCAGCGGTTCTTTCCGCACCTGGTGCAGCACAACTGGCTGCTGCACTACGCTGAGCTAGAAGGCATAAGCCGTGCCCTGCTGGGGCTGAGCCGCCGCGCCTCCCCCGGCTCGGGCATGGACACGGCCACCGTGGAGCTACGCCGCCACTACGCCGCCTACGAGGCCGATTTTCGGGAGTTCTTTCCGGCGCTGCAAGCCCACGCGGCTAGCCTGTAGCCCAGGCCGCTACTGCGCCGCCGGGCGCTCGTCGCCAGGCTTAGCCGTGAGCTTAAGATACAGAATAATCGTGGCTAGCCCGCCCGAAATGAGGTTGGTCAGTAAAATTGGGAGGTCGTGAATCAGCACCGCGTAGGTGCCCCACAGGCAGGTGCCCAGAAATAAAATCAAAAACGTGGGCAGCGAAAGCGCGCTGGTATCGCGGGTTTTGATAGTCTGGTAAGCCTGCGGAACGTAGGCGATAGTAGTAAGAAAGGCGGCCAGGCTGCCAATAAGGGTAACGGTCGTCATAGTAAATGAGAGGGGAACGCCAGTGCCGGGTGCCTTGGCGGCGTGGCTAAGGCACCCGGCGCGCAAGGTAGCGGCTACTCTGCGATGTTCTCGGCAGTAGGCTTGGCTGTAAGCTTCAAAACCAAGATAATACCCGCCAGCGCCGCCGTGGCGCGGGGCCTGATGGTTTTGTAGGCCTGCGGCACGTAGGCGGCGGTGGTTAAAAAAGCGGCCAGCCCGCCAACAATCGAGAACAACGGCATAAGGAAATATTTCGTGGGCAGGAGTCAGGCTCCTAAAAATGAAGCGGAAAGAACCCGCCTGGCAGGTGCCTTCCGCTCCGAATAAGTAGCGTAATAGTAGTGCTTTAGCCCGCCAGAGGTAGTCTAGTGCTGGTGGCCGCCTTCGCCGTGTGCGTGGCCGTGGGCCAGCTCCTCGGCGGTGGCGGGGCGCACATCCTGCACCTTGCCATCAAAGTGCATCACCATGCCGGCCAGGGGGTGGTTGAAGTCCATTGTTACCTGCTCGTCGCCGATTGCTACTACCTTGGCTTGCATGTGGTGGCCTTCGTTGTCGGCCATGGGCAGGTAGTTGCCCACTTGCAGCATCTGGTCGTCGAGCTGGCTGTCAATTTCAAATACCTGCTTCGGAATTTCTACCACTGCCTGCTGGTCGTAGTCGCCATAGGCCTGCTCGGGCGTGAGCGAGAAGCTGAAGCTGTCGCCGGGGTTTTTGCCATCGAGCTGGTGCTCAAACTCTTCGGGCAGGCCACTTTGGCCAAACAAGAATACCATCGGCTCATCGGCCTCGGCCTGCTCTACTAATACTTTCTGCTGGTTTTCGTCGGTTACGGAGAGGTCGTAGGTCAGAGTTACGACGGAGTTTTGGGCAATTGCGGCCATCGGCGAGGGGTGGGTTAGTGTGGTGGCAAAGGTAAGGGCACCCGGCCGGTAATAGCCTTTTAAAGGGCTGGGGAGCGGGCTTTTGCCACTTTTTCAAGTAGTTGGGAATAAAAATTCCCCCGCCATACCCAACGGGTGGCGGGGGAATTAAGTTTTTTACTGCCTGGCTTTCTACGCGGGCATGGCTTTCAGTTCGCGGCTCCAGAAGCGGTGCTGCGCAATGGCCTTGCTGAAGTCCTTGGCTAGGCTAGCCACCTTGTTGTCGGCGCTCGTTACCACGCCATCGGCACTCAGAATGTCGGTAGCGCCGGGGTAAGAAGCCGCTTGCAGCAGTTCCACGCCTTCGGCCGAGGCCGCCAGGGGCTTGCAGTGGCGGAAAGCCTCGTTGACGAAGCGCACGGCATCAGCGTCCTGGGTCAGCTTTTGTGCGCTGCCCGCGCCGCCAGCCACGTACACGGCATCAAACAGCACCGACGATGTATTCTGGAACGTCCAGTTAATGAGGATTTCCTGGCCGTCCTGGCCTTTGAGCGTGCCGCCGTGCGGGGCCACGATGGCCGTTTGGGCACCCTGCTCCATCAACGCTTTTATCAGCTCGCCAATAGCGGCCACGTCGGCGCCGTCGGCTGCCAAGATGGCAATCTGGCGGGTTTTGATGCTGGCCTTGCCTTGATTGATGACGCTGTTGGGCGCCATGCTGAGCGTGGGCGAGTTAGCGCTGGCACTTTTCACCGGGCCCGACTGGTAGTGGGCTGCGTCGCCATTGGCCGGCACGGCCAGGTTAAGCGGCCCGCTTTCGCTGGCCGGCACGGCCATCCCCAGGCCTTGGGCCACGCGGCTAGCCAGGTCGTGGTCTACCTGCGCCAGCTGTACCAGCGTGCGCTTTTGCACTTCGGCGTGCTGCACATGGCCTAGCTCAAAGCGCAGGGCCTTCACAATGTGCATCTTCTCCGCATCGGTCTGGCTGTTCCAGAACAGACGGGCCTGGCTATAATGGTCTACAAAGCTCTTACTGCGCAAACGAATTTTGTGGCCTTCTACCCGCTCATAAGTAGACACGAAGCCGCCCTCGCTAGCCTTAGCCTGCCGGGGGTAGCCGTCGTTAAGCTTGTTTACGCCGTAGGCCACGTTGCCCTTATTGATGGTCTGGCGCATGTGGCCGTCGCGCTGCCCGTTGTGAATGGGGGCTAGCGAGCGATTAATCGGAATCTCGTGGAAATTCGGCCCGCCCAAGCGCTTGAGCTGGGTATCGAGGTACGAAAACAGGCGGCCTTGCAGCAGCGGGTCATTCGAGAAGTCGATGCCCGGCACGATGTGGCTCAGGCAGAACGCCACCTGCTCGGTTTCGGCAAAGTAGTTGTCTACGTTGCGGTTGAGCACCATCTTGCCCAGCTTAATCACCGGCACCTGCTCTTCGGGAATGAGCTTGGTCGAGTCCAGAATATCGAAGTCGAATTTGCGCTCGTCTTCCTCTTCCACTACCTGCACGCCCAGCTCCCACTCGGGGTAGTTGCCGCCCTCAATGTTGTTCCAGAGGTCGCGGCGGTGAAAGTCAGGGTCTTTGCCCGAAATCTGCTGCGCTTCTTCCCAGGCCACCGAGTGCGTGCCCAGCAGCGGCTTCCAGTGAAATTTCACAAAGCGGGCCTTACCCTCGGCATTGACCAGGCGAAAGGTGTGAATCCCAAAGCCTTCCATCATGCGCAGGCTGCGCGGCAGGCCGCGGTCGCTCATCACCCACAGCAGCATGTGCGTGGTTTCGGGGTTAGTCGAAATAAAGTCGTAAAACGTGTCGTGGGCCGAGGCGGCCTGCGGAATCTCGTTGTGCGGCTCTGGCTTCACGGCGTGAATAAAGTCGGGAAACTTGATGGCATCCTGGATAAAGAAAACCGGGATGTTATTGCCCACCAGGTCATAAACGCCTTCCTCGGTGTAGAATTTCACGGCGAAGCCGCGCACATCGCGCGCTAGGTCGCTCGACCCCCGCGAGCCGGCCACCGTCGAAAAACGGGTGAATACGGGCGTGATGGCGCCGGGCTGCAGGAAAGCAGCGCGGCTCAGGTTGGCATTGTCGTCGTAGGCCTCGAAATAGCCGTGGGCAGCCACGCCGCGGGCGTGCACCACGCGCTCCGGGATGCGCTCGTGGTCGAAGTGCGTCATCTTTTCGCGGTAGATGAAGTCTTCGAGCAGCGTGGGGCCACGCTCGCCAGCCTTGAGCTGGTTCTGGTCGTCGTTGACGCGCAGGCCCTGGTTGGTAGTCAAAAACTGGCCGTACCCGTCTTCGCGGTTTTTAGCCATTTCGTCGGTCTTAGGGTTGCCAACCACGTCTTCGTGGGTTTGCTTGGCGAGGGGCTTATCGGGCATGGTGGAAAAGGGATAGAAACGAAGTAAACTGGGTGCCTAAACGGGGCCATTTGGGCAGGGTTAGCGGGGCTAGCCAGCTCGAAGTCACTTACCGTTTAGGTTAAAAATGGCCACCTCACCCGGCCAAACCTTGAGGAGCAACCACCTGCCCGCGGCATAAAGCCCAGCCTATTAAAATGGAAAAAAACTGGGGCTAGCGCGCAGCGCGATAACATCGACCAAGCCCGGCGCGTATGGCTTACTTCACTCAGACACAGTTTTCTTTTCCTCATGATTACTTCACGTTACGGCTGGGCAGCGGCCGCCTTCAGCGCCACCTTGCTGGCTAGCTGCGGCCCGCAGCAATCGGCCGAGAAGCAGGCCGCCGCCAATGCCACAGACAAAGCGGCCGAGGCCCAGATTAAAACCGACAGCGCCACCCAGGGCGCCACGCCGCGCCTGCTGGCCACCTTCCCCGACTCGCTCAATACCCCCGACGGCCTGGCGCTAGCCCCCGATGGCCGGGTTTTCCTCTCGGTGCCCAACCTGGCCGATAACAAGTACCCGGCCCGCATCGTGGAGCTCACGGCTAGCGGCTATAAGCCCTTCATCAATAACCTGCCGCCCGAGCCTACCACCAAGCACGCCACGCCAATGGATTTGGCCGTGGGGCCGGATGGTAATTTGTATTACGCTGAAAATCAATACGAAAACAGTAAAGATTTTAAATCGCGCCTCATGCGGGTGCTGATGCACGGTGGCAAGCCCGGCAAAATCGAAACGGCCGTCGATGGCTTTGCGCTGGCCAACGGCACGGTATGGAAGGGCAACAACCTGTACGTGACCGACAGCCAGTGGGACCTGCCCGGCAACGACAAGGGCAGCGCCATTATGCGCTTCACCCTCGCCGACCTCAAGCCCGGCACTACCATTCACCTCAAGCCCAAAACCCAGGACCCGCACGTGCTGGCTATGTTCACGACGACGGTGAACGAAACCGGCATCGACAACGGCGCCGATGGTATTGACTACGACAGCCAGGGCCGCCTCTACACCGGCTCGTATGGCGATGGCACGCTCTACCGCATTACGCTCAAGCCCGACGGCAGCTTTGCCAGCCAGGAGAAAGTGCCGGTGGGCGGCGCCAAAATTCCGTGCATCGACGGCCTGGTCATCGACCGCGCTACTGACAAAGCGTACATCTGCAGCTCGCGCCTCAACTCGATTGACATCGTCAACCTTAAGGATAACACGCACACCGTGCTTGCCCGCAACGGCGACACCAACGGCGCCGGCGGCAAGCTCGACCAGCCCGCCGAGGTGCTGCTCAAAGGCAAGCAGCTTATCATTTCGGACTACGACAAGCCCGACAAGAAATTTGTGAACACGAAATCGGACGCCCCGCACACCGAGTCGGTGATTGACCTGCCCTAAGGAGACGGAGTACTAAAAAAGAGCGTCAGGCCGCGTACTCGTAGCCTGACGCTCTTTTCTATGAGCAGCTCGCTGATGCGGAGCTTGGCTCCGTGCTGACTATTGGCAGGCTTCTGGCCTGCTGGCGAAGGCTAGCCTGTGCAATGAGTGCCGGCCAGAGGCCGGCGAAATAGTCGGTACGAAGCAGCACCGCAAACCTCTGCTTCTCAGCGCGGCACGTCAAAATCAGTGGCTTTGGCGGCTGAGGGCTAGCCACCAAAAAACACGCCCGCATACCAGTATTCTAAGCCGTTTCTGCGGCGAATTAAGCACGAAGATGCACGCGCTAGTCACCGACAAAGTATCCAAGACTAAAAGGTATAACTCACCCTGGCCCAGCCTGAAGTACAGGTTTCGGTTCCCCTAAACTAATGAGCTTGAACAGTGGGGCTACAACGAAAATCGGGCTGTATGTCAGGAGTGTAAATAATTAAAAAGAAATGCCCTAATAAATAAAACAGTCAAACCATCGTGAAAAAACTGCTTTTCGGAAAAGCAAATAGCTTGCTGCGTGCGTCGCTTAAATTGGCTTCGTAAAATCAGGAGTTTGCGTTACAAGCGTTGCAGCGGCGATTTGCCTGGCTGGCGTTGCTCTGTAAGCAAATAAGCTTCATAGAGCCCCCAGGTAGTGATAAACCAGTATTCTACGACCTGCTCCGCCTTGGACAATGCGGCCCAACTTAGCTCAACTATGCTAGGCTAGCTGTGGCCGTTTGACTATAGTATGCTTGCGAACGGTTTGTTGCTGAGTGATACTGTCTAAAATATAGAGGCCAGCCAAGTAAAAAGGCATAAGTGGGATTTTATAACGCACTAAGGTGCCAAAATTCCCACTTGAAATTCCTACTGAAACTGCAAAAATGAGGCTGAATACAAAGCACATCGTTAGTATTGGTGACCCCACAATAACGCGTAGTGCTTTAAAAAAGCCAACCCGCCAAAAGATGCGTAAGGTAAATAGCATGAAAAAAGTAGCTTCGAGAGCTGACAGAGCCATAGTGGGATTGCGGGCTTCCCAAATAAAAGGTCTGAATAATGCTACTACTATTGCTTGAGGCGCTAGCTTAGCCATGCCACCAAGAGTACCATCTTGTGCACCAATATTATAGCCTGAGCCATTTTCTTGTTTACTAATGCCTTGTAGGTAGTCGGCAGTCAACTTACTCTGCGCCCCAATTTTTTCTATGTTGAAGCGGGCATCGGCTGCCGCAATACTACTCATGGCGTACCCAGCAACCACTATACCTACTATTAAAAATAAAGGGCGGACAATTATGCGAATTACGCTTGACTTTATCCGCTCTGTATTTTCATTGAATACCCAAAGCGCAGCTGGAGGAACGAATGCTAACAGGATATAAACTTTCATAGCGGCGATTACCCGAACAGCTAAGAAGCCAATAATCAGGCAGCGCACGATATTTTTTTTCTCAATAGTTCCTCGGTAGAAGCTGTAAAACAACCAGCCTAACGCGCCAATACACAGAGAGTCTTTCAATAGGCCAGAACCCCAAAAAAATACGGATGGTAGAAAGAAAACGGCCGTTGCTAGTTCCTGATATACCTGCGGCCTGATTTTGGCAAATGTTATATACATTGCCCACATGCCACTGAAGCTGAGCACTGCGAAAAAGACAGTAGTGACAGAATAAGTATTAAAGCCTAGCACCGCGCCGACTGCAGCTACCCGGATGACAAAATATTCCTTGCTATCGGGACCGAACCAGAACATCTGGCTAGCATAAGGCGCAATGTCGGAGGAGAGGGTGCCATCAGTAGTTATTAAATGCAAGCCAGTGCTGAATGATTTGCCGAAAGCGCCGTAAATGATGGAGGCGTGGTGAAAATAATTATTGGTGTCGCCCCCGTAAATAGTATGGTATAAAATACCCAACGCGAGGCCGCCCACCAGCTTAAGGGAAAAAGCTGGAATAAAATATTTTTTTGTATACTTATTAGTTACGGCCGGCCGCACTGCGTAAGCCAGCGCATAAAAAAAAGCTACGTAAAAAGGGGTCAACAGGTAATCACTCAGTTCCATAGCTACTATAAAATTAAGCCTTGGAGTTTTTCTTCAACCACGTTTTGGCTTCCTTATACTGGTCCGACTTGTGGTCGGCCTTGTCGGCTACAACCTCGTAATAGCGGCGGGCAGTGGCAAGGTCGCGGTCACGGTCGGCCATACGGGCTAGGTTGGCATTAGCGAATAAGTAAAAGCCGCCGTCGGTTTCGCCGTTGCTTTCAGCAAAGACGATGCAGCGCTGGTAGTAGTCCTTGGCTTTGGGCAGGTCACGGTATTTGTATTGCATGAGGTAGCCCATGAAGTAGCTGGCGTAGCGGCCGCTGCTAGCTTCATAACCCGGCATGCCCACATTAATTTTATCGAGAATATCCTTGCTCACGCGCTCGCACTCGGCAAAATCAGCCTGGTCAAAACACAGTAAGGCATAAAACCGGGCGAAGTAGCCATTGTCGGGATATTTGAGGGCCAGCCCCCGCGCAATGGGCATGGCGGCAGCCGTCTGGTGCTCATCGTTGTGTAGAAGCTTCATTAGAAACACCTTGGCTTCGACCCCGGTATAGAAGCCAGTATTAGCTACGGTGCGGAGCTGGCTAAGCCCTAATTGCTTGTTGCCCTTGGGGAAGAAAAGCAAAACGGGCTTGAGTAGGGGATAATTATCAGGAATCCAGACGGCGTAATAATTAAACAAAGCTTCGCCAAACAAGAACTCGGGGCTGAGGCCATTAGCTTCACTGCTCTTTTGCAAGTAGTTGAGGGCGCGGCGGCTGCTCACGGTGGCTTTGCGCCAGTTGTGGCGCTCGGCATTGAGACGAGCATCGAAGCCATTGGCGGCCGACAGGAAAAAATAGGCTTCGTAGTTGTGCGGGTCGGCCTTTACCAATCGTTCGCTGTAGGTATTAGCCGTATCCATGTAAGCAAAAAACACTTTGTCGTATTGCTTCGAATCGAAGTTGGTCGGCATAATCTTCCACCAGGTGCTCAGCCCTAGCAGGAAATAGGGCATAGGATGGTGCGGGTAGCGGCGGCGCAACGAGCGAAATTGCTTTTCAGCCTTATCGTACTTGAAATTATAGAGATTCTGCACTGCCCCGTCGAGCTCCAGTTGAATGTCTTTGTCGAGTAGCAGCCAGCCTTTGGTATCGGCAGTGGGCAGCACGTTTACCGTATCGATGGCGATGGTGCGCATGCGGCCCACTTCGCCCACCCGCAGGCGCGAGGTATCGGTGGGCGTTTTTTGGGCCTGCGCCAGCAGCAGGGGGCCTAGCAGGAACAGCAGCACCAACCGACCACGCAAAAACCAAAGCAGAACGGACATACAGGGGGATAAGGCAGAAAAAGGCAGACTAGTAATCATAGGCTGCTGGGCTTCAGACCTACGAAAGTACGGCAGCGATTCTAGCTTTGACGGCTTAACCCCGTTAGTTATTGACCGATGCAACTGCTGAAAACCCTCTGCCAACTGCCGGCGCCCTCGGGCGAAGAAGCGGTCCTGACTCACTTCCTGCTCGACTACGTGCGGCAGCACGGCCCTGGCTGGCGCCAGCCGCCGCTGGTGGTGCACGACGAGGCGCGTTTCCAGGACTGCCTGCTGCTGGTGTTTGGGCAGCCGCGCACGGCCGTGTTTGCCCATCTCGACAGCATCGGCTTTACGGTGCGTTACGGGCGCGAACTGGTGCCTATCGGCGGGCCCGAATGCGAGGCTGGCTACGAACTGGTGGGGCGGGATGCGCAAGGCGAAATAGCGTGTACACTGACGGTAGGGCCGGCAGCCGATGAGGCAGAAACCGAGGCGCTAGGCTATGAGTTCAGCCGCGACATCGAGCCCGGCACCAGCCTCACTTTTGCCTGCGACTTCCGCGAAACGGAGACGACCGTGCAGAGTTGCTACCTCGACAACCGCCTCGGCGTGTGGGCCGCCCTTCGCCTGGCCGAAACCCTCGAAAATGGCATCATTGCCTTTTCCTGCTGGGAGGAGCACGGTGGTGGCTCGGTGCCCTACCTGGCCAGGTTCATCTACGAAACCTATGGCGTGCGGCAAGCCCTTATCTGCGATATTACCTGGGTCACGGAGGGCGTGCGGGCGGGGCAGGGCTGCGTTATCTCGCTGCGCGACTCACTCATTCCGCGCCGGGCCTACGTCGAGCGCATTCGGGCCATTGCGCGGGCGGCGGGCATTGCGCATCAAGTCGAAGTCGAAGGTATCGGCGGCTCCGATGCCAAAGACTTGCAGCGCACCAATATTGCCTGGGACTGGTGCTTTGTGGGCGCTCCCGAAGACAACGTGCACACCCCCACGAAATCGTGGCTAAAGCTGACATTGCCAGCATGCTAGCCCTCTATCAGGTGCTGATGCGTGAATTGTAGGGCAATTCGCCTACATTTGCCCGGCTGCGCTCAGTATCATGGGCTTAGCCATTTCCTTTCTCCCACCCTCACTGTCTGTTTTGCTTATGCCCGCTAGTATTTACGCAGTACCTCTTCTGGGCCTGTTGGCCTTGCTCTATACCTGGCTGCGTGCGGGCTGGGTAGCCCGCCAGGATGCCGGCGATGAAAAGATGCGCACCATCGCCGGCTACATTGCCGACGGGGCCATTGCCTTTCTGAAGGCCGAATACAAGGTGTTGGCGCTGTTTGCGCTCATTGCGTCCGTTTTTCTGGGCTATTTAGGTTTTACGGGCGAAAAGTCGAGCCCTGTCATCATTATCGCCTTCGTGATTGGCGCGGTGTTTTCGGCCACGGCCGGCTTCATCGGGATGAAAATTGCCACCAAGGCCAACGTGCGCACGGCCCAGGCAGCCCGCACTTCACTCACGCAGGCGCTGAACGTGTCGTTTTCGGGCGGCTCGGTGATGGGTATGGGCGTGGCCGGGCTAGCGGTGCTCGGGCTAGGGTCGCTGTTTATTGTGTTCTATAAGTTGTTCGTACCTAGTGGGCTAGCCACTGGTCCGGAAATGGAAAAGGCCCTGGAAGTCCTCACCGGCTTCTCGCTAGGGGCCGAGAGCATCGCGCTGTTTGCCCGTGTGGGCGGCGGCATCTATACCAAGGCGGCCGACGTAGGCGCCGACCTCGTGGGCAAGGTTGAGGCCGGTATTCCGGAAGACGACCCGCGCAACCCCGCTACCATTGCCGACAACGTGGGCGACAACGTGGGCGACGTGGCCGGCATGGGCGCCGACCTCTTCGGCTCCTACGTGGCTACCATCCTGGCTACTATGGTGCTGGGCCGCGAGGTGCACCTGAGCAACACCGACCAGTTTGGTGGCCTTTCGCCCATTTTGCTCCCGATGGCTATTGCCGGACTGGGCATCGTGGCCTCGCTGGTGGGCATTTTGTCGGTGCGCGTGAAAGAGGGTGGCAACGTGCAAAGCGCGCTCAACCTCGGCAACAATGTGTCGATAATTGTGTCGGCTGTATTCTCTTATTTATTGATAAAGTGGCTGTTGCCGGTCGGTGATATCACAGTGCGTGGCTATTCCTTCGATGCCAACCGCGTGTTCTATGCCGTGCTGGTGGGCCTGCTTGTGGGGTTTCTGATGAGCACCATCACCGAGTACTACACGGCAATGGGCAAGCGCCCGGTGATGAGTATTGTGCAGCAGAGCAGCACTGGCCACGCCACCACCGTTATTGGGGGGCTGGCCGTGGGTATGGAAAGCACGGTGCTGCCCATCCTGGTGCTGGCGGCGGGTATTGTGCTCAGCTTCAAGTTTGCCGGCCTCTACGGCGTGGCCATCGCGGCGGCCGGCATGATGGCCACCACCGCCATGCAGCTAGCCATCGACGCCTTCGGCCCCATTGCCGACAACGCCGGCGGCATCGCCGAAATGAGCGAATTGCCCAAAGAAGTGCGCGAGCGCACTGATATTCTCGACGCGGTAGGCAATACCACGGCCGCCACCGGTAAGGGATTTGCCATCGCCTCGGCGGCGCTCACGTCGCTAGCCTTATTTGCTGCCTTCATGGGTACGGCGCACATCACTACCATCGATATTTCCAATGCCAACGTGCTGGCCGGGCTGTTTGTGGGCGCTATGATACCGTTTATTTTCTCGGCGCTGGCCATTACGGCGGTGGGGCAGGCCGCCATGGCAATGGTGCAGGAAGTGCGCCGGCAGTTCCGCGAAATTCCGGGGATTATGGAAGGCACCGGCCGGCCCGAGTACGAGAAGTGCGTGGCTATCAGCACCCAGGCGGCTATTCAGAAGATGGTGGCGCCCGGGGCCATTGCGCTGCTCACGCCCATCATCATTGGCTTCACGTTTGGGCCCGAGGTACTCGGGGCACCCTGGCGGGCGTCACGGTGAGCGGGGTGCTCATGGCCATGTTTCAAAGCAACGCCGGCGGGGCCTGGGACAACGCCAAAAAGTCGTTTGAGAAAGGGGTGCTGGTGAACGGCAAAATGGAATTTAAAGGCTCCGATGCGCACAAGGCTAGCGTGACTGGCGACACCGTGGGCGACCCATTTAAGGATACCAGCGGCCCGAGCATGAACATCCTTATCAAGCTTATGAGTATTGTGTCGCTTGTTATCGCCCCGCACATTGCCCGGCCGGTGGGCGAGCGCGGCATGGCCCCGGCACCGCTTAAAGACCACGTCGAACTGGGCCAGCCCCGCGTGCGCTTTGTACAAAACGTAGCTCCCGCTGCCCAAGTTATCCTGCAAACTGCCCTGCGCGAGTTACGCTAACTGTCCGAACCACGGATTTTGCGGATTAGCCAACTTACACAGATTCCGTGGGCGATTAAAGCGTCTGGCTATTTTGTGAATCCCAAAAAAAGCCGCTGGCCAGCGGCTTTTTTTGTTTATTACCTCCTGCCGCAAGCCAATAATCGTCCACAAAATCCGCGTAATCCGACTAATCCGCAAAATCCATGGTTCAGACTTTACCTTTGCAGCCCGAAACGGCTACACCGGCCGTTCATGCTCGCATGGGTCAAGCCCTCATTACGCTTCACGGCAAGGCTTTTCAGCCTTATCTCTCCGCTTCCGAAATCGCCACGGCCATCGACCAGGTGGCGGCAAAGCTCAATGCCGACTACGCTGGTCGCCGGCCGCTGTTCGTGGTGGTGCTCACGGGCGGGTTCATGTTTGCTGCCGACCTGCTAAAGCGCTTTACCAGCGACTGCGAAATTGTGTTCATCCGCGTGTCATCTTACGAAGGTACCGGCAGCACCGGTAAGGTGCAGGAAATCATGGGCTTGCGCGAAGATGTGCAGGGCCGCGACATTATTCTGGTCGAAGACATCGTAGACACTGGCACCACGCTCAGCCACCTGCTGCCCACGCTGCAAGCCAATAAGCCCGCTTCGATTGAGATTGCGGCCATGTTTTTTAAGCCAGCTAGCCTGCGCTACCCGCTGACCCTGAGCTATGTTGGTCGGGAAATTCCGAATGATTTTGTCGTGGGCTACGGCCTCGACTACGATGGCCTGGGCCGCAACCTGCCCGATGTGTACGTGGCCGTTTAAGCCCGATTCTGCGTAGGCTGCTTATCTTTTCCCGCTCCGGCGCTCGCGCCTAAATTCTGATTTGATTATGCATAATATCGTCCTCTTCGGCCCGCCCGGCGCGGGCAAAGGCACCCAGAGCCAGAAGCTCATTGCCAAATATCACCTCGTGCACCTGAGCACCGGCGACCTGCTGCGCGCCCAGATTGCCGAAGGCACCGAGCTAGGGTTGAAAGCTAAAAAGCTGATGGACGAAGGCCTGCTCGTGCCCGATGAAGTAGTCATCGGTATGATTGGCAATGCCTTGCAGAAAAATAAGCAAGCCACCGGGTTCATCTTCGACGGCTTTCCGCGCACTACGGCCCAGGCCGAAAGCCTCGACCGCCTGCTGGCCGAGCACGGCACCAGCGTGGCCTGCATGATTGCCCTCGAAGTAGGCGAAGAAGAACTCGTGAAGCGCCTGCTGGAGCGCGGTAAAACCAGCGGCCGCCCCGACGACCAGGATGAAACCAAAATCCGCCGCCGCGTGACGGTTTATAACACCGAAACTGCGCAAGTGGCGGGCTACTACGCGGCCCAAAACAAATTCTATTCGCTCAACGGCATCGGGGAAATCGACGGCATCTTTGGCCAAATCAGCGACCTTATCGACCGGCACAAGCCCGCCGCCAGCGCGGCACCCGCCGCGGCTACCCGCGAGGTGCAGGCCTAGCGGCGCAGCGCACCAAGCACAAAATCTTAAAAGAACGTCATGCTGAGCTTGCCGAAGCATCTCTACCGCGCCGCCAGGTTAGCAAGCCTAGCGGCGCGGTAGAGATACTTTGGTAAGCTCAGCATGACGTTCTATTTTACCTTATCCTAGCACAAAACCGTGGCTAATAACAACTTCATCGACTACGTCAAAATCACCTGCCGCTCGGGCAAGGGGGGCGCGGGCTCGCACCACTTCTTCCGGGCCAAGGGCCTGCCCAACGGTGGCCCCGACGGCGGCGATGGCGGCCGCGGCGGCCACATCATCCTCGAAGGCAGCTCGCAGCTCTGGACGCTCTTGCACCTGCAATACCGCAAGCACCTCTTTGCCCAGGATGGCGAAGGCGGCGGCCCCAACCTGCGCTCGGGCGCCCAGGGCGAGGATATCGTGATTCAGGTGCCGCTGGGGACCGTGGCCCGCGACGCCGAAACCGGCGAAGTGAAGCTGGAAATAACCCAGGACGGCGAGCGCCGCATTCTCACGCCCGGCGGGCGCGGCGGGCTGGGCAACGACCACTTCAAAACCGCCACCAACCAGGCGCCGCAGTACGCCCAGCCCGGCGAGCCCGCCATTGAGGAGCAGGTGATTCTGGAACTGAAGCTGCTGGCCGATGTGGGCCTCGTGGGCTTCCCCAACGCCGGTAAGAGCACGCTGCTCTCGGTAGTGAGCGCCGCCAAGCCCAAGATTGCCGACTACGCCTTCACCACTCTCGTGCCCAACCTGGGCGTGGTGGCCTACCGCGACTTCAAGTCGTTTGTGATGGCCGACATTCCCGGCATCATCGAGGGCGCGGCCGAGGGCAAGGGCCTGGGCACGCGCTTTTTGCGCCACATCGAGCGCAACTCCATGCTGCTCTTTATGATAGCCTGCGACAGCCTCGACGTAGCCGCCGAATACAACATCCTGCTCAACGAGCTGGAGCAGCACAACCCCGAGCTGCTCGACAAAAAGCGCCTGCTGGCCATCACCAAAGCCGACATGCTCGACGACGAACTCGAAGCCGAGCTGCTAGCCTCCCTGCCGGCCGATATGCCGCCCACCGTCTTCATCTCCAGCCTCACCAGTAAGAATATTCAGAAGCTGAAGGACATGATTTGGGACGCACTGCACGAATAAAAAGCATTTTTAGATAACACAGCTAAAGTCTGTTCTACCTGTGGATATTCAATTGATAGTTAGAATTTTATTGAAAATAGATAGAGGTTAATGAAGTCTCTTTTAGCAGGAAAATGTATTGCGTCAGCTGTGCCGTAGGCCTACTTTAGGTGCTAAGCACTTGACTGACGCGGCTTATGTGGAAAACTTTACTACTAACCTTACTTCCATTAGTGGGAGCGGCGCAAGCACCTGCGGCTTGGGGCGGGGGAATAGGGCTAGGCAATGGGGTAGAAGCCCACGCCGGTTACCAAAAGCGGGGTTGGCTAGCGCTGACCCATGTACGCTACCGCTGGTGGAGTCCAATTTCAGGGCCGGGGTCGGGCTGGCTCGACAACCGCAACGCTAGTTCGGCACAGGCCGAATTGGCGTTGCTAGGTGGCTACAGCCTGCCTCTAAAAAAGCAGTTGCTTTACGGCGGATTAGGCGTTAGTTACTTGCGTGGTCGCCAACTTGGCGAGTATCGCTATACGGTAGTACAGAGTGGAGTGCAAAGTAACACTTATTACTTTGCTTACCGCGATTACCAGGCCCTAGGACTGCCCGTCGAGGCGGGGCTGCTACTAAAACCTAGGCGCGGAATACGAGTCGGTATTGCATTTCAGGCCAATTTCAATCCTGAAAAGACCTTGTATTGCGGCTTGGCTACTTTTTGGCTAGGCCACTTCGGTCAAGCTATCCGGTAAGGAAAGCAGTTGCGTATTTTCAATAAATTCATTATTTGTTATGATGAAGCTCATCGCTACCTGCCTGCGTTGCGCACAGCTACTAACGACTACGCTACTTCTATCAGGCTGCCAGCTAACCTCTTCCGAAGTTGAGCCTGCTTTACCGGCCGTGCCGGTAGCCGGCAGTGCTAGCCTGGTATACCGGGCCAACGGGTTGCCAGTAGTGGCCAATAATTCGGTCAATATTGGTACAATTATCACAGCTTTTTTTGCTGACCCACGGGCTGTGAAGGCTAAGTGGTCTGGCAGTGGCAGCTTGCTGCTGTCGGCTAGCGATGTGCTCAACCAACCTGATGGGTATCTAACGCACACTCTGGTGCTGGAATTAAATAGCTTTCATGGCCTTGGTACTTATGTCCTAGCTGCCACTACTGCCTACCCCGCTAGCTACTACCAGCTTACCACTTATGATACCAACGGCCACCCTCTAGACCATGCCGAGCAATATCCGGTAGCCAGTGCCCCTAGCCGGGTAGTAATTACCACCTGGGATGCTACTACTCGGCACTTAACCGGTACATTTGAAGCAAGCGTAGCAGGCCCGAATACTATACTAAGTCCTACTCGCCTCACGGAAGGTGCGTTTGACTTGCAGGTAGACTAGGGTTGACAAGCATATAAAGCTATCACGTGCCAACTTGGCAGCCTCGCCAGCTTTGGCAAACTCCTTGCGCCCGCCCCAGTACCCGTATGGGAAAGCCTTTCACTAGCCGATTCCGCCATTTTTTTCAGAAAATGACCGACGATAAAACCATGAATCTTGACGACCAGCCGCTAACCGATAATACTGCCGAGCACACCGCCGGTGAGCAGGACCTTGCTATTGACGCTACTACGCCCGAAGCTGGCGCCTCGGCCGGGGCTAGCCGCGCCGAAACCGAGCTGGCCGACCTCAAAGATAAGTACTTGCGCCTGGCTGCCGAGTTTGAAAACTACAAGCGCCGCACCGCCAAGGAGCGCGCTGACCTCTTCAAAACCGCCAACCAGGAACTGATGGTGGCCCTGCTACCCGTGCTCGACGACTTCGACCGCGCCCGCCAGCATACGCAGGATACTCAAGACCCCGCCGCGTTGCAAAATGCGCTGGATATCACGTATAATAAGCTCACGAAGACCTTGCAGCAGAAGGGGCTAGCCCCGATGAATGCCAAAGGCGGTGACTTCGACGCTGAGTTGCACGAGGCCATCACGCAGATTCCGGCGCCGAGCGACGATTTGCGCGGCAAGATTGTTGAGGAGATTGAAAAAGGCTATTATCTGGGCGACAAGGTTATCCGCCACGCCAAAGTAGTACTAGGTCAATAAATTATTCTTGTCTGTCAGGCTGAGCCCGCGAAGCATCTTTTCGCTATCGAGCAATCCGTTCTAACGTGAAAAGGTGATTCGCGGGCTCAGCCCGACAGACGATTCTTTATAGAAGAAAATGGCAACTGTAAAGCGCGATTATTACGAAGTATTAGGAATAGCAAAAAATGCGGAGGGCGACGTCATAAAGTCAGCCTACCGCAAGATGGCTATTAAATATCACCCCGATAAAAATCCCGACGACCCCACGGCCGAGGATAAGTTTAAGGAAGCCGCCGAGGCTTACGAGGTGCTGAGCGACGCCGATAAACGGGCGCGCTACGACCGGTTTGGCCACCAGGGCGTGGGCGGCAACGGCGGCGGTGGCCCGAACATGGAGGATATTTTCTCGCAGTTCGGCGACATCTTCGGCGGGGGCGGGGGCTTCGAGGGCTTCTTTGGCGGCGGCGGGCGCGGGCAGGGCCGGCGCGTCAAGAAGGGCTCTAATCTGCGCATCAAGCTCAAGCTTGACTTAGAAGAAGTTGCCAATGGCGTCGAGAAGAAAATCAAGGTGAAGCGCTACGTGGCCTGCCAGCCGTGCAGCGGCACCGGTGCCAAAAATGGCACTGAGCTTAAAACCTGCGCCACCTGCCAGGGCAGCGGCCAGACCAAGCGCGTGGTGAACACGATGCTCGGCCAGATGGTGAGCGCCAGCACCTGCCCCACCTGCCACGGTGAGGGCAAAACCATCAGCACTACCTGCGACGTGTGCAAGGGCGAAGGCCGCCAGCTGAACGAGGAAGTAATTCCGATTAACATTCCGGCCGGCGTGGCCAATGATATGCAACTGAGTATGAGCGGAAAAGGTAATTTTCCGGAGCGCGGCGGCGTGCCCGGCGACCTGCTCATTCAGATTGAGGAGGAGCCGCACGAATTCCTCAAGCGCGATGGCAATAACATCATGTTTGAGCAATATATCTCGTTCGTGGATGCGGCGCTGGGGGCCAGCCTGGAGGTGCCGACCATCGAGGGTAAGGTGAAAATCAAGGTAGACCCCGGCACGCAGCCCGGCAAAATCCTGCGCCTGCGCGGCAAGGGCATCAAAGACCTGAACGGCTACGGCCGCGGCGACCAACTCATTCATTTGAATGTGTGGACGCCGAAGAACGTGAGCAGCCAGGAGCGCGAACTGTTGGAGAAGTTGCGCGACTCAGACAATTTCACGCCGCATCCCGGCAAGAATGAGAAGGGCTTCTTCGAGAAAGTAAAAGAGTATTTCCAGTAAATTATCTGAACCGCGAATCCAAGAGGATTTGGCGGATGCGAGCAGAGAAGGTCACCCTAGTGGGTGGCCTTTTTTTATGTTCATTGGCGGGCTTGCATCCACCAAATCCGTGCAATCCGAAAAATCGGCTCGAATTCGTGGTTCAGCCGGTAATGCAGTGCGGCCGTCGGCGATATACCTTTCCGAAACTGCTACCCCGAACATGAGCGCCGCCCCGTCTGCCGATTTTCTGGCTGCCTTGCATGATTACCAGCCGCTGGTGCGGCGGGTGTGCCGGCTCTACTGCCAGGACGCCGACGACCGGCAGGACTTATTTCAGGAAATAGTGCTGCAACTGTGGCGGGCCTGGCCGCGCTACGTGCCCCAGCCCGACGCCAAGCTCAGCACCTGGCTCTACCGCATTGCCCTGAACGTGGCCATCTCCAACCTGCGCCAGCGCACGCGCCGCCCGGCCTCGGTGAGCGTCGAAGACGAAGCCTGGCACTTGGCCCAGCCCGTGGAGGCCAGCGCCTACGAGCCCGAGGAAACGGCGGCGCTCTACCGCGCCATCGACCGGCTTTCGGATGTGGACAAGGCTTTCGTGCTGCTGTATCTCGAAGACCGGCCTTACGAGGAGATAGCCGACATTCTGGGTATTACGCAGAATAACGTGCGCGTGAAAGTGCACCGCGTGCAGGAAAAGCTGCGCCGGCAATTGGTTCGTGCTTAAATCTATAGAAAAAGCTTACTTATGGAACTTGATAACTTGCGCCGCCAGTGGCAGCAGCCCGAGCCGGCGCAAAATCGGCCCGCGCTGGGAGCCGCCGAACTAAGCCGGTTGCTAGCCAAAAAATCGGGAAGCATTGTAGACCAGCTGCGTCGCAATGCCCGGCTCGAGCTCGGTATTAACTATGCGCTGCTGCTGGCCTCATTGGGGCTAGCCGCCCTGGCGCCGATAAGTTGGCTGCGGCTGTTTAGCGGGCTGCTGGTGCTGGTAGCACTGATATGTATCTACTACCTAACCCGTAAGCTGAGCCTGTTGCGTAGCCTCGATGACCCGGCAGGAAACCTGCGTGCCCATTTACTGCACCTCACGGCCGGCCTGCGCACACTTATTCGATTTTACTACCACTTTACCCTGGCCATGCTGCCGATATCGGCGCTCGTGGTGGGCGGGCTGGCGGTGGCCAGGGTCGGTGCCCACGTGGCACCGAGCCGGCTGCTGCTGGTGCTCGGGGTAGTAGTGGGCACTACGGCCTTGTGCTACTGGCCGGTAGCGCGGGCCACGCGCTGGTACTTGCAGCGCCTCTACGGCCAGCACCTCGACCGGCTCGAAGGCCAGCTGCGCGAGCTGGATGACTTGGTGCCGGCTAGCCCAGTTTAAGCGCCTTCGCTATTGGGCGCCGTTTTTTACCGCTTAAGGTCAGCTTTTTACCGCTTGGGAGCTGGTCGCTGGCTGCCATTGCCCGCGCCTGCTACATTTACCGCCATACCGCTTCTTTCACCCTTTTCAACTATGCAACAAGTCAGTTCCCGGCCCATCCTGGAGGCGCGTGATGTGCGTAAGCACTACGCCGCCCACACGGCCCTCGATGGCGTAAGCCTGGCCGTGCCCGAGCGCAGCATCTTTGGCCTGCTTGGGCCCAACGGCGCGGGCAAAACCTCACTCATCCGCATCATCACCCAGATAACGGGGGCCGACTCGGGCGAGATTCTGTTTCGGGGCGAAAAGCTGAACCCTAGCCACATCGGCCAGATTGGCTACCTGCCGGAAGAGCGCGGGCTTTATAAAAAAATGAAGGTGGGCGAGCAGCTCATTTACTTGGCGCGGCTGCGGGGCATGGACCGGGCCGAGGCGGTGGCACGCATCAAGAGCTGGCTCGACCGGCTAGAATTGAAGGCTTGGGCCCAGAAAAACGTGGAAGACCTCAGCAAAGGCATGCAGCAGAAGGTGCAGTTTATTGCCACGGTGCTACACCGGCCTAGCCTCATTATTCTCGACGAGCCGTTTTCGGGCTTCGACCCGATTAATGCCAACCTGATAAAGGACGAGATTCTGCGCCTGCGCGACGAGGGCGCGACCATCATCTTCTCGACCCACCGCATGGAATCGGTTGAAGAGCTTTGCGACAGCATTGCCCTCATCAACCGCTCGCACAAGGTGCTCGACGGGCCGGTGTCACAGATTAAAAACCAGTTTAAAACCAATACCTACGAGGTCGAAGGCCAGGGCCGCCTGCTGGTGGTGCACCCCGATTTTGAGGTAGTAGAGCAGAAGGCGCGCGAAAACGACCACTTTTATGCCCGTATTCAGCTGCACGCCGGCGCTACCCCCAACGACCTGCTGCGCTTCCTCATCGGGCAGGTGCAGGTGCACGCTTTCCGCGAGCGCATTCCGAGCATCAACGAGATATTCATTCAGCGGGTGCGCGAAACCATGCCCGAGTCTTTAGTCGAAACCGAAGCTTCCACTGCCCGCTAGGGTGCTGCCCCTCCGTATTATGGACAAAATCTGGCTCATTATTCAGCGCGAGTATCTGACCCGCGTGCGCAAAAGAAGCTTCCTGGTAATTTCGCTGCTGGCCCCGCTGCTGCTGGGCGGCACTACCATTGCCGTGAGCAAGCTCAACTCGGCCTCGGGCCCCGATGTGGTGGCCGTGCACGATGCTAGCGGCCTGCAAGTGGCTGGCCACCTCACCGATACAGAAGATGTGCGCTTTGTGCCCGCCGCCGCTGGCTCGCTGCCCGAGGCGCAGGCTGCCTTCGAAAAAGCCAAGCCCAAACAGGCCGCGCTGCTCAGTATTCCGGCGGGCTTTGGGCTCGATAGCGCCAAGGGCATGCAGATTCTGGCCAAGGGCAACGTATCGCTGAAGCGCCGCGAAGCTATTCGCAAAGCAGTCAATAAGGCCGTGGGCGAATTGAAAATGGCGCGCTCGGGCCTTCAGCAGGCAACCATTGACAACCTGCAGGCCAAGATAGACCTGGCGGCTATCAACCTCGACGAGCGCGGCGGCAAGCGCAACGACGTGGGCACCACCACCGCAATGGCCTATTTCCTGTCTATTCTGGTTTACATGTTCATTTTCATCTACGGCGTGCAGGTGATGCGAGGCGTGAGTGAAGAAAAGTCGAGCCGCATCCTGGAAGTGATGATTTCGTCGGTGAAGCCGTTTCAGCTCATGATTGGCAAGATTCTGGGCATTGCGGGCGTCGTGCTCACGCAGTTTGCGCTGTGGCTGGTGCTGTCGTGGGGCATCACGACCGTAGTAATGCCGTTGGTTTTAAAGGCCGATAAGCCGACTACTACTCTCCCTACAACCACGCCCGGCACTACCGCTCGCCCGGCCGCGCCGGCCGGCAGCCCGGCAGTGGTAGCCGCTAGCCCTACCCGGGCCGACCAGGCGATGGCCCCGCCGCAGCCCGGCCAGCCATTCAGCATCTGGAGCGTGCTCGAGGAGTTGCCTATCGGCAGCATTATCGGCGGCTTTCTGTTTTATTTTCTGGGCGGCTACCTGTTGTACTCGGCTATGTTTGCGGCTATTGGTTCGGCGGTGGATGACCAGACCGACGCGCAGCAGTTTATGTTTCCGGTGACTATTCCACTCATTTTGAGCTACATCGTGAGTATCAATGTCATCATCAACGGCGACCCCAACGGCCCGCTAGCCTTCTGGCTATCGATGATACCGGTGACCTCGCCCATTGCGATGGTCATGCGCCTGCCCTTCGGCGTGCCCGCCTGGCAGCTGGCCCTATCGGGGGTGCTACTGATTGCTGGCTTCGTGGGCACGACGTGGGTGGCGGCCCGCATCTACCGCGTGGGTATTCTGATGTATGGTAAGAAAGTGACCTACAAAGAATTGTCGAAGTGGATGTTCTATAAGGGATAAGAAAACCCTGGAAAAAAAGAACGTCATGCTGAGCTTGCGAAGCATCTTGGCTGCTTTGTTGGTTATTCTCCAACGGTGCGGTAGAGATGCTTCACGTTGTTCAGCATGACGTTCTTTTATATGATGTTCACTCAGTTTATACGGCGATTACCATTTCTGCTCCTGCTGCCGCTGCTGGCCTTCGCGCCGGCCGGCGAACGCCCTGCCTACCGCCTCTTCACCAGCCAGGGCCAACCCGCCGACTACGACCAGGTGCTGGCCCAGCTAGCCCAGGCCGACGTGGTGCTTTTCGGCGAGCAGCATAATGACCCCATCGCGCATTGGCTGGAACTGCAGATAACTAAGGACTTAGCACAACTGAAAGGACCTAGCAAGCTGGTGCTGGGCCTCGAAATGTTTGAGCGCGACGTGCAGCCGCTGGTGGCCAGCTATGCCGCCGGCACCCTGGCCGACTCGGCCTTTGAGCGCCAGAGCCGGCCCTGGCCCAACTACGCTACCGACTACCGGCCGCTGCTGCAATTTGCCCGTAATCAGCACATTACCGTAGTGGGCACCAACGCACCGCGCCGCTATGCCCAGCAGGTAGCGCGCGGCTCGCTGGCCGCCCTCGACAAACTGCCGGCCGAGGAAAAGGCCTACCTCGCGCCGCTGCCGCTGAAAGTGGATTATGAGTTGCCGGGCTACAAAAACATGGCCGCCATGTTTGGCGACGCCAGCGCCGCGCACGGCGGCGGGGCGCGCAACGTCATTCAGGCACAAGCTCTTAAGGATGCCACGATGGCGTATTACATCCAGCGCAGCCTAGCGACGGTCCAGACGATGCTGCACCTTAATGGCTCGTATCATTCTGACCATCACGACGGTATTGTGTCCTATTTGCGCACGCAAGCCAAAACCCCGCTCCGCATTCAAACGCTGAGTGTGGTGACGCAAAGCCAGCTGCAACAGCTTGATAAAGAAAACCTAACTCTAGCCGATTATATCATCGTCGTGCCCGACGATATGACTAAGACGTATTAGGCCGGCCGCTACTTCACCACCAGGCTGCCGCGCAGCATGCCCATGCCGCAGGTAAACTCGAAGCGGCCCGGCTGCTGGGGCAGCAATTCGACCAGGGTAGTCTGGAAAGCCGGCAGGTCGCGCCGCACGTTAAAGTCGGGCATGAGCAGTTCTTCCGAGCAGCTATTTTCTTCGTCGCGGTAAAAATTGAGCTGCACCGGCCGGCCGTGCGTTACCTCAATCACGCTGGGCGAATAGCCGCCTTTCACGGTAATATCGACCTGCTGCACGCCGCCCGAAGTGGACTGCGCGGCCACTGCTGGTCGGCTAGAAAAGAAGAAGTACCAGAGCACCAAGCCAGCTAGCGCCAGGCCTACGATGGTGACAAAAAGAGCGACTGAGTCCATAAATAGCTGATAGATAGGCTAGCGACCCGCAAAGGCCCGCAGCCGTAGCGAATTGGTGAGCACCGAAACGGAGCTGAGCGCCATTGCGCCGGCCGCTAGCATGGGCGAAAGCCGCACCCCAAAAAATGGGTAGAGCAACCCCGCCGCGATGGGAATGCCCAGCAGGTTGTAGATAAAGGCGAAAAACAGGTTTTGCTTGATGGTGCGGATGGTTTGGCGCGACAGCCTAATGGCCGTAACTACGCCTTGTAAGTTGCTGCGCATGAGCGTGATACCGGCTGCTTCCATTGCTACGTCGGTGCCGCCGCCCATCGCCAGGCCAATGTCGGCCTGCGCCAGGGCCGGCGCGTCGTTGATGCCATCGCCGACCATAGCCACGGTGCGGCCTTCGGCCTGCAACTGCTTTACCTGCTGCGCTTTATCCTGGGGCAATACTTCGGCGAAGTAGCGCTTTATACCAACCTGGCTGGCTACCTGGGCGGCCGTTTGGGGGTTGTCGCCGGTCATCATCACTACTTCTAGGCCTAAGTCTTGCAGCTGCCGGATGGCGGCGGCCGAAGTATCGCGCACCGTGTCGGCCACGCCCAGCAGGCCGGCGGCTTGGCCCGCTACGGCCACGTAGAGCACCGTTTTGGCCTGAGCTTGCAGCGCTTCGGCCTGGGTGGCTAGCGCGGGTGGCAGCGCAATGTTTTCGTCAGTCAGCAGGCGGCGGTTACCGATGAGCACTGCTTGGCCCGCTACGGTGGCGGCGGCTCCTTTGCCCTCTTTTGCTTGAAAACCCGAGGCTAGCGGCGCGGTGCCGGCCGGCTGGCTAGCCCCGGCGTAGCGCACGACGGCCTCGGCCAACGGGTGTTCACTCTGTTGCTCTACAGCCGCTATCAGCGGTAGCAGCTGCGCCTCGGTGTAGCCGGGCGCGGCGATAAAATCCGTAACGGCGGGCTCGCCGCGCGTGATGGTGCCGGTTTTATCAAGGAGCACCGTATCAACTTTATACGCTTTTTCCAGCGCCTCGGCATTGCGAATAAGTACGCCTTGCTCGGCGCCCTTGCCGGTGCTCACCATAATGGCCGTGGGCGTGGCTAGCCCCAGCGCGCAGGGGCAGGCAATGATAAGTACCGCCACGAAGCTGACCAGCGCCAGCGGCAGCCGCGAGGTTACCGGCGCCAAATCGAACCACAGCACGAACGTGAGAATGGCAATCACGACCACCGTGGGCACGAAAATGGCGCTTACCTTATCGGCCAGCCGCTGAATGGGCGCGCGGCTGCCCTGGGCATCTTCGACCAGCTTCACAATCTGGGCCAGCATCGTGTCGGCCCCTATTTTATTGACCCGGAAGCGGAAGGCCCCGGTCTTATTGAGCGTGGCACCAAAAACTGAGTCGCCGGGCTGCTTGGTCACGGGCAGGCTTTCGCCGGTGAGCATGGCCTCGTCCACGGCCGAGTGGCCGGTTTCGACGGTGCCGTCGGTGGCGATTTTCTCGCCGGGGCGCACGGCCACGAGGTCGCCGGGCTGCACCTGCTCGATGGGTACATCTACCTCCTGGCCATCGGGGCGCACCACGCGGGCCGTGCGGGCCTGCAGGCCTAGCAGGGTGCGGATAGCGGCCGAAGTCTGGGTTTTAGCGCGCATTTCCAGCACTTTACCCAGCAAGATGAGCGCGATAATGGTGGCCGTGGTGTCGTAGTACACCTCGGGCGGCACCCCATGGCTGGCAAAGAAGCCAGGCACCACCGTGGCGGCCAGGCTGTATAAAAACGCCGCCCCGGTACCCACCGCAATCAGCGTGTCCATATTGGCCGAGCGGTGCTGCAAGCCGTTCCAGGCCGACGAGTAAAACTCGCGCCCGCTGAATAGCAGCACTGGCAGCGTGAGGGCTAGCAGCAAATAATTGAGCGCCTGCGGATTGAGGTGCATCATGAGCGCGGGCCACAGCATGCTCATGCTCAACGCCATAATAACAGCCGCTAGCCCGGCCGCCACCCCAAGGCGACGCTTCAATACTTGGTAAGCGGCGGCTTTCTGGCGGTCTATTTCGGCCTGGCGGTCGGCGGCGCTGGTGTCGGGGGCACGCGCGGCCACGGCGTAGCCGGCGTTTTCGACGGCCGCACGCAGGTCGGCCGGGCTAGCTTGGGTAGGGGCGTAGGTGATAGTCGCCTTTTCGGTGGCGTAGTTTACGAGCGCAGCTTGCACGCCGGGCGTGCGGCTCAAGGATTTTTCCACGGCGGCGGCGCAAGCGGCGCAGCTCATCCCCTTAATGTCGAGGGTGGTGGTTTGAGAAGGGGCAGACATAAAGATAAATAACTAAAAATCAGGATTGAACAAGCAGAATCAGGCTAGGGGCTGCTCGGCTGGCTTCTATACAAATTAACGCGAAGAAGCTGCGCACAGCGGTACGCAATTCGGCCGCAGACTTGCATTATTACGCGTTGGTTATGGCCTAATCATGTAGGTGTACGGCAAAAATTTGTGCGGAAATGCACGAAAATCAGCCTGAAATTTGTAGTACCCAGCTAGCGGCCTCATTCATCAGACGCTTCCCTTTACTTATTTCTGATTATGTCAATGCTTCGTTTTAAAACCACCATTAACTGCGGCGGCTGCATCAAAGCCGTTACGCCCGCGCTCAATAAAGAAGTAGGCGCCGAGAATTGGCAGGTCGATACTGCCAGCCCTGATAAAGTGCTCACCATCACCTCGGGTCGCGTATCGGCCGCCCAGGTGCTGGCCGCCGTAGAGCAGGCCGGCTTCCAGATTACGCCGCTGAGCTAGTCTCTGCGCTTTGCGACTCAGCAATTAAAAAAGCCCGGCTAGCCGGGCTTTTTTAATGTGTACGAGGCAAGCTAATCATCCGAGTCATCGGGCTTGAGCTTTTGCAGAGCGCTGGCTAGGCCCTGCCGCAGCTGCTTGCCCGAATCGGGCGGCAGCTGCTCGCCGATATGGTATTGCTTTTGCAGGCGCTCCCATTCTTCAATAGGAATAAAAACCCCGGTAATATTGCCCTTGGCGTCGGATAAGTATTTGATGTCCATGGCTTTGCTGGCAATAAAACTGGTGAGTAGGCTAGCGGGCTAGGCCGAAAATGACGAGCCGCAGCCGCAGGTGCTCTTGGCCTGGGGGTTATTGAAGGTGAAGCCGCGGGCGTTGAGGCCGTCCTGGAAGTCAACTTCCATCCCGAGCACGTACATGGCGTGCTTTTTATCCATAATGAGCTGCACGCCGTCGAGGTCGTACACTTCGTCCTGGTCTTTGGCTTTGTCGAAGCCCAGCAGGTAGCTCATGCCCGAGCAGCCGCCGCCCTGCACCCCGATGCGCAGGCCGTAGTCGGCGGGTACGCTTTTCTCCTGAATGATATTTTTAACCTCAACTAACGCGCGGGGCGTGAGGCCAATAGGCGGCGCTAACGTGGTGGTGGCCATAACGGGTCCTGAGTTTAGAATGAATGTAGATAAGACAAATATACGCTAGCTAGCGGGCCAGCCGTGCACTTAAACAGGGCAGGGCCGGCGGCGGTTCACGGCGCGAGGCTAGGCGGGGGCTGGCGGGCAAAAACAGGTCCAAAACTCCGCGCTACCGTAGTTTCACGGTTAGCCAGGGCATTCTTCTACATTTTATGGACACGACCACTTATTTCTTTGACTTACTCAAGACCATCCTGCCCGCGCTCATCGTGGCCGGGGCCATCTACCTGCTTTTTCGGCAGCATTTAGAAAAAGAACAGCAGCGCCGCCTCATCGAGCTACGGCTCGACAGCAGCAAAACGACTTTGCCGCTGCGCCTGCAAGCCTACGAGCGCATGACGCTGCTGCTGGAGCGCATTTCGCCCAACAATATCCTGGTGCGCCTGAGCAGCGCCGGCCAAAATGCGGCCGACTACCATCGCCTGTTGCAGCAGGAAATCCGGGCCGAGTTTGAGCACAATTTTGCGCAGCAGCTCTATATAACGCCCGAAGCCTGGGCCCAGGTGAAGCAGGCGAAGGAAGATGTTCTCACCATGATAAACCGGGCCTTTCATGGCCTCCAAAATCCCACCCAGCTGCGCGGCACTGAGCTAGCCAAGCGCATTCTGGAAGGCCTGATGACCGACGCCGCCGACCCCACCGCCCAAGCCCTGGCCATGGTGAAGCGCGAGGCGGCCGGGCTGTTTTAATGTTTATAGCAGCGATGACCAAACAACGAATTGCCGTGGATATGGACGAGGTAATGGCTGATGCCATTGCCCGGTTTCAGGAGTGGTACGGCCGCGATTTTCAGCTGGAGCTGACGCTCGAAGCCTTACGCGGCAAGCACCCGCATGAAGTAGTGGCGCCCGAGCACCAGCCCGCGCTACGCGCCTACCCCAACGCCGAGGGTTTCTTCCGCGACCTGCCGGTTATCAAAGACAGCCAGTGGGTGTTGCAAGCGCTAGCCCAGAAATACGAGCTGTTTGTGGCCTCGGCGGCGATGGAATTTCCTACTTCCTTTCTCGACAAATACCAGTGGCTCCAGCAGCATTTCCCGTTTATTCACTGGCGCAACTACGTGTTTTGCGGGGATAAGAGTATGCTGAACGTCGATTACCTCATCGACGACAATGCCTATAATTTCGATGGCCTGCGGGGCGAGGGCTTGCTATTCGACGCGCCGCACAACGCGCTCGAAACCCGCTACCGCCGCGTGCGCGGCTGGCAAGAAGTAGCGGATATTTTGTTGTAGATTAGATATTTTGTTGTAGATTATCAGTTTAATAAACTAAAAGAGCGTCATGCTGACGAAGGAGGCATGACGCTCTTTTTTGTGCTTGCTCGTTTGTACTTAGCTCAGCAGCCAGCCTAGCGGGGCTGCAACGCAGCCAGGGCCGCCCGCTCGTAGCACTGCTCGTAGAGCGGCACGATGTTGCTGACGGCAAACTCCTCGGCGCGGGCGCGGGCGGCGGCTTTAAAGCGGGGTAGGTTCTCATCATCGAGCACATAGAGAGCATTTTTGACCATGTCTTCCACGTCGCCGATGTTGCTGAGCATGCCGGTTACGCCGTCCACATTCAGCTCGGGGATGCCGCCGGCGTTGGTGCTCACCACGGGCATTTCGCAGGCCATCGCTTCGAGGGCGGCCAAGCCAAAGCTCTCATTCTCAGAAGGCATAAGGAAGAGGTCGCCCACGCTGAGGACTTCCTCCACGGCTTCGAGCTTGCCCAGGAACCGCACATCGCGCTGGCAGTCGAGGTCGCGGGCCAGCTTCTCCATGCGCGAGCGGTCGGGGCCGTCGCCCACCAGCAGCAGCTTGGCCGGAATGTGCTGGCGCACGCCGCAGAAGATGCGCAGCACGTCCTCGACCCGCTTCACGGTGCGGAAGTTGCTGGTGTGGATGAGCAGCTTCTCGCCCTCGGGCGCGATGGCGGCCCGGAAGTGGCTCTTATCCTGCTTTTTAAAACGCCGAAGGTCGATAAAGTTGGGAATAACCTCAATCTTGTGCTCGACGGGGAAATACGCGTAGGTTTCGCGCCGCAAATCGTCCGACACGGCCGTGACGCCGTCGCTCTCGTTGATGCTGAACGTGACCACCGGCTCGTAGCTGGCATCCTTGCCTACGAGCGTAATATCGGTGCCGTGCAGCGTCGTAACCACGGGCACCGTGATGCCGCGCGAGCGCAGAATCTGCTTGGCCAGGTAGGCCGCCGAAGCGTGCGGAATGGCGTAGTGAACGTGCAGTACGTCAAGCTTTTCATTCTGCACAATATCCACCATTTTGCTGGCCAGGGCCGACTCGTAGGGCGGAAACTGGAAAAGCGGGTACGTGGGCACGTACACTTCGTGGTAAAAGACGTTCTCGTTGAAAAAATCGAGCCGCACCGGCTGGCTGTAGGTGATAAAGTGCACGCGGTGGCCGCGCTGGGCCAGAGCTTTGCCCAGTTCGGTGGCTACCACGCCGGAGCCGCCAAAGGTGGGATAACAGACAATGCCGATGTTCATGGGAAAAGATAGAGTAGGCGAGGGGCTAACCGGAATACGCAGCGGAGGTTTGGGCCGCAACCTTGGCAGGGGCCAGGCCGACTTTGGGCCGGCGCCCTGGCAAGGACCCGCTAGGCTAGCCAGAGGCTGCCGCGTAGCTTTGATTTCCTATTTATTCTTGATTTGTTAATGAAGCACTTTCTACTGCTGGGTTGCCTGGCGGCCGGGCTGGCTAGCTCCGCGCTGGCCCAGCCCACGCGCGCCAACTCCCCGACGGCCAAGCCGGTGGGCTCGTCGCCGCTGGCCGCGCTGTTTACCAATTATTGGGAGGAGCAGGCGCGGCTGTATCCGCTACAGGCTACCAGCCAGGGCGACAACCGCTACAATGACCAGCTGCCCAACTCGGGCACCGTAGCCTTTCGGCGCCAGCAGCGCAGCCTCTACGAGCGCTACCAGGGCCAACTGGCCCGCATTGACCGCAGCAAGCTCGCGGCGGCCGACCAGACGAGCTACGACGTTTTTCAGTACGAGATGACGAGCCGGCTGGCTAGCCTCAAGCAGCCAACCTGGACCATGCCCTTTACGCAGTTCAGCGGCTTGCCTATTGAGCTGGCGCAGCTAGGGGCGGGCACCGGCGCGCAGCCCTTCAAAACGGTGCGGGACTACGACAACTGGCTGGCCCGCGTGCGGCAGTTTCCGGTGTGGGCCGATACGGCGGTGGCCGACTTCCGGCACGGCATGCGCACTGGGGTGGTGTTGCCCAAAGTATTAGTGCAAAAAATGATACCGCAGCTGGAAGCGCTAGCCGTGGCCGACCCTAGCCAGAGCGTTTTCTACGGCCCGATTAAGCAGCTGCCGGCTACCTTTTCGGCCGCCGATAAGCAGCGCCTGACGGCGGCGTATGAGCAGGCCATCCGCACCCAGCTCGTGCCAACTTATCAGAAGCTAGCCACGTTTTTAAAGACGGATTACCTGCCGGCGGCGCGCACCAGCACCGGCATCGCGGCCGTGCCGGGCGGCGCCGATATGTACACCACCGCCGTGGCGTACTGGACCACCACCACCCGCACACCCGAGGAAATCTACCAGACCGGCCTCTCGGAAGTGGCCCGCATCCGGGGTGAGATGGAAAAAGTGCGCCAGCAACTCGGCTACCAGGGTACCCTAGCCGAGCTGCTAGCCTCGCTTTCGACCGACCCCAAATTCCGGCCCTACAAAACGCCCGAGGACGTGCTCAATGGCTTCCGGGCCATTCAGGGCCGGGTAGAGCCGGGCCTACCGCGCCTGTTTGGGCGTATGCCTAAAACGGCGTTTGAGATTCGGCAGACGGAGGCTTTCCGTGCCGCCTCGGCCAGCGCGCAGTACAACCGCGGCGCGGCCGATGGCTCGCGGCCGGGCATTTTCTACGTGCCGATTCTCGACGCTACCAAGTACAAGACGCCGGGCATGGAGTCGCTGTTTTTGCACGAGGCCATTCCGGGCCATCACTTTCAGGTGTCGTTGCAGCAGGAAAATACCAATCTGCCCAAGTTTCAGCGGTTTGCGTTCTACTCGGCTTTCAGCGAGGGCTGGGCGCTGTATACCGAAAGCCTGGGCAAAGAGCTGGGTATGTACACCGACCCTTACCAATACCTGGGCGCGCTGAGCGCCGAGATGCACCGCGCCATCCGGCTGGTAGTCGATGTGGGCATGCATGCCAAGGACCTCACCCGCGAGCAGGCTATTCAGTATATGCTCGATAATGAGGCCACTACCGAGCAAGGCGCCACGGCCGAAATCGAGCGCTACATGGCCTGGCCCGGCCAGGCGCTGGCCTACAAAACGGGCCAGCTCAAAATCCGGGAGCTGCGCACGCGCTACGAAAAGCAGCTGGGGCCGAAGTTCTCGCTCAAGGCTTTCCACGATGAACTGCTGCTGGATGGGGCCATGCCGCTGGCTGTGCTCGAGCGCCGCATGGACGCCTGGGCCGCCCGCCAGAAGTGAAAAATCAAGAAAAAAAGCATACCAGTTAAAAACCTTTTCTCAATGAAACCCAGACTCCACCTCTTAGCTGCCCTGGCGCTGGCCGCCCCCCTGGCCGGCCAGGCGCAGCAAAAAGCCAAGGCCAAGCCGGCTACGGCCACCACTACTTCCGCCAATGCCGAAAGTGCCATCAAGGAAGCCGACATCAAGCGCGACCTGTACGCGCTGGCCGGCGACCACTACCGCGGCCGGGAGGCCGGCAGCCTCGACGAGTTGAAGGCCTCGGTGTGGCTAGCCGACCAGATGCGGGCCATCGGCGCGCTGCCGGCCGGCGACGATGGCACCTACTTTCAGTGGTTTACGATGCAGCGCACGCGCCTCACCAAGGGGAGCACGCTCACCATCGGCAGCCACCAGCTCAAGCCCAACCACGACGCCCTGCTGTTTGCCCCGGTGAGTGCCACCGTGAACGCGCCGATGGTGTGGGTGGGCAACGCTACCCCCGCCGAGCTGGCGAAGGTCGATGTGAAAGGCAAGGCCGTAGCCATGCAGTTTGGCGGCGAGGTGACGCCCGGCCTCAGCTTCCGGCGCTACCAGATGGCCACCATGCGCGACCGCTCGGCCGACCTGGTGAAGGCCGGCGCCGTGGCCGTGGTGATAATAAGCGATGCCCGCGCCCAGGCCGTATTCGACCACTGGGGCCACACCTACGAGCGCGGCCGCTACGGCCTGCCCGGCGACCCCAACGTGAAAATGGCCACCGGCGCCCCCACTATCTGGCTGCCCGCCAGTGCCGCCAGCTGGGCCCAGCAGCCCGGCCAGCAGTTCGTGGCCAACCTGCAGCTCGAAAGCTTCGGCTATCCGTCGGTGAATATCGTGGCGAAAATTCCCGGTACCGATGCGCAGTTGAAAAGCCAGAACGTGCTTTTCAGCACCCACCAGGACCACGACGGCGTGCGCGAGCCCGTGGCCGGCGACTCAATTTACAACGGCGCCGACGACAATGCCACCGGCTGCGCGGCGCTGCTAGCCCTCATGCGCGCCTTCAAGGCCAAGCCGGCCCGGCGCACGGCCCTGTTCGTGTACCACGGCGCCGAGGAGCGCGGCCTCATTGGCTCGCGCTACTACTCGGCCAACCCTACGGTGCCGCAGTCGTCCATCGTGGCGGTGCTCAATGCCGAGATGATGGGCCGCAATGCGCCCGACAGCGCCGCGCTGCTCGGCCGCCAGCGCCCGCACCGCAACTCGCTCGACTTGGTAAACATCGCTCTGGCCGCCAATCAGGCCGGGCCCAAGTTCAAACTCGATACGCTCTGGGACCGTGCCGACCACCCCGAGGGCTGGTATTTCCGCTCCGACCACCTGCCGTATGCGCGGCTAGGCATCCCGTCGGTGATGTACACCTCGCTGCTGCACGTGGACTACCACACCCCGCGCGACGAGCCTAAGCGCATCGACTATCCCAAGCTCACCAACATGACCCGCTGGATGTACCTCACCGGCTGGGCCGTGGCCAACCGCACCGCGCCGCCCGCCCGCGACCCCGGCTTCAAGCTGGAGCGCTAGGGGAGGGGTTGACCGCAAAAGCGCCTATAAAGCAGGTAGAACTACCTGCTTTATAGGCGCTTTTGCGTGCAGCGCTACTTTGTATGCTTCCTTTACGGCTATGAAACAATTTTTACTTGGAATACTCCTGTTGGCTAGCATATGGGTAAGTGCGCAGCCCGCCCGGCCCCCGGCGGCGGCGGTAGATACGGCCTTCCTACTACCCGTCAATGGGGTTAGGCAGTACCTGGAAATTAAGGGCGCTTCCAGGACGAAGCCAGTTTTGCTGTTTATCCACGGGGACCCTCCTGGCCAGCCACGCCCATGAGCCGCAAGTACAGCCAAGACCTGGCCCAGAACTTCATTTTTGTTTCGTGGGACCAGCGCAACTGCGGCAAGTCGCAGACCGACACAACGGTAGCGCTGACGCCCGGGCTGTATGTGGAGGATGCCCACGTGGTAACGCAGTTCTTGCAGAAGCAATATCACCGCAACAAGATATTCGTCGTGGGCCACAGTTGGGGCAGCCTCATCGGGGTAAACCTCGTGCAGAAGTACCCGCAGGACTACGCGGCCTACATCGGTATGGGGCAACTGGTAAACCCTGGCAAGTCGGAAATGCTGGCTAGAAACCACGTAGTACAGCAGGCCACGCTACGCAAAGACACGGCAACCCTAGCGGCGCTGGCCAAAATTCCGCTTTCGGCCGACGGCACCTATCTCAATGGCCTGGATGACTTGCTGAAATTTCGGATGCTCTCCGATAAGTATCTCACCAGCAGCGAGGTGGCCGAGCTGCCGAACCCCATGACACTGTGCCCCGACTACCAGGCGCTGGACTGGATGACCCCGGTAATGAGGACGTACAAGCTGCTGAGCAGCTATATGGATGGAGGAAAAGTTAACCTACTGAAGCAGAATGCCTTTCAACTGCCCGTGTACTTCATTGTGGGTAAGTACGACTATGCGACTTCGGCGGAACTGGCGCAGCAGTATTTCGCGGCCATTAAGGCGCCGAAGAAACAGCTGTTCTTGTTTGAGCACAGTGGGCATCAACCAAGTTGGGAAGAGCCCGCGCTTTTTCAAGCGCGCCTGCGGCAAATAGCGGCCGCCAATGAGGTGAAATAACTTGGCAATCACCTCATAACTCTTTCTGCTGATGAAAATACGCCTACTACCTACACTGGCAACGGTCGGTTTACGGGTTGCCTGCCTACCTGCTACTGCTTTAGCGCAATCAGCCAAAACCGGTGCCGCAAGTATTGCTGCCGCGGTCTCGCCCGCCTCAGCGCCGCTGGCTGCGCTGTTTGAAGCGTACTGGGACGAGCAAGCCCGGCTGTTTCCCCTCGCAGCCACGACGCAGGGCGACAACCGCTACAACGACCAGCTGCCGAACAACCAAACCCGCGCCTTTCGGCAGCAAGAGGAGCAGTTTTACCAGCGATATCTTGCGCAATTAGTTAAAATTGAGCGCAGTAAGCTTTCGGCCAACGACCAGCTTAACTACGATATTTTTCGCTACCAGCTGGATATCGACCTGGCTGGGCTCAAGCGAATCGGCTGGATGCTGCCGTTTGACCAAACTAGCGGCTTGCCCCAAAGCATGGCTCAATTTGGGGCGGGCTCGGGTGCGCAGCCCTTCAAAACGGCTAAAGACTACGATAACTGGCTGAGCCGCGTGCGCGGCTTCACTGCCTGGACCGACTCGGCCATCGGCAACTTACGCCAGGGTATGGCGCGCGGGGTAGTGCTTCCGAAAGCGCTTGTCGTAAAGATTATACCGCAGCTGGACGCTTTATCGACACCCGACCCGACCAAAAGCGTCTTCTACGGCCCCATTGCGAAGTTGCCGGCTACGCTGCCGGCCGCCGACCAAGAGCGGCTGACCGCCGCCTACCAGCGCGCCATCGGCACCGAACTGGTGCCGGCTTATCAAAAGCTCAGCGCCTTCCTGAAAACGGAATACCTGCCTAAAGCGCGCGCTACTACGGGCTTTGGCGACCTGCCCGGGGGACCGGAGGCCTATCGCTACGCCGTGAAATACGCGACTACCACCGACCAAACCCGGAGCAAATTTACCAAACTGGCCTCAGTGAGGTGAAGCGCCTGCGCACCGAAATGGAGCGGGTGAAGCAGGAGGTTGGTTTTCAAGGTGACTTGCCGGCGTTTTTCGCCTACATGAAAAACGACCCGAAATTTCGGCCCTATAAAACGCCGCAGGAGGTGCTAGCCGGCTTCGAGGTTATTCATCAGCGGATGGAACCCAACCTCAAAAAGCTGTTTGGCCGCATGCCCAAAACGCCGTTTGAAGTGCGCCAGACGGAGGCTTACCGCGCCGCTTCGGCCAGCGCCCAGTACTTCGCGGGCTCGCCCGATGGTACGCGGCCAGGCATTTTTTACGTGCCTATTTTGGATGCGACACAGTACAACGTTACAGCCCTACCCTCAATGGAAGACGTGTTTCTGCACGAGGCCATTCCGGGGCACCACTACCAGATTTCGCTGCAGAATGAAAATACGTCGCTGCCCAAGTTTCGGCGTTTTGGCGGCTACAGCGCCTTTAGCGAGGGGTGGACGCTGTACTGCGAGAGCCTGGGCAAGAAGCTAGGTCTCTACACCGACCCCTACCAATACGTGGGCTCGCTAGGGGGCGAAATGCACCGCGCCATCCGCCTGGTAGTCGATGTAGGCATGCACGCCAAGGGTATGACGCGCGAGCAAGCTATCAAATACATGATGGACAATGAGGTTATCAGCGAGCAGCTGGCCACGGCCGAAATAGAGCGCTACATGGCCCGCCCCGGCCAGGCGCTGAGCTATAAAACCGGCCAGCTGAAAATTCGGGAGCTGCGTGCCCGCTACGAAAAGCAGCTGGGTAAGAAGTTCAGTCTGCGCGCCTTCCACGATGAAATTCTGGCCGGCGGCGCCATGCCCCTGGCCGTGCTGGAGCGCACGCTGGACGCCTGGGCCGCCCACAGCGGTAGGCGTGGCAGTTTGCCGAGCCGGTGAGTTAGCCAAAAAATAGTATCCTCCACTACTTACCCTCTGTCACCATTTTATGCGTTTGTTTTCTTTACTTATCTCGACGTTAGCCATGCTACTGGCCGTTCCGGCCCTGGCCCAAATGGCCCCACCCGTTACCGCGCCGCTCGACGTAGCCGCGCTTGATGCCGTGGTGGCCCGCACGCTCAAGGCCTTCGACGTGCCGGGCATTGCCGTGGCCGTGGTCAAGGATGGACAGGTGGTGCTGGCCAAAGGCTACGGCGTGCGCTCGCTGGCTACCAAGGAGCCGGTCGATGCGAATACTCTTTTCGGCATTGCCTCTAATACCAAAGCCTTCACCACCGCAGCGCTAGGCCTGCTGGTGGAGGAAGGCAAGCTGCAGTGGGATGACAAGGTGACCAAGTACATCCCCGAGTTTAAGATGTACGACCCCTACGCGACGGCCGAGTTCACGGTGCGCGACCTGCTGTGCCACCGCAGCGGCCTGGGCCTGGGCGCCGGCGACCTGATGCAGTTTCCCGATTCGGCCGATTTTACGGCGGCCGATGTCATTCACAGTCTGCGCTATTTCAAGCCGGTGTCGTCGTTTCGCAGCAAGTTCGACTATGATAACAGCCTCTACATCGTGGCCGGCGAGGTGGTGGCGCGAGTGAGCGGCCAGCCCTGGGCCACGTTTGTCGAAACCCGCTTGTTGAAGCCGCTGGGCATGAATCGGAGCGCTACCGTTTATAGCCGACTACCTGACCCCACCAATGTTATCGACGCCCACGGGCCCATTGATGGCAAGGTGCAAGTAATCAGGCGCGACATGAATACGCTGCTAGGCCCGGCCGGTGGCATCTACAGCAGCGTAGCCGACCTGAGCAAGTGGACAATGATGCTGCTCGGCGGACGCGGCGCCCCGGCGCCGCTCCTAAAGCCTGCCACCTTGCGCGAGCTGTGGACGCCGCAGACCATCCTGCCCGTCAGCCCCGCACCTTCGCCCTACAACACGCATTTTAGTGCCTACGGGCTAGGGTGGTTTTTGCGCGATGTGCGTGGCTATAAGGAAGTATCGCACACCGGCGGCGAAATCGGCATGGTAACCAAAGTTATACTGTTACCCGAACTGCACGTAGGCGTTATCGTGCTCACCAATCAGGAAAATGGCGCGGCCTTCACGGCCGTTACCAATTTTATCGAAGACCACTACTTGGGTGTGAGTGGCCTGGACCGAGTGCAGGAGATGGTAGACCGTCTGAAGGCACGTAATACCGAGGCCGACAAGTCAACCGTCGCCGTGTGGCAGCAAGTGGCCGCCGCCCAAAAAGCTGCGTCCAAGCGCCCTAGCTACGGGGCCTACGTGGGCCGCTACCACGATGCCTGGCTCGGCGACGTGCTGGTGTCGCAGCAGGGGCAGCAGCTTTGGCTGCGGGCCGTGCGCGCGCCCCGCTTGGTGGGCCAGCTGCTGCCATACAGCGCCAACACCTACGCCGTGCGCTGGAAAGCCCGCAGTATGAACGCCGACGCCTTTGCTGCCTTCAGCCTCGACGAGCGGGGCCGGGCTGTGAGCATCAAGATGAAGCCAATTTCGCCCCTCACCGATTTTAGCTACGATTTTCAGGACCTCGATTTGCAGCGGGTGGAGTAGGGGCTGGCCCCCAACAGGTCGACTACCCAGCCCAAACAGGAGGCTAGCCCGGTATTCGGCGGGCTAGCCTCCTGTTTGGGCTATTTTTGCGGCCCGGCTTGCAGCGTCAGGCCGTTTTTTGCGTTAGTAGCCAGCGCCGCTAGGGTTACTCACAAACGACCCTGGCGCTTCACGGACGCCCCATTTTAGCCTGCTTTGTTGAAAAATACTGCCCGTTTTTCCCGCCCGCTGCTGCTGGCACTGCTAGCCCTCACGTGCTCGGCTAGCCTGGCCCAAACGGCCCTGCCCATGCCCCGCAACCTGCGCGCCGCCTACGACCGCGGCACCCGCGGCCCCGACGGCCGCCCCGGCCCGCGCTACTGGCAAAACACGGCCGACTACACCATCGAGGTGGTGTTTAACCCCGCCACGCGCAAGCTGGAAGGCGAGGTGAAAATTGTGTATCAGAACAACAGTCCCGACGAGCTGCGTGAACTGTGGTTCAAGCTCTACCCCAATCTTTACCAGAATGGTGCGCCGCGCACCACCAAGTTTCGCCCCGAGGATATCGGCGCGGGCGTGGCGATTTCGGAATTGAGCCTCGGCGGCCAGGCCGTGGATGTGAAGTCGCTGGTCATCGACAATACCAACATGACCGTGCCGCTCGCCCAGCCCCTCGGGCCGGGGCAGACGGTGGAAGTGAGCATCACGTATTCGTACATCCTCAACGAAGGCTCGCACCAGCGCACGGGTGAGATAGAGCCGGGCGCGGCGTTCGTCGCGTATTTTTTTCCGCGCATTGCCGTGTATGATGACATAGACGGCTGGAATAAAGTGCCTTACCTCGGCGGGCCGGAGTTTTATAATGACTTCTGCCATTTTTCCGTCGACATCACCATGCCGCGCAACTACGTGGTGTGGGCCACCGGCGACCTCACCAACGCCAGTCAGGTGCTCACCAAAAAATACGTCAACCGCCTGCACGACGCCAGTACTAAGGACGGTATTGTCACTATCATCGACAGCACTGACCTGCGCCGCCACGACTACACCGCCGGCCGCGGCGACAATACCTGGCACTTCGACGCGCGCGACGTCACGGATTTTGCCTTTGCCACTTCGGAGCACTACGTGTGGCAGTCGACCAGCCTCGTGGTAGACCCCGCCACCAAGCGCCGCACCCGCGTCGATGCCGTGTACAACACCAAGCACCGCGACTACCGCGACGTGATTGAGATTGCCCGGCGCACGGTGCAGGCCATGAGCTACACTTTCCCGAAGTGGCCCTACCCCTACAACCACGAGACGGTATTCGACGGCCTCGACCAGATGGAGTACCCGATGATGGTGAACGACAACCCTTCGCGCACCCGCGAGGCAGCCATTACACTCACCGACCACGAGATTTTTCACACGATGTTCCCGTTCTACATGGGCATCAACGAAACGAAATACGGCTGGATGGACGAGGGCTGGGCCACCATCGGCGAGTGGATAATCTCGCCCCTCATCCAGCCCGGCCTCGCCGACGACTACGGCATGGTGCCCTACGCCCACGCCGCTGATACCGAAGACGACCTGCCCATCGTGACGCTGACCACCCAGCAAACCGGCGAGCCGTTTTTCCTGAACTCCTATCCCAAGCCGGCGCTAGGGTATCTGTACGTGAAGGATATGCTCGGCGATGAGCTGTTTACCAAAGCCTTGCACACCTATATTCGTGCCTGGCACGGCAAGCACCCGATGCCCTACGACTTCTTCTACTCGATGAATGCCGGGGCGGGTCAGAATATGGACTGGTTCTGGAAAAGCTGGTTTTTCGACAGCGGCTACCCCGACCTGGCCATCACGACCGTGGTGCGCCCCGCCGACCAGCCCGCCCAGATTACCGTTACCTCGAAAGGCAATAAACCCGTGCCCGTGGACCTGACGGTGATTTTCGACAACGGCGACGAGGAAAAAATCCACCGTAGCATTGCCGTGTGGAAGGACGGTGCCAAGAGCGTGACGGTATCCGTGCGCAACGGCCGCACCATCAAAAAAGTAACCCTGGGCAGCCTCTACGTGCCCGACAGCTACCCGGCTGATAATATGTGGACGGCGGTGGAGTAGGGGCTGAATCTAACAAAGCTCTCCGCTATTACCTTCGATAATCATCACTCTTTCTCCAACCGCTTTCACGACTAGTAAATGACTGTTCTAACTTATACAATTGCATGCAAATCATGCTTAGTTGCCGATGACGTGCAGTACAGTATGCAAGTTGCCAATCCTTATAAAGACTTGTTAGAAGATAAGTTGCTCAAGTCTGATTACAAGCTGGTTAAGTATGTAATGTCAAATTTGAGTGAAAGAAACTTCAAGTGTCCTTTTTGCGACTCTAAAAATTTAGATGTAAATTCTATTGCAATAGACAATAAAAGAGCTTTAATTGATAATACTGTAACGCAGTTACGATTGGTTTTAGTAAAAAATAAAAATGGTGAAATCGAGATGAAAAAAGATGGTTCAGAATATTTTCCGCCTGGGTTTTCGAAAAGAGCTTATGAATTGATGAAAAAGGCTTTAATGGAAACTCCGATAAACGAGTTTGAGCAAAAGCAAACGGGTTTAATTAAGTTAATTATATCCAGCAGATATACAAACTCTGAGCTAAGCTGGGCGGCTCGTCTAAAGAGTGTGGACAGTTATCTCATCCAATCGAGGGCAGCCAAAAGGTGAGCGGTGGCTAAAAAAGAGACAGCCGTTTTTTCGTAGCGGGTGGCAAAGCCCCGCGCTTCTTTGAGGCGGCCAAAAAAGCGCTCAATTTTGTTGCGGTCGGCGTAGAGGTTACGGTCGTAAGTGCGTTGGTCCAGGCGGCTGGCTTTGGGCGGAATAACGGAGACGGCGTGCTGGGTAGCAATGGCTGTCAGTACGTTATTCGTGTCATAGGCTTTGTCGCACACCACCGCGCCCGGTGGGTGGGCTAGGGCCGCGAGCAGCGGCGGCAATTGCGGGCTGTCGGCCCCCTGGGCCGGGGTCAGCAGCAGGTGCAGGCAGTTACCCAACGCGTCGACTACGGCGTGGACTTTGGTGCCAAAACCGCCCCGACTGCGGCCGAGGCACTCGGCACGGGCCGTGCTTTTTTTTGACCGGCCGCGGCCTTGTGTGCCCTGACGGTGGTCGAATCCACGAGCACCCAGGCGTAATCCGGCTCTTGTACGGCCAGAAACAGCGCCTCCCAGACCCCGGCCAGGGCCCAGCGCCGAAACCGGCGCGCAATCGTGTTCCAGTTGCCGAAGCGAGCGGGCAGGTCGCGCCAGGCAATACCGGTGCGCGTGCGGTAAAAAACGGCGTTGACAAACAGCCGGTTATCGCGACCTGTGCCACCACTTGTGCTGGGTTGGCCCAACGTGTGAGGTTCGATTAGGTGCCATTGCTGGTCGCTTAGTTCGTGACGGCGCATCCGCAAAAGTAACCCTAGCACTGTCCACACTCTTTAGAACAGTTTAGTTTTGTGGGTTTTGGCTATCAAGAAACACTTTGGCTATTTGGTAAAATGGAAGAGTATATTGTGGCATAAGATGCCGACTGGTTCTTTACTAGCACAAGCTACGCTGTACTATACTCGCGCCAGCTAAGGCCGTGTCGCTACTGCCCGCCCGCCGTGCTGCCTACCCGCTCAGGCCGTTGCTGCGCCATCGCCTTGTAAATCACCTCCTGAATGCGGGTGCGGATGTTATACGTGCGCAGCTTGATGTTGCCCGCGTCGGGGTACACGCGGTTGGAGAGGAAGACGTAGAGAATCTGATTATCCGGGTCGAGCCACACGCAGGTGCCCGTGAAGCCGGTGTGGCCGAAGGTGCTGGCCGGGGCTAGCCGGCTGGTGGGGCCTTCGGGCTTGCTAGGGTCGCCGCGGTCCCAGCCCAGGCCGCGCTTGTTGCCGGCCACCTGCGGGCGCGAAAATTCGCTCACCACCGAATTCTGGAAATACATATTGCCGCCGTACTTTCCGTTTTGCAGGTTCATCTGCATCAGCACGGCCAGGTCGTTGGCGGTGGCAAAGAGGCCGGCGTGGCCGCCCACGCCGCCCACGAGGGCCGCCGTTTGGTCGTGCACCGTGCCTTGCAGCTGCTCGCGGCGGTAGTAGGTATCCTTCTCGGTGGGCGCGATGCAGCTCTTGGGGAAGCGCGTGAGTGGGTTGTAGGTCATCGTGCCCAGCCCCAGCGGCTTGTAAAATTCCTTAGGCAGAAACTCCGCCAGCGGCTGCTGCAGAATTTTCTCGGCCAGGCGCTTCATGATGATGAAGCTAAGGTCGGAATACTCGACTGGATACTTGCCCCGCACCTTGGGCAGCAGCTGCGAGCGCAGGGTCCAGGCCCACACCGAGTCGTCGGCCGCCTTGATGGAGTATTCGCCGGGTGCTACCTCATTGGGAAAGTCGTCGGAGCGGGCGCTGGAGTAGTACGCGGGCTTGAGCGCGCCATCGGTCACGGTGCGCTCCCAGGTCGGGATGCCGGGCTTGAGGCCCGCCTGGTGCAGCAGCACATCGCGCACGGTGGCGTCGCGCTTATTAGTGCGCTGCATCTCGGGCAGGTAGGCGCTTACTTTCTCATCCAGGTTCAGCCGGCCCTGGTCTTTGAGGTACATAATGGCCTGCAAGGTTCCTGCCACCTTGGTCACCGATGCCAGGTCATATAACGTGCTGTTGGTTACTGGCTGGCTCTGGTCGTAGGTGCCGTAGCCGTAGCTCTGGTCAAATACCACCGTGCCATTCTTGGCGATGAGCACCTGGCAGCCGGGCGTAGCCGCCGTCACGATGCTTTCGAGGGCAATGTGGTCAATCTGACTCATAATTTTCGAGTCGAGCCCCTCGCGCTCGGGCGCGGCGTAGCGCAGGCGATGCAGTTCGGTAGTGGCTAGGCCGGTGCCTATTTTCAGCGTTTCCGACACCGTAACTGGTAGCTTGCCCCGCGCCGGCAGCGCCCCAAATAGTATCTGCGGCACCACGAGCTGCGCCGCGTAGTGGTCCTCGTAGCCGCACACCAGCGTGCGGGCCGACTCTAAGAACTTGAGACCATAGGCATTGCCCATCGCTACTACCACCGTTTTGCGGCGCTTGTCGGCCTCCAGGTTCTTAAGGAATTTCAGCGCGCCCTCGCCCAGGCCGTAGCTGTGGCTAGGGGTGTTGTTCATCTGGTGCAGGCTCACTACCACCACGTTCGCATCGCCCAGGCGCGCGTAGATGCGGCTGAAGGTCGAGTCGGGCGCGTAGCGGTCGGGCACGGCGTACACCGGGCCGGGCTGATACTTGTTGAAAATCGTGGCGTAGGGCCCCTCTGGCTGAGTACCGATAGTTATGGCCGCAATGCGCAACGTGTCGAGCCGCTGGAAGGGCAGCAGCTTATCCTCATTCTTCACCACCGTCACGGCGTGCTCAAAAATCGTCTGGGCCAGCACTCGCGATTCGGGCACGTTAAGGCTGTCGCGCAGGGCCAAGGCATTGGCTGGCTTATACTTACTCAGGCCCGCCCAATACTTGGCGCGCAGAATCTTTTTGACCCGCAAATCGAGGTCGGCCTGGTTAAGATGGCCCGCTGCCACGGCTTCCTTAATGCGAATGAGCGCGGCCGGCACATCTTCCGAAAACAGCAGTACGTCGTTGCCGGCGGCCAGGGCCATCGCGTCGAGCTCGCCGTCTTTATAGAGCTTGCTCACGCTGCGCATGTTCAGCGCATCGGTGAAAATCAAACCCTTAAAACCCATGCGCTCTTGCAGCAGGCCGGTTACGAGCGCCTTAGAAAGCGTGGTCGTTTTGGCATTCGTCGTGTCGAAGAGCGGCATGTAGAGGTGGGCCACCATCACGCCCAGCGCCCCGGCCTCGAACGACTTCTGGAAGGGGACTAAATCTACTTTTTCCAGCCTAGCCAGGTCCGTGTTTATCACCGGCAACGCCACGTGCGAGTCGGTGTCGGTGTCGCCGTGGCCGGGGAAGTGCTTGGCTACAGCAATTACCTTCTGGTCTTGCAACCCCTTGATATACTGTACGCTTAATGCCGCCACACGGTCCTGGTTTTCGCCAAACGACCGGTTACCAATTACGGGGTTGCCGGGGTTAGAATTGACATCGACCACCGGCGCGAAATTGATGTGCACGCCCAGCGCCCGCAGCTTGCGGGCCAGGTCGCGGCCCATCTGGTACACCAGCCGGTCGTCGTCCATCGCGCCCAAAGTCATCTGCTTGGCGAAGTGCATGGTCGAGTCGAGGCGCATGTCGAGGCCCCATTCGGCATCGGTGGCGATGAGCAGCGGCACTTTAGCGGCGGCCTGCAGGCGATTGGTCATAATAACCTGGCGCTTAGGCCCGCCCTGCAAAAACATGACGCCGCCAATGCCTTGGTTGCGCACCAGCCGTTCGATGCGGTCGGCGTGGGCCTTCTCGCGGTTGGAGTAGGCGGCCACCATGAAAAACTGACCTAGCCGCTGGTCGGGCGTGAGCGAGTTGAACACGCTGTCAACCCACTGCGTTTCGGCGGGGCTGGCGGCCAGCGGGTCGGGCAGGGGCTTGCGCGGCTCCGTCGAACCTAGCAGCAACCCGGCGACCCCCAGCAGCAACCCCAGAAACAGAAACCGGAAATCGACGCGCATCAGCCCTAGGCGGGAAGTTTTAGAGGTAGAAAAGGCGGCCCGCACAGGCTACTTTTGCCAGCGAACGGAGCCGGAACCCCCGGCCAGCCTTGGCGGTTCCATAGGAGCGAAACCTCTGCGGATGGCCGAAAGCAACCTGGGCGGCTAGCCCAAATTGGCCGCAAAGGTAGGCAGTAAGCTACGAGCGGTCGATGAAAAACGTCTGTGCTGCTGGCTAATTGCCCTTGCACCGTCCGAAAATTGGGCTGGCCCAGCGCCAGCCCCCCAACTATGCCCGACATTATCCAACTTCTGCCCGAATACCTTGCCAACCAGATTGCGGCGGGCGAGGTGGTGCAGCGCCCGGCCTCGGTGGTCAAAGAATTGCTGGAAAATGCCGTGGATGCGGGCGCTACCAACGTGCAATTGATTGTCAAAGAAGCCGGTAAGCAACTCGTGCAGGTAGTAGACGATGGGGCCGGCATGTCGCCCACCGATGCCCGCATGAGCCTGGAGCGCCACGCCACCAGCAAAATCCGCTCAACCGAAGACCTGTTTCGCATTCGCACGCTGGGCTTTCGGGGCGAGGCGCTGGCTAGCATCGCGGCCGTGGCGCAGGTTGAAATCCGTACCAAGCAGCGCGGCCAGGAAACCGGTTCATTGCTGCTCGTGGAAGGCTCGCAGGTGAGTAGCCAGACACCCACCGCCTGCCCCGATGGCACGAGCATCTCGGTGAAAAATTTATTCTTCAACGTGCCTGCCCGGCGCAACTTCTTGAAAAGCAACGCAGTGGAGATGCGTCACATTCTGGACGAGTTTCAGCACGTGGCGTTGGCTAACCCGCAGATTGCCTTCTCGCTTTACCAGAATGACCTCGAAGTTTTTGGCCTGCCTGCTGGCAAGTTGAGCCAGCGTATCGTGGCTTTGCTGGGCAATAACTATAAGGAGCAGTTGGCCAGCTGTGAGGAAGTGACGCCGTTCATCACCGTAAAAGGCTACATCGGCAAGCCCGAGTCGGCCAAGAAAAGTCGGGGCGACCAGTTTTTTTTCGTCAACAACCGCTTTATCCGCTCGGCCTACCTCAACCACGCCGTGCTAGCCGCCTACGAGGGCCTGCTGGCCCGCGACACGCACCCGTTCTACGTGCTGTTTCTGGAGCTCGACCCCAAAGCCATCGACATCAACGTGCACCCCACGAAGACGGAAATTAAGTTTGAGGACGAAAAAACGGTGTACGCCGTGGTGCGGGCCGCCGTGCGGCAGGCGCTAGGGGTGCACAGCCTCACGCCCTCGCTCGATTTTGAGGGCGACGTGAATTTTGCGCCCATCCGGCCGCTGCGCACCTCGGCGGGCAGCTCGTTTGCCAAGGGCGATGGCGCCGCCTTACCCACGCCCACCCGCGCCGTCGAGTTCAACCCCGATGCGCTGGCGGCCTCCGTATCGGCCGCCGCGCGCGGTGGCCGCAAAACGGCTGACCAAGCTCCGCCGCGCCCCACCGAGCAGGCCCGCCGCGACCTCGAAGCCTTTTACCGCGAGCTGGGCCAGCCCGTGCGCCCGGCCGATGAGGCGCCGCCGTCCGCTGTAACTCTCGTGCCGCCCGCGCCGCCGCTGCCCGAGCTGCCCTTCACGCACCCCACGTCCACCGACCGGCCGCGCCCGGCGGCTGGCGCGCCGGCCCTGGCTAGCCCCGGTGGCGCGCACAACCCGCGGGCCACGCAGGTGCTCAACCGCTACCTGTTGCTGCCCGTGAAGTCGGGCCTGATGCTGATTGACCAGGAAGCGGCGCGCGAGCGTATTCTCTACGAGCAGTACGCGGCCGGGCAGGAGCGGGGCGGCGGGCACTCGCAGGCGCTGCTGTTTCCGCGCCCGCTCACGTTTTCGCCCGCCGACTACGCCGTGCTGCACGAGCTCACGCCCTCGCTGCATCTGCTGGGGTTTCGCTTTGCCGAATTTGGGCCGCACACCATCGCCATTGAGGCCGTGCCCGCCGACCTGCCCGCCCAGGGCGAGAAAGAGCTGCTCGAAGGTCTCATTGAGCAGTTCCGGAGCGGGGCCGCGCCCCTGCGCCTCGACCGCCGCGAGGCGCTGGCCCGCGCCCTGGCCCGGCGCGTGGCGCAGGCCACCAGCCAGCCCCGCCTGCCCGACGTCGAGCTGAATGCCTTAGTAGACAAGCTTTTCGCCTGCCAAGTGCCTAACTATACCCCCGACGGCCGCCCCACCGTCGTATTGCTCGACGGCGACCAGCTAGCCGCCTACTTCCGCAAAGCCGGCGCGTAAGCAGCCCGGTGCGACCTTTGCGGCGACGAGCCGCCCCGTATTCCGTTTATGTTCAATCTCACGCCTACTGTTCGCAATCTGCTGCTTATCAACCTAGCCTTTTTTTTGGCGCAGGAGAACTTGCGGAATATTCCTATTACGCAACTAGGTAGCTTGTACGCAGTGGGTTCGCCGTACTTTCATTTCTGGCAATTTTTTACCTATATGTTCCTGCACGGTAGCTGGGGACATATTTTTTCTAACATGTTCGGCCTTATTTCTTTCGGGCCACTGCTGGAGCAGCGCTGGGGTGGGCAGCGGTTTTTGGCTTTTTGGCTGATGTGCGGAGTGGGGGCTGGGGTACTCTACGAAGGCGTCCATATGTATGAGTTGCGCAAGCTCGAAGCCGTGTACACGGAGGTGGTGCGCAGCCCCAATGCCGGCGACTACGACCAGTTTATGCGGCAAAGCGGCTTCAAGCAAGCCGAGGACGAAGCTGCCGCTGAAGCCTTGCAGCGCAACCCCAACGACCAAGCCTTACAGCAGGCTATTGTGCAGCACGTTAAGGAAATATACAGCGCCATTACCAATTCGCCGCGTGGTGGTATGCTCGGAGCCTCGGGCGCGTTGTTCGGCATCTTATTCGCCTTTGCTTACCTGTTTCCTAATACTGAGCTATTTCTGCTCTTCATCCCGTTTCCCGTTAAGGCCAAGTATTTTGTTTTTTTTTACGGAGCCTATGAGCTGTACAGTGGCGTGCATCAGGCCCCCGGCGACAATGTAGCCCACTTTGCGCACATCGGCGGGCTGCTGATTGGGTTTATTATCTTAAAGTTCTGGGAAAGCGGCCGCGCCCGTTTCTACTAAAATCTGTTACTTCCATGAGTATAACCCAGGATATCCGCGACGCTTTTTCGCGCCGCGATAACGCATTAAATCAGCTCATTATTATTAATGTGCTGGTGTTTGGGGTGCTGATTATTTTAAAGGCAATATTTTTTATTGCCCAGTCCAGCAGCATGTACGTGCTCATCATGCGTCAGCTGGCGCTTTCGTCCGACCCGATGGTGGTGCTACGCCATCCATGGACGCTGCTAAGCTACGCATTTGTTCACTCGATAGACAGCCCGTTTCATATCCTGTTTAATATGCTGAACCTCTATTGGTTTGGGCAACTCATACGGGAGTATCTAGGCGACCGACGCTTGGTGAGCCTGTACGTGCTTGGGGCTTTAGCTGGTGCGGTGGTTTTTCTGTTAGCCTACAATTTCCTGACGGTATTTCAGGGGCAGGTGGGTATTCCACTCATTGGGGCGTCGGCGGCGGTTACGGCCATCATCGTGGCGGCAGCCACCAAACTGCCTAACTACACCTTTATGCTGTTTCTATTCGGGCCGGTAAAAATCAAGTGGATAGCAGCCGTGGTAGTAGTGGTGCTGTCCATAGCTCCCATATATGGCGGCAACCCCGGTGGTGGGCTATCGCACTTGGGCGGTGCCTTACTGGGCTTTCTCTTCATTAAACAGCTTGATGCTGGGCGCGACCTAGGGCAGCCTGTAGTCGCAACCGGTGAGTGGCTAGGCCGCCTTTTTCAGCCGCGCCCGGCCATGAAGGTGACACACCGCAGCCCCGTATCGGTAGGGCGCCCGGCCTCGGCGGCTGGTAAAGCGGTCCCCAGCGCCACTCCGCCCGAGGAGGTAGACCTGATTTTGGACAAAATCTCGCGCTCGGGCTACGAAAGCCTGTCGAAAGAAGAAAAGCAGAAGCTCTTCCGGGCTAGCCAGCAGTAAGGTAGCCTGGCCACCAAAGAAAAAGCCCGTCGAACCGACGGGCTTTTTGCTGGGACAAAATGGAATAGTAAGCGGCTTCGCAAAGCCGGTACCAATCGTGCCGCTAGGCAGCGGGCTCGGCCGGAACCTCGGCGGGCCGGCCCCAGGAGCCGGCGCAGCGGCTGCGCATCTGCTGGCGAAATTTCTCGCGCTCGGCCGGCGAAAAGGCCTCCATGCGCTGCACCATCTGCCGCTTCCAGGCGCGGCCCCGCGCCCAGCCGCCCCGGCCGCCGCGCCCAAAGCCACCCGTAAGGATGCGGCTTAGCACCAGCAAGCCCAGCGTCTGCCAGAAATTGAGCAGCGGCAGGTGGAAAAGCATGGGCATGAGCCAGTTCCACAAACCCATGGTGACGAACACGGCGACGGTCACAAACAGCGCCGCAAAAAAGACAAGCTTGACGGCTTTTTTCAGCCAAAAAGAGCGGTTCATATCCAGAATAAAAATTAAGAGCGAAGGGAAAGGCGGCGGGCTAGTCGGTGAATAGCTCGTCGTAGAGTTTCTGCAAGCGCTTGCGCAAGTGCTTCACGGCGTAGTGCTTGCGTGAGATAAGCGTTTTGAGCGGCACGCCGGTTTCGGCCACCATGTCGTTGAACGACTTATCCTCCAACTCGTGCCACACGAACACCTGGCGCTGCTCGGCCGGCAGCTCGGCCAGCGCATCGCTGAGGGCATCCATGATGGTTTCGCGCAGCAGGCGGTTTTCGGGCGAGTCGTCGGGGGCGGGCAGCACGTCTTGCAGCAGGCGGGTGGGCTCGTCGCCGTCGCTAGCCCCGAGCGGCGCGTCGAGCGACACCGTGCGCTGGGCCGGTACGCGCCGGTAGCGGTCAATGATGCGGTTGCGGGCTACCCGAAAGAGCCAGGCGGCTGCCTGCTCCACGGGCTTGAGCAGCCGGTAGCTCTCGACAAGCTCGGCAAAGACATCCTGCAGAATGTCTTCGGCCTCGTCGGGGTCGGGCACGCGCCGCTCAATAAACCGCAGCAGGCGGCCGCGCTGCTCGCGCACCGCGGTTTGAATCTGCTGGTCCTGGCCGGCGGCGGTTGTCATGAGCGCGGAAAGGGGGAGGGCTAGTGCTTCCATCGTGCCTAAGCAGACGCTGAGCCCTGGCTAATATTTTAACCGCAGATTCAAGCGGATTCAACGGCTGCGCCTGCTGCGCGCCGGCAAGTACGGGGGTGCTGCGCAAACCAACCCCGGGGCCACCCGCATTAGCGGGCGTAGCCGTTCAATTCGTTTGAATCTGCGGTGTAACTTTGCCCGCTAGGTTGGCTACAGGCTGACCGTGCTTTCCCGCAGCTTTCTTGCCATGACCAACGCTTCCATTGTTCCCGCCGTCATTCACGAAGTGCCGTTGCAGTACTACGTGTTTTTCGCCACCGCACTTTTTTGCATCGGCGTGACGGGGGTACTTATCCGGCGCAATGCCATCATTATTTTCATGTGCATCGAGCTGATGCTCAACGCCGTGAATATCCTGCTGACGGCCTTCGCCGCCTACCGCGCCGACCCCAACGGGCAGGTGTTCGTGTTCTTCATTATGGCCGTGGCCGCCGCCGAAGTCTCCGTCGGCCTGGGCATTATCGTCATGATTTACCGCAACTTCCAGAATACCGACGTCAACCTGCTCAGCCGCTTGAGAGGCTAGCGGCAGGGAATAAGCTGTCTGCTATCCTGAACGCAGTGAAGGACCTTATCTCGTCCTCGCGGCTTTGACTAGAAATCCGGTGAAGGCGGTGGTGATAAGATGCTCCTTCGTCAGCATGACAATGATTAAAGATTATGCAAGAAACTGTTCTCCCCGGTGCTACGGCACCTTTTTCGACCCTGCTCTACGTCCTCATTCCGGGGCTGCCTTTTCTAGGTTTTTTGCTTAATGGCTTGCTGAACAAGCGGTTGTCGGGTACGGTGGCCGGTGCGCTGGGCACGCTCACCGTGCTCGGGTCATTTCTGCTGTCGGTATTCCTGTTTGTTAATTTCAAGTACCAGTACACCGTTAATCTATTCGACTGGATTTCAGTAGGCTCGTTGCAAATCCCGTTCAGCTACCAGATTGACCAGCTGAGCCTGCTCATGCTGCTGCTGATTACGGGCGTGGGCACCCTCATCCACATCTACAGCATCGGCTACATGCACCACGACGAGAACGTGGGGAAGTTCTTTAGCTTCCTCAACCTGTTCGTGTTCAGCATGTTGATTCTCGTGCTGGGGGCCAATTTCGTCATTCTCTTCATTGGCTGGGAAGGCGTAGGGCTGTGCTCGTACCTGCTCATCGGCTTCTGGAACAAGAATACCAGCTACAACAACGCCGCCAAAAAGGCCTTCATCATCAACCGCGTGGGTGACCTAGGCTTCCTGCTCGGCATCTTCCTGATGTATTTAACCTTCAACTCGGTGCAGTACGCCGAAGTGTTTCAGAAGGCTAGCCTGGGCCAGTTTGGCCCGTATACGGTGAGCGTGGTGACGGTTATCACCCTACTCCTTTTCGTGGGCGCGATGGGTAAGTCGGCCCAATTGCCGCTCTACACCTGGCTGCCCGACGCTATGGCCGGCCCCACGCCGGTTTCGGCGCTCATTCACGCCGCGACGATGGTAACGGCCGGTATCTACCTCGTGCTGCGCTCCAACGTGCTCTTCACGCTAGCCCCGCAAACGCTCGAAGTAGTCGGTATCATCGGCCTGGCCACGGCGCTGTTTGCGGCTACTATCGGCCTGGCGCAGAACGACATCAAGAAAGTGCTGGCGTACTCCACGGTGTCGCAGCTTGGGTACATGTTCCTGGCGCTGGGCGTGATGGGCTACACTTCGTCGTTCTTCCACGTACTCACGCACGCTTTCTTCAAGGCGCTACTATTCCTGGGCGCTGGCTCGGTCATTCACGCTATGAGCAACGAGCAGGACATGCGCCGCATGGGTGGTCTACGTAAAGCCTTACCCATTACGTTTTTGACGATGCTCATCGGCTGCCTGGCTATTTCGGGTATTCCGCCATTCGCCGGTTTCTTCTCGAAAGATGAGATTCTGAGCCACGTGTACGAGCACAGCAAGGTAATGTGGGCCATCGGCGTTTTCACCTCGTTTCTGACGGCTTTCTATATGTTCCGTTTGCTGTTCCTAACCTTCTTCGGCGAGTTTCGGGGCACTGAGGAGCAGCACCACCACCTGCACGAGTCGCCGGCTAGCATGACGCTGCCGCTGATTGTGCTGGCCGTGCTTTCGGCCGTAGGCGGCTTCATGGGCGCGCCGATGTTCGTGGGCAAGCACTACCTGGCCGACTACCTGGCCCCGATTTTCACTTACTCGAAGCAGCTTCTGCCCGCTGCCTTCACCACCGAGCCCGAGCACAGCACCGAGCTGATGCTGATGGGTATCTCAGTACTGGTGGCCGTGGTGGGCATCGTGCTGGCCTACGTGCAGTACGTGGCCCGCGCCCAGCGCCCTGCCGAAGACGACGCCCCACGCTCGGCTCCCGAAAACTTGGTTTACCACAAATACTACGTGGATGAACTCTACGATAACCTCATCGTGAAGCCCGTAATGGCACTTTCGACGGGCCTCTACAAGTTTGTTGAGAATGGCATTATCGACCCTATCGCCAACGGCGTGGGCCGCGTGACCCTGGCTGGCGGCCAGCTGCTGCGCAACGTGCAAACCGGCTCGGTCGAAACCTACCTTATCCTGATGGTAATCGGCATTGTCTTAATTCTAGGGCTAAATTTCGGACGTTTGTAGAGATAAATAGCTGAGTGTGACGTAACATTGAACGTCATGCTGAGCCTGCAAAGCATCTTGCTCGCATTGGCTGGGTCATTGGCCTAGCGATGCGAGCGAGATGCATCGCAGGCTCAGCATGACGTTTTCCTGTTTTTATTCTCACTCTCTAATGAACAAACTCTTACCCCTGCTGCTCTTACTGGCAGTCCCGGCTATGGCCCAGGAAACCAATTACCACGAGCCGCCGGCCGCCATCCGCGACCTGCTGCTGGCGCCACCCACGCCCCGCGTCAGCCTGTCGGGCGATGGCAGCGTGCTCGCCATCCTGTCCGTGCAGGATTTCCCGACTATCGCCGAGCTTTCGCAGCCCGAGCTGCGGCTGGCCGGCCTGCGCCTCAATCCGCGCACCAACGGCCCTAGCCGCGTGAGCTACGCGGTAGGCATGCAATTTAAAAAACTGCCTAGCGGCGCTGAAGCGCCGGTGCAGGGGCTGCCGGCCCAGGCGCGCATCAGTAACCCGAGCTGGTCGCCCGATAACAAGTATCTGGCCTTCGCGCTTACCACGCCGGCCGCCGAGGGCAGTGCTGGCCGCGTCGAATTGTGGGTGGCCGACGTGGCTACTAATACTGCCCGCCGCCTATTGGCTACGCCACTCAATGACGTGTTTGGTAATGTTTTCGAGTGGGTATCGGACAGCCAGACGCTGCTGGCTAAGGTGGTGCCGGCCGGGCGCGGAGCCGCTCCGGCTGCCGATGCCACGCCCACCGGCCCGGCCGTGCAGGAAACGGAGGGCGGCAAAAAATCGGGTGCCCGCACCTACCAGGATTTGCTGAAAAACCCGGCCGACGAGCGCATTTTCGATTACTACGCCACCGCGCAGCTCGTGCGGGTGAAGCTAGCCGATGGCAGCGCCCAGCCGCTGGGCCAGCCGGGCGTGCTGCGCGCGGCCTCGCCCTCGCCCGATGGCCGCTACGTGCTGCTGCGCACGGCCCACCGGCCGTATTCGTATACGCTGCCCATCAGCAGCTTTCCGCAGCGTATCGACGTGCTCGACCTGGCTAGCGGCGCGGTCGTAAAAAACATTGCCGACCTGCCGCTGGCCGACAACGTGCCGACCAACTTCGACGCCGTGCCCACCGGCCCGCGCGACCACGGCTGGCGCACCGACGCGCCCGCCACCCTCAGCTACGCCGAGGCGCAGGACGGCGGCGACCCCAAGGTGAAAACGGCCGTGCGCGATAAGGTATTTCTGCTGGCTGCGCCCTTCACCAGTCCGCAGGAGCTGGCCGCGCTGCCGCTGCGCTACGCCGGCCTCACCTGGGGCACCGACCACCTGGCGCTGGTCGATGGCTACCGCTGGGCCGACCGCCACGAAACCACCTGGCAGCTCGACCCTAGCCAGCCCGGCCAGCTGCTAAAAGTGCTGTTTGATGGCTCGTCGCAGGATACGTACCACAACCCCGGCGCGCCCGCCACGCGCCGCAATGCCCAGGGCCGCGCCGTGCTGCGGCTAGCCCAGGGCGGGCAGGCCATCTACTTATTGGGCCAGGGCGCTTCGCCCGAGGGCGACCGGCCGTTTGTGGATGAGCTGAACCTGGCTACCAGGAAAACCGCCCGCCTGTGGCGCTCCGAGGCACCTTATTATGAAGTGCCGGTTGCCATTTTCGACGGCAAGAAAGACAAACTGGAATTACTGACCCGCCGCGAAGCCGCCGACCAGGCACCCAACTACTACCTGCGCGAGTTGAGTAAGAAAGGCCAGCCGCTGGCCCTCACGCACTTCGCCAACCCCTACGCTCAGTTCGGCGGTAGCTTCCGCAAGCAAGTATTGCATTACAAGCGCGCCGATGGGGTAGGCCTCACGGCTAACCTTTACCTGCCGCCGAATTACAAGAAAACCGATGGCCCGCTGCCCACGCTGATGGAAGCGTACCCCGTTGAGTTTAAAGACAAAGCCAATGCCGGGCAGGTTAGCGGCTCGCCCTATACCTTCACCCGCATTAGCTGGGCCTCGCCCGTGTACTGGGTCACGCAGGGCTACGCCGTGCTCGAAAATGCCACCGTGCCCATCGTGGGTGAGGGCACCGCCGAGCCCAACGATACTTATACCGAGCAGCTAGTGAGCAGCGCCAAGGCGGCCATCGACGAAGGCCAGCGGCTAGGGGTGGTGGACCCTAGCCGCGTGGCCGTGATGGGCCACAGCTACGGCGCCTTTATGACGGCTAACCTACTGGCACATTCCAATTTATTCAAGGCCGGCATTGCGCGCAGCGGCGCCTACAACCGCACCCTCACGCCCTTCGGCTTCCAGGGCGAGGAGCGCACCTACTGGCAGGCCAAGGGAGTCTACGATGCCATGTCGCCGTTTAACTTCGCCGATAAAATCAAGACGCCCATCCTGCTCATTCACGGCGAGGCCGACAATAACTCGGGTACGTTTCCCATTCAGAGCGAGCGCTTTTACGCCGCCCTCAAAGGCCAGGGTGCCACGGCCCGCTACGTGGTGCTGCCCGCCGAAGCCCACGGCTACGCCGCCCGTGAAAACCTACTACACATGCTCTGGGAAATGGATTCGTGGCTCAACAAGTACGTGAAAGCACCCGCGCCGCCAGTAGCAAATTAGCCGCTGTCATACCATTTCAAAATCGTAAGCCCGAACAATCTTATTCGGGCTTTTTTTGCGCGGAGGATACCCGGGCCGAGGTGCTAATCTTGGATGAAAAAAACAGACCGCTACGTGAGTTAATAAACTACTTTTTGAAATAATCAGGCGGAAAAAGCTCCTGGCCGTAGCGCTGGGCGGCCACTGCCATTTTTTGCTTTTACTCGGGGCCGGGCTCCTGCTTAGGTAAAAACTGGCCAAAAGCTACCGCCTGGCTCTCATTCGTAAAGCTGTGAATGGCACCACCTTTGGGAATATCCACGAAAGCACCTTTTTTGGCAGTATAGGTCTGGGTTTCGGAGCGCACTACCACCTCGCCGTCGATGACGTAAAATGCCTCCTGAATCTGGGCGTGGGCGTGCGGCCCCGGCCCCCCGCCGGGCGGCACCAGCATGTCGATAATGGCGTAGGTGCCCTCGGTTTGCGCGCCCGATACGACAATGCGATACGTGTCGCCGACCACTGAAATATCGGTGCCCGCCTGCGGGGCAAGGGTTCTGACAGAAGTAGGACGCATTGGTTGTAAGAGACTGAAAGCGTGAGCTTAAATTATACGGTACTTTGCTAGCCAGGGCGGTTAGGCAGCGGGAAATTACGGTTTAGAGCTATAAAAAAGGCGGCGGCAACTACTGTTGCCGCCGCCTTTTACTGCGCACTAAAACAGGCTATTGCGCCAGCGTGAAGCTAGCCATCTGCACATCGCGCGAGTTGCCGCCCACCATCACCTGAAACTCGCCGGGCTCGGCCACGAATTTGAGGTCGTCGTTGTAAAATTTCAGGTCGTCGGCCGAGAGGTGGAAAGTGAGCTGGCGGCTCTCACCTTTTTTCAGGATAATCTTCTGAAAGCCCTTCAACTCCTGCACCGGGCGGGTGCTGCTACCTACCATATCGCGCAGGTACAGCTGGGCCACTTCGGCGCCATCGTAGCTACCAGTGTTCTGCACGGTCACGGCCACGTCGAGGCCCTGGCCGGGGCGAATGCTGGCTTGGCTAACCGTGGGCTTGGAGTATGTAAACGTGCTGTAGCTCAAGCCGTAGCCGAACGGATAAAGTGGGTCGTTGGGCACGTCGAGGTAGCGCGACTTGTACTTGTCGAGCAGCACGCCGGCGTAGGGGCGGCCGGTGTTTTTATGGTTGTAATAAATCGGCACCTGGCCCACCGACCGCGGAAACGTCATGGTAAGCTTGCCCGATGGGTTGTAGGCGCCAAAAAGCACGTCGGCCACCGCGTTGCCGGCCTGCGTACCGCCAAACCACGTTTCGAGAATAGCGTCGGCATTCTGGCTTTCCCAGGGCAGCGTGAGCGGGCGGCCATTCACGAGCACAATCACGAGGCGCTTGCCGGTGGCTTTCAGCGCTTTGAGCAGGTCGAGCTGGCGGCCGGGCAGGCCGATGTCGGCGCGGCTGGCGGCTTCGCCGGTCATGCCCTGGCTTTCGCCCACCACGGCCACTACCACGTCGGCGCCCTGGGCAGCCTGCACGGCCTCGGCAATAGTAGCTTCGGCCGGGCGCGGGTCCAGCTTCAACTCGCCACCGTGCTCGTTGAGGCGCTTAATTATCTGGTCGTCGTCGGTCACGTTGCAGCCCTGAGCGTAGGTTACGCGCACGCCGGCCCCGCCCACGTTCTTGATTCCCTGCAAGATGGAAATGGCCTGCTTGCCATCGCCGGCGCCGCTCCAGTTGCCAATCATGTCGCGGGCGCGGTCGGCCAGGGGGCCGACTACCGCAATATTCACCGTGTTCTTCAGCGGCAGCGTCTGGTTGTCATTCTTGAGCAGCACCAGCGTGCGGCGCGTGATGTCGCGGGCATCGGCCAGGAAGGCGGGCTTCATCAGGGTAGCCTTGGCGCGGGCCTCGGTCACGCCGCGGTAGGGGTCTTGGAAGAGGCCTAGCCGGTACTTGGCTTCGAGCACGCGGCGGCAAGCCTGGTCGATGTCGGCCTGGCTCACGGTGCCGTCCTTGAGGTTGGTGGCGAGCTGCTTGAGGAAAACCTCGCCCACCATATCCATGTCTACACCGGCTTTGAGGGCCAGCTCCGACACTTTTTTCTCGTCGCCCATGCCGTGGGCTTCCATCTCGTTGATTGCCGTATAGTCGGTCGCCACGAAGCCCGTGAAGCCCCACTGGTTGCGCAGCAGGTCGGTCAGCAGCCACTTATTGGCCGAGGCCGGAATACCGTTTATCTCATTAAACGACGACATCACCGAGCCTACGCCGGCCGCCACCGCCGCTTTGTAGGGCGGCAGGTACTCGTTGTACATGCGCTGGCGGCTCATGTCGGTAGTGTTGTAGTCGCGCCCGGCCTCGGCCGCGCCGTAGAGGGCGAAGTGCTTGAGGCAGGCCATCACGTTTTCGGGCCGGGTCATGTCATTGGTGGGCCCTTGGTAGCCGTGCACCATGGCCTCGGCAATGCGCGAGCCCAGGTAGGGGTCTTCGCCGGCACCCTCGGCCACGCGGCCCCAGCGCGGGTCGCGGGCAATGTCCACCATCGGCGAATACACCCAGTTGATGCCGTCGGCCGACGATTCTTCGGCCGCGATGCGGGCGCTGCGCTCCATTGCGTCGAGGTCCCAGCTGGCGGCTAGCCCTAGTGGAATCGGGAAAATGGTGCGGTGCCCGTGAATAACGTCGTAGCCCAGAATGAGCGGAATGTGCAGCCGCGATTCTTTAATGGCCAGCTCTTGCAGCTTGCGGGCCGCCACCGGCGTGTAGGTATTGAGCACGCCGCCCACCAGACCTTTTTTGATGTTGGCGTCCACATCCTTGCTCACCACCGGCCCGGTCACGTCGAAGCCTACTGACACGAGGTTAAGCTGGCCGATTTTTTCTTCGAGCGTCATTTTCTGCATCAGGCTGGCCACGAACTGCTGCATGTTGTCGGCCGTGGCGGCTGCGGTCGGGGAAGTAGTTTTTGCCTTGGCTTTAGCCTTGACCTGGGCCTGCGCGCGCGGGGCGGCCAGGCCCAAAGCCAGCAGCAAGGCGGCCTGAAAGAGCGATTTGCGGTGTCTCATGAAAGGGGTGGGGAGAAATAATAAGCGGAAAGGTAACGGGCAGGTCGGGTTGCTAAAAACCGCCTGGCGTGGCCTGCTAGGGTATTTTGAGCGCAGCTTGCCCGGTACGGGCAACTAGTATGCCCGGCGGCGTGTGCAGTAGCTGCCGGGCAGTTGCGGTAGCTAGGCAAAAGAGGAGTGGGCGGGTCCGCCAGCGTGTGCAGTAGCCGCTAACGGGTGCTAAGCCGCGGCAGCGGCTCACCGCCGCAAAAATATTCGGCGTAAAGCTATCGGCTAGCCTAAGCGATGATAAAATGGCCCGCCCTTATTCTGCCTTGCTCACCGGAGTGCGGGCCGATACGCCATTTTCATTAATGGCCTCAATGGTAAAATAATACGGCAGGTCCTTATCCATGCCTTTGAAATAATACTCATTCGCCTCGTGCACCATAAGGCAGCTATACAGCTTGTCGGGGGCTAGCCCGGTGTAGATGTTGTAGGCGTAGGCGCCATCAACCGGCGCCCAGCGCAGCCAAGCACTGCGCTTGTCGGCGGCCGTGCGCAGCACCACAAAATCCTGTACGGCCGCCGGCCGGGCGCCGCTGCCCAGCCCAAACACCCGCAGCCCGCTCAGGGCAAACTTGCCGGTGGGCATGTGCACGTTTTCGAGCTTGAGGTAGCGCGTGCGCAAGGGCGTTTTCAGGGCTAGGTAGTCGTGCGGCACGTCGGTTTTATTACGGCTTTTATCCACGAGCAGCTGCCAGGTTTTGCCGTCGAGCGAGTGATAGAGTTTGTATTGATGATACAGGCCCGCCTGCCGGCCCAGAAACTGCGGGTTCACGTCCTGGTCGGCGTAGTTGATTTGCACGGCGCGCACGGTGCATACGCTGCCCAGGTCGGTCTGGAAATACTCGCCGGGGCTAGCCGTGGCAGCGCTCCAGTAAGTCTTGATGCTTTCATCCACGGCCAGATTAGGCACGTGGCCGCCGAGCGTGCTCGACGCCTGCACCGGCCGGCCGTAATTGAGCAGCATCCAGCCCGTAAACTGACCCTGCTGGTGGTCGGCCGGGCCGGTGGGCAGGTAGTGCGGGTAGTCGCCCCAGGCCGTGGTGGTGTAGAGCGTGCCCTGGGCATCAAAGCCCGCCGGCCACAGGCCTAGCCGCCGCTCAAAGTTATTTTTTACGTTGATGACCATCGTGGACGTGTGCCACCAGTTGCCCCACTTGTCCTGAAACGTATTGCCGTGCCCCGCGCCCCGGATGAAGCCGCCCGGCTTGTAGGAAAATGGATTGTGCGGCTGCGGCGTCCACGGTCCCAGCGGGTGGTCGCTCACCTGCACGCCATCGGCGTAGCCACTGAATTCGGTGCCCGGCGCCCCGTATTGCAGATAGTATTTTCCCTGGTATTTGGTCATCCAGGCGCCTTCCATAAACGGACCCAGAAAGGTATTGTCCAGGTACTCGCCGAAGCGCTGCCAGCCAAAGCGCGTATCGTCGAGCTTGAACATGGCCTGCGGCTGCCCGATGGGCTGAAACGTCTTGCGGCTGATTTGTTGACCGTAGAGCGGAAACTCGTTCGAGCTGCCCCAGTAGAGGTAGAGCTTGCCATCGGTATCGAGAAATAAATCGGGATCCCAGGCTGCAACGGGGAAATTTTCGACCGCTTTCGTCCACTGGTTAGCCTGCGGATTAGTGCTCATCCAGAGCGCAAAATTGGGGTTGTGGCTGGAGCCAATAACCAGCAGGGTATCGTGCAGCGCCACCACGGCCGGCGCGCACAAATCATCTAATACCTTATTCTCCGGCTTCAAAAACGTGCGCTCCAAAAAATGCCAGCCGGCCAGGTCGTTGCTCCACCAGTAACCGCGCTGGTTGGTAGAAAATAAATAGTACTTCCCTTGGAAAAGCGTGATAACCGGGTCGGCCGTGGCCCGGTGCCGCCCGGCCGTCGAAAACTCCGGAAACGGCGTGTAGCCGTAGTCCAGGTCGAGCGGGTTGCAGTAGGTGGGGCGTGGGGGAGTAGGGGCTTGACCTAGTGCCAACGCGGGCAGCAGGAATAGGAACAGGAAAAGGCGCATAGGACGAGACTAGAGAAGAATTAAGCGCGTCAAGCGGCACTACGGGCAGCTTGATGTTTCAGCCGCAAAAGCTAATTCTTCAGATACGGGCTCTCAAATCCCAGCTTTTTCAGCCCGCGCTGCACCTCCGGCGCGCTCATAAACAGCTTCCACAGCAGGCCCGAGCGCTGGTTTTCCATCATTACTACTATCGGTCCCTGGTCGATGGCCAGGTGCGACTTGGCCACCCAGTCGTGCTGCTCGCTGAAGCCATCCACGAAGCCGTATTCGCTCCATATTTTGTCGCCCAGGTCGTCGTAGAAGTGGCGCATGGCTAGCATCGACTCGGCCGGCGCGTAGGGCAGGGCCGCCAGGGCCGCCGTGGGCGAAATCACGCCCAGGTCTTCGGTGGGTGAATGGGCCGCGTAGCCCTGCCAACTGTCGGAGGCCGTGAGGCCCCAGCAGTTGGGGCCGTAGCCTTTCTGCTTCTTGGGGTTAGCCACGCAGTAGTCGTGGTTGATGCGCGTGTGCGCCTGGTTTTGCTGCCAGTAGTCGGCGTGCGCGTCCTTGAGGCCGTGCGGGTCGAGGCCCATAAACGAGTAGTGCGTGAAAAACAGCGGCCCGCCCAGCTCGGAACCTAGCGGCAGGGTAGTGCCGTAGTAAGTCTTGCCGTTCACGTACTCGGGGCCAGTGGCCCAGCCCTGGTCATACGCTTGCTTTTCAATGCCGTAGCGCGGCGATGAGGCAGCTAACACGTAGGTAATAAGGCACTCGTTCCAGCCGTGAATCTGGTGGTTCATACTCCAGCCGTTGTTGGGGCTCCAGTGCCAGTACAGCACATTCTGGCCCTGCGTAAACCAGTTCCACTCCACACCCTCCCACATCCAGAGAATTTTATTGCGCACGTTTTGCTCGTCAGGCGTGTCTTTAGTGAAATATTGCCGGGCGCACAGCAGGCCTTCGTAAAGAAAGGAAGTCTCGACAATATCAGCGCCGTCATCCTTGATGCCGAAGCGAATAGTATGGCCCGTATCGCCATTGAGCCAGTGCGGAAACGCGCCGTGGTACATATCGGCCTTCCACAGGAAGTTGACGATTTTATTGATGCGCGCCGCTGCCTGCGGGCGGGTTATCCAGCCGCGCTCGGCGGCCACGATAATAGCCATGATGCCGAAGCCCGTGCCGCCGGTTGTCACCACCTCGTTGCCATAGTCGAAGGCCACGTTGCTGCGCTCGCGGGCCATGCCCGACACGGGGTGCCCAAAATCCCAGAAGTAGCGGAAAGTCTGACGCTGCACCTGGTCCATGAGCTGCTCATCGGAGAGGTGGCGCGGGCGCTGGCGCGGGTCGAATTTGGCCACGGCGGCCGGGTGTGCCGTGGGCTTGCGGGTAGCCTGAGCCGGGGCCAAATTAGGCAAGAGTAATAAAGCGCTTATCAGTAAATGGTATGGCTTCATGAGTGAGGGGGTGGGGAAGAAAAAGTAGTAGCTTGGTATTGTAAAAAGTAAAAATATATTTATTTATAATAATTTATTTTAAAACATTTATATGCCTAACGGTTGAGTAGCTCATCGAGTATAATTTACTGGGTATATGTACAACAAATAGTGCAGAGATAGAAATGTGGGCGAAATCTATCGGACGTAAAAATGGGGCAAAAGTTTGTAGATTTGTTAATCTAAGGTTGAACGCTTCTATTGCTGAATTGTCCTAATTTATCTGATAAACAGGATAAAAGGGATTCTCTGCTGAAGAAAGCTAGAGGACTGGGTATTCAACGGTCTTTGCCTATTAGCAGGTAGACTCTGGCTAGACTTACCCTGTATAATAAAAGCAAGCTTTGTTTTTTATTTTACTTGTTATTCAATTAAATTTCTGCACTTTAGTATTTGCCCGGCTGATTTAGTAGCCGTCTGTTGTTGCTGGTGAAGGCTTTTTCATCTTTACCAGCACCCGATACACTGTTTTACCTTATTTCCCACCCTTCCTAACGCATGAAAATCAAAGACTTACTCTTTGTGAGGCACCACTTCCAGCACGCTGGTAAAGTGGCTGCTCTCGGATTAACTACTACATTAGGCCTGGGCTTGCTACCGCTGGCGCAAGTGCAGGCGGCTAGCTTGCAACAGGCTCCCGTCCAGACGGGCACCCCCATTACCGGCAGGGTTGTTGATGAAAAAGGCGACCCACTGCCCGGGGCCAACGTAGTCGTGAAGGGCACCAGCATCGGCACGGCTACCAATGCCGATGGGCAGTACACCATCAATGCGCCCGCCGGCGCCACGCTGGTGTTTTCGTTTGTGGGCTACTCGGCCCAGGAAGTACCCCTAGCCGGCCGCACTACGGTTGACCTCAAATTTTCGGCGCCCGCCGGCCAAGCGCTCAACGATGTGGTGGTAGTGGGCTACGGCACCCAGGCCAAGCGCGAAGTAACCGGCGCCATTGCTTCGGTAAAAGGCGATGACTTGGTGAACCAGGCTTCGCAAAACCCCATTAGCTCCATCCAGGGCAAAGTAGCCGGCGTGCAGATTACCAACTCCGGCACGCCGGGCGGCGCCCCAACCATTACCATCCGGGGCACGGGCTCCATCAGCGGGGCTTCGCCGCTCTACGTGGTCGATGGCACCATGCTGCCCGCCGGCGCCGACCTAAGCTTTCTCAATCAGGCCGACATTGCCTCGCTCGAAGTGCTGAAAGATGCGGCCAGTGCCTCTATCTACGGGGTGCAGGCCGCCAACGGCGTGGTAATCGTAACTACTAAGCGTGGGCTAGCCGGCACGCCCCGCATCAACTACAACGGCTTTGTGGGGGTGCAAACCACCACTAATAAAGTGAAGATGGCCGACGGCGCCGAGTACACAGCGCTCTATAACGAGAAGAATATCTTGCAGGGTGGTACGGCGGCTACTAACTTGCCTACTACCGGCTATGCCTCGACCGACTGGTACAACCAGATTTCGCGCAACGCCCTCACTCAGAACCACCAGCTGAGCGTATCGGGCGGGAGTGAAAAGATTTCGTACTCGTTCAGCGGCTCGTATCTCAAGCAGCAGGGTATCATCAAGACCAATGACTACGAGCGCATCACGGCGCGACTCCAGACGGATTTCAGCCTGACCGACCACATCAAGGTGGGCTACAATGCGCTGCTGGCCAATACTACCTCCAACGACATTCCCGGCAATATCTTTCAGCAGGCTTACGTAGCCCCGGCAGTGCTGCCGGTGTACCAGGCCAATGGCAACTACGGCGACCCCAGCCTCATTGGCTCGGGGGGCCTGGGTAGCTTCGCTAACCCGCAGGCTTCGCTCGACTACTACCACCAGCAAAGCCGGGGGCAGTCGCTGATAGCCAATGCCTTTGCCTCCGTCAATTTTTTGAAGTACTTCACAGTGCGCAGCAGCGTGGGGGTCAACTACCTCGCCAGCAAATTTTACAACTACCAGCCCCAGGATTCGCTCACGGCAGTTCAGTATACCAAGACTAGCCTGCTTACCAGAGGCAACCAGCTAACCAGCCAACTAACTTGGGAAAACACGCTGACCTACGACCGAACGTTTGACGACCACCACCTCACCGTACTGGTAGGTACTACGGCGCTGAACTATCAAGTAGACAACGTGTTAGGTTCCATTAACGGGGTGACGGCGGCCAACAGCGACAACTACTATTTCAGCCTGGGCACGCCGGGCTCAGCTACGCTCTCTAACCCCGGGCTTGATGCCTATCGGGTGTTCTCGCTCTTCGGCCGCGTCAACTACGCCTATAAAGGCCGCTACCTACTCACGGCTAGCATCCGACGCGATGGCGCCAGTCAGTTCTCAACGCGCTACGGCAACTTCCCCTCGGTAGGAGCGGGGTGGGTAATCTCCGATGAGCCGTTTATGCAGAATAACACCGTGTTTTCCTTCCTGAAGCTGCGCGGCAGCTACGGGGTGCTGGGCAACAACCGGGTAGCCAACAACCGCACGATATCGACCGTTACGATTGCGCCGGGCTATGGGGCACCCATCGGGGGCTCTTTCCAGACGGGGGGCAACTTAGTGACTCAAGTGGCACCCACGCTAAGCTGGGAAACTGCGCACGAGGCTGATGGCGGCCTGGAAATGCGCTTTCTCAATAACCGCCTGACGGCCGAGTTAGACTACTACAACCGCCGTACCATTGATGCCGTGTTTCCGGTGCCAGTGCTCTCCGCGCCGGGCTACACCAATAACACGGCCTACTACGCCAACAACGCTAACTTCCAGAACCAGGGCGTAGAAGCTGCGTTGCGCTGGAACTCGCAGGGCACCGGTGATTTTTCTTACAACATTGGCGTAACTGGGGCTTACAATCAGAATAAAGTGCTAGCCACGGCCGGCGGAGCTCCGCTATCATCGGGGGCATTGCCCGTAGCCGGCTACCTATCTACCATAACCCAGGTTGGTGCGCCGCTAGGGGCATTTTACGGCTACAAAGTGGACGGGGTATTTCAGAGCGATGCCGAAGCTGCCAAGTCGGCTCAGCCGGGCGCCCACGCCGGCGACCTGCGCTACCAGGACGTGAATGGTGACGGGGTAATTGACAACCGCGACTTTGTGATGCTGGGCAATCCTAATCCCCGCCTCACCTACGGCCTGAATACGTACTTCCGCTACAAAGGCTTCGACTTGCAGGTTGATTTTCAAGGCGTGGCAGGCGTAGAGCTGCTCAATGCGCTGCGCGAAGTGCGCTACGGCAACGAAAACTATACCCAGGACTTCTACAACAGCCGCTGGCACGGAGCCGGCACGTCGAACACCACGCCTTCGGCCAACTTGTCGGGCCACAATCTGGACGTAAGCTCCTACTACATCGAAAGCGGCGATTATATTCGGCTACGCAACCTCCAGCTAGGGTATAATTTCTCTAAAGCGCTGGCTAACAATCTACGGGTACAAGGATTACGTATCTACGTCAACGCCCAAAATCCCGTGACCTGGACCAAGTACAAGGGCTTTACACCCGAGGTAGGGGGCACGCCCACCAACGCCGGCATCGACCTGAACGTGTACCCGATTGCCGCGACCTACAACTTCGGTGTCAATATTAATTTCTAAGCGCTAAGCAATTCCCACCCATGAAAAATTACTCGTTTTTTACGCCCCTCCGGGGCCGGGCGTTGCCGGTGCTGGCGGCGGCTGTGCTGGCGCTAGCCTCGTCGTGCACCAAGTACCTGGATGTGGCGCCACTAGCCCAGCCAGAAGCTGTTTCCTTCTTCCAGAATGCCAATGATGCGGCCGTGGCCAGCATCTCGACTTATGGCAAGCTGCGCGAATGGAACCTAGTGGCCTTTAACTGGCTCTCGGTGACGACACTCACCTCGGACGATGCCGAAAAGGGCAGCGTATCGGGCGACGCCGAGTTTCTCAATAATTTCACTTTTTTCCGGGTTGGGCCCACCGACGGCCCGCTGGATGGCTTCTGGACCGGGCAGTACCAGGAGATTCTCCTTTGCAACCAAATAATTCAGAACGTGCCCGGCATCAACATGGATGCCAACCTGAAAGCCCGCTACGTAGCCGAAGCACAGTTTTTGCGCTCGCTGATGTACTTCAACCTGGTGCGGGCGTTTGGCGATGTGCCGCTCTACACTAAGCCGCCGGTAACGCCCGATGAGCTTAACCTGGCGCGCACGCCCAAAGACCAGATATACGCCTTCCTGGTGAGCGAGCTGACGGCTGCCGCCGCGGTGCTGCCCGCTACGTATCCCAGTGCCGACGTGGGCCGGGCCACCAAGGGCGCCGCGTTAGCCCTGCTATCGAAAGTACAGATGTATCAGAAAAACTGGGCCGCTTCGCTCAGCGCCTCCGACCAAGTGATAGGGCTAGGCTACTCGCTGGCGCCCGACTACTACAAAATGTTCCGCATTGCTGGCGAAAACGGGCCGGAGTCCATTTTTGAAGTGCAGTGCTCGGCCGTGCCCGGCAACTGCGATGCCTCCAACTCGCAGTGGGCGCAGGTGCAGGGCGTGCGCAATCAGTTTGGCTGGGGCTTCTTCATTCCGTCGGCTAGCCTGGATGCCGCCTTCGAAGCCGGCGACAAGCGCAAGGTGGCCACGATTCTTTACCCCGGGGAGACTACCCCCGACGGCGACGTGATTACGACCAGCGCACCCAACCCCCGCTACAACGCCAAAGCCTACGTGCCCAATTCAGTGCCGTATACCTGCAACTATGGCGATTCGCAAAACCTGCGGGTATTGCGCCTGGGTGAGGTATTACTCATCAACGCCGAAGCGGCAAACGAGTTGGGCCAGACGAGCAAAGCGCTTGCCGATGTGAATATGGTGCGTGTGCGCGCCGGCCTGGCGCCGCTAGCCAGCGGCATGTCGCAAGATGCTATGCGGCAGGCCATCTGGAAAGAGCGCCGCGTCGAGTTGGCCCTCGAATACGGCGACCGGTACTTTGACCTGGTGCGCCAGGGACGGGCCGCGCAGGTGTTGGCCGCCAAAGGCTTTGTCGCCAATAAAAACGAAGTGCTGCCTATTCCGCTCAACGAAATTACCCTGAGCGGGGGTAAGCTGACTCAGAACCCCGGTTATTAATCTGATAACCACGTAAAAGCCTGGGACTCGGCCCGAGTCCCAGGCTTTTTTATTCCCACCTATGCTGATTCCCGTTCCCCGTTTGTTGCGCTTAGCCTGGCTCGGGGCTAGCCTGCTGCTTGCCACCACGGCCTGCCAAAAGTCCGTGGAGGCGCCCACGATTACCCCCCCGACCACCCCGACTCCCATTACACCAACTGTGGCCGACCCCACCGCGGACCGGGCCTTGCTCGATAAAGTGCAGCAAGCTACTCTGCGCTACTTCTGGGATTTTGGACACCCGGCCAGCGGCATGGCCCGCGAGCGCAGCACTTCGGGCGATGTTGTAACGACCGGCGGCACGGGCTTCGGGGTGCAGGCCCTGGTGGTGGGCGCTAGCCGGGGCTGGTTGACGCGCGACCAAGCGGTGGCCCGCACCCAGAAGATTTGCGACTTCCTCAAGCAGGCCAATCGCTTTCACGGCGCCTGGCCCCACTGGCTGAACGGTAGCAGCGGCGCAGTAATCCCCTTCAGTCCGCAGGATAATGGCGGTGACCTAGTCGAAACCTCTTACCTCGTGAATGGGCTATTGGTGGCGCGCGCCTACTACGACGGTAACAACGCGGCCGAGACGACGCTGCGCCAGACTATTACCCAGCTTTGGGAAGGGGTGGAGTGGGACTGGTACGCCAGCCGCAGCGACGGTCTGCTGTACTGGCACTGGAGTCCGCAGTACCAATGGGCGATGAATATACCCATCCGAGGTTGGAATGAGGCCCTTATTACTTACGTGCTGGCGCTTGGGTCGCCGACGCACCCCATTACACCAGCCGTGTATAAAAACACCTGGGTCGGTAATGGCTTCGGCACGCCGCTCGCCTACGAGGGCTACCTGCTGCCGCTGGGCCCAGCCTATGGCGGCCCGCTCTTTTTTGCGCACTACTCATTTCTTAGCCTCGACCCGCGCCGGATGCAGGACCAATATGCCAACTACTGGCAGCAGAATGTGAACCACACGCTCATTAATCGTAGCTATTGTCTCTACACCGCTCCCAAGGCTAATGGCTATTACACTAGCTTGTGGGGCCTCACCGCCTCCGACGACCCGGACGGCTACAGGGCCCACCAGCCTACGGCCGATAATGGTACGGTATCGCCCACGGCGGCGCTGTCGTCGTTTCCCTACACGCCCTTTTATGCCATGCAGGCCCTGCGTAACTATTACGGCACGCTGAGTGCGCAGTTGACTGGCGACTATGGCCCGCGCGATGCCTATAACCCCTCGCGCAACTGGGTAGGGCAGAGTTTTTTGGCCATTGACCAGGGGCCGATTATCGACATGATTGAAAACTACCGCAGCGGCCTGCTGTGGCAGTTGGGGGCTAAGGTGCCTGAATTGCAGGCAGGCCTGCGCCAGGCTGGTATTAATGTTCCGGTTTACGCCACGGGCTTTGCGCTCGCTGTGCCTGAGGCCAAAACCAACCGCTACGATATGCTGAAGCATCCCGACCGCAACAGCTACCAGCTCGACGTAGCACTGGCTACGGCCGGCAACTATACCCTGATGCTGGAAACCACCACGGGCACCGTCGTAGAAACTCTTTGGAACAATCAGCCGCAGGTGGCCGGAGTAACTACCGTAGCGCTGGGCGCCACGGCCCCGACCGGCGACTACACCGTGCGCCTGACCGGTCCCGCGGGGCTAGCAGCCCTCACGCTGGCAGTTACCCTGCGCTGAGTATTTGTATTGGGTGGCAAGCTTAGTCGATAGCCAGGCGCCGTACCGCCGTGGCTGTTCCAACCTGCACGCGTAGTAAGTAAATACCTGGCAACATGCCCCCTAACGGCAATTCATAGGCTATCCCCGCCGGCGAGAGCGCTACAGTTTGCGCGCTCATTACGCGGCCCAGGGCATCGGTGAGGGTGAAACTGGCCTGCGTGGTGCCGGGTGCATAGGCCCACTGTATGCGCGTGTTGGCGTGGGCTGGGTTGGGCGCTACGAGTAGGCTAGCCAGGGCGGTGGCCGCCGGGGTAGCCAGCGCCCTGGCGTCGGGTAGCAGCGCCAGAAAGGCCGTGATGCTGCCGCTGGGGTTGCGAATCGTCTGGCTGCTGAAAGTGGCCACGGTGCTCAGGAAATTCCCCGCCACGTACACGTTGGGGCCGCTTACAGCCAGGGTCTCAGCCCGGTCGAGGTTGGGGCCGCCCGCCCGCTGCGCCCAGGCAAAGCCTCCGGCCCTGATGAGTTTGGCTACATATACATCGAGGCTGTTGTCGCTAGTGAGCAGCGTGCTCCCAAAGCTGGCCGTGGTGGTGCCGGGTACATTGCCGCCAAACGCCCCCGCTACATACACACCCGCGCTGCTCACGGCCAAAGACGTGCCGTAGTCATCGCCCGGGCCGCCCGCCCGCTGCGCCCAGTTAAAACTACCTGCGCTGCCTACATCAATAAGCTGAGTCACAAACACGTCATAGTATAAGCCACTGGTACCGGCATTGGAGAGTGTGGCCGAGCCGAAGCGGGCCGTCGCGCTTTGAAACTCGCCGGCCACGTACACGCTAGCCCCGTCGGTGGCTATAGCATTGGCCCGGTCATCGCCGGGGCCGCCTGCCCGCTGAGCCCAGGCCACTCTCCCGCTAGCTCCTTCCAGCCTAGCCACAAACACATCGAAGCTGCCATTGGGATTGGCATTGGTCAGGCTCGCCGGCCCAAAGCTAGCCGTGGCACTGGCAAAATTGCCCGTCATATATATTGCCTGCCTGCTGCTGGCCAAGGCATTAGCATAATCCTCGGCTGGCCCGCCGGCTCGTTGGGCCCAGGCAAAGTCCAGTGAGCTTCCGCTCGGGGTAAGGCCCGCAACATAAACATCGGTGCTCCCGGCGCTGGTTAGGTTAATTCCGCCAAAGCTCGCCGTTTCGGCAAAGCCGCCGGCTAGGTAGAGGGTGGCGCCACTCATGGCTAGGCTAGTAGCGTAGTCATCAGCCGGGCCGCCCGCCCGTTGAGCGCTGGTAAACGTGCTGGTGGTCCCCATATCCGTCAAGCAGGTTATGAAAACGTCGCGGCTGCCCGCCAGGCTGGTGCCGTCGGCATTGCGCAGCACACTAGGGCCGAAACTAAGCTTGTGGCTTGTAAACCAGCCGGCTACGTACACATTTGGGCCACTCAGCGCAATGGCCGTGGCTACATCGGCGCCAATGCCGCCGGCCTGCTGCACCCACAGAAAAGCCTGCGCGCTGCTGCTCCACTTGGCAATAAATATATCGCGTAGGCCATCAGCGGTAGTGTTGATAAGCTTAGTGCTGCCCAAGCTTATTGTCCCGGCAAAGCTGCCCGCCACGTACACATTACCCTGCCCATCGGCCACCGAGGCCGCAACCGATGAATAAGACCCACTGGTCGCGCCCGCCGCCACAGCCTGCTGCCAAGCCGGCGCCTGCGCTCTGACGAGAAATGAATTAAAAATAAAAATAATAAAAATTATCTTATTTAAGTACATAAATAATATACTTATTTTTTCTTTAAAATACACTAACCAATGTCTGAATTCTACGTTATCAGCCACTTATTAGTCAGCCTTAAGTAAGCTGCTTACGTTTGAAAAACAATGAGTTATGTCTTAATAGTGTGCTTTTTATTACCGTGCGCGCAAATTCTGCGTACATGGGGCTACTAAGCTACCCACCTTCTTAACCATTCACTGTCTATATGAGCGAATTTTCTTCCACTCTTCGGAGGTTGCTGCCTGGCGCGTTGCTACTGGCGGCGGGCTTAAGCGCTACTACGGCGCAGGCCCAAACGCCCGACCGCAAAACAGCTATTGGCGTTAACCTTAGCTATTTGCAATACCAAGGTAACCTGGGCGGCGACTTTGGCGTGATGCACTTTCCCCTTCAAGTAGGGGTGGGTGCCCACATCACCCGTTACATCTCGCCCACGTTTGACCTGAGCCTGCTGGGCAACTATGAGAGCTACCGCTTTGTAGCTGATGCGGCCCCGCGCAATGAATTTACGGCTAGCATCGGCATGTTTGACCTGGGGCTGAAGCTGAAGTTCAACAACGGTAAGTTTATTAAGGAAGACGCCTTCATTCAGCCTTACCTCATGGCTGGTCCTGGTTTCTTCGCGGCCAATAGCCGGGGCAATTACGGTACCTTCAACCCTAACCTGACGTCTACGCCGGGCTCATTCTCCAACCAGGTGCGGAGCTTCGAGATATTTGGGCTGGCTGGTCTACGTTTTCGTCTCTCGCCTGCTATTGGCCTCGACGTGACGGTTAGCCAGCATTATGCTTTTCCCGGCGACAATAATCCTGGCAACGAGATAGATAATTCAGTTACCGGTACTTACCACGACCGCTTCCTGGTGTACGGCGTGGGTCTGACGGCCGCCCTTGGCAAAGCCAAGGATACGGACGGCGACGGTGTGCCCGACCGCAAGGATAAGTGCCCCAACACGCCCGCGGGCGTGAAAGTGGACGTGAACGGCTGCCCGCTCGATACGGACGGCGACGGCGTGCCCGACTACCAGGACAAGTGCCCCGAGGTGAAGGGCCTGCCCGCCCTGCAAGGCTGCCCCGACAGCGACGGCGACGGCGTAGCCGATGCCGATGACAAGTGCCCCAACACCCCGGCCGGCGTGCGCGTCGATGCCTCCGGCTGCCCGCTCGACGCCGACGGCGACGGCGTGCCCGACTACCTCGACAAGTGCCCCGGCACGCCCAGCGGCGTGAAAGTGGACGCCACCGGCTGCCCGCTCGACCGCGACGGCGACGGCGTGCCCGACTACCAGGACCGCTGCCCCGACCGCGCCGGCCCGGCCTCCAACAAAGGCTGCCCCGAGATTCCGGCCGAGCAGAAGAAGATTCTCAACGAGGCCACCAAGTACATCAACTTCGACTTCAACAAGGCCACGCTCAAGCCCAGCTCGTACCCGCGTCTGAACCAGATGGTGCAGATACTGAACGACTACCCGGACTACTCGCTCTCCATTGCCGGCCACACCGACAGCAAGGGCGACGAGGCCTACAACCTGCGCCTGAGCTACGAGCGCGCCGCCTCGGCCCGCAAGTACATGCTGGAGCACGGCATCCCGGCCGAGCGCATCGAGAGCCGGGGCTACGGCAAAACCAAGCCCATTGCCGACAACAAGACGGCCGCGGGCCAGGCCCTGAACCGGCGCGTGGACTTCGACCCCTACCTGACGGGCGAGACCAACGCGGCCGAAGCCAAGTACGGCCCGGCCCCGAGCATCGCGGAGCTGAAAGCCGAAGGCAAGAAGCTGCCGGGCAAGAAGACCACCGGCACTGGCGCCCCCCACAGCCGCAAGGCCCCGGCCAAGAAGGCCCCCGCCAAGCGCAAGTAAGCGCTGGCTGTCAGCCTGGCTGATAGAGGCTAACTACAAAAGGCAGGTCCCGTCGGGGCCTGCCTTTTTGTTTGCAGCTGGCTATCTATAGTTAACCTGCCGCCGGGCCTGTAAGAAGATTTTTGTGTATACTAACGAAGGCTACTGAATCTGACCCCAGCGCTATGCTCCCTCAAAGCCAGCCTGATATAACAAGCTGGTTAAGCTTAGTACCCATAAAAACGCCTGACCATTCGCGTACTATGAGCCGTCGGTTGGGCGCCGTATTCCTTGGGCGTTGCCAATAGCCGAGCCGCTGGTGTCGTTGTTAACATAGATATCCGCCTGCTTCGCGTCGGGCTGGCTAGCCAGCTCCGCGACTTTCCGGCGCAGGGCTTCGCTAGGGTTGGGGGACGCATAGAGGTCAGGCACGCCTTGAAAGCGGTAGTAGAGCGTGGGCGCGGTGGCCACCACGGCATCGGGCAGCTGCGGCGGGAGCTAGCCGCAGAAAACCACGCGCCGCTAGGGCAGGGTCACGTATACGTCAGGGGGCCGAAACGCCAGTGCATTGACAAAAGCCGGGTCGAGGCAGTCGAGCACGCGGGCTAGCCGCTCGGCGGCGCAGGCCATGCGGGGGGCAATTACATATTCAGCTCGAGCGTCTGAGAATGCTGGCATGAAGCAAGGTAAACTTCGAGCTTGATACTAAAAATCGTTTTCCTACGGAGCTTGCGAAGCAGCTTATCACGCTTGAACAGTTCATGAACTATGTTAAAAAGCAAGGAAATGAGCGTAAAACGGGCTGATAATCGGGGTCAAAATCCTGCTTAAATTTCACGACAGCAAACGCTTGGCGGAGCAGTTTGTTGACGACCGCTATTAAGGCCACTTTGGGCGCTTTGCCCGCCGCTTTCAAGCGCTGATACAATGCTTGGCAGGGCTTGTTGTAGCGAATGGCCGACCAGGAAGCCATATAGAGCAAACTTCGTAGGTGAGGGTCACCGGTCTTGCAGATACCTTTGGTAATCTGCGACTTGCCTGACTGGTAAATCACGGGCACCACGCCAATATACTTGGCCAGGGCTTTGGCCGAGTGGAACTGGGCAAACCCACTGGTCACCTCAATCAGCGCCGTGGCAATCGTGGTCGAAATACCTTGAATCGAGGTCAACCGCCGCAATTGATCCGGGAAGTGCTGCGTAGTTAACTGGTCAATCTCGGCCGTGACCTCAGCGATGGCCGTCTGAAAGTGGCTGATTAGCTGCTGCAAACTGCTTGCTACCCGCTCATCTTGCACGGGCAGGGGGGAAAAGGCATGCTGCAGATTGGCTAACGAACGCTGCTGTTTTTTGAAGTGGCGCAGCAGGGTGCGCTTTTGCTTGAGCCGCAGCAGCACGTCGCTCTCCATCGTGTAGCACGGGGGCTGCACGAGCTGCCCATACCGGGCCAAGAGCACGGCATCGCTCTCATCCGTTTTGGTCACTGCCAGTTGGAGTTGGGCAAAGTGATGGCTTTGCTTCGGATTGATGACCGAAACGGCTACCTGGGCCTGACAAAGCAAATACGTTAGTAGGACGGAGTACGAGCCGGTTGCTTCCAGCACCACGTGGCTCTGGTCAGGCAACTCGTTGATCAACTTCCGGATAGCCTCGGGTGTATTGCGAATGCTACGCACCTTCCAGTTCGTCGTGGTCTGCGGCAATGCTACCGCTAGCGTGTCTTTCGCTACATCGATTCCAACGTACATTTTCATGGCACAAAGGGGAAAAGAAGAAGGTAAAAGAGTCGAACGCTGCCAATTTTGGGGCTTAACATACTGCACGCGGGGTTAGCCAGTTGAACTATCCAGGCTGCCAAAACTGACCAGGGTGGGTCGAGACATGAACTACGGGGTTGGCCCCATGTTAAGAGCGGACTTGCTCACCCTGGCTGCGTTTGTTGGTACTCAATATACTTTTAATCAGGCCGATTTGCTTCGCACCTCAAACGTAGTATGTTAGCGTGATAAGCTGCTTCGCAAGCTCCGTAGGACAGAAGTCGATTGATTGGTAATTGTTAACCCAAGCCGACCTTAGCCAACTAATAAAGCTTACCTACCCGGCGACCATGAGAAAATCGTACTTTTCGCGCTTATGCTTGGGCAGCCTCTTCGGAGTGGCCTTGGCCCTGCCTACCCTGGCCCAAACACCGCTAAGCGCCGGTCAAAACCCGCCGGCTTTCACGCCGCAAGTCAAGGAGTTCATAAAAGTGAGCGCACCGGTAGTAGCTCTCACCGATGCCAAAGTCATCGACGGCACCGGTCGGCCCGCGCTGCTGCATCAAACGGTACTGCTGCGCAATGGCCGTATCGAACAAGTGGGCCCCAGCAAAAAAGTGAAGGTGCCGGCCGGCGCCGAGGTCATCAACTGCGCCGGTAAAACGTTGATTCCGGGGCTGGTAATGCTGCACGAGCACCTGTACTACACCATGCCGGCGGGCGGGCTTTTCAACATCGCCCAGATGCCGTACTCGTTTCCGCGCCTCTACCTGGCGGGCGGGGCCACCACCATTCGCACGGCGGGCAGCATCGAGCCGCAGACCGACCTGGCCATTCAGCGCCTCATCGGCGAGGGCAAGTTTATCGGCCCCGACATGGACGTGACCGCGCCCTACATGGAGGAGCCCGGCATGGATATTCCGGCCCTGAACACCGTGAAAGGTCCGGCCGATGCCGCCGCCAGCACCAGGTTCTGGGCCGATAAGGGCTGCACCTCGTTCAAGATGTACATGCACGCCACCCGCGCCGACCTGGCCGCCGTGGTGCAGGAAGCCCACCAGCGCAACCTCAAAGTAACCGGCCACCTCTGCGCCATCACCTACCGCGAGGCCGCCGAGATTGGCATCGACAACCTGGAGCACGGCTTCATGGCTAGCTCCGACTTTGCGCCCGGCCACGTGGCCGATGCCTGCGATTACCCCGCCGCCCGCCAGGGCTTGCTGCGGCAGCCGGCCAACAGCCCGGCCGTGGCCGACCTTATCAAGTATCTGATTAGTAAAAAGGTAGCGCTCACGTCCACTTTGCCCGTGTTCGAGCCCTACACCGGCCGCGAGGTGGTGCTGGGCGGTGGCCTCGAGGCACTTATCCCGCAGTTGCAGGAGCGCGAAACCAAAACCTGGCAGGCTAGCCAGGGCAAGGATTCGGCCAGCGTGGCGCTCTTCAAGAAAGAGCAGGGCTGGGAAAAGCAGTTTTTCGACGCCGGCGGCCTGCTGGTAGCCGGCACCGACCCCACCGGCGCGGGCCGCACCATTGCGGGCTACGCCAACCGCCGCGAAATCGAGCTGCTGGTCGAGGGCGGCTTCACGCCCCGGCAAGCCATCCAAATCTGCACCCTCAACGGCGCCAAATACCTGGGCCGCGACCGCGAAATTGGCACCATCGAGCCCGGCAAGCAGGCCGACCTGGTGCTGGTGGCCGGCGACCCTGAAAAGGATATCCGCCAGCTCCGCCAGATGGAAGTCGTATTTAAGCACGGCATCGGCTTCGATTCGCCCAAGCTGTTCGAGTCGATGAAGGGCAAAGTCGGCCTGAACTGATTTTTTGGATTGAGAATACTTTAACTTAAAAAGGCCGTCAGATGAGCATGACGGCCTTTTTAAGAAATTTGCTGCTAAGAAATCAGTAGTTTATTCAGCCGGCAGTGTCGCCTCGTAGGTATCGGCAAATTTGAAATCCTCCAGCCAGTAGTCCGAGCTAATAATATCGTACACCACGCTGGTGTCAGTTTTCTCGCTCGGGGTGAGCTGCCACAAAATCGACGTGGCCTCGGGAAACGCGCCGCCCGCCAGCTGGTCGCCGAAAAGGCGGTGCAGCAGGGCGCGGTCCGCCAAGCCGGGGGCCAGCAGGCGCAGCAGCATGGCGGCCGGCTCGTGGTCGAGCAAGGCCAGGTCGGCGGGGCTAGCGGCCGTGATTTTCACCTTAAACTCCACGGCCTGCGGGTGCGGAAACTTGCCGTTGTACGCCTCATACAGCAGCTGCGTGGCGTTGAAAAAGCCCCGGTGCAGCGCAAAATTGGGGTTTTCCTCCCACAGCTTCTCTGTTTGCAGCTGGTGGGCCAGTTGGTCGAGCTGGCCCTTGGTCAGGTCGTCCGGAAAAAGGTAGCCGAGCACGATTTCGGCCGCTTCAGCCGGCTCAAGGTCGGTGAGGGCTAGCTGGGTCATTTCCTTCAGCTCGGCCGGGGCGATGGCTTCGGGGTTTTCGTAGTCTAGCTTGCTGAGCAGAGCCAGGTAATCGGCAGGTTGCCAGGCATTAGGCAAGGCCGGCAGGTGCTGGAAGGAAAGGCGTTCGACGGTGAAAGTTGACATGCAAGAAACGCAGGCAGAAAGAACCTGCGCTCCCTTTTACGCACAACGCCCGCCGGCAACTGAACTTGCGCCGCTCCGGGAGGGGAGTTTGCCGGCCCGTCCAGGGCACCGGAGTAACGGTTGAGGAGGATGCACGTATAGGCTAGGGCGGTAGCTAGGCTGCCGCAAGTTCTTTTCCCACCAAATTTCCGTTTTGTCATGAAAGCTACTCTGATTTTAGCCGCTGCCTTCGCGTTCACCACCAGCGCCGCCCTGGCCCAAACCGTAGCCCCCGGCACCACGCCCGGCGCCCAAACCGGCAACCCCTCAAATATGCCCAGCGCCGGCACCACTACCGACCAGCCGATGAACAACAACGGCCGCATGGATAATATGTCGAGCAGCGACCGCAAAATGATGCGCAAAAACAAGAAAATGAAGTCGAGCGACGGCACGATGAAAACTAAAACCAAGATGTAAGGAGCGGCGGCTGGCTACGGCTAGCCTCCCATCCTCACCCAAGCAAGCCCTTGCCCCAAGCAAGGGCTTGTTGATTTATCGTATTCGCCATTAACTAGCTACTGCGTTGATTTCGCCCGTTTCTGCTGCCGCTAGCCCGGCCGCCGCGCCTGCTCTCATTGCCCTGGCCGGGGCTACCGGCGACCTGGGCCATCGCATTGCCCTGGCTTTGCTTGACCGGGGTGCCCAGGTGCGCGCACTCGTGCGCCCCGGCAGCGCCGCCAAGCCAGCGGCCGGCACGCTGCGCGAGCGCGGCGTGCCTATTATCGAAGTTGATTTTAACGATGCGGCGGCCCTGGCGCGCGCCTGCGCGGGCGCGGCCTGCGTGGTGTCGGCCCTCTCGGGCCTGCGCGAGGTAATAGTAGATAGTCAAACGCAGCTGCTCGACGCGGCCGTGGCAGCCGGCGTGCCGCGCTTTATTCCGTCCGATTTCGCTATTGATTTTACCAAATTGCCCGAGGGCAGCAACCGCAACCTCGACCTGCGCCGCGAGTTTGGCCGCCGCCTCGACCAGGCGCCCATTCGAGCCACGTCCATCCTCAACGGTATGTTTATGGATTTGCTAACCGGACAAGCGCCGGTTATCCTCTTCAAAATCAGGCGGGTGCTCTACTGGGGCTCGGCCGACCAGCCGCTCGATTTCACGACCATCGCCGATACGGCCGCCTTCACGGCCGCTGCCGCCCTCGACCCTACCACGCCCCGCTACCTGCGCGTGGCCGGTGAAGTAGCCACCGTGCGCGACCTGCAAGCCGCCGCCACGGCGGCCACCGGCCGGCGCTTCGGTCGCCTGCGCGCCGGCGGCCTGTGGCTGCTCAAGCTGATGATAAAGATAACCCGCCGCCTGGTGCCAGCGCCCAATGAGGTGTTTCCGCCCTGGCAGGGCATGCAGTACCTGCACAATATGTTTACCGGGCTGCCTAAGCTGACGCCGCTCGACAACGACCGCTACCCCGATATGCGCTGGACGAAGGTGCGCGAGTTGCTGGCAAAAAAGTAAGCTGACTTGCACCTGCCTTGATAAAAAGCGCCTGCCCCGAAAAGAGGCAGGCGCTTTTTTTAAGGGCTAGCCCGCGTGCTAAAGCCCCGGAATTACATCCAGCAGGCTGCGGCCTTTAGTGGCCACGGCTTCGCGAAACTGATTCTTAATCACGTTCTTGATAATCTCGCTGCTGTCGCGCTCGCCCCGGGCCAGCGCCTTGGCAAACTCGATGGCCTGCGTGGTGCTCACCTTGCCGGGCATGGCGGGCTCGTTGGGGTCCACGAGGCAATCGACTACCACTGGCCCGTCGTGGGCCAGCGCCTGGCGGATGACCTGCTCGGCGTCTTTGGCTTCGCTGAGGGTGAAGCCGGTGGCCCCGCAGGCCTCGGCGAATTTGGCGAAGTCGATGGGCTGGAGGTCCACGCCGTATTCGGGGTTGCCCTCCATCACAATCTGCTCCCATTTTATCTGCCCATAAGCCCGGTTGCTAAACACGAACACCTTGATGGGCAGGTGGTAGCGCACGGCCGTGGCTAGCTCGCCCATCAGCATCGTGAAGCCGCCGTCGCCCACCAGCGCCACCACCGGCCGGCCGGGGTGCGCCACCGAGGCCGCAATGGCGTAGGGCAGGCCGGCCGCCATCGTAGCCAGCAGGCCCGAGGTCGAAAACAGCATGTTTTCCTGCATCTGAATGTAGCGCGCCGCCCAGGTCGTGTTGTTGCCGCAGTCGCAGGTCACGATGGTGTTCGCGGCCAGCAGCGGGCTCAGGGTCAGGGGCACCGTCTGGGGCTTCATGGGGCTAGCCTCCTGGCTGCCGCGCTCGTGCAGCAGCTCGTGCCACGCCTTCATGCGGTCCTGCGCTTGGGTCAGGAAGTCGCGGTCGCCTTTGCGCTGTAGCAGCGGCAGCAGGGCTTGCAGCACCGTTTGGCTATCGCCGAGCAGGCCCACCTCCACGGGCGTGCGCAGGCCGATGTGGCTAGGGTCGAGGTCAATCTGCACCGTGCGCGCCTGGCCGGGCTTGGGGTAATAGTCGAGGTAAGGGAAGTGCGAGCCGATGATAATCAGCGTGTCACACTCTTCCATCGCATCCTGCGAGGGCGCGGTACCTAGTAGCCCGATGCCACCGGTGGTGTAGGGCGAGGCGTCGGGCACTACGCCCTTGCCCAGCAGCGCTTTAATGATGGGGCCACCCACCAGCTCGGCTAGTTGCACCACTTCGGCGCGGGCCGCCAGGGCGCCCCGGCCCGCCAGGATGGCGACCTTCTTGCCGGTATTGATAACCTCAGCGGCCATTTGCAGCTGCGCCTGGCTAGGGGCTACGTCGTGGCTCACGGGCGTGGGCGCGGTGTGGTGCGGCACGTTCATCTGCGATACCTTATCCTCACTGGTCGTCCATTCCTGCAAATCTTTAGGGAAGGAGAGGTGCGTCACCGTGCGCTGGGCCAGCGCCGTGCGAATGGCTTGGTCCACAATGGTTTCGACGTGCTCGGGGCCCATCACGCGCTCGTTGCAGGCGGCCACGTCCGCAAATACCTTTGTCAGGTCCACGTCCTGCTGCCAGTAGGTGCCGCTGAGGTCGTGGGCCGCGCTGCCCGTGATGGCCAGCACCGGCTGCCCGTCGTACTTAGCATCGTACAGGCCATTGAGCAAGTGAATGCCGCCCGGCCCACCGGTAGCCAGGCACACGCCCAGCTTGCCCGTAAACTTGGCGTAGCCGCAGGCCATAAAGGCGGCCGCTTCTTCGTGGCGCACCAGTATCAGCTTTAGCTTGTCCTGGTGCGTGCGCAAAGATTCGTAGATGCCGTTAATGCCATCGCCGGGCAGGCTGAAGATAGTATCGACGCCCCAGGCCAGTAGTCGTTCGACCAAGAGGTCGGCTCCGGTTTTTGCCATGAGAAAGGTAGAAAAGTTATCGGTGAAAAGTACCGCTTTTCCTTACGTGGCCGGGGCCGCTAGGGTATAGCGGGGCTTTGGTGCCAGCTGAGCAAGCTCGCCGGATTTTACTACAAAGCGGCGCGCCTAAGACAGCGCCTGCGGGGGCGGTGAGCCCGAGCCGGCCGGCCGGGTGCGGTCGCTGGGCAGTGGCACAAACTCTTGGTTGTCAGTGGGGGGCAGCGCGATGCGGCCGGCTTGCCAGTCGGCCTTGGCCTGCTCGATGCGCTCGCGGCGCGACGATACGAAATTCCACCAGATAAAGCGCTCGCCCAGCGGCTCGCCCCCGAGCAGCATCAGCGTGCTGGGCTCGCGGGCCACCAGCACCGGGTCGAGGCCGGGCGTGAACACCAGCAGCTGGCCGGGCGTGTATACCTGGCCGTTCACCTCCACGCGGCCCTTGGCCACGTAGGCGCCGCGCTCGGGGTAGCCGCGCGGCAGCCCGAAGCGCCCCCCCGCTTGCAGCACCACGTGCAGGTAAAACAGCGGTGAGTGCGTTTCGACGCGGTTTTTCAGCCCAAAAGCCTCGCCCGCAATCAGGCGCATCCACACGCCGGTATCGGTGAAAATGGGTAGCTCCGTAGGCTGGTAATTGCGGAAGGTGGGCGCCTGCTCTTCGTCGGCTTCGGGCAGGGCCACCCAGGTTTGCAGCATTTCGAGCGCGCCGCCCGCTAGGGCTGCCGGGTCCTCAAAGCGCTCGGAGTGCGCGATGCCCGCGCCGGCCGTCATCCAGTTTACTTCACCGGGCCGGATAATCTGCTCCACGCCCAGCGAGTCGCGGTGCGTCACTTGCCCGCCAAAGAGGTAGCTCACCGTGCTCAGCCCAATGTGCGGGTGTGGCAGCACGTCGAGGCTAGCCAGTTGCGCCGCGGCCACCTGCACCGGCCCGGCGTGGTCCATAAAAATAAACGGCCCCAGCATGCGCCGCAGCCGGTAGGGGAGGATGCGCTGCACCGCAAACCCCGGCGCCAGGGCCGCCGGGCGGGCATCAATCACGAGGTCGAGCATGGGTAGTTGGCTAGGGCTGTTTTACCGCTTCCGAATGTGGATGGACTGGCCTACTAGCTTCCACTGGTCGTCAATTTTCTCCAGTAGCCGCAGCTCGTAGGAATACGTTTTCTTGCCATCCTTCGCGGTCGATTCCTCGTCGTGGCTGACCCAGGCCGTAGTGCCCGCCACGTGCAGCTTGTAGTTGGTATTAACCGCCGCCCCGCCCTGACCCATCGAGGAGGAAGAAGTTAGCATTGCGGCCGGCGGAATATCCAGGGCCTGGCCATCGCCCGTCGAAACCAGGATGCGGCTGTACGGCTGAATGTGCCAGCACGCGGCGTGGCCCGGCACATCGCCGGCGCGCCAGGTGGCCGATTCCTTTTCCAGCAGGTGCTTGATGGCAGCCGTATCATCCACTGGCTGGCGGCAACTACTTAGGGCTAAGCTGATAAACAAAGGCAAGAGGGCTTTCATGGGGGTGGGCAAGGTGAGGGAGGCCAAAAAGTCGGCTAGCCGGCAAGATAGCGCGGGCTAGCCAGCTGCCCCGGCCAGCCGCGAACAGCTAGAGCATCTAAAAGCGGCCGCCGTGCGTAGCAGCTGTTCCTACGTTCCTTTTTTATGAAGCTTCTCCTTGCCTTCGCCGCCGCTAGCCTGCTGAGCGCCACTGCTGCCCACGCCCAAACCGTGCTGCCATCGGGTGCCGTGGCCCCCACGGGCGCCGTCGCGCCTTCCGGCCAGCTAATCACGTCGGGCACCGTGCCCGGCAGCCAGCCCCTGAGCACGCCCGACACCCGCGACGGCGGCAGCCCCCGCGCCGCCCGCCACGCCCGCAAAGTACCCGGCCTGAGTCGCCAGGACCGCCGGCAAAACCGAAAAATGGATAAGATGCATTATTCCGCCGACTCGGAAAAGCAGGGCGGGAAGAAATAGCCCGCGTTGTCCCACCCGCCGGGCTACTAGCTGCCGCTCAATGGCTAGCCCTTACCAGGGCAAAATACCAGTGACTGACGACATCGTGCCGCTAAGCCCCTCGGCCGGCAACAGGGCTAGCCGAATGGCTTCGGCCGCGCCCTGCGCGGGGGTGTCCGTGCCCGCAAAGCCGTTGAGGTCGGTGGCCGTGTAGCCGGGCGCTGCCGAATTTACCTTGATGTCCGTATCACGCAGCTCATAGGCGAGCTGCACGGTGAGCATGTTCAGCGCGGCCTTCGAGGCCGAGTAGCCGAGCAGCGCCCAATCATTTTGCCCCACGATGGTGAGCGACCCTAGCGGGCTCGACACGTTGACAATGCGCCCCGCCGCGGCCTGCTTCACCAGCGGCAAAAACGCCTGAGTGGCGGCCAGCGTGCCTATAAAATTGATTTGGAGCGCTTGCTCCACGCTGCGCACGTCGGCATTAGCAGGCGAGCCATCGCCAGGTACATTGATGCCCGCATTATTCACCAGGATATCGAGGTGGCCTTCCTCACGTTGCAGGTGCGCCGCTGCCGCGGCTAGCGTGGCTTGGTTGCCTAGGTCCACTTCAAGGAAGCGCACGTCGCCTTCGGCGGCCAGGTCCGCGGCGGCTTGCTGGCCCTTGGCGGCCTCGCGGGCCCCTAGGTACACCCGGCAGCCCGCTTGCAGTAGCCCCCGCACTATCTCAAAACCAATGCCTTTGTTGCCGCCAGTAACCAGCGCGATTTTCTTGTTTGCCATATTGCCTGTGGGGTTGGCCTCCCCTAGGGTAGGGAGGCGGGTTAGTACGCCACAAAGGTCCAGGCAGTAGACGATGGGTAAACTTCGCCAGTCAACCCATCTGTTTTAGATTTCAAACATGGTAGCGCAGAGTAGCGCGGACTTTTAGTCCGCGAGTGCTAAGTCTACCCACTCGCGGACTAAAAGTCCGCGCTACACCGCCCGCCGAAATTCCCCCGGCGTGTGCCCGGCGTGGCGCTTGAAGAAGGTGCAGAAGTGCGCCACATCGGCAAAGCCCAGGCTATCGGCAATTTCCGAAACGCTCCAGGTGGTTTGCCGCAGCAGCAGCTTGGCTTCCTGCGCCAGGCGGCGGCTGAGCAGGGCGGTGGTGGTGTGGCCGGTCGTTTCCTTCAGCACGCGGTTGAGGTGGTTGACGTGCACGGCCAGCTGGTCGGCGTAGTCGGCCGCCGTGCGCAGGCGCAGCGGCGGCTGCGGGCTGAGGCGCGGAAACTGCCGCTCCAGCAGCTCCGTGAATTGGGTGGCGACGCGCTCGGCGGCGCTGTGGGTAGCCAGCGGGGTAGGGGCCGGTTGCAGCTTCTGCACCAGGTGAATCAGCTCCCAGAAGTAGGTGCGCAGCAGGTCGTGCTTGTAGGCGTAGCCCGACCCGAGCTCGTGCAGCATCTTCTCGAAAATAGCTTCGACCGCCGCGCAGTCGGCCGCGGCCACCTCCCACACCGGGTAGGCCCCGGGCTGAAAAATCGGCAGCTCGGCCAGTACTACCCCGGGGCGGGCGGGCAGCAGAAAGGCATCGTCGAAGAGGCAACTGTAGCCCCCAAAGTCTTCGGTGAGCGGCAGCCACCGGTAAGGCACGCGCGGCGTCACCAGAAACAAGGTATTGGCGCCGACGTGCGGGGGCTGGTCGGCACACTCCACCTGGCTGAGCCCGCGGCAGAGCGTGATTTTGTAGTAGTCGCGCCGGCCAAACGTCATCGGGGGCGTTCCGCGCAGCTCCGCCAAGGAGAACACGTTAAAATGTCACGCCTTGCCCCATATCCGGCGGCGGCACCACGCCACCTGCGGAGGCAGGCCCCGGGGCAAGCGCGTCGTAAAAGGCGGCTAGGGTGTTTGGTTTCATAGGGGCAAGTGTACGAAGCGCGCGGGCGGGTAGACAACCTTTCAGCTTTAGTAGAGGTCTATGTCGTAAGCATAGTTAGTTGCTCTGCCGTAGCTTGCCACCACGTAGCAAGTACTAGCTGTGAAGCTAAGCCAGTTTGGATGGGAATATAAAACAAAAAACCTCATAGCTGAAAATAAAATAATTCTTAACAAACTACAATAATGGCTAACGAATTTATAATTAAAATAAATAAAGACAGTCATGGTAATGAATTGTCTTTGGCAAGTATGAGCATTGAGGCCGCTGATGCATTAAAGATTTTTATTGAATCTTTATCGCAATTTGCTAAGCTAAGTAATAAAGCTGCAGATATGAAACTGTCTTTGAAAGACGGATGCATTGAAAGTGCGTTAGTCTATCCTGAGTCAGAAGTAAAAATAGATGAAGAAATACAAAGCATAGTCGATGGAAAATCTGATAATAATGAATTTATTAAGTTTTTCAAAGATATTCAAGATAAAATTCAGGCGAACGGTCTGGATTATTCAGTAATGCATTTTGTAAATGGAGAAAAAATTGATTTAACGGAAACATTTAAGGCAAAAAAATTTGCTTATAAGCGTCCTAATAAGGGTTTTTGGAAAGAGGAGATTGTTTTCATCGAAGGACGCTTGTTCGAGTCAGGAGGTAAGACAAAAACAAATATTCACCTTGACTATAAGGGGAAGGAGTTTGCGATAAATTGCTCTATTAATCAAGCAATAAAAATTAATAAATTGCTTTATCAACAGGTATATGTATGTGCGCTTAAAAAATGGAAATTTGAAGGCCAAGAGACTTATGAGCTAATCGATACTTATCTTCTGCCCGGAGTCTTTAGAAAATATAAGAATTTTTACCAAAGTATAAAGGAAGATGATTCTTTGGAACGCTTTGATATTATTCATGATAATGTTGTAAGTATTATTGAAAAAAGAGGGCTTGATGTTCCTGATATTTTCAGGTTAATGAGATTGTATAATCATCCTCAAAGTGATAAGGGGATTGTTCAGACAATCTTAATGGCCTTAAAGCCACTTAGAAGACACGAAAGGGTTTCAGGTATTTATCAAGAACTTGCTGCATTGTTGAAGTAGCCTGCAATAAAAGATATAGAAAATGAAAATCAACGAGAATTTGATTAAGATTTCTGAGGCAGGCCTACCAGAGAATTTTATTTCAGTAGCTACTAAGATTTACGATAACAACCCAACTCACGCTGCGATATTTATAAGGCATCAGGCAAAAAATTATTTACATCACTTTCCAGGTACTTGGTTGCCTGAAGTGCGTGAAAATTTTGAGGATGATTGGTATATTCTTAAAAAATGCGAGGTAATCAAAAGTGGAGATGAAAATAGAATAGGTTCATTTTTGCAGTATTGCAGGCGCATTTGTGATAGAAGCAGAGTTACTTATGGTTTCTACATGGATGGGTCAAAGTATGACCAGGAAGGAAAGTATATTAAAAATAGTGATATGCCAGAGCTCGGCACATGTGTTAGTTTCTGTGTTAATACCCTATCTGGAGCGTTAGTTATAGAAGATGAATATCTATTGCTTGATGATTGGGATGATTCTTCCATCATGGACGCGCATGGATTAGATATGTTTTCTATGTCACAGATAAAAGCTAATTATCCTGATTTAGATATTAGTATTTACAATGCATACAGAAAGCGTATCTCGCCACTCGAGTATTTGACATCAGGGTTTTTTAGTAACTATCCAATTAAAAAAGAAGAAATAAATACAATAGTCGAGGATGTAAAAAAAGACGTTAGGTCAAAGTTTAGTGATTAGTAGTTCTATAAGTTATTTAATTGGTAATAAAAATTTGTCTGATTGGCGCGTTACTAAGTAGCTGATTTGTGTCAAAAAGTCTGATTTTCCACTTCTGCACCTCGCTTGCTAGTACCCTCGTACAATCTTCCTAATCCGAAGCACCTGCTGAGAACTTAGCAAACTAATGGACTTTAAAAACTTCACCATCAAGGCACAGGAGGCCGTGCAGAAGGCTACCGAGATTGTCGGCGCCAACCAGCAGCAGGCCATCGAAACGGGCCACCTGCTGAACGTTTTTTAGTATCTTCGCGCTAGTAAGGAAAACCTGCTACACTATGGGCACCACCGACACGAAGAAGCCGCAGCCGACCGCAGCCGCCCCCCTCACCAAAGAAGAGCGGCTGGCCCAGGCCCGCGAGTACGCCAAGCAATTCAAGTTTGACACGCTTTCGGAGGAAGACTTGATTCGCCTGCGCCGCAATGCTTATGCCTACCTCCTCTGAGCCACGGCAGCCGGGCGAAGGCTACCTGTTCACCTATCGCAAAGGGCCGTCCCAGCAGGGCGGCCCTTTGGTTTGTACCCACTACTACACGTTTCGCACCCGTAAGAACTAGCGGTATGTGGTAGAGGCTGAGCAGTATCAGCATCACGTATACGTGCTGAAGTTTTACCCGCTGGCCCTTAAAAATTCTCCCAATCGATTTAAGCTGTTGGTGAATGATGGCGACGCTTTTCGCATCCTGAGCACGTGCCTACGGGTGTTTGCCGACATTTGCCGCCGCGACCCACTGGCTTCGGCTGGTTTCATTGGCGAAGCACTTGTGGGCGAAAGCCAGGTGATGACCAAGCGGTTTCGGGTTTATTTCCAGTCGGTAATTACGTTTATCGACTCGGTAAATTTTATTCACCACCCGCTGCCAGCTATCAGTGCCTACTTCCTGGAATGTCGCGCCAATCCTGAGCCGGATTTGCTGCCCGCTGTGGAGCAAATGTTTCGGGAATTGTACATCGTGCCTGATGCCATGGAAAACGGCAAGCCTGCTTCGGCAGCAGATATTACGGAGAACTGAAATTTTGTCGTTATTCGGCTGTTGAAATTTAGTGATTTCTGCCAAAAAGTCCGCTTTTACACTTCTGCACCTCGTTTGCTAGTACCCTCGTACAATCTTCCTAACCCGAAGCACCTACCGAGAACTTAGCAAAACTATGGACTTTAAAAACTTCACCATCAAGGCACAGGAGGCCGTGCAGAAGGCCACCGAGATTGCCGGAGCCAACCAGCAGCAGGCCATCGAAACGGGCCACCTGCTGAAGGCTTTACTACAGAACGACGAGAACACCCTGGCCTTCCTAGGTAAGAAACTGGGCGCCAACATGGCCAATCTCGGCCAGCGGCTCGATGCCATTGTGCAGGCCTACCCCAAGGTGAGCGGCGGCTCGCCCTACCTGGCCAACGACGCGGCCAACGCCGTGCAGCGCGCCAACACCCAGATGCGGGACATGGGCGACGAGTTCGTGTCCGTCGAGCACCTGCTGCTGGGCATCCTGGGCGGTAAAGACAGCGTGGCTAGCCTGCTCAAGGACAACGGCTTCAGCGAGAAAGACTTGAAAGCCGCCATCCAGGAGCTGCGCGGGGGCCGCAAGGTCACCAGCCAAACCGCCGAGGAGCAGTACCAGAGCCTCAACCGCTACGCCATCAACCTAAACGAGCGCGTGCGCAGCGGCAAGATGGACCCCGTTATCGGGCGCGACGAAGAAATCCGCCGCGTGCTCCAGATTTTGTCGCGCCGCACCAAAAACAACCCCGTGCTGCTCGGCGAGCCCGGCGTGGGTAAAACCGCCATCGCCGAAGGCCTGGCCCAGCGCATCGTGGCCGGCGACGTGCCCGAGAACCTGCAAGACAAAACCCTGATGAGCCTCGACCTGGGCCTGCTCGTGGCCGGCGCCAAGTATAAGGGCGAGTTTGAGGAGCGCCTCAAGGCCGTTATCAAGGAAGTGACCGATGCCGAGGGTCAGATTATTCTGTTTATCGATGAGATACACACCCTGATTGGGGCCGGCAGCGGGGGCGAAGGCGCCATGGACGCCGCCAACCTGCTCAAGCCGGCCTTGGCCCGCGGCGAGCTGCACGCCATCGGCGCCACCACGCTCAAGGAATACCAGAAATACATCGAGAAAGACAAGGCCCTGGAGCGTCGCTTCCAGGCGGTTATGGTGGACGAGCCGAGCGTGCCCGACGCCATCAGCATCCTGCGCGGCATCAAGGAGAAGTACGAGCTGCACCACGGCGTGCGCATCACCGACGACGCCGTGATTGCGGCCGTGGAGCTGAGCAGCCGCTACATCACCGACCGCTTCCTGCCCGACAAGGCCATCGACCTCATGGACGAGGCCGCCGCCAAGCTGCGCATCGAGCTGAACTCCATGCCCGTGGAGCTGGATGAGATTCAGCGCCGCATCATGCAGCTGGAGATTGAGCGCGAGGCCATCCGGCGCGAAGACAACCACGACCGCGAGGCCGTGCTGAGTAAGGAACTGGCCGACCTAGGCAGCCAGCGCGACGAGCTGAAAGCCAAGTGGGAAGGCGAGAAATCCGTCCTGACCAACATCCAGACCGAGAAGGAAAACATCGAGCGCTTCAAGACCGAAGCCGAGCAGGCCGAGCGCCAGGGCGACTACGGCCGCGTGGCCGAGCTGCGCTACGGCAAAATTCAGGAAGCCGAGCAGCGCCTGAAAACCTTGCAGGACGAAGCCAACGCCACCAAAGCCGACGGCGGCATGCTGCAAGAAGTAGTGACCAGCGAGGACATTGCCGAGGTAGTGGCCAAGTGGACGGGCATCCCGCTGAGCAAGATGCTGCAATCGGACCGCGACAAGCTCCTAGGCCTCGAAGCCGAGCTGGGCCGCCGCGTGGCCGGCCAGAGCGAAGCCATCGCCGCCATCTCGGATGCCGTGCGCCGCTCGCGCGCCGGTCTGCAAGACCCCAAGCGGCCCATCGGCTCGTTTATCTTCCTCGGTACCACTGGGGTCGGGAAGACCGAGCTGGCCAAGGCCCTAGCCGAGTACTTGTTCAACGACGAGAACGCGATGGTGCGCATCGACATGAGCGAGTTTCAGGAGCGCCACGCCGTATCGCGCCTCATCGGGGCGCCTCCCGGCTACGTGGGCTACGACGAGGGCGGCCAGCTCACGGAGGCCGTGCGCCGCAAGCCCTACTCAGTGGTGCTACTCGACGAGATTGAGAAGGCCCACCCCGACGTGTTTAACATCTTGCTGCAAGTGCTCGACGATGGCCGCCTCACCGACAACAAAGGCCGGGTGGCGAACTTCAAGAACACCATCATCATCATGACATCGAACACGGGGGCCGACATCATCCAAAAGAATTTCAAGCACTTGGATGAGCACAATCTGATGGAAGTAGAAGAAATTGTGGACCGCACCCGCGACGAAGTAGTGGAGCGCCTGCGCCAGCACATGCGCCCCGAGTTCCTGAACCGCATCGACGAAATCGTGCTATTCCAGCCCCTCAAGCGCAAGGAAATCCGCAAGATTGTCGATATCCAGTTCAAGCAAATCCAGCAGCGCCTGCAAGAAGCCGGCATCAGCCTCGAAGCCACCGACGAGGTACTCGACTACCTCGGCGAGCAGGGCTTCGACCCGCAGTTCGGCGCCCGCCCGCTCAAGCGCGTGTTGCAGCGCGTGATTCTGAACGAGCTGAGCAAGGAGATACTCTCGGGCAAGGTGTCTAAGGATGCTGTTGTTGAGGCCGTGCTAGAAGATGGCCAGGTGCACTTCGAGAACGTGGAGCTGCCGACGGTGTAATAAAGTTAGTTAAATAGACAAGGCCCCGCTGGCAGTATGCTAGCGGGGCCTTGTCTAGTCTAGTGGTTGCAAATCCTTCTTCTTAATTCGCTGCCGAATTTTCTTTGGGAGCGGCTTGCCGGCGCGGTAAGCGTTTTCAACCTCGGTTTCGTGGGCTTCGCTGTAGGCTACCAGATTAGTGATGCCGATGGCGACTGGTGCGGCGATGAAGGCCCCGGCTATAATGGCCAGGCCGCCCCCGTTCACATTTGTGTCGTTGTTGTCGGGGCGGGCCAGCAGGCGAACCAGCGACAGCGAGCTGGCTAGGCCCAGGTAATTCCAGCGGCGGCCACCCTTGCGGCGGCGCTCAAACAGGCGGTTGATGGCCCGCAGCGTATCGGCGCGCGCGGCATTGGCCAATTGGGCAGGGGTGAGGGCCTGGGCCACGGCGGCGGGCCGAATATCGGGGGCCAACAGCGGGTCGTAGTCGGTAGCTGCCCCGCGGATGGGCGCGAAGTTTTTCCGCAGGCGTCGGAATACACTCGTGGGTAGGTGGCCGGTGGCCGCCAACTCGCGCAGCACCTGCCGCTCGCGGCCGGGCCGGAACTGGATGCGCTTGTTCAACCCAATGAGCAGAAAGGCCGAGCCGGCCACCACGCCGGGTGTCCATACGCCGGCGCTGGTGGTTTGCAGCGCCGGTAGGGTAGAAGCCAGGATGCTTGCCGTGCCAAAGCCCAGCCAGCCGGCACCGCCACCGCGCCGGCTTTTGAATAGCTTCCGGATGGCGCGGGCCGTGTCGGCACGAGTTAGGGGGCTGGGTACCACGGAAGCCGCCACTCGGGGGGCCGGGTTAGTAACCGGTAGAATTTGCGCCTGCGCAGTGTGAGTAGCCAGCAGGCCAGCCTAAAATAATAAAATAATGTAAAGTTTTGTCATAAAAGGAAGTAGGGTAGTGGGATAAGCCAGTGACACGGCCCTGCCTATGCAGTGGAAAGAACAAGCCGGTTTTAATAAAGCTGGTAGGGCCTGACATTGACTTGGCAAACATAGAGTTAAAAAGCTACTCTTTCCTCTTAATAGGTAAGTACTGGTTGCGACGCCCCGGCAGAGGAGGCTAGCCGACTGATACCGAGCCGGGTAGAGGAGCACGCTGCCAGTTGGTGCTCGGCCAGCAAGACCGGCGGAATTGAGCGGCGTTTTATTCTCATCAAACTGGCAACGATTGCATAAATAAAGGTGCATTGCCCCGCAGTAATTGCCTGCGGGTCGAAGGATATTCGGGGTATTCCCGCCCTTTCTTCCGCCTGACATATGCCTGTAACTACCCGTACGTGGTGCCTGGTGGCTGGCCTTCGGGCGAGCCTGCTGCTCTTACTGCTACTGGCGGGCAGCGCCCGGCTGCTTGCCTATAACCTGACCGTGGCTCAGGATGGCAGCGGCGATTACCGCACTGTTCAGGCGGCCGTGGCGGCCGTGCCCGATGGCCGCACCGCGGTCTTTACCATTTATATCAAGGATGGTATTTACAGCGAGAAGGTAACGGTGCCGGCCTCCAAGCCCTTTGTGCAGCTGGTGGGCCAGAGCGTGGCCAACACTATCCTCACCTGGCACGACGACAATAAGACCCCCGACGGCCGGGGCGGTACGCTGGGCACCGGCGGCTCGGGTAGTATCGTGGTGAATGCTACTGACTTCTCAGCCCTCAACCTGACGTTTGCCAATTCCTTCGGCAACGGCTCGCAGGCGGTGGCCGTGAGCTTGTACGCCGACCGAGCAGCGTTCAAAAACTGCCGCTTTATGGGCAATCAGGACACGCTGCTGACTTACGAGAGCGGCGGCGCGGTATCGCGCCACTACTTCCGCGACTGCTACATTGATGGTAACGTGGATTTTATTTTCGGCAACGCCATCGCCATTTTCGACAACTGTACCATCTACGCCAAGGCTCGGGCGAGTAATGCGACAAGCTCCTACATCACGGCGGCCAACACGCCCGCCACCCAGGCCTATGGCTACCTGTTTCGCGGTGCCACGCTGCCCGATAACGGCGCCACGCCCTACTACTTGGGCCGGCCCTGGCAAAACGCCGCCCGGTTTTCGGAAGCCGCCGGCACGCTGGCCCACAACAAAGTGGTTTTCCTCAGCGCCCGGCTGGGCCGCCAGATATTACCGGCCGGCTGGGCCCTATGGGATGCGGGCACCGACACGACAAAAATCCTGAACGCCGAGTACAATTCCCGGGACTTCGGCGGGCGACTTATCGACGTTAGCCAGCGCGTGGGCTGGTCGCGCCAGCTGGCCCCGACCGATACGGTAGCCTATACCCTAGCCACGCTGTTTGGCCCTGGCGCCAGCCGGCCGGGCGCGCCCGTGGCTGCCTGGAACCCGACAGCGCTCGGGCCCGAGTTTGGCACCTGCCAGGCGCCCGACCTGGCCGTGGCCAATCTGCAAGCTGCCGCTGGCCCTGGCCAGGTTACCCTGCGGTGGAATATCAGTTGGGCGATGGCTGGCATCACCTGCGAGGTGCAGCGCTCGCTTGATAACGTGCATTTTACGCGGGTGAGCCGCCAGAAGTCCCGCACCGATACGCAGTATAATTTCGTGGCTATCGATGCGCGACCGGTCACTGGCCCGCGCTGCTACTACCGCGTGGTGGCCACCAAAAAAAGCCTGGCCGCGCACACCACGCCCAGCGTGCTGGTTGCCCTGCCCGCCCGGCCCTAGCGGGGAGCGCCCCAGCCTGGCCTTTTACGCGGCGCGCTGTTTCTTTGCGGGCTATGTCCTTCTTCACTACCTATTTGCAGCTTGGGTTCCTGCATATTTGCAGCTGGCAGGCCACCGACCACCTCACGTTTTTGCTGGCCCTGTGCGCGCCCTACGTACTGGCCGACTGGCGCCGCGTGGTGGCACTGGTCACGAGCTTCACGGTGGGCCACTCCATCACCTTGGCCCTGGCCACGCTGGGCATTGTAGGCATAAATGCCCCCGTAATTGAGGCGCTTATTCCGGTTACTATTATCCTCACGGCCTTGGTCAATATGCGGCAGGCGGTGCCGGACCGCCGCTCGCGCCGCGACCCGCCTGTGCTCTGGACCGTGCCCAATGCCCTGGCCGCCGCGTTTGGCCTCATTCACGGCCTGGGGTTTTCCAACTACCTGCGGGCGCTGCTCGGCGCCAAAAGCCGTCCCGTAGTCGAGCTGCTCTCCTTCAACCTGGGCGTGGAGCTAGGGCAATTAGTAGTCGTGAGCGCGATTTTAGTGCTGGGCTTTGTGCTGCTGCGCCTGCTGGGCGTGGCCCGGCGCGACTGGATACTCACCGTGAGCGGGGCGGCGCTCGGGGTGGCCACGCTGCTGCTCTTGCAAATGGGTAACAAGTAATGGGTAGTAGGTAATGCAGGGCGGCATATTTTAAAGACCTTACCGATTACCCGTCACTTATTACCTGTCGGCCGCCGCAACCTGCGGCTTATCTTCGCCGCCTTTAGCAGTTGTTTCTCATTTAATCTTCGTTTATGCGCATTTCGCTACTAGCCGCCGGGCTAGGGTTGCTGCTGGCGCCGGCAATCGGCCGGGCCCAAACCACCAACTCGGGCACCGACAAGTTTGAGCAGCTCGGCACCGAGCTGCCCACCCCCAACGAGTACCGCACCGCCAGCGGCGCGCCCGGCCCCCGCTACTGGCAGCAGCGCGCCGACTATAACATTCGCGTGAGCCTCGACGATGCCAAGCAGGCCATTACGGGCTCGGAAACAATTACCTACACCAACCTCTCGCCCGATGCGCTGCCCTACCTGTGGGTGCAGCTCGACCAGAATATCCTGGCCAAAAACTCCATTACCGCCGCCACCAACGTGGGGCAGGTGAGCAACGGCCGCCTCTCGTTTCAGGAGCTCGACAACCAGATGGCGACGGCCGAGTTTGACGGCGGCTACAAAATCGCGGCCGTGACCGACGCCGGCGGCAAAGCCTTGAAATACACCATCAACCACACCATGATGCGCATCGACTTGCCCACCGCGCTGCGGCCGGGCCAGAAGGTGAGCTTTGGTGTGAAGTGGAGCTACAACATCAGCGACCAGCTGAAAATCAACGAGCGCAGCGGCTACGAGTACTTTCCGGAGGACAAAAACTACCTCTACGAAATCGCGCAGTTTTACCCGCGCATGGCCGTCTACTCCGACGCCACGGGCTGGCAGAACAAGCAGTTTTTGGGCAACGGCGAGTTTACGCTGCCTTTCGGCGACTACCGCGTGAGCATCACCGCGCCCGCCGACCACGTGGTGGGCGCCACCGGCACGCTCCAGAATCCCGACCAGGTGCTCACCAGCGCCCAGCGCCAGCGGCTAGCCTCGGCCAAGAACGCTAAGAAGCCGGTGCTCATCGTGACGCAGGCCGAAGCCACCCAGGCCGAAGGCAAGCGGGCTAGCGGCACCAAAACCTGGACCTTCGCCGCCAAAAACGTGCGCGACTTTGCCTGGGCCAGCTCGCGCAAGTTCATCTGGGATGCCATGGGCATTTCGCAGAATGGCGTGCCGGTGCTCTGCATGAGCTACTATCCTAAGGAGGGCAACCCGCTGTGGGGCCAGTACTCGACCGAGGTAGTGGCGCACACCATCAAGACGTATTCGAAGTTCACCATCCCGTACGCCTACCCGGTGGCCATTTCGGTGCACGGGCCGGTGGGCGGCATGGAGTACCCGATGATTTGCTTTAACGGCGGCCGGCCCGAGAAGGACGGCACCTACTCGGCTGACCGCAAATACGGGATGATTTCGGTAATTATCCACGAGGTGGGCCACAACTTCTTCCCGATGATTGTGAACTCCGACGAGCGCCAGTGGACCTGGATGGACGAGGGCCTCAACACTTTCTGCCAGTACCTCACCGAGCAGGAGTGGGAGCGCAACTACCCCAGCCGACGCGGCGAACCCCGCAACATCGTGGACTACATGCGCACCGACAAGAGCCTGCAAACCCCAATTATGACCAACTCGGAGTCGGTATTGCAGTTTGGCAACAACGCCTACGGCAAGCCCGCCACGGCCCTCAACATCCTGCGCGAAACGGTGATGGGCCGCGAGCTATTTGACTACGCTTTCAAAACCTACGCCACGCGCTGGGCCTACAAGCACCCGCAACCGGCCGACTTTTTCCGCACCATGGAAGACGCCTCGGCGGTGGACCTCGACTGGTTCTGGCGCGGCTGGTTCTACGGCACCGACCGCTGCGACATCTCGCTGGAAGGCGTGAAGTACTTCCGCCCCAGCTCCAAGAACCCCAGCGTGGAAAGCAAGCGCATGATTACCGAGCGCCAGGCCCAGCTGCCCAGCCTCTCGGCCCAGCGTAACGCTACCGACCTCAAAACCACGGCCGTAGAAGACAAGCCCGAGCTCAAGGACTTCTACAATAGCTACGACCCGCTGGCGGTGACCGACGCCGACCAGCAGCGTTACAACCAGTATATCAGCACCCTGAGCCCCACCCAGCAGCAGCGCCTCAACGGCAACCTGAACCTCTACGAGCTGAGTTTGCGCAACGTGGGCGGCCTCGTGATGCCGGTGGTGCTGCAAATGACCTACGACGACGGCACCCAGGAAACCCAGACCATTCCGGCCGAAATCTGGCGTAAGAATAACGAGCAGGTAACCAAGCTCATCATCTCGCCCAAGAATGTAGTGTCGTTCGTTATCGACCCGCTACAGCAAACGGCTGATACCGACCTGAGCAACAACGCCTACCCGCGCCAGCCCTCGGCCTCGCGCTTCGACCTGTTCCAGGCTAGCCAGGTGGGTAACAACGCCCCCCAGGCCAACCCCATGCGCGCCGCGAAGGAGCCCCAGATTGAAAAGCGCGAAAACAAGCCCAACCCGCAGTAGGGGCAGGGGGTAGCCCATTGGACAAAAAAGCGCCTACCGGTACCGGTAGGCGCTTTTTTGTTGAAGCCAGTAGTGCAGTTGGCAGGCAACCAAAGCATTTTGCCGGATGCTTTATTTAGCCCGCCCGCGTTTCTTGCGCCCCGATGAAGCCCGCCACCCTGCCCATCTTGCCGCTAGCCGCCTTCCCGGCGCCCGAGGCTACTGAGCCCGCTGCGCGCCGGCCCTACTACGTGCAGCGCCTCCAAACCCACGCGGCCCGGTTTCCGGGCGTGAGCGCGCCGCACGCGCACGATTTTTATCTGCTGCTGTATATCACGCAGGGCGGCGGCACGCACACCATTGATTTGCAAGCGTATGAGCTGCGGCCGGGCGCGCTGTTTTTTCTGGCGCCGGGGCAGGTGCACGGCTGGGCGCTGAGCCCCGACGCGGCGGGCTACATCGTGTTTTTTGAGGCCGAGTTTTACCAGCGGCGCTACCCGGCGGGCCGGCTGCAAGGCTACCCGTTTTTCGACCCTGGCCACTTGCCGGTGCGGTACCTGGCGCCGGCCGAAACACCCATTGCGCCGCTGCTGGGCCAGCTCTGGGCCGAGGCTAGCCCGCCCGCCGTGCCCGGCGATGAGGTGGTAGCCGCCTATCTGTTTCTGGTGTTGGAGCTGGCGGCCCGGCACTACCCGGCGGCACCCGCGCCGGCTGCCGCGCTGGGCCGCCAGCAGGTGAGCGAGTTTAGCCGGCTGCTCAACCAGCATTTCCGGCACGAGAAAACCGTGGCCTTTTACGCCGATAAATTACACGTTACGCCTAACCACCTCACGGCAATTTGCCAGCGGGTGGTGGGGCACCCGGCCCGCGACCTCATCCTGGCCCGCGTGATGGCCGAGGCCCAGCGCCAGTTGCGCCACTCGGCCGACTCGGTGGCCCAGCTGGCCCAGGCCCTGGGCTACGACGATGCCTCGTATTTCAGCCGGCCCTTCAAAAAGCACGTAGGCATAACCCCCGAGGCCTTTCGGCGGCAGCGTTGATTTGTGCGGTTTTTGCCCGTGCGCGGCTCTGTTGGTGGGCTAGTGGGGCCGGTACCTTTGCCGGGTCATTCAGCGTTTCGCTACTGTCTTATGTCTATCGCCGCCGCTCCCATCGAATCGTCTACGCTCGCGCTGCTGGCTTTGCGCTGCCCGCGCTGCCACCAGGGCAAGCTGTTTACCAACTCCGCGCTCAGCCTCACCAAGTTTACCGACATGCCGGCCGAGTGCCCCGTGTGCGGGCAAGCGTTTGAGCCCGAGCCGGGCTTTTACTTCGGGGCCATGTACATCAGCTTTGGCTTTGCGGTGGGCACGTTTGCCGTGGTAGGCATCCTGCTCTACTACTTGGCCGGCGACCCGCCGACGTGGGTGTACGTGGTGGCCGTGGCCATTATCACGCTCATTTCGACGCCGCTGGTGTTTCGCTACTCGCGGGCGCTGATGCTGTACCTGTTTGGGGGCACGCGCTACGACCCCAAATGGACCGCGCGCCACGCGCACTAGCCTGCGCTGCGGCCATATGGAAAATGAACGCCTGCTAGTTGTAGCAGGCGTTTTTATGCTCGGCCCCAGTCTTCTTTTTAGTTGCTACACCCTTAGCCGCTTAGCCGGCGCTATTACGGAGCTTAGCGCCCTGGCCTGCCCACCGCGTAAAATGACCAGTGCTGAATGGGTAACGAACAGGTAAACAGCCACTGGACTTTCTGCGTACTACCTAACAGCCTCACCACGCGCTGCCCGTATGTACCCTGACGACCACACGCCCGACGCGGCCAACCCGACGCCGCAAGGCCCCTCGCGCCGCTCTTTTCTAAAGCAAACCGGCGGCCTGCTGGGCGTAGCCCTGGCCCCGCCCATCGCCAGCCAGGCCGAAGCCCTGGCCGATAAGCTGGCCCCGGCTAGCCCTGTTCTTTCGGGCGCCACGCCCATGAGCCTCAACATTAATGGCCAGGTGAAAAGCCTGCGCTTGGAGCCGCGTACCACCTTGCTCGACGCCCTGCGCGAGTACCTGGACCTGACGGGCACCAAAAAAGGCTGCGACCACGGCCAGTGCGGCGCCTGCACGGTGCACATCGATGGTCGCCGCGTCAATAGCTGCCTGACCCTGGCCGTGATGGCCCAGGGTAAGCAAATCACCACCATCGAAGGCTTGGCGAAAGGCGAGGAGCTGCATCCCATGCAGGAGGCTTTTCTCAAGCACGACGGCTTCCAATGCGGCTACTGCACGCCGGGCCAAATCATGAGCGGCGTAGCCTGCGTGAAGGAAGGCCACGCCACCACCGACGACCAGGCCCGCGAGTGGATGAGCGGCAACATCTGCCGCTGCGGCGCTTACCCCAATATTCTGGCTGCCGTGCGCGACGTGGCCGGGCAATCTGCTAAAGGCTAATTCTGATGGACAATTTTGCCTACACCCAGGCCGCTTCTACCAAGGAAGCCACTACGACCAAGGAAACTGATAAACAAGCCGCCTTCATCGGCGGCGGCACCACGCTGCTCGACATCATGAAGTCGAATATCGAGCACCACACCCTGCTGATTGACATCAACAAGCTCGCGCTGCTGGGCATCGACAATGCGGCTACCGGCCTGCGCATCGGGGCCCTGGAGCGCATGAGCGACGTGGGCGAGCACCCGCAGGTGGTGCAGAACTACCCCGTTATCTCGCAGGCGCTGCTAGCCTCGGCCTCGCCGCAGCTGCGCAACATGGCCAGCATGGGCGGCAACCTCCTGCAGAAAACCCGCTGCGGCTACTATCGCGACGTGGCTTTTCCGTGCAATAAGCGCGTGCCCGGCTCGGGCTGCCCCGCCCAAACCGGCGACAACCGCACCCTGGCTATCTTGGGCGGCTCGCCGAGCTGCATTGCCACCCATCCCTCCGACCTGGCCGTAGCCCTGGTGGCCCTGGAAGCCAAGCTGACGCTGGAAAGCCCGAAAGGCACCACCCGCACCGTGCCGCTGGCCGATTTTTACAAGCTGCCCGGCTCGACGCCGCACATCGAAAACCACCTCGCGCCCGGCGAACTGATTACGGCCATTACGGTGCCGGCCGCCGCGCACGCCCGCAAGTCGCACTATCTTAAGGTGCGCGACCGCGCCAGCTACGCCTATGCGCTGACTTCGGCCGCCGTGGGGCTCGATGTGCAGGGGGGTATTATTCGCTCGGCTCGGGTGGCGCTGGGCGGCGTGGGCACCGTGCCCTGGCGCGTGCCCGCCGTGGAAAAAGCCCTCGTGGGCAAAGCGCCGACGGAGGAAAACTTCCGCGCCGCCGCCGCGCTGGTCGTGCGCGATGCTGCCCCGCGCGAGCACAATAAGTTTAAAGTGGAGCTAGCCCAGCGCACGTTGGTGCGGGCATTGTTAGAGGTCGTTGCTTAAGCATTCGTTATGGATTCCGAACCCCAATTTTCTGACCAGCCGGGTGGCTTTGTCGGCCAGCCGCTCATCCGCGTCGAGGGGCGCGAAAAGGTGATGGGCAAGGCCAAATACTCGGCCGAGTTTCCGCTGCCCGGTCTCACCTACGGCGTGCTGGCTACCAGCCCTATTGCGAAGGGTAAGATTCAGCGCATCGACACCTCGGCCGCCGCGCGCGAGCCGGGCGTTATCGCCGTGCTCACCCACCAAAACCTGCCCAAGCTAGCCAAAACGCCCAATGACCCGCAGGGTAAGAAGGATATTGGGGCTCCGATGGGCTTTCTGCCCCTCACCGGCGATGAGATTTTTTACGCCGCCCAGCCCGTGGCGCTGGTGGTGGCCGACACCCTGGAGCACGCTACCCACGCCGCCACGCTGGTGAAGGTAGCCTACCAAAAGAGCGACCCTATCGCCAACTACAAGCAGCCGAAAGCGGAGTTGTTTGACCCGCAGAAGGTGCAGGATGGTAAGGCGGACGCCCACACCAAGCGCGGCGATGCCAAGACGGCTTTTGCCGGCGCGCCCATTCAGCTTACGGCCACCTACAGCCACCCGGTGTACAACCACAACCCGATGGAGCCGGGCTCGACCACGGCCTTTTGGGAAGCGCCCGACCGCCTCACGGTGTACGAATCGACGCAGGGCGTGACGCGCACGCAGTCGGCCCTCTCGGCCATGACCGGCCTGCCCCGCGAGCAGGTGCGCGTCATTACCAAGTACCTAGGCGGCGGCTTTGGCTGCAAGGGCTCGTGCTGGCCGCACACCGTGCTCACGGTGCAGGCCGCCAAGGCCGTGAACCGCCCGGTGAAGCTGATGCTAACCCGCGAGCAGATGTTTACGAGCATGGGCCACCGCGAAGACCAGGAGCAGACCGTGCAGCTGGGCGCCACGGCCGATGGCAAACTGACCGCGCTCGTGCACACCAAGAAGTCCACGACTTCGCCCTGGGACAACTACGCCGAGGCTAATTCCAAGATTGTGGACCTGCTCTACGCCAGCCCCACGTTTGACGCGAGCTACGAGCTGGCGCGGGCCAACGTGATGACGTCCACCTTTATGCGGGCGCCGGGCGAGGCGCCGGGCTCGTTTGCCATTGAGTGCTCAATGGATGACCTGGCCTATAAAATAGGCGTGGACCCTATCGAGATTCGCCTGCGCAACTACGCCGACCACGACTACAGCACCGGCCAGCAGTGGAGTAGCAAAAGCCTGAAGCAGTGCTACGCCCGCGGCGCCGAGCTCTTTGGCTGGAGCCAGCGCAACCCCAAAGCCGGCGCCACCCGCGACGGCCGCTATCTCGTGGGCATGGGCATGGCCTCGGCTAGCTATCCGGTGCACAACTCGCAGGGCACGGCCCGCGCCCGCCTCTACGCCGATGGCCACGCCGTAGTGCAGAGCGGTGCCACCGACCTCGGCACCGGCACCTACACCGTCATGACGCAGGTAGCCGCCGACTCGCTGGGCCTGCCCATCGAAAAAGTGCGCTTCGAGCTGGGCGATACGCAGCTGCCCACGGCCCCCAACTCGGGCGGCTCCACGGCGGCGGGCACGGTATCGTCGAGTATTTTTCTGGCCTGCCAGGATGTGTGGCAGAAGCTCATTAAGGCGGCAGTAATCGATAAGAAATCGCCGCTTTACAAAGCCAAGCCAGAAGACGTAACCGTTGAGAAAGGCCGGCTTTTCCTCAGGAAAGACCCTAAAAAAGGAGAGATGTTTGGCGACCTGATGAAGCGCGGCGAGCTCACCGACATCGAAGGCATGGCCCAGGGCAAATACGGCTCGGGCTACGAAGACGCCAGCTCGGCCAAAAACGCCGACCCGGCCCACAAAGACGAAGCCGGCCACCACTCCATGCACTCGTTTGGCGCGCACTTTTGCGAGGTGCGGGTCGATATGGACCTGGGTACCATCCGGGTAAGCAAGTGGGTGAGCGTGATTGGGGCGGGCCGCATTCTGAACGCCCAAACGGCCCGCTCGCAGATTATCGGTGGGGCCATCTTCGGCATCGGCTCGGCGCTGATGGAAGAAACTGTGCGCGACCCCAACTTCTCGCGCTACACCAACGCCGACCTGGCTAGCTACCACGTGCCAGTCAACGCTGACATCCCGAACATGACCGTCGAATTTGTGGAGGAACACGACCCCTACATCAATGCGATGGGGGTGAAAGGCATCGGCGAAATCGCGATGGTGGGCGTGGCCGCTGCCGTGGCCAATGCCGTGTACCACGCCACTGGCAAGCGCCTGCGCGACCTGCCCCTCACGCCCGATAAGGTGCTGCTGGCCGGGCTAGCCAGCTAAAATCATTGCCGCCTAAACCTAAGCGCGCCCTGCTGAGCCTACCGAAGCATTTCTGCCGCACCGCCAGGGTCACTAACCCAACGAGGCGGTAGGGGCGCTTCGGCAAGCTCAGCGGGACGTTCTTTTGTGTTCTGTACCAAATAAACAGTTCAACAAACGCACTTTCGTTAGATGCACAACGACCCCATTGCTACCGTGGGCCTGCTGCTGCTGGCGGCCGGCTCGTCGTCGCGGCTGGCCCGCCCCAAGCAACTGCTTCCGTATAAAGGCCAAACCCTGCTGCGCCACGCCGCCGAGGTGGCCGCCGCTAGCCCCTGCCGCCCGCTGGTGCTCGTGACCGGCGCCCTCCACGACGAGCTGCTGCCCGAAATCGAGGGCTTGCCCTTCCACGTGGTCCGCAACGACAATTGGCCCGATGGCATGGGCGGCAGCATCGCCGCCGGCCTGGCTGAGCTGGAAACGGCCGCCGAGGCCGCCAAAGTCGATGCCGTTATCGTCATCCTCTGCGACCAGCCGCTGCTGCATGAAGAAGTTATCGGCCAGCTCATCGTGCAGTTTCAGTCTACCGGGCAGCCGGTAGTGGCCTCGGCCTACGCCGGCACGCAGGGGGTGCCCGCGCTATTCAGCCGCGCCATTTTTCCGCAGCTGCTAGCCTTGCGCGGGGCGAGCGGCGCCCGCGAGTTATTGCAGCAGTATGCGCACCTGCCTACCGTAGCCTTCCCCGGCGGCGCCACCGATGTCGATACCGAGGCGCAGTATGCCGCGCTAGGGTAGGGGTACCGGATTTGTGAAAACCCCGGCAACTGATAACTCTTTTAATGCCCTTAGCCACCGGGGTTTATTCTGTTAGCTTCCCATAATAAGCTCCCGGCTCAGGCTGGCACCCGCCAGATTGCCGGCCGCAATGGCCAGGGCCAACTGCGGCGGGGCCACACTACAGTCGCCAGCGGCATATACGCCCGGCACCGTGGTGCGGTAGCTAGCATCGGTGCGAATGAGCACCTGCTCGGTGATTTCGCAGCCTAGCTGCTGGGGCAGTTCGCTAGCTTGGTGCCACGGCAGGCGGGCGTAGAGCACGGGCAGCGGCCGGGTGCGGCCATCGGCCAGGCGCAAGCCCGTGAGCTGCCCATCGGTGTGCAATACCCCGGTCACGGGCGTTTCTATCAGCTCGATGGCGTGGGCTTGCAGCAGCTCATGCACTTCGGGCCTAAACGTGGCCGGGCCGTTGGTGAATATGGTGAGCTGGCGCGACCAGTTCAGCAGCAGCTTCACTTGGTGGCCTACCTCGTCGCCATTATTCCAGATGCCGGTGGGCTGGTCGGCCACCTCGTAGCCGTGGCAAAACGGGCAGTGAATAACCGATTTGCCCCAGCATTCGGCAAAGCCCGGCACGGGCGGTAGCTCGTCGCGCAGGCCCGTGGCGAGCAGCAGCCGGCTAGCCACGAAGGTGCCGTGCGCCCCAGTGCCCACCTCAAACGAGCCATCGGGAAGCTTGGTAGCGGTGGTGGCCTGGGCTTCGAGTAGCTGCACGGTGGGATAAGCGGCTACCTGCTGGCGGGCGCGGGCCGCTAGGTCAGCGGGGGCGTCGCCGTCGTGCAGCAGCAGGTTGTGGGCGTGGGGCGTGAAGCGGTTGCGCGGGCGGCTGGCATCTAGCACCAGCACCGAGCGGCGGGCGCGGCCCAGGGCCAGCGCCGCGCTGAGGCCGGCGTAGCTGCCGCCAATAATAAGTACATCTAGCATAAGTAGGAGCGGGGCCGGCTAGTGTGCCGGTTTCACTTCTCAAAGATAAACCAAGTTTTACTATTTGAAACAACGTTGCATTAATGCTGATGCGTATGGAAGGCAATTGTTGTGCATCGGCATCAGGCGGGTCTGGCAGTGTTGAGACACAAGGATGCGTTTCTACAGCCACCTATCTACTCGTCGAGCATAGAAAATGGGCGCCACTTTGGGGCAAAGCGGACGATTGCTTGTGAGTGAGAAGCTGGCCGGCTAGCTTGCTGGCCGCTACCTTCGGGCATCCTTTCTTCACGACTTCTCTATGCAGCCTACTGCTACCGCCGCCCCCGGCACCGTCGAAAAAGACAACAAGCGCATCACTACCGGCTGGACGTTCTACGACTGGGCCAACTCGGTATACCCGCTCGTGATTACCAGCTCGATTTTTCCGATTTACTGGTCGAGTGTTATTAAGCAGATTACCCACACCGACAATGGCCAGAGCCCGGTGAACTTCCTGGGGATGCAGGTGCCGGGCTCGTCGTTGCTCAACTACGCCATTTCGGTCTCGTTTCTGCTCATTGCTATCGTCAGTCCGTTTCTGACGTCGCTGGCCGATTTTTCGGGCCGAAAAAAGCTGTTCTTGCAGGTATTCTGCTACATCGGGGCGGCGGCGTGCGCGGGGCTGTATTTCTTCGGGCCAGCTACGCTCACGCTGTCCACGTTCATTTTTGTGGCGGCCACGGTGGGCTTTTCGGGCAGCATCGTTTTCTACAATTCCTACTTGCCCGAAATCAGCTCCGAGGAGAAATTCGATTCGTTGTCGGCCAAGGGGTTTTCGATGGGCTACGTGGGCTCAGTAATTTTGCTGGTTATCTGCTTGGTCATTAATCAGTTTCACGATAAAATTGGTATCGGCGGCGCGCGCGCGGCGCAGCTTTCCTTTCTGCTGACGGGCCTGTGGTGGGCCGGTTTTGCCCAGATTCCCTTTGCCACGCTGCCGCCCGACCTGGGCCGCCCCGCCGATGCGCCGGCGGCCGAGGGCGGCTGGCTGCTCAATGGCTTCCGCGAGCTAGGCAAGGTGTGGGACCAGCTCAAGCAATTGCCCAATGTCAAGAAGTTTTTGCTAGCCTATTTCACCTACAACATGGGCGTGCAAACGGTGATGTACGTGGCCACGCTCTTCGGCACCGACGAGCTGCACCTCGACTCGGGCGCGCTCATCCTCACCATTTTGCTGCTGCAAGTGGTGGCCATTGCGGGTGCCTATTTGTTTGCCAAGCTCAGCGAGCGCATCGGCAACACCCGCGCCCTGAGCTGGTCGGTGTTTATTTGGATGCTGATTTGCATCGCGGGCTACTTCGTGCAGGCTGGCTGGAGCTTCTACGCGCTGGCCTCCGTTATCGGCCTCACGATGGGCGCCATTCAAAGCTTGAGCCGCTCGACTTACTCCAAGATTATTCCCGAAAATACGCCTAACTCGGCCGCCTTTTTCAGCTTCTTCGACGTAACTGAAAAGCTCAGCATCGTAATTGGGACGGCCACGTTTGGCATCATTAACCAGGTAACCGGCTCGATGCGCAACAGCATCCTGGCGCTCATTGTGTTCTTCATCCTGGGCTTGATTTTCCTGTTGCAGCTGCGCGGCAAGAAGTTGCGCGAGGATGTGCCGGGTGCCAGCCACCTACCCCCGCCGCCCGCTTCAGCGCCGGCCGAAATGGGCCGCCCGCAAACCGTTTAGCGCCGCCTCGGTTGAGCTAGCGAACGCTTTTCTCCACCCCCTACATGCATACTTCTTCCATCCAGCAGAATATCCTCGAAGAACTCGACCGTGAGCTGGCCGTGACGCGCAAGGTTCTCGAACGCGTTCCCGACGATAAGTTCGACTACCAGCCGCACCCCAAGTCGATGAAAATGGGCACGCTGGCCTCGCACATCGTCAACTTGCTGCGGTTCAAGCAGCTTTTCATCGAAACCAGCCAGCGCGACTTTCTCGACCCCAACGCGCCTAAGCCGCCGCCCAGCCCCACTAGCACTGCCGAGCTGCTAGCCCGCTTCGACCAGTTTAGCGCCGACCTGCGCCAGGCCCTACGTACGAGCGACGACGAAAAGCTAACCGAAGGCTTCCAGCTGCGGCGCGGCGAGCAACTGCTCATGGACCGCCCCAAGGGCGCCGCCCTGCGCATTATGGGGCTCAACCACAGTATTCACCACCGCGGCCAGCTCACGGTGTACCTGCGCCTGCTCGACATCGCGGTACCCGGCATCTATGGTGGCTCGGCTGACGAGCCCGGCGGGTTTTAAATCAATCCGACCTTACCGGCGGTCATGCTGGGCTTGCGCAGCATCTTATCAGGTTAGAACAAGCCGTTCTACGCTGGCCGGATGCGTCGCAAGCTCAGTATGGCCGACGATTTTTTTATGGCTTTTAAGGCCTGGCTGTAAACACCTGCTTACCACCAATCCAGGTCTGCTGCACGGGCGCGGTGCGCAGCTGCTCATTGGGCGCGGTCAGCAAGTCGGTTTTCAGCACCACAAAATCGGCCAGCATACCGGGCTTAATCTGGCCTTTGCGCTTGTCCTCGAAGGCGGCGTGGGCGGCCCAGGTGGTCATGCCGCGCAGGGCCTGCTCGCGGGTGAGGGCATTGCTCATCTGGAAGCCGCCGCTAGGGTAGTTCTTGGCATCTTGCCGGGCCACGGCCGCGTGGTAGCCATAGAGCGGGTTAATATCCTCGACCGGAAAGTCGGACCCTAGCGCCAGCTGGCCGTATTGCTTCAGCAAATCCTGATAGGCATAGGCGGTTTGCAGGCGCTGCGCCCCTAGCCGCTCGCCGGCCCAGTACATGTCTGAGGTGGCGTGGGTGGGTTGCACCGAGGGCACAATGTGGTATTTCCCAAACTTCGGAATATCTTGCTTGCTCACCACCTGCGCGTGCTCGATGCGCCAGCGGCGGTCGGGCTGGCCCAGCAAGGCGGCGCCATAAATGTCGAGCAGCAGCCGGTTGCTGGAGTCGCCGATGGCGTGGGTGTTCATCTGAAACTTGGTAGACGCCAGCTCTTTGGCCAGCGCCCGGTAGTATTCGGGGTGTTGCAGTAAAAACCCTTTCTCGTGGGGCCGGTCGGTGTAGGGGGCTAGCAGCGCCGCCCCCCGCGAGCCCAGCGCCCCATCGGCGTAGACTTTAAAAGCCGAAATCGTGAGGTTATCGCTGAAATACGGCCCTTTCGGCAGGTAATAGGCTTTGTTCTCGGGCGTGGGGTTGAGCATGGTATAGAGCCGCAGGTGCAGCTTGCCGGCTCGTTGCAGGCTAGCCATCCGCTCAATGTCGGCGCGGTCGAGGCCGGCGTCGGCGAGGCTGGTGAGGCCCACGGCCAGGCAGTTTTGCTGGCCTTGCAGCAAGGCAGCATCGGCCTCGGCGGGGCGGGGCTCGGGGATTTTGGCGGCCACCAGCTTCACCGCATTATCGACCAGCAGGCCGGTGAGGCGGCCCTGGGCGTCGCGCCCAATCACGCCGCCGCTGATGGGCGTGCGCGCCGTAATGCCCGCCAGGTCGAGCGCCTTTTGGTTGACGAGCGCCGCGTGGCCATCGACGCGGGCGATGAGCACGGGCACGTTCGGAAACAGCACGTCGAGCGTGTCTTTAGTGGGGAAGCGCCGGCCGGGCCAGTCGTTCTGGTCCCAGCCCCGGCCCGTGAGCCACGCCGCGCCGGGCTGCTGCTGGCGGTGCGCCGTGAGGCGGCCCACCGTTTCGGCCCACGAGTTAGCTCCCACCAGATTGGCCGAGCGCAGCCCCAGCGCATAGCGGTAGAAGTGGCAGTGCGCATCGTAAAAGCCCGGGTAAATAAACTGGCCCTGCGCATCTACCGTCTGGCTAGCCTGGTAGCGCCCCTGCAAGCCGGCAGTAGTGCCCACGGCTACAAAGCGCCCGTCGCGCACGGCAAACGCCTGGGCCTTGCTGAAAGTCGAGTCGACGGTATACACCGTAGCATTCGTCACGAGGAGGTCAACGGCCTCGCGCTGAGGCTGGCAGCTAGCCAGCCCAAACGCAGCCCCCAGTGCTAAAGCACTCCCAGGTCTATAAAAAAGCCGCATGGTACAAAACGGTATGCAAAGTTCAAAAAGCGAAGGTCATGGGCAAAGCTAAGCCCGTTCTCACCAGAGAGCGGGCGCACCAAAACGCCCCCAAACCAGATAGCCTGCCACCGGCAAGCGTGCCAGTTAAATCCGTCTCCAACGAAGTTCAGCGCAGCTGCTCGGCGGGCTATTCGAATTTCAGGTGCTTCACCGACTCGCCCGAGTTCTTGAGTTCGAGCAGCGACTCGATGCCAATCAGGAGGTGCTGCTTCACAAAGTTGGTCGTCACTTTTGAGTCCGACTCGGCCGTTTTCACGCCTTCGGGCGTCATGGGGTTGTCGCTCACGAGCAGCAGCGCACCGTGCGGAATGTCATTCATGAAGCCCACCACGAAGATGGTGGCCGTTTCCATATCCACGGCCAGGGCCCGCACGCGCTTCAGGTAATCCTTGAAGTCCTGGTCGTGCTCCCACACGCGGCGGTTGGTAGTGTACACGGTGCCGGTGTAGTAGTCCAATTCGTGCTTCTTAATCATCGACGACACGGCGCGCTGCAAGCGGAAGGAGGGCAGCGCCGGGATTTCCTTGGGCAGGTAGTCGTCCGAAGTACCGTCGCCGCGAATGGCCGCGATGGGCAGCACCAGGTCGCCGAGCTTGGTCTTCTTCAGGCCGCCGCACTTGCCCAGGAAAAGCGCCGCCTTGGGCTTGATGGCCGACAGCAAATCCATGACGGTGGCCGCCATTGGCGAGCCCATGCCGAAGTTGATGATGGTGATGCCACCCGAGGTGGCCGACTGCATCGGCTTGTCGGTGCCGCGCACCTCCACGCCAAACTGCTCGGCAAACATGTACACGTAGTTGCTGAAGTTGGTAAGCAGGATGTACTGCCCAAACTCGTGCAGGGCCACGCCCGTATAGCGCGGCAGCCAGTTATTAACAATATCTTCTTTAGTCTTCATAAGGTGTTGGTTAATGGTTGATTACTAAGGGAATGTGGCTAGGCTAGCGAGTAGGCAAAACGAAAAAAGCCGCCTACCCGGTAGGGTACGGCGGCGCGGCGGGTGGTAAACCCAGGCGAAATGCGACTACCAAAACCCGTACCTTTGGAGGTGATGCAAGTGCTGGACCTGCCGCCTTTCGACCACAAAATTAGGCAAAATTTGGCGAATATCCCCGAAATATGGGATGAGCTGCGCCGCAAGTACGTGGCCCTGACCCCCGAAGAGTGGGTGCGCCAGCACGTAGCGCAGTACCTGCTGCGGCACTTAGGCTACCCGCGCGGCCTGCTCAGCCTGGAGCGCGGCCACCGCTACAACCAGCGCCAGAAGCGCACCGACCTCGTGGCGCTGGGCCCCGCCGGCCGGCCGCTGCTGCTGGTAGAGTGCAAGCGCCCGAGCGTGGCCATTACGCCGGCCGTGGCCCAGCAGGCCGCCACCTACAACCAAACCATGCGCGCGCCGTTCTTGCTGCTTACCAATGGCTTGGTGCACTACTGCTGGCGCGTAGATTTTGAGGCGGGGCTAAACGAGCGTCTGGCCGATATTCCAACCTACGCCGAGGCTAGCCGGCTGGCGGCTGGCTAGGGCCCTGGCTACACCGCGATGCGCGTGACCACCGGCGCGCGGGTCGCCGCGTCCCAGCCCTTAAACTCGATATAGCGCACGTTGGGCACCCAAAACGTGCCGCCCTCGATGCGCAAATACACGCGGGAGAGCACGATTTGCTTATTGTTGATAATCGTGAACACGTGGAAGGTCTTGTCAGCGCCCCAACGCATCAAGTAAAACGGCACCTTGTTGTAGGCCGCGAATTTTAGCTGGTATTTCTCAGGCGCCAGCTTGTCGGCGCTCAGGCCGTAGGCAAATTTGCGCTGAATATAGTTCAGGTCCTTACGCTGGCCCTGCTCGTCGTAGCGCAGCCAGAACACGTTTATCGGCTCATCCTCATCAATCTGACCTGCTCGGTTCACATTGAGTTGGTAAATGATAGTGTTAGTATTAGGGTCGCGTTGGAGGTAGAATAGCTGATTGACGACCCCGGCCGGCACCGGAAAATTGAGCATCGGCTGGCTAGCCTGGTTGGCTGCCTGCGGCTGCGGCGTGGGGCCTAGCCAGCCAAGGGCTAGCAACAGGGTAGAGAGAAAGGCGAAAATCAACATGCGTACTAACGGGTGCTAGCTACACCGGGCTAGGGCCTTTTGTTTAAGTCAGGCCGGCGGGGCGCACAAAAAAGCCTGCCGGATGTATATCCAGCAGGCTTTTTTTAAGTAGCGCGAACTTTGCAGTTCGCGTTTCAATCGGCGCAAACGCGGACTAAAAGTCCGCGCTACGCATTACACAGCGGCGCCTTCGAGCACCGAATCCACATCTACTAAGGGCAGGTTCCAGGCTTCAGCTACGCCTTTGTACACGACCTCGCCGTGCACCACGTTCAGGCCGAGGCGCAGGGCCTCGTCGCGGCGGCAGGCTTCCTGCCAGCCCAGGTTGGCCAGCTTCACGGCGTAGGGCAGCGTGGCGTTGGTGAGGGCCAGGGTGCTGGTGTAGGGCACGGCGCCGGGCATGTTGGCCACGCAGTAGTGCACCACGTCGTCGATGATGAAGGTCGGGTTTTCGTGGGTCGTGGGCTTGCAGGTTTCGATGCAGCCGCCCTGGTCCACGGCCACGTCCACGAGCACGGTGCCGGGGCGCATGGTCTTGAGCATGTCGCGGGTGATGAGGTGTGGGGCCTTGGCGCCCGGAATCAGCACGGCGCCCACCACGAGGTCGGCAGTTTTGATGGCTTCGCGGATGTTGTACTCGTTGGAGTACTGCGTCACCACGTTCTTGGGCATGAAGTCGTCGAGCTCGCGCAGGCGGTTCAGGCTGATGTCCATCACCGTCACCTGCGCGCCGAGGCCGGCGGCTACCTTGGCGGCCTGCGTGCCCACGATGCCGGCGCCCAGCACCAGCACGTGCGCGGGCTTCACGCCGGGCACGCCGCCCAGCAGAATGCCCCGGCCTTTCAGCGGCTTCTCCAGGTACTTGGCGCCTTCCTGCGGGGCCATGCGGCCGGCCACCTCGCTCATCGGAATAAGCAGCGGCAGCGCCCGTGAGGGCAGCTCCACGGTTTCATACGCGAGGCAGATGGCCTTGCGGGCTATCATAGCGTGGGTCAGCTCTTCGCCGCTGGCGAAGTGGAAGTAGGTGAACAGCAGCTGATTCTCCTTGATGAGCGGATACTCCTCGGCAATCGGCTCCTTTACCTTGATAATCATCTCGGCCTGCCCGTACACGTCGGCAATGGTGGGCAGCAGCTTGGCGCCCGCCTGCTCGTACTCGGCATCGGTAAAGCCCGAGCCTTCGCCCGCGCTCGCCTGCACCAGCAGCGAGTGGCCGTGCTTGCGCAGCTCAGCTACGCCGGCCGGAGTGAGGCCAACGCGATTTTCATTATTCTTGATTTCCTTCGGAACACCGATAAGCATGGGGCAGGGGAGGGGGAAGTGGAGAGGAGAAAACGTGCCGTAAAGATACGGCCGCTGCTACACTGCCGACGGGCTTTTAGTTCGCCAGGCGCAGCAAACCCGGCACGTCGAGCGGGTGCGTGTACATGGTCAGCTTGCCGTCGGGCGTGGTGGGCCACTCGGCGCGGGGGCGGTCCCAGTACAGCTCCAGGCCGTTGCCGTCGGGATCGTCGAGGTAAATGGCCTCGCTCACACCGTGGTCGGAGGCGCCGCGCAGCGGGTAGCCGGCTTGCAGCAGGCGCCTCACCACGGTGGCTAGCCCCGCCCGGTCTTTATACAAAATCGCCGCGTGGTAGAGGCCCGCCACGCCCTCGCGCACGGCCGGCCGGCCGCCCTGGCTGTGCCAGGTATTGAGCCCGATGTGGTGGTGGTAGCCGTCGGCCGAAAGAAAAGCCGCCGAGCCCATGTCCAGCATCACCTCAAAGCCCAGCAGGCCGTGGTAGAAGGCCAGCGCCCGCTTCATATCAGTGACTTGCAAGTGAATGTGGCCGATGCTGGTGCCCGCGGGCACGGCGTAAGTTTCGGCGGCGGGGGAGGAGGTTGAGAGGCTCATGGCGCTTAAGGTTAATTTTCGGTAAAAATAATGTACCTACATCAATCAATAAGCAGGCCCGAAAAAAAGCCCTGCCAAACCGGCATGGCTTTACGCTGAATGAGGGGCTAGCGCCTACTTAAATGGCACTGAGGCGCCGCTCTCCTTCACGAGGCTGGTGGGGACTAAGTCCTTCACCACGTTGGCCTTAAGCGTTAGTTTGGTATCGCCGTGCAGGTCGTTCGAGTCCAGCGTGACCACCTCCGTGGCCGGGCCCACGGCGCGCTGGGCATAAACCAGCTCCACCACGGCGCTCTGGCCGGGCTTGATAGGTGCCGGCGTCGCGCGGTAGCCCACGCAGTAGCACGGCGACGACACGGTAGTCAGTACCAAATCCTTAGGGCCGGTATTGCGCACCCCGATGCGCGCCACCGACTGCGTGCCGGCCTCGATGCGGCCAAAATCATAGCCTGGCCGCTCCAGCACCAGGCGCGGCGAGGCGGCCAGCTGGGCCGGCGTGAGGGTAGCGCGCAGCTCTTCTTTGGTCAGCACGGTGCCCTTGAGACTAAGCACTTTGCTGGGCTCGGAGGCATTGCTTACCACGGTCACGGTCTTGGCAAATACGCCGGGGCGGCCGGCGCTGTTGTACACGGCCTTGATGATGCCCGACTTGCCCGGCATCACGGGCGCCTTGGTCCACTCGGGCGTGGTGCAGCCGCAGCTAGCCTGGGCATTGGCAATCACAATCGGCTGATTGCCCGTGTTTTTAAACTTGAACTCGTAGGTGGCCATCGTGCCCTCGGGCACCTTGCCAAAGTCGTGGTCGGTGCTCTCGAAGGTGAGCACGCCCTGGGCGCGGGCCGCCAGGGCCAGCACGCACAAAACAAGGGTAGAAAGGAGTCGCATAGGGAAGAAGCGCCGGGCCATCGCCCGGCGAATGTGCTAGACTAACAATTACTTAACCCTGGCCGGCCGGGGCTACAGGCAAATATACGGCCGGCCCCCGGGCTGTTTCGTAAATTTGCGGCATCGCACTGCTGCTTTCCCACCCACCCATCCTATTACCTTGTTCTTATGTCTGACGCGCTGCTAGCCCCGGCCGCAACCGTATCTGGTACGACCCCGGTGCACCTGTCCCTTTCCTCAGCCGAGCTGCTCGCCGACTACCGCCTGGCCTGGGAAAGCCGCCACGCCTCGCTGGCCGGCCGCCGCGAGGTGTTTATGGGCAAGGCCAAATTTGGCATCTTCGGCGATGGCAAAGAATTGCCCCAGCTTGCCATGGCCAGGGCCTTCCAAAATGGCGACTTTCGCGCCGGCTACTACCGCGACCAGACCTTTATGGTGGCCATCGGGGAGCTGACCTGGCAGCAGTATTTTGCCCAGCTCTACGCCCACGCCGACCCCGAGGCCGACCCCAGCACCGCCGGCCGGGCCATGAACGGCCACTTTGGCACCCGCCTGCTCGACGACGACGGCAAGTTCAAGCCCCAAACTTCCAGCAAGAATTCGTCGGCCGACATCTCGCCCACCGGCGGCCAGATGCCGCGCCTCGTGGGGCTAGCCTACGCCAGCAAGCTTTACCGCCAAAACCCGGCGCTGCACCAGTACACCGACTTTTCGGTGAATGGCAACGAGGTGGCCTTCGGCACCATCGGCAACGCCAGTACCTCGGAGGGCGTGTTTTTTGAAGCTATCAATGCGGCCGGTGTGCTGCAAATCCCGCTCCTGATGTCGGTGTGGGACGACCACTACGGCATTTCGGTGCCGGCTGAATATCAGACGACCAAGCAGAGTATTTCGGCTATTCTGGCTGGCTTTCAGCGCGAAGGTGAGGGCCAGGACGGCTTCGAGATTTTTGTGGTGCGCGGCTGGGACTACCCGAGCCTCGTGGATACCTACCAGCGCGCCGCCGCCGTGTGCCGCGAGCAGCACGTGCCGGTGCTCGTGCATGTGACCGAGGTGACGCAGCCGCAGGGCCACAGCACCAGCGGCTCGCACGAGCGCTACAAGCCCAAGGCCCGCCTGAGCTGGGAGGAGGAGCACGACTGCCTCACGAAGTTCCGCGAGTACCTGCTCACCGAGGGCCTAGCTGCTGAAGACGAACTGGCCCAAATTGAAAAAACGGCCGCCGCCACCATCAAGCAGGCGCGCACCACGGCGTGGTCGGCATTTTTCGACCCCATTCAGCAGGAGCGCGAAGAGGCGCTGGTGATTCTCAACAAGATGGTGGCCGAGGCCGGCGAAGAAAACAGCCTGGCCGAGCTGGTCAATACCTTAAAAACCAACGTGACGCCCATTCGGGCCGACATTGTGCGCACGCTGCGCCGGGCCCTGCGCCAGGTGCGCGGCAACCGCCCCAGCGCCGGCCGCCGCGCCGCCCAGCGCCTGCTCGAGCAGTGCGAGGCCGAAAATACCGACCGCTACAACTCCTACCTCTTCAGCCAGAGCGACGAGGCGGTGGGCAACATCGAGGAGGTGCCCGTGCAGTTTGCGCCCGACGCGCCCCTGGTCGATGGCCGCGAGGTGCTGCAAGCCTGCTTCACGGCCAACTTCGAGCGCGACCCGCGCATCTTCGCCATCGGCGAAGACGTGGGCCACATTGGCGATGTAAACCAGGCGTTTGCGGGCTTGCAGGAGAAATTCGGCGCGCTGCGCGTTACGGATACTGGTATTCGCGAGTGCACCATTGTGGGGCAGGGCATTGGGGCGGCGCTGCGCGGCCTGCGGCCCATTACCGAGATTCAATACCTGGACTACCTGCTCTATGCCATTCAGATATTGAGCGATGACGTGGCCTGCCTGCAATACCGCACCAAGGGCGGGCAGAAGGCGCCGCTCATCGTGCGCACCCGCGGGCACCGGCTGGAGGGCATCTGGCACTCGGGCTCGCCCATCCAAATGATACTCGGAGCCATCCGGGGCATGCACTTGTGCGTGCCGCGCGACATGACCCAGGCGGCGGGTTTCTACAACACCTTGCTGCGCTCGGACGAGCCGGCTATCGTCATTGAGTGCCTGAACGGCTACCGCCTCAAGGAAAAGCTGCCGGCCAATATCGGCGAGTTTACGCTGCCGCTAGGCCGTCCCGAGGTACTGCGTCAGGGTGAAGACCTTACCATCGTCACCTACGGCTCAATGTGCCGTATTGTGCTCGACGCCGCCAAGCAGCTGGCCGAGGTAGGTATATCGACCGAAGTAATTGACGTGCAGACGCTATTGCCCTTCGATACCGACCAGCTCATTGCCGACAGCCTGCGCAAAACCGGCCGCGTCATCTTTGCCGATGAGGACGTGCCCGGCGGCGCCACCGCCTACATGATGCAGCAGGTGCTCGACGGCCAGCAGGCCTACCAGCTGCTCGACTCGGCGCCGCGCTGCATCGCCGCGCAGGCCCACCGCCCGCCCTACGGCTCGGATGGCGACTATTTCTCCAAGCCCAATGCGGAGGACGTATTCGACGCGGCCTACGAGCTGCTGCGCGAAACTGACCCGGCTAGCTTCCCGGCTATTTATTAAACAACCAAGGACCCCGCTGCCAACCTGCTTGCAGGCGCAACGGGGGCCTCGCTGGGAATAAACGCTTGGCTGGCAACCGGCTAGCGAGGCAGAATATAGACGCTGCGGGTAGTAATGGTATTGCTCACGTGCAGAGCGCGGTCGGCAATGGATATCTCAAAACGCACGCTGTCGCGGGGTTGAAAGATATCGCCCAGGCCAAAGGCGATGGGAGCATAGGTGAGCGTGCCCTTGATGGGCGCGGCTTTGCTGTCGGTGGTCGTGGTAGGGTGCGGAAACGCACCGTTGTAGGCGCCGGCCGTGGTCAGGCCCTTCGAAACTACCGACTCATACTTGCCGGTGACGGTGTTGCGGACGAAGGGCTCGACGAAGAAATTATTATAAAACTTGTTGGCACCCTTCTGGTAGTCGTAGGGCGGGTTTTTGCGCTCATCCGATGTCAGTCCCAGGTCGCCGTCGCCATCCTGGTAGTTGATGGTCATGCGGATAGAGTCGAGCGGCTGCCCGCCTGCCTGCTTTGGCTGAATGCGAATATCCTGAATGTCGTTGAAGCTGATAGAGGGCGTAGTGGAATACTCCGGTGCTTTGAGGCAAGCGCTCAGGCTGGTGGCCAGCAGGCCCAGGCCACCGATTGAATAGGCTAGTCGAAACAAATTCATACGCAAACGCAAAAAAAATAAAGCCCACCAGTGCCGCCGTTGCCCCTAGCGCCAACGTGCAGGCGCGTGGTTTGTTGTGCTGGCGTAAATGTAAGCAGCCCGTGCCCGTGCCCGCTTTCTGCCTAACCCTCGCTTCGTATTATGAGTTTCCGCGCCACTTTTCTGGGAGCCAACTACCACACCCTGACGCACCTTGTGCCGGCTGCTTTTGAGGCGGCAGCCCTGTCGCTGTTCCGGTACCAGGCGGTACGTTGCCCGCCCTACCGCGATTTTTTGGCTAGCCTGGGCCGCGACCCGGCGGCCGTGCAGCGCCTAGTGGATATCCCGTTTTTGCCCATCGAGTTTTTCAAGACCCACGAAGTACGCACCGACCCTAGCCAGTGGCAGCCGCAGGAGGTGTTCAGAAGCAGCGGCACTACTTTGCAGCAGCGCAGCCGCCACCTCGTGCGCGACCCGGCCCTGTACCGCGCCAATGCGGCGGCCATCTTTGAGGCGGCTTACGGGCCGCTCACCGACTGGATTTTTCTGGCTCTACTGCCCTCGTATCTGGAGCAGGGTGAGTCTTCGCTGGTAGCGATGGTGGCCGATTTTGCCCAGCGCTCAGGCCAAAGCCAGCCCGCTTTTTTCCTGCGCGACCACGCCGGGCTGCTGCGCGCCCTAGCCGATGCCAAGCAGCAGCCCGGCCGCCGCGTCATGCTTTTCGGCGTCACCTACGCGCTGCTTGACCTGGCCGCCGAAGTTGGCCCGGCACCTGAGCTGCAAAACCTAACCGTGCTCGAAACCGGTGGCATGAAGGGCCGCCGCCGCGAGATGATTCGTGAGGAGCTGCACCAGGAATTGCAGGCGGCTTTCGGCCCCGCGCCTCTGCACTCCGAATACGGCATGACCGAGCTGCTGAGCCAGGCCTACTCGCCGGGCGAGGGACTATTTTACTGCCCGCCGCAGCTGCGGGTGCTGCTGCGCGACCCCGCCGACCCGTTCTCAGTGGCTGAGGACCGGGCCGACGGTGCCATCAACGTCATCGACCTGGCCAACGTGGACAGCTGCGCCTTCATCGAAACCAAAGACTTAGCCCGCCGGCACCCTAGCGGGGCTTTTGAAGTGCTGGGGCGGCTGGATAACTCGGATATTCGCGGGTGCAGCCAGCTGGTGTAATTCAAGCTAGCGCGTATTGGGGCCAGCTGTCTGCAAAAGCTTTTCGCACTGATAAAGCCAGTAGCCATAAAGGCTCAGCATTAGTAAAGCATTCCCTAAATGATTTCCAAAAAGCAGGTCTGCTACGAAAGGTAATTTCAAGCGAAATAATATAATAGTGTATTCGCGATAATAGTAAGTAGACGGGATTTCGTAGTCAGTAGTAAAATAAAATCTTAATAGGCTCACCGCTTTTAAAGAATTTACCACTAGCACAAAAAACCACAGCGACCGACTGTTTCTGTAGGTAGCTACGATAAAAATAATAAAAACGAGAATTTTCTCTGTGTAGAAATAATAGTGGTTTGGATGCACATGCGAACTCCATGGAAAGTCAATTAACTCTGCTACCATGCTAGCCATTAGCAACAGGGTCATAACACTCCAGTGGATACGCAAGGTGCGTCGTATTCTAGTACCTTGCTGGGAGATTTCCATAGTAATAAAAATACCCTAGCGAGGCTTAAATAACGGCCTCGCTAGGGTATGCAAAGAGGGTTTTAGGTCTAAAGCTATTTTCCCGCAAAAGCCTTCGCGTCGGCTTCTTCAATGGTGGCATCACTCATAATCACGAGGCGCTCGACCACGTTGCGTAGCTCGCGGATATTGCCGCGCCAGTCGAGGCCTTGCAGATACTTGAGGGCGCCGGCCGATATATTTTTGGGCTTGTTGCCGTAGTCGGCGGCAATGTCTTGCAGGAATTTCTGCACCAAATCCGGAATATCCTCGCGGCGGTCGTTGAGGGCCGGCACCTGGATGAGAATAACCGAGAGGCGGTGATACAAGTCCTCGCGGAAATTCTTGTCGGCGATTTCCTGGAGCAGGTCCTTATTAGTGGCCGCCAGCACCCGCACATTCACCGAAATTTCTTTTTCGCCACCCACGCGGGTAATCTTGTTTTCCTGCAAGGCGCGCAGCACCTTGGCCTGGGCCGAAAGGCTCATGTCGCCGATTTCGTCCAGGAAAAGCGTGCCGCCGTCGGCCTGCTCAAACTTACCAATGCGCTGCTTCACGGCCGACGTGAACGAGCCCTTTTCGTGGCCGAATAACTCGCTCTCAATTAGCTCGCTCGGAATAGCGGCGCAGTTTACTTCCACCAGCGGGCCGTTGGCGCGGGGGCTGAGCTGGTGCAGCTGCCTAGCCACCATCTCCTTGCCGGCGCCGTTGGGGCCGGTGATGAGCACGCGGGCATCGGTGGGCGCTACCTTCTCAATGGCCTTGCGCACCGACCCTAGCGCGGCCGAGCTGCCTATCATTTCGGAGCCCTTGCCGGTGCTCACGGCCAGCTTTTTCTTGAGGGTTTTGGTTTCGGTGACGAGCTTGCTGCGGTCGAGGGCATTGCGCACCGTGATGAGCAGGCGGTTGAGGTCGGGCGGCTTGGGCAGGAAATCGAAGGCGCCTTTTTTGGTGGCGTCCACGGCGGTTTCGATGTTGCCGTGGGCCGATACCATGATGAAGGCCGCATCGGGGGCTAGCGTGCGGGCGCGCTCCAGTACTTCGAGGCCATCCATCTTGGGCATTTTCACATCGCACAGCACCACGTCGTACTTCTGCTGAATGAGCAGGTCGAGCCCCGCCGGGCCATCCTCGGCCTGGTCTACCTGGTAGCCTTCAAACTCCAGGATTTCCTTGAGGGTGTGGCGAATGGCCTTTTCGTCGTCGATAATGAGAATGCGGGGCACGGGGCAGTGAGCAGTAAATAGTGAGTAGTGAGCAGTGAAAAGCAGCAAGCGAACTATTCACTGTTCACTACGCACTGTTCACCACAAAAAGCGGCTGCCTTCTTGCGAAAGCAGCCGCCGAAATTACGCAATGAGCCGATAAGCCGGGTTCTGTCCGCCCTGCTGCGTTTCCGCAGGTGGCGGCCCCACCATTTATCTAGGCCTAGGGTCACCCCTAGGCTCCAGCGACCTACCCGCAAACCCGGGCGGGCCGCCCGGTGCCGCCGGCCCCCGCAGAGGCTAGCGACGTGTCTGCTTATTTGGTCTTGCAACCCCTGAGGTTTACCCAGCCGGCGTGGTTGCCCAGCCGCTGGTGCGCTCTTACCGCACCTTTTCACCCTTACCCTTGCGGGCGGTTATTTTCTGTGGCACTGGCTGTCCTGGCCCGATTGGCCAGTCCTTCCCGTTAGGAAGCAGGGTGCCCTGCGTAGCCCGGACTTTCCTCCCCGCCCGCATTTGCGTTGGGCGCGGCGGTGGGGTGGCTCACTGCGGAGGCAAAGGTACGGGCTATTTGGTAGCAGGCAGAAAGTCGAGCCGCAGGGGGCTGAACGAGTCGAGCAGCGTGCCGGCCTGCCGCGCCACCACGCCGTGGGGCACGTTGGGGGCGGCGTAGAACGAGTCGCCGGCGCGCAGCACGCGCACCTCGTCGCCCACGGTTACTTCAAACTCGCCGCTTTCGACGTAACTAATCTGGCTGTGCACGTGCTGATGCAGCGCGCCCACGGCGCCTGCCGCAAACTCTGCTTTAACCAGCAGCAGGTCATCGTTGTAGGCCACCAGCGAGCGGTGCACGCCGGGGCCGGTTGCTTCCCAAGTGAGGCTGGCGGCGGGCGTAAAGACAGGAGTGGAATGCGTCATGGCTATAAAAACTAAGGAACCCACACCAGCTTATCGACGCGCAGCACCTGCTCGCCGTCCCAGCGGTAGCCGATGAGCTGGCCGCCGCGGGCCACGCTGTAGTCGAGGCACACGGCGTGAGGCTGGAGGATTTGCGGCGTGCCGCGCAGCCAGTAGTGGCCGAAAAAAACGGGCGTGTCGTCCTGGTAGTAGCTAGGGTCGAGGTGCGAAAAATCGACGGGCTGCCCGCGCAGTTCGGCCAGGTCTTCGAGGTAATAATCGGCGTAGCTGGGGGCAGTGGCGGGGTTTTGCCACCAGCGCAGGCGCATGCGGCTGCGGCGGTGCCCGTCTTTGTCGGCAAAGGTGAGGCCACCGGGCAACTTGTCCTCGCGGCCCTTGAGCACAATTTCGGCGGCCTCGAACTCGGGGCTGCCGCGGCGGCTGGCGCGCAGCAGAAAGTCGCGGGTGAGGTGCAGGTCGGGCAGCTGCTGGCGCAGGTAGGCCAGCTGGCTAGGCTCCCAGCAGGCGTGCACGGCGCGCAGGCCAGGCAGTTCCAGGGCCAGCGGCAAAGTCAGAAACCACTCCAGATATCCTAGCCACTCGGCAAACAGCTCGGAGGTACGAAACTCCTTAATGGTTTCGAGGTGCTGCAAAATGTGCTGCGGCTTGTGCGGCCGCAGGTGCCCGCCCTCCGGATGAAACTGCCAGAAGGCGAGCGCGTTGTATTCGTGGTTGCCCAATATGGCCAGCGCCGCGCCACCGTCCACCATGCTGCGCACCAGCTGCAAGGTTTCGCGGATTTTCGGGCCCCGGTCGATGTAATCGCCCAGATAAATGACCTGCCGCCCGCTAGGGTGGCGCAGCACGCCGCTGGCATCGGGCCGGTAGCCGAGGTGGGCTAGCAGGGCACGCAGCTCGTCGGCATGGCCGTGAATGTCGCCGATGAGGTCGTACATAAATGATTAATGAGCGTAGGTTGCAGGCATGCCCAGCGACTGCCGGTAGAGCGCTACCACGCGGAACGAGCGAGGCCCAGCCGGTGGGGACTCATAAAATGCCAAGGAATGATACCACTTCATGGAAGCTAGCGGGTCAAGAAAGCGCGGATTATCAGCATAGGCTTGTTTCAGATACTTTTTCGATAGCCGCTGCACAGGGCCCGTCAGGCCTTGACTGAAAAAGTAGATGCGCTGTTGCGTTTTGCCATTACTAGTTAGCCGCGAATAAATTGAAAGCGTATCAGCCTGCTCCACTTCGTAGGCCGCGTGTTTGTAGAGCCGGTAGGCCACGTGGTTAGATCCGGCGTAGCCCCATACACTATCGAGCGATACTTTTGTGCGCCGCTCGCCGCTACCAGGTGCATTCACCACGTACACCTTGCGAGCCAGAAAGACCTTGCCGGCATTGAGCCCCGCTAAGCTGGGCTGCCGCTGCCGGAAGGCAGCAGCAGTTTTATAAATGCCAGTAGGAGATTGGGGCCGGCTGGTCTGGCAGCCGGCTAGCCCCAGCAGACCCGCCCAAAGCAACTGCTTTACCATAGCAGAAAGCGAAATAAAGTTGCTAGCAAACCTAGCAGCTGTGCTGTGAAAGCAGGGTGAAAGCCTATTGGCTACTTCAGTCGCACCAGGGTGGCGCCGTAGCCAAATTTCTCCTTCTGGGCTTCTTCAAAAAACTTAATGTCCTTATTGCGGCTCAGCTGGCGGTGAATTTCCTTGCGCAGCGTGCCGTTGCCGGCGCCGTGGATGAAGATGATTTCGTGCATGTTAGTAGCCAGGGCGCGGCTGAGGGCATCCTCAAAAGCATCGAGCTGGAGGCGCAGCATGGCGGTGTTGCTGAGGCCCTCAGCCCCTTCGGGGCGCAGCTTTTCGATGTGCAGGTCGAACTCGTGGGGCGGGGCCACCAAGGCCGCGGCCGGCTTGGGCGGGGCGGGGGCAATGGCGGCCGGCACGGCCAGGGGCTTGTCGCCGGCCAGGGCCTGCTGCAATATGCTGGCCTGCTTGGGGTTGAGGGGCGGGGCGGGGCTAGCGGCGGCTTCGGCGGCCTCCAGGGCGGCTTCGGCCTGGGCCAGCTTCTCGGGGTTGAGGGCGGGGGCGGGGCGCTCGTCGAGCTGAAACAGATACGCCTCCTTGCCAATAACCGGCGCCGGGCGGCGGCTGGTGTAGAAGGTGCTGGCCTTGAACGACTGGCGCTTGGTGAGCAGGTCGTAGGCCGTGTCGGCATTCAGCTTAAAGCTTAGCAGCTGAAACACCACGGCGGGCCACTGCTCGAAGTCCTTGAGGTGCAGGTGGGCTAGCGGGGCGCTGGCGGCCTTGGCCTTTAGCTGGCCGGTGGTCAGGGCGCGGTACTTGCCCTGGCGCTCTTCGCCGTAGGTAAAGACTACCTCGGCCTCGGTATTGTTGAGCAGGTGCAGCGCCAGCAGCTCGGGCGCTTGGTGCACCAGGGCCAGGAAGAGGCCTTTGGCGGCGGGCGGTGGGGGCGTGGCGGCCGCCCGTGGCGGCATAGCAGCACTGGGGCCGGCGGGCTGCGGCCGGGCAGCGGGGCTAGCCGGGGCCGGGCCGGGCGGGCCAGGGCGCGGGGTCTTGGGCTGGCCGCCCAGGGGCTTGTTTTTCTTGCTGCCGGTGGCGGGGCGGGCGGGCTCGGGGGCGGGGCGGCGGAAGGCCTGGCCTTCTTCGGCGGCCACCAGCACGAGCTCGCGGCGCAGCACCGGAATGGTAAAGTCGTTGTCGATGGCTACTTCGACCAGCTCGCTGTCGAGCAGGCGGGTAACAATGCCTTCCTCGGTGCCCGTGAGCAGCCGCACTCTATCTCCTACGTTCATAAAAACACAACTAATGGTCGGTACATACACTCGTACCAGGCAATACGCGAAGCGCGCCGTAAAGGTAGCCTGGGCCGGGGGGCAGGCCGGTAACAAGGCCTTGGGGAGCTGGTAAAGAGCGCAAACGTTTGCAGGTGAGCACCGTGAAATGCGCGTGAATGTGCTGGAAAAGGGGCTCGGTGTGTTGTATCTTAGCTGAGACGCTGGCTAGTCAACTTGATTGGCGGTGCGGCGCTTGTTTCTTTTCCCCACCCATTTTATGAAAAAACCTCAACTCCTGGGGCGTTTGGTGCTGGCCATCCTGCTGTTGGCCGGCTGGGCCCCGGCAGCCTGGGCCCAGTCGCCAGTGACGGTCAGCCCGTCGTATTTCACGGCCGATACGCCCATTACCCTTACTTATGATGCTACGCTGGGCAATGGCGGGCTAGCCGCTTACACCGGCGACGTATATATCTGGACCGGGCTCATCACCGACAAAAGCACGGACGATACGAACTGGCACTTTGTGGTTGGTACGAGCTATTCGAACCCAATTGCCGCCGAGAAAATGACCTCGCTCGGCAACCACAAGTATAGCATCACGTTCACGCCGCGCACCTACTATCCGGGCTTTGCGACCTCAGGCGAGGTGCTGAAAAAGCTGGCGATGGTGTTTCGCGCTTCGGGCGGCTCGCCCGAGGGCAAAGGCGTGGGCAACAGTAATATTCTGGTGACGCCCGGCGTGCAGGTGAGTTTCACCAGCCCCGCCACGGCTAATACCATTGTGGCGGCCGGCACTTCGGTAGCCGTGGCGGGCACGGCCACGGTGGCATCGACGATTACGCTCACGCTCAATGGCGCGCAAGTGACGCAGGTGACCAACGCCACCTCGCTCTCGACCAATGTGACCATCAGCCAGCAGGGCGTGAACACGCTGGTGCTCACGGCTACTGATGGTACGACCACGGCCACGGCCACGACTACCGTTATTGTGGCGCCGCCCGTGACGACGGCCGCGCTGCCGGCCGGCGCCAAGCCCGACGGCATCACGTACCTGGCCAACGGCACCTCGGTTATCTTGAGTCTGACGGCGCCCAAGAAGAGCTTTGTGTACGTGATTGGCGAGTTCAACAACTGGCAGGCTACCTCGGCCGGCCTGATGAACAAAACCTTGACCGTAGACTCGGACCCGGCTACCGGCCGCTGGTGGGTGCAGATTGACGGCCTCACGGCGGGCCAGGAATACGCCTACCAGTTTCTGGTAGATGGCCAGCTGCGCGTGGCTGACCCGTACTGCGACAAAATTCTGGACCCGGACAATGACAAGTATATTCCGGCCGTCACGTATCCCAACCTGAAGCCTTATCCTACGGGCAGCACTACCGGCCTGGTATCGGTGCTGCAAACCAGTCAGGCGGTCTATACCTGGAAGACCACCACGTTTAAGCGCCCAGCCCGCACCAACATGGTAGTGTACGAGCTACTGGTGCGCGACTTCACGGCCCGCCACGACTACCAGACACTGAAGGATACGCTCAACTACATTCAGCGGCTAGGGGTCAATACCATCGAGCTGATGCCCATCAACGAGTTTGACGGCAACGACAACTGGGGCTACAGCCCGTGCTTCTACTTCGCGCCCGACAAATACTACGGCACTAAGAATGCGCTTAAGGACTTTATCGACGAGTGCCACCGCCGGGGCATTGCCGTGGTGCTCGATATGGTGCTCAACCACTCGACCGGCCTGAGCCCGATGGTGCAGCTCTACGGCAACATTTCGAGCGGCCCCACTTCCGATAACCCGTGGTTTAATACCTCGGCGCCGCACCCCTACAGCGTGTACAACGACCTGAACCACGAGAGCCCCTACACCCGATACTTCTCGAAGAACGTCATCAAGTACTGGCTGCAGGAATACCACGTCGACGGCTACCGCTTCGACCTGGCCGGCGGCTTCAGCCAGGTGCCCAAAACGACGGCAACCTACGGCCAGTTTGACCAGACGCGCGTCAACATCTGGCAAGATTACTACAACACCCAGATGAGCACCGACCCCACGTCGTACCCCATTCTGGAGCACTTCACCGACGTGGCCAGCGCCGCTAACCCCACCGACGAAGGCAAGGTGCTGAGCGACCTCGGCATGATGCTGTGGGGCAATATGAACTACAGCTACACGCAGGCCGCGATGGGCTACACCACCGGCTGGGACCTGAGCTTTGGCTACTACGGCGACCAGGGTGGCCGGGGCTGGGGCAAGCCCAACTCGATTGGCTACATGGAAAGCCACGACGAGGAGCGGATGCAGTTCAAGAACAAAACCTACGGCAACAGCAGCGGCACTTACTCGACCAAGGACCCCACCACCGGCCTCAAGCGCGACGAAATGTCGGCGGCGCTCTTCTTCTCGCAGCCCGGCCCGCGCATGGTGTGGCAGTTTGGCGAGCTAGGCTACGACTACAGCATCAACACCTGCTCGGACGGCACCATCAACAATAACTGCCGCACGGCCGCCAAGCCCATCCGCTGGGACTACCAGCAGGATACTAACCGCCGTCACCTCTACAATACTTACAAGGCGATGGCCCTGCTCAAGCAACAGCCGGTGTTCAGCTCGTTTACCTCGTATACCCAGAACCTGGGCGGCGCGGTTAAGAGCATCAGCATTGCTAATGCCGACCTGGCCGTAGTAACGTATGGCAACTTTGACGTGGTGGCCACTAACGCGACCCTCACCTTCCCCAGCACCGGTATCTGGTATAACTACTTCACCGGCACCACGCTGAACGTGACCAGCCCGACCATGACCATGAGCCTGCAACCCGGCGACTATGCCGTGTACACGAGCAAGGCTATTGCCGTGGCCAACCCGCTCGCTACCCGCACCCAGCAAACGGCTACCTTCCAGCTGAGCCTGGCCCCGAATCCGGCCGCCGGCACTACCACCGTAGCCTACCAGCTGCCTACGGCGGCCACGGCCAGCATCGCGGTGCAAAACCTGCTTGGCCAAACCGTGCGCCAGCTAGCCCCGGCCCGCCAGGCCGCCGGCGCGCAGTCGCAAAGGCTGCCCTTGCAGGGCCTGGCCCCCGGCGTGTACCTGGTACGCCTGCAAGCCGGCGACCTAACCCAGACCACCCGCTTGCTGGTGCAATAGTCCGCTAGCTTACCTACTACAAAAAACCCTGGCCAGCGGTGGCTGGCCAGGGTTTTTTGTGACAAAAGGCCGGCAACGAGAATCAACTGAAAAAAGTGTGTGAAATAACTACTTTTTTCAGTTTATTTTCAGCTGGGCTCTCTACATTTACCGCACTAAGCCACGCTTAGGGCCACGCTAAGCACTACTTACCGCTCAGCTTGTCTGCCATTTTACTATTCTCTTTCTCCCACCTCTTTTTTCAACAACATGAGAAAAATATTTACCCTTGCTGCTGCCGGTGTATTAGCAGCTACCACCTTCGGCGCTCAGGCGCAGATTATCCTTGACGGGAAAGTAGACGCTACTGAGATTGCCACTACTTACATGTCGGGCAAGTATCAACTAGTAAGCGCTTACAATGGAACACACTCTGTAGCCGACCACGGGCTGAAAGCTCTTTACGTAGGTACCGATGCTACCCACTTATACATTGCGGTGGTTGGCTCATTCGAACAGACTACTACGTATCCGGGTATTGTGGCTTATTTTAATCTGCCCAATAAAACCGGAGTAGCCGCCGGAACTAAACTGGCCGGTGGCAACGACGGCCAAAGCCCACTGAAGCAAAAGCCGACCATGGACTTTGAGGTGGATTACGGCATTCGCCTAAACGTATCGCCTACTGGCATGGCAAATGGTTATATAAGTTCTGTGGACTATACCACCGGCAATCCTGTTGCTGGTGTCCCCGATACGTACCAAGGCAGCGTTGATAAGGTCGGAACTAAGACGACTGCGTCGGCTACTAGTGGTCCATTCCTGAACTGGCAAGCTGCTTATATTACTTCGACGAGTCTTGCGGCCAATACGGCTAATTCGGCAGCTGAATTTCAATTTGACCTAGCCAACCTAGGATTAACGGCATCTACGCCTAATATTGATATGTTTGTTGCCTATGTAAATGACGGAGGCATCTTTACGACAGATACCTTTCCACCCATCGTTAACCAAACTACTGCATTGGCAGCTGACCAAGATTTTACGCAAATCGCGGGTAAGCAGTTCTTAACGTATCAGATTGGCACTGGTGTGTTGGCTACCAAAGTAGCCGCTTCGGCCCTGAGCCTGAGCGTGTATCCGAACCCCGTGCGTGGGACATCGTTGGTGACGTATGAAGTGACTGACCGCGCCAGCAACGTCAACATCGTACTCACTGATTTGCTGGGCCGCACCGTGCGCACCCTCGAAAACAGCCTCAAGCCGGTAGGTCCCCAAACGACTCCGGTAGATGTGGCTAGCCTGGCCACTGGCACGTACCTGATGCGCGTGCAAGTGGGCGACAAGGTTTCGACCAGCAAAGTATCGGTGCTCTAAGCTACCGCATTAAGTTAAGTACAAAAGCCCCCGCTGCCAGCGCAGCGGGGGCTTTTGTATGCAGAAACGAGGCTGGCTAGGGTTTCACCACGCGCTGCGTACTCGTGTAGCCGTCGGCCGTGAGCTGCACCAGATACACCCCGGCGGGCAGGCCGGCCAGGGTACCCAGCGCCAGCGTGTGCGGGCCGGCTGGGGCTAGCGGCAGGTCGGCTAGGGTGCGCAGGCGCTGGCCAGTTAGGCTGAGCAGGGCCACCTGCACAGCGCACGGGCGCGCCAGCGAGTAGCTCAGCGTCAGTAGGCCGGCCGCGGGGTTTGGGTAGAGCTGCGGGGCACCGGCGAGGCTAGCCGGGGCGGCCGTGGCCAGCACAGTAGCCACCAGCTCCACATCGTCGAGGCTGCAGTAGTTGCCCGCGTTGGCGTCGGAGCGCAGGCCGATTTCGCACTGGCCATTGGTGACGACGATGCCCGGCACCTGAATCTGGGTCCAGGTACCGGTGGTGGGCAGCGTCACGTTTTGCTCAGTGGCGGCGCCGCTGGCCTGGGCATACAGCTGGCAGGTGTGCTGGCCACCACCGCTCTGGGCCCAGGCGCGCAGGGTGTAAGTGCCATTGGGCAGGTTGCTGATAGTCTGCAAAGTACGCACCTGATAGGCCGTGGCCTTGTAGTGGGTGAGGCGAAACTGGCTGGCGTGGCCGCCGGTTTCGGTGTAGTCGGCATCGGCGTCGGCGGTCGAAGTGGTGGTCCAGCCCAGCGGGTTTTGGGTGGCGGCCGTGTATTCAAAGCCGGGATTGTAGACGAGCGTAGCGGGCGGCGGGGCCAGGAAGCCATCCATTGCCACGGTGGCGCGGCCGTCGGTGCCCCAGGCGCCAAGCGTGTAGCCTTTCCAGTTATACGCCTCGGGTTCCCAATAAAGTACCCCCAGGCCCTTGTTGCCAGGCACAGCCTGGGTTTTGGCGATGAGGTCGAGCAACATCTGGCGGGTGGCGATGGGCACGTAGTTGGCTAGCCCGGTTTCGACTACCATTACCTCCTTGCCGGGGTAGCGGGCCACGAGGTCGTTCATGTTGGCCTGCGCCTGGGCGGTGAAGGTGGGCCAGGTATCGGCATTGGGGTAAAGTGATAGCCCCATTACGTCCCAGCGCGCGCCGTTGGCTTGCAGGCCGTCGAAGTAGTAGCGGAAAGCCCCGTTGTTCTGCCCATTGGCAAAGTGCGCAATGACCTTGGTGGTGGGGCTCACGGCCTTCACGGCGGCGTAGCCCTGGTCAACAAACGCCGCGAAATTGGCGAAGCCATTCACCATAATGCGGCCCTCGGGCCACAGCATGCCATCGTTGGTTTCGTTGCCCACCTGCACCCATTCGGGGGTGATACCGTTAGTTTTCAGTAGGGTAAGTACCGAGCTGGTGTGGTCGTACACCGCCTGCTTGAGCTGGGCCACGGTGTAGCTCTGCCAGGCGGCGGGCTTGGTTTGCTTGCCGGGGTCGGCAAAGTCGTCGCTGTAGTGGAAGTCGATGAGCAGGCGCTGGCCCAGCGCCTGGGCGCGCTTGGCCTTGGCCAGCACGTCGGCGGGGCCGCAGTAGCCGCCAGCCGGATTTACCCACACTCGTAACCGAATGGTATTCAGCGCATAGTCCTGCTGAAGCAATTGAAATAAGTCCTGTTGGTTGCCGGCCTTGTTGTAAAACTTGTAGTTGGCAGCTTCCATTTCGGTCACCCAACTAATGTCGGCGCCCTTAGCGAAAGCGGGGGTGGTTTGGGCGGCTGTCGGCCGCCAGCTGGCTAGCACCAGCAGCGCAGCGGCCGCCAGGCGGGTAAAAGTTCGCATAAGCAAAAAGCAAAAGGGTGAGAATGGAGAATAAATTAAGTCAAAAAACCAGCTAATTGAGGCCTAGCGCAACTCCACTGATTCCACATCTACCCGCAGCTGCTCGCGCAGGCTAGCCGGCTGGTTTACAATGAGCTGCAGCACCTCCACGTCGGCCAGCCGGAAAGCGGGGCTAGCTAGCGGCTGGTACGTGAGCGGCAAAAAGCCCGGATAGGGCCGGGGCGTGAGTAGCAGCGGCGCCGGCCGCAGCGCACTGAGCGGCACCCGCGCCGTGCCATCGGCCGCGAGCGGCGGCACGGGGGCTTCGTAAGCTATCGCATCGCGGGTGACCAGCACTACGCGCAGCGTGGTAGCGGCCGGCAGGTTGGTCTGAGCTCTGATAATCAATTCTTTAAAATTGCCTAAGTCAGTCATGCGCCCTGCCGTTTTGAGCCCCAGGTAGGCGCGCAGCGCGGCGGCCGGGCCAGCTGCGGGCGCCGGCTGGCCTTCCCTGGCTGGGTTCACGAGCAGGCGCAGGGCCAGCGTGCCGCTAGCCGTGGTGGGGTAGTCGGTCCAATTGCGGTCGCTGATGCCCTTGGCCTCTACCGCGTCGCGGTCGAGGCTAGCCGTGAAGAGCGGCAGCGGCGCGGTGGCCGCCACCAGCGGCACCTGCCAGGGCGTGGCGGCGGGGTAAAAATCCCAGTCGCGCGGCGTGCCCAGCTGCCTGCCGGGGAAGGTAAGCTCCGTTTGGCCGGCCCGTTTCAGCACCACCCAGTAGCGCAGCAGGCCGGGGTAGGTGAGGGCGGCGGGCACGCTGGCCTGCCAGCTAGTGGCCAGGCCGGGCGTCGGCTGCATGGCTAGGCTGCGCACGGGGCCGTAGTAGTGCTGGGCTACCAGCAGCACGCTATCCTGGGGGCTGGCGCCGGCCACCGTGGCCACGATGGCCAGCGGCTGTCCGGCCGTGGCCTGGGCCACCGGCAGGTGCCGCACCTGGGGCAGCCCGGCCGTGGCGGGCGGCGCCACAAACTCGCCCAGCCGGCGCGGGCCAACAATCGAATGTGCAGTCCAGGCGCGGCTGTCCTGGCCGGCCTTCGTGAGCAAGAAGGCACCGGGGCGCACCAGCAGCCGGCCGCCGCTAGCCTGGGCCTGGGCGGTATTGCCGTCGTTCAGGCCTTTGAGCTGAAATGCGGTGCCCAGGTCGGCCAGCGCAATGCTGAGCGGCTGCTCGTCCCACACGATGCGCGTCACGGCTTTGCTGAGCGAGGGCGTGGCAAACGGGTCGCTCACCAGCACGGCGTCGGGCAGTACTTCGAGGCGCCACACGCCGGGGGCTAGCCGGTCGAGAAAATAGGCACCGCTGCCGCCGTACTGCACCACCCGCGACGAGCCCACGCCCGCCACGTGGCGCAGCGCGGCGGCCTGCACTGGATTATCGTTTGTGTTACTGGTATAAAAAAACTCGCCCGGCGTGTTCCACTCGCTCAGTTGGCGGCGGTAGCTCACCAGCGCCGCCCCAAAAACCGAGTCGGCCGGGTAGCGCGGCACGGCCTGCCCGCGCGGCTGCGCGTGAAATATGCGGCTGGCTATCAGCATGCTCAGGGCCTTGGCCGGCGTGTAGGCCAGGTTGAGGTAGTGCGTCTGGTACTCGGTGTTGGCGAAGGCGATGCCCAGTGGGTCGTAGGCAAACTGCGTGGCCCACTGAAACCCCGCCGCCCGAAAGCTACGCGCCATGCTCGGGTACATGATGGGCTGCAACACGTCGGCCGACTCAAACTCGTAGACCATCTTGGCGCGGCGGTCGAAGCGGGCATCGCCTTTATAAGGGAGCGGGTACTGGTCTACGTAGGGCAGAAAATTGCCGCGTAGCTCGTGGCCCGCCACCAGGTTCTCGGGGTACCACTGAAAGCTGACTCCCTGCACGTTAGCATCCAGAATGGCATCCTTTACCTGCGGGCTTTCGGCGATGTTGTAGAAAATGGGCTTGGTATAGCCAGTGGCGCGCATGGCCGCCACCAGGCGGTTGGCAAAGCTGGTGACGGGGGCTAGCGGCAGGTGGTAGTGCGGCTCATTGCACACCTCAAAGGCGATGATGTCGGGGTCCTGGCGGTTGAGCAGGCCAGTGTATTGGTTGCGGTGGTTTAGAAACTGCCCCAGATAATTTTCCTGCGCCCGAATGGCACGCGGATTGGTGTAAGCCACGCCCTTGTCGTAGATGCTCGAAAAGCCGGGGCCGGTATTTTTGGGCTCGGGATAAGCATTGCCCCAGTAGGCGATGGGCGTAAGAATAACCTTAATGCCCCGCGCCTTAAGCTTGGAAATCAAGTAGTCGAGCAGGCGCAGGTGGTCGTTTGGCTGCAGGTTGCCGAGCGTATCAGTAATCTCAATGTCCCACACGTGCAGCCGAAACGCATCCAAGCCCAGCCGACTCAGGTGGTACACGTCCTGGTCGATGGCATCTTCGTGCTTGATGCCCCGCTGGGCCAGCGCCCGGTACGAATAGGCAAATGGCGCGGTGTAATTGACGCCAAACAGCGCTACCTCACGCTTGGTATTTTGCCAGCGCAGCACGCCGTTGGCATCCACAAATACGTCGCCGGTGGGCGGCTTTTCAGTAGGCTGGGCGCGGACTGAAAGCGCGAACAGCGTGATTAGTAAAAATAAATAACAGCGCGGCATACCAGCTAGCTAGGGCGACAACGAGTAAAAAAGCACGTCCTGCTGAGCTGCTTCGGCAAGCTCAGCAGGACGTGCTTACTTGAAAATTTATAGAAGTAGGCTAGCCAGCCTGCTCGTGGAAGCTCACCAGGTCGTCGATGGGCGAGCGGATGATTTTGCCCACCTGCATGCCGTGGCCGTTGGCTACCTGCGTGAGGGCATCGCGGAAATTGTAGCCTACCGAGCCGATGCAGTTGAAGGTATAGTTCTGATAATCGGGGTAGTGCAGCACCAGATTCTGGAAGAAGGCCTCGAAGGCCTCGACTACAATCTGGCGGCAGTAGCTCACGTTGTTGTGGTCGTAGCAAAACTTGGCGAAGCTAGCCAGGAAGCGGTTGGGCAGCGGCTGGTTGTAGAGACGGTCCAGGATGTCATTGCGCGAGCCGAGGTTGTACTCTTCCTTCAGGGCCTCACCCAGGCCGTCGGGCAGCAGGCCGCGCAGGTAGTCGCGCAGTAGGCGCTTGCCCAGAAAAGAGCCGCTGCCCTCATCGCCCAGGAAGTACCCTAGCGAGTCCACGTTGTACGTAATTTTCTGGCCGTCGTAGATGCACGAGTTGGTGCCCGTGCCCAGGATGGCGGCAAAGCCCGGCTGGTGGCCCAGCAGGGCACGAGCCGCCGCCAGCAGGTCTTCGGTCACCTCAATTTTATTAGCGCCGGTAAAAACCTTGCGCATGGCGGCGGCGATTACTTCGGCTTTGGCGGGGCTCGACACGCCGGCGCCGTAGAAGTAGATTTCGCGGACTTCGGAGCGGGGCAGCGTATCGGGCAGGTTTTTTTCGAGCGAAGCAATAATATCCTGCGTATTTACAAAATCAGGATTGTAGCCTTCCGTGTTGAAGTACACGCGCTGGCCCGCGTCGGAGAGCTGGCACCAGCTGGTTTTGGTCGAGCCGCCGTCGGCAATAAGTATCATAAAAGGAACTGGAGGAAAAAGCGAGGAGCGAAGCCGCGAAAATAGCGCCCGCCGGCTTAAGGCGGTGCTAGCGGGCAGCCGCGTTTACCACCGGCGTTGCTACGGCGGCGTGCTGGGGCGAGGGCAGCAGGTCAATCCAGCCATCTTCGCTCACTACGATAGCCAGGCACGGGTAGGGCGAAGAACTCGTGTAGCGCACGGCCGAGTTGTAGCGGGCGCCCCGGCTGCTGTCGCCCTTCTCGGTGGCCTGCCCGTCGAGAATCACCCCGATGGCGTAGCACACGCCGCTAGGCTCAATGAGCACTGCCCCGTCGATGCTGCTGGCCTGGCGCAGCACGGGCGGCGTCATGGGTCGGGGCACCACCCGAAAGCACTGGCGGCGCAGGCGTTCGGCCTCGGGCTTGGCGCCGGCCGTGATGCAGAGCATGGTACCGTGGCTCTGGTTGGAGGCTTCGAGGGCCAGCTCCCAGAGGTATTCCACGTTGGGGTCATCAATTTCGGGAAATACCTGACGGATGACGCGGGCAAAATTATCAGCCTGCACCTTGCCCTGGGGCAGGCGCGGCGTGTTGCTCACCACGCGCATCAGCGTGTGGCCCGCGTGGCGCAGCTCCCAGCCGTAGTGGTTGGTAAAATGCACCGTGGCCAGCGGCTCGTACTGGGGGGCGCTTTCCGGCACCAGGTGGCCCAGCCCGAATACGTGGGCCGCATCCGATACCAGCCCGGTGCTGCCCTCGGTAAGCTCCAGCAGCTTGCGGATGGAGCGGTGGTCGCGCAGGGGCACGGGCGTTTCGAGGGTCAGCACCGGCACGATGGCCGGGTGCTGGCGGCGGCCCAGCAGCATGGTGCCGCGGCCTTCGTCGCCCTCGTGGCGCAGGGCCGCCACGCCCAGGCAGGCATCATACAGGCCGTGGGCATTGCCGGGCGAAATGCGCAGCATCAGGCGGCGGCCGGCGCCGCGCAGCACCTCGTTGTAGTCGCGGTCGAGCACCGGCTGCTCGTTGTCGGCGGTGTCGGCTTCGCGTAGGGCGCGGGTGCACTCGTGCAAAAACTCCAGCACCGCCGCGTGCGGCAGCGAGCAAGGCCGGTTGGGACCGGGCTTGCCGGGCAGGGTGTAATAGGAATTATACGTATCGGCCGCCAGCTGAATCACTACCACCACCAGGTAGCCATTGAGGCTGAGCGGCGTAGAGCAGAAGCAGCGGCGGTTTTCGCCGCGCCGGGCTACCAGTTCTTGCAGCACCTGGTCGGTGGCGCGGCACACCAGCTCGTACCAGTGATGCTTTTCCATGCGGTCATGGTCCTGCGGGTGCAGGTGGTACACGTTATCGCGCGGGCTCAGGTCGCCGGCCTCAAATGAGGCGGCCAGGGTCTTGATACTGCCAAACTCGGCCGGCGAATAGCGCAGGCTGGTGGGCTCGACAACCACGCTTTGCGGGTCGTCTTCTTCGCGGCCCGAAGCCAGGCCCAGCAAAAAAACCTCGGGCCGCAAATTGCGGTCGAGCAAATTAAAAATACCTTCGGCAAAGAGCTGAGCCGAAACGCGAAACAGGCTTTGGTGTTCCCACATAGGTGGCAGTCGGGGGCGATGGGGCGATGGCCGCCAGGGCCGGGAAGGGCTACGCACGTATCCGCAAGTAGCACTGGCTAGCCTGGCATACGTAAAAATCCGAGTAATAGCTGAGGAGCGGCCGGTAAAACTGTCACTTTTCCGCAACTTCATCGTAACTTCGGGTTGCTGCCCGCCCCTGTTTTTTCACCACCTCGCACCCTGGCCTATGCTCTTCGTCGACATGCTCTTTGTGATGGTGGTGGCCCTCTCGTTTATCCCCATCATGACCGGCTACTGCGCCGCTTCGCGCGGGCGCTCATTCTGGCTGTGGTTTGCGCTGGGCTGGCTCTTGCCCATCGTTTCTTTCCTGCTGCTTTTTGCCCTGATAGCGCGCGACGAGCTGGACCCCGGCCGCCAGCTGCTGCGCGAAGCCCGGCAGATTTTAAAGGAAGCTGAGCAGAAAACAGTTGAAAAATAAGGGGCTCGTGCGGCTACCGATACCCGGCTAGCCACTGCCGTACCCCCGCCGCCACCCACGCGCCGGTGCTAAAACAGCCTTGCAGCAAGTAGCCGCCGGTGGGTGCTTCCCAGTCCAGCATCTCGCCGGCTACGAAGGTGCCGGGGCGGCGGCGCAGCATGAGGGCTTCAGTGACTTCCGCAAACGGTACGCCGCCCGCCGCCGAAATGGCCTCGGCCAATGGGCGCAGCCCGGCCACCGGAATAGGCAAGGCCGTGAGGCTAGCCACCAGGTCGGGCGCCGGGCCGGCCAGTTCGCGCAGCAGCGTGGGCACCGGTGGCTTCAGGCTAAAGGTACTGGCCAGGAAGGAGGCTAGCGAAGTGCCCGGCCGGCGCTGCGCCACGCGTCGCGCCAGCTCGATGGGCGCCAGGTCGGGCTTCAGGTTGAGGTGCAGCAGGGCAGGACTGCCCGCCGCCAGCGCGGCCCGCAGCTGGGGCGTGAGGGCATACACGGGCGTGCCCTCCAGGCCATAGTCGGTGAGCATAATTTCGCCGCGCACGGTGTGGCCGCCGCAGCTCAGGGCAATGTTTTTGAGCGGCGCGCGGCCCACTTTCTCTTTGAAAAAAGCGGACCACGGCACCTCGACGCCGCAGTTGGCCGGCTGCCAGGGCCGGCTCGACACGCCAAGGCTAGCCAGCAGCGATACCCAGCGGCCGTCGGAGCCGGTTTGGGGCCAGCTGGCGCCGCCCAGCGCCAGCACGGTAGCGGCGGGCGCCAGGGTAAATTCTTCGCCCGATGCTTCGTTTAAAAAACGCAGGCCGGTTTCGCCCGCGAAGCCTAGCCAGCGGTGGCGGGTGTGAATTTCGACGCCCAGCGCAGCTAGCCGGCGCAGCCAGGCGCGCAGCAGGTCGGCGGGCTTGTGCTGAGCTGCGGGAAAGATGCGCCCGCTGGTGCCCACGAACGTGGCAATGCCCAGGTCGGCGGCCCAGCGGCGCAGGTCGGCCGGAGAGAAGTACGTCAGCAACTGCCCGAAAAAGGGGCTAGCCGCGCCGTAGCGGCCGGCAAAGGCCGCCGCATCCTCGTTATTAGTAAGGTTGAAACCACCGTGGCCAGCTACCAGAAACTTGCGCCCCACGGTGGCTTTCTGCTCGAACACGCGGACCCGCCGGCCGCTTTCGGCCAGGCGCTGGGCGGCTAGCAGGCCGGCCGGTCCGCCGCCAATAACTACAACTTCGGCCATTGCGCAAGGTGCCCGCTTAGGCTGCGGGAATACAAAGAACGCACTGAGTGGTGCCGTTACCTTTGCGGCCTTGTAGTCCTTAGCCTATGAACCCGACCATGCAGGCGCTCGCCTTTACCCGCTTTGGTGGCCCCGACGTGCTCGAATATTTGACGCTGCCCGCGCCGGCGCTGCGGCCCGGCCACGTGCTGCTGCGCCCCGAGGCCATCGGGCTGAACTTTGCCGATGTGTACCGCCGCCTCGGCAACTACCACCTGGCGGGCGAGCCGCCCTACGTGCTGGGCTACGAGGCCGCCGGCACCATTGCCGCCGTGGCCGCCGACGTGACGGAGTTTAGGGTGGGCCAGCGGGTGGCGGTGGCCGATGTGCCCCACACCAATGCCGAGCTGGTGCTGGCTCCGGCCACGCACCTCATTGCGGTGCCCGATGCGGTAAGTAGCCAGCAGGCGGCCGCGGTGCTGCTCCAGGGCCTTACTGCGCAGTACCTGGCTACCGACAGCTACGCGGTGGGGCCGGGCACGCTGGCCGTGGTGCACGCGGCAGCGGGGGGCGTGGGCCAGCTCCTGACGCAGTACGTGAAGCTCCGGGGTGGCACGGTTATCGGCCTCACCTCCAGCGCCGAAAAGGCCGCCGTGGCCCGCGCCGCCGGGGCCGACGAGGTGCTGCTTTATGCCGAAGACTGGGTAGCCGCCGTGCGCGCCTACCGCCCCCAGGGCCCGGCCGGGGCCGATGTGGTCTACGACTCGGTGGGTAGCACCGTGCCCGCTAGCCTGCAAGCGGTGCGCAGCGGTGGCGGCGCGGTCGTCTTCTACGGCATGGCCGGCGGCGACCCCGCCCCGGTAGACCCCCGCCAGCTCATGGACGAGTCGAAAACCCTGACTGGCGGTGACCTGTGGAGCTACCTCACCACGCCCGAAGAGCGCCGCCGCCGGGCCGCCGAACTCTTTGGGCTGCTGGCCGAGGGGCGGCTGCGCGTCAGTATTTCGCGCACCTTCGCCCTGCGCGAGGGCGCCGCCGCGCACCGCCACCTCGAAAGCCGCCAAAGCACCGGCAAGCTGCTGCTGCTACCCTAGCCCCCAACAACGGTTCGCTAAACGGGGCCGTACCCTAGGGGCATGACTTCCTACGGTATCCTCATCGGCCTGAGCCTGGCCGTTATTCTTTCGTATCTCTTCAACCTGGCCTCGCGGGCCACGCGGGTGCCGTCGGTGCTGCTACTGCTGCTCACGGGCATCGGGCTGCGGCAGTGGGCCGACTACCACAACTACAGCTTTCAGGTACCCAAAACGCTGCTCGAAATATTCGGCATCATCGGGCTGATAATGATAGTGTTGGAAGGTGCGCTTGACCTGCGCCTGAGCCGCGATAAGGTGCCGCTCATCCGGCGCTCGTTTTTCGCGGCGGCGCTCATGCTGGTGGCCCAGGCGGCCGCCATTGGCGGGCTGCTGCACCTGTGGCTAGGGGCCAGCTGGCAAACCTGCCTGCTCAATGCCGTGCCGCTGGTGGTCATCAGCAGCGCCATCGCCATCCCGAGCGTGGCCAACCTCACGGGTGAGAAGCAGGAGTTTATTGTCTACGAAAGTACGTTTTCCGACATCCTGGGCATTATGCTCTTCAACTTTGTCGACCAGGAAGACTTCTACCAGGGCCAGGGCCTGCTCACGTTCGGGCGCGGCGTGCTGCTGATAGTGCTCGTGGCCGTGTTCAGCACCGTGCTGCTGAGCTTTTTGCTGGGCCGCCTGCGCGAGCACGTCAAATTTTTCCTGCTTTTCGCCTTTCTTATTCTCATCTATAGCCTCGCCAAGCAATTGCACCTTTCCTCGCTGCTCTTGGTGCTGGCCTTCGGGCTAGCCGTAAACAATGCCGACTTGCTGCTGGGCTGGCTGCGGCTGCGCACCGGCTGGCGCGGCTTCACCGCCGAAGACCTGGCGCCCGATGTGCACCAGCTCAAGAGCATCACGGCCGAGTCGGCGTTTCTGATTCGCACGTTTTTCTTTCTGCTGTTCGGCTACTCCATCACCCTGGCTAGCCTCATCAGCTGGCAGCTGGTGGGGCAGGGGCTGCTAATAGTGGCCGTGCTCACGGCGCTGCGCTTTCTCTACCTGCGCTACGTGGCCCGCACCGACCTGCTGCCCGAGCTGTTTATCGCGCCCAAAGGCCTCATTACGGTGCTGCTTTTCTATAGCATTCCGGCCCAGCACGTGCTCGGCGACGTGAGCGAGAATATCCTGTTCGTAGTCATCCTGCTCACTAGTTTACTGATGATGGTGGGCTTAATAATCAGCCACCAGAAGCCCACCGAGGCGATTGAGTTTTAAGCGCTCAAACGGCACTTCGTTAGCCTCACACCTGGCCTTCCTCAATCAGCTCGCGGCGGTATCTGGCCAGGATGGCGGCTTTCACGATGAAGCCCAAGTAGTTGCCGTCGTCGTCGCACACGGGCAGGGCGGCACTATCGGTGCGCTCCAGCACATCGAGGCAGTGCTCGACGCTATCGGTGGCGTGGATAACGGCCGCTGGTGGGCGCATCAACTCGCTGAGCTTGATAGTAGTGTAGTGGGCGCCGTCGAAGAGCGTGTCGCGCACCATGTCGAGCGTGATAATACCGCGTAGCTTGCCGCCCTGGCCCACCACCGGAAACACATTGCGGTGCGCGTGCCGAAACACATCGACCAGCTCGCCGAGCGTGGCGCTGGGGCGCAGCGCCAGAAAATCGGTGTCGAGCAGGCGGTGCAGGTCGAGGCGCGAGAGCAGGTCGCGGTCGCGGTTGGCATACACGTCCACGCCCTTCAGGGTGAGCTTGCGGGTATACACTGAGTAGGGCTCGAAGTGCTTGGTAATGAGGTACGAAAAGCTCGTCACGAACATCAGCGGCACAAACAGCGCGTAGCCGCCCGTGATTTCGGCAATCAGAAAGATGGCCGTGAGCGGTGCGTGCACCACGCCCGCCAGCACGCCGGCCATGCCCAGCACCACGAAGTGCACCTCCGGAATGGCCACCAGCCCGGTGAGGTTCACGAGGCGCGCAAACAAAAAGCCGCCCAGCGCCCCGGCCACCAGCGACGAGCCAAACATGCCACCGTTGCCGCCCGCGCCTACCGTCACGCTCGTGGCCACCACCTTCATCATCATCGTGAAAAAAACCAGGATGAGCAGCAGCCACACGTTATTGTCGCCATATACCGAGAAGAGGCTGTCGTCGGTTAGGGCCTGGGCATTGCCAGCCAGCAGCTTCTCTACCACCGTGGTGTAGCCCTCGCCGTAGAGCGGCGGAAACAGGAAAATGAGCAGGCCCAGCGCCGTGCCGCCCAGCAGCACCTTCTGCCAGCGCAGCCCCGGCCAGCGCTCCCAGAAATGGTCGAACCAGTGGTAGGTCCGAATCATGTACACCGAGAGCAGCGCCGTGAGCAGCCCCAGCACCGCGTAAAACGGCACCGTATTTACCACCCACGAATTGGTAATGAGCGCGAAAGGCTGGCCGGCGTACAGGGCCTTCGATACCACCGTGGCCGTGGCCGACGAAATGAGGAGCGGAATAAAATACTGTGCCGGTAGCTCCAGCAAAATGGCCTCCACGGCAAACAGCACACCCGCGATGGGCGCGTTGAAGATGGCCGCCACGCCCGCCGCCGCCCCGCAGCCCGTGAGCAGGCGCCGCCGCCGCCGGCCGGCCCGCAGCACCCTAGCCGCATTGGAGCCAATAGCCGCGCCCGTCACCGAAATCGGGGCCTCGGTACCGGCCGAGCCTCCAAACGATACCGTCAGAAACGCCGTAATGAGCTGCGAGTACAGCTTGGAGCGCGGCACGATGGCATTTTCGCGGGCCGTGTTGTAGATGATGGGGCCGATGCCCCGGCCCAGGTTGCCGTGTAGCAAGTATTTAGTTACCAGCACCGTGAGCGTGATGCCGATAATCGGGTAAATCGAGAGCGCAAATACCCGGTTGGGCTCCGTTACGGCCTGCGCCAGGCGGGCCTGCTGCCAGTGCACGGCCGTTTTCAGCGCCACGGCGGCCAGCCCCGCCAGCACGCCCACCAGCCCCGCCAGCCACACCACGTACACCCGTTCGCTCACGTGGCGCAGGCGCCACAGCAAGAAGGGGTTGAGCAGGCGGTGAATAAGGCTTTTTTGCATAGCGGCGGAGTGGCTAGCCACTGAAGTAAGACGCAACGCGAAGGCTGAACGTTGTAAATAACTCGGTTTTTTGCCTAGCCAGTGCGCACCGCAAAAACCTTACCGCGCGCAAATGCCCCGGTAGGGGCAGTACTCGCACTTGGCCAGGTCGTCAGTTTTGCGGATGGGCTCGGCGGGGTCCAGCATGCGCCGGGCCAGGCGGGCTATCAGCGTGGCGCTAGCCCGCAAAAAGTCGGGTTCGCCGGTGCCTTCGGTGATGAAGTCGAGTGGCGCCGAGAGCAGCCCCTCGTCAATTTTGCGCAGGCTCATAATGGCCGCTTCCGAGCCGGGCGGCGCGGGGTTAAGCGCGTCGCTTTCCAGCATAAAGCGGTAGAGCCAGAGCTGGCGCACCTTATCAGCCCCCGACGAGCTTTCGGCCAACAGGCGCTCCACGGTGTCGGCCGGGCTGAGCGGTTTCTGGCTGCCGCGCAGGTTCAGCTCGCGGCGCTCCACGAGGCCGGTTTTGTAATCGACCACGCGGCGGCGGCCGTCGGGCAGCGCGTCGATGCGGTCGGCCCGCCCGAAGATGCGCACTGCCAGCGGCGCCGCCTCGCCCGGCAGGTCGGCAAAAACGGTGGCAGCCATCGGTGTTTCCTGGGCCGCGATGCGCAGCGGCAGTACGCCCGGCTGGCCCGGCAGGCTCTCCAGGTACTTGCGAATGAGGCGCACCGCCACCTGGCCCAGCACGTGGTTGAGGCCGTCGTCGGGGCGGGCCTGGCGGTCCTTCTCTTCCTGGCGCAGCTGGCGATGCACCTCGGCGGGTACTTTTTTGAGCAGTTCGGGCAGGTCGGCAGCAGTGAGGTCGCGTTTCTCCACTTCAAAGGGCTTCAGCAATTGCTCCAGCGCATCGTGCACCACGGTGCCAAAGCCATCGGCCCCGAGCGCCTCTTCCACCTCCTCATTCTCCTGAAAGCGGGCTAGCCGCGAGAAGTAGAATTTGAGCGAGCAGGCCAGGTATTCGTTCAGGGCCGAGGGCGAGAGGCCACGCTCCAGCACGCCGCGCAGGCCGGCCAGCATCGGGCCGTCTTTGGCCAGTACCAGGTCGCCGCGTAGCTCGTCGCCACTCGGGGCGGCTAGCCCGGCCGGTACTTGCACCGTCTGGTCTTCCAGCACCAAATCGGGGTTTTGCGCTGCCAGGTCAAACTCCAGCTGCCGCAAAAAGCGGCTGCGCTCGCCGGTGCGCACGCCCTCGGCGCCGGGCAGCACGTGCACCAAATCGACGCGCCCGGCGCGCTGCAAGAGCCGCCAGAAATTGTAGGCCGCGTTCGCCTCGGCGTCGGCGTAGGTGGGCAGCTTATACTCGGCCAGCACATCATACGGAAACAGCGACTGCTGGCGCTTGGGCGCGGGCAGCGTGTTCTCATTGCAGCTCAAGATGATAACGTGGTCGAAATCGAGCGCGCGGGTTTCGAGCAAGCCCATTATCTGCACCTGGGCCAGCGGCTCGCCGGCAAAGGGCAGGCGCGTGCGCCGCATCTGGTCGTAGAGAAAGCGCCGAAACGAGCGCACGCTCAGGCGCTGCTCGCGGCAATCGAAGGCCGTGGCGAGCTGCCGCACCAGCGTGTAAAACAGGTACAGGTATTCGGCCTCGATGGCCGTGTGGTCGTGCTCGTACACCCGCTTGAGCAGGTCAATCAGGGTGTAGCAGGCCTTGATGATAGTATCACAGTTGTCCCAGGTCTTAAACAGCGCCTCAATGAGCGGGTGGCCGTGGCCCAGCCGCAGCAGCTCGGTGGCGGGCAGCAGCACCAGGTGCTTTTTCACAATCTCCTGGCAGATAGTATCGAGCAGCCGGTGGTACTGCGGCTCATTGGCCTGCGTATCCTGCCACTGCTGGTAGCGCCGCAAAAACGGGTGCGCCAGCAGCTTGCTCACGGCCAGGTGGTGGTACTTGGGCACGCCGTAGTCGCGGCCGGCCTCGCCCTCTCGAATACCCGTCAGGTGCACCTCAAACAGTAAATCGACGAGGTTGAACAAGGCCGTGCTCTGGAAGCTCAGGCCCATCGTCACGTTAAAGTCGGGCACCAGGCTAGCCGGCGGCAGGCCGTGCAGCACCGGCAGCAGCAGGGTTTCGTCGGGCAGCACCACGGCCACGGTGGCGGCGGGGTTGCGTTGGCGCGCCTCAGCCAGCAGCTGGCCGGCCAGCTTGCCCTGCATGCTGGCATTGGCCACCCCGAGTAGCCGGATGTGGTGCGGCCGGCCGCGCAGGTGCTCCTGGTAGGTGAACGTGTCGAGCGGCAGATTCCACTGCCGCCAGTAGCGGCGCAGGGCCTGGCCGGCGCGGTTAGGCGAAGCTTCTTCTAAGTAAAACGGGTCGCCGTCGAAGTACAAATCGGCCAGGCTCCGGCTGCGCAGCAGACTGATAAACGTTTCCTCGGCCTTACTCAGCCCGCCCAGGCCCACGAAGACGTGGCGGGGGGCAGCGCTTTTTTTACGTCGGCCAGCTCGCGGCGCAGGCCCTGCACGGCGCGGCGGTAGGCTAGCCCGGGGTAGGCGAGGTGCTCTTTTTTGAGGCGCGCCTTAAAGCGCAGGTACACTTTGTGCAGCTGCCCCCAAAAGCCAAAGTAGCGGTCGAGACCGGTGGTTTTCTGCTCCGGGTCGAGCTGCCAGCGCTCCAGTGCCTTGGCCTCGGCCAGGTACTCGAAAATGGATTTGGTATCGGCCAGGTGCTGGTCGAGGGTCGAAAAGTCTTGCAGCAGCAGCCCGCCCCAGCCCACAAAGTGGTCGAACTGCAAATCGGGGTCGATATGCTTGAAAATATCGAACAGCAGCAGCTGCAAGGCAATCGGCTCTTCGACCTGCACGCCGGCGCGCTCCACCAAGTAGTCTTCCATGGCCGCGATGCGCGGCGCCCACAGTGCCTGGCCTTCGGGCGTGGCCAGGGCCAGCTCATTTTTGAGGTACACCACGGCGCGGCGCGTGGGCACAATCACGACCAGCTCGGAAAGCGCATCGACATCGTGGCTAGCCAGCAGCTCCTGGGCCACTTCGGCCAGAAAGGAGCGGGACGTAGCCGGGGCCGCCACCGGCGCGGCCAGGGTAGGGGAGGGCAGCATACTACCCAAAGATAGGGCCGCGGTCCCCGGCCCCGGCGGCACTTAGGAAGCCGGCCAGCGCATTCAATAAGCCAGCCCGGCCATTCGCATGAAATTGTGGGTGCCGTGCGGCGTTTGGCTGACATTTGAAGCGGACATCGGGCTAGCTATGCCCCGGCAAAAGGCAGCTGAGTTGCTTGGCGCTGGTTGCTGGCTCGCTGTTGCTATCTCAACCTTCTTCTTCTAACTACTGCTATGAAACATGTTTCTTCTTCCACGCTGCTCACCGACCGGGCCGAGCCCCAGTTGTTGAACAGCGGGTGCGCGGGCTGTTGGGCAGCCGGCTACTGTGCCGCCTGCCTGCCGCTCAGCCTGCAAGCCCCGGCGGCCTGTCCGCTCAACCCCTGCCCTGGTGCCCCGCGCCCGGCCAGCGAAGTTGCGCGGTACTAACCAAGCCGCCCCGCCAAGAAAAGCCGTCGGGCTGCGCACTGCGCGGCTCGACGGCTTTTTTGCGAATGGCCCCATCCCAAAGGTGCCTCGCCAGTCCGGCTAGCCGGTAACTTCACGGCCCAAACTGGTTTGCTGTTTATGCCTTTGTCCTTACGCACCACCGCCCGCCTTTTGCTGGCGCTACTCACTGTACACTATTCGCTGCTCACTGCCCAGGCGCAGGCGCCCAAAACGTATACCTCGTCGGAGATTCTACTAGGCCTCAAAAAGCTCAACGTGGTGGGCTCGGTGATGTACATCGCCGCCCACCCCGACGATGAGAACACCCGCCTGCTGGCCTACCTCGCCAACGGCCGCCTGCTCGAAACCAGCTACTTCAGCTGCACCCGCGGCGACGGCGGCCAGGACCTCATCGGCCCCGAGCTGCGCGAGCAGCTCGGCGTTATCCGCACCCAGGAGCTGCTGGCGGCGCGCCGCATCGACGGGGCGCACCAATACTTCTCGCGCGCCAACGACTTCGGCTTCAGCAAGACCTCGGCCGAAACCTTCACCATCTGGGACAAGGAGCAAGTGCTTAGTGACATGGTGTGGGTCATTCGCCAGCGGCGGCCCGATGTGCTCATCACCCGCTTCCCGCCCGATGCCCGCGCCGGCCACGGCCACCACCAGGCCAGCGCCATCCTGGCCGCCGAAGCCTTCGACGCCGCCGGCGACCCCAAGCGCTTCCCCGAGCAGCTCAACTACGTGCAGGTGTGGCAGCCCAAGCGCCTGTACTGGAACACCGGCAGCTACTTCGTGAAGCCCGGCGAGAAGATGGACGGCTACCTCCAACTTGATGCCGGCGGCTACAACCCCCTGCTAGGCCAGAGCTACGGCGAAATCGCGGCCCGTTCGCGCTCGCAGCACCGCAGCCAGGGCTTCGGCGCGGCCGCCCAGCGCGGCGAGGCCATCGAGTACTTCCAGTTCGTGAAAGGCACGCCCGCCAAAACCGATTTATTCGAAGGCATCGACCAGACCTGGAACCGCGTGCCAGGCGGCGCGGCCATCGGCAAAATGGTGGACGAGGTGATTCGGAAGTATGACGCGAGCAACCCTAGCGCCAGCGTGGCGGGGCTAGTGCAAATACAGTCCGCATTACTCAACGTGAAGGGCTCACCATTTTGGGTTGAGAAAACCTCGTATGAAACGCAAAATTTGATTCAAGCAAGCTTAGGGCTACATATTGAAGCCATTGCTTCTTCAGCAACTATCACTGCTGGACAACCTTTAAATGTCAGTGTCACGGTGCTGAACCGTTCTAAAACGCCGATGGTATTGGATGAATTAGCAGCGTATGTACTTACTGATACTGTGCTAAATAAGCCGCTGCTGTCGCAAATGCCTGCGGTAATTAATTTGAAAACGAAGCTGCCTGCTCAGACTTCTCTGACGCAACCTTATTGGCTAATCAAGCCAGCATCAGTAGGAATGTATCAGGTACCAGATACTGTATTTGATTTCAAAGTACCTGGCAAAGGCATTATTACTTACAATTACAATCCGCAGGCTAACGCCAGTTTGCCTGAAAGAACAGGAGCCGATATTTACACAATACGCCAGCAAATAATAGGTAAGCCAGAAAATGATGCTGCGTTAGCGATAACTTGCTTGATATCAATCAACGGGCGAAAAAACGCCTTTCTTATCCCCGTCCAATACAAGCACACCGACCCGGTTCTCGGTGAGCTCTACCAGCCCCTAGCCGTGGTGCCGCCGGTAATGGTGAATATTCCCGCCGCCCGTGCCTACGTCTTTGCCGACCAGCAGCCCAAGCAAGTGCCCGTGACGCTGCGCGCCGGCCAGGCCGGGGTAGCCGGCTCGCTGGCCTTGCAGGTGCCCAGCGGCTGGCAGGCCGAGCCCGCCACCGTCGCCTTCACCCTCAAAAACAAGGACGACGAGCAGACCGTCAACTTCACCCTGCGCCCGCTGGCCGGCGCGGCCGAGGGCAAAGCCGATCTGCGCGCCGTGGCCACCGTGGGCACCGAGAAATACAGCCGGGGCATCCAGCAAATAATCTACCCGCACATCCCGACCCAGACGCTCTTCCTCGAGGCCACCGCGCCGCTCGTGAAGCTGAACGTGGCCCGGGGCCACACCAAAACCATCGGCTACCTCATGGGCGCCGGCGACGAGGTGCCCGAGGCCCTGCGCCAGCTCGGCTACACCGTGAGCCTGCTCGACCCCGCCACCGACCTCACCGCCGACCGGCTAGCCCGCTACGACGCCGTGGTGCTCGGCGTGCGCGCCTACAACGTGCTCGACCGCCTCAAAACCCAGCAGCCCGCCCTACTCAAGTACGTCGAAAACGGCGGTACTATGCTGGTGCAATACGTAGTAAACCGCGGCACCGTGCTGCCCCAAATAGGGCCCTACCCCCTCACGCTCTCCGCCGACCGCGTGACGGTGGAAAACACGCCCGTCACGTTTCTGACCCCTAGCGCCTCGGTGCTGAATACACCCAACAAGCTCACGCCCGCCGACTTCGCCACTGGCTGGGTGCAGGAACAGGGTCTCTACTACCCGTCGAGCTGGGATGCGCATTATCAACCCGTTATCGCCAGTCACGACCCCGGCGAGACCGACAAGCAAAGCGCCATCCTGGTGGCGCCTTATGGTAAGGGCCGCTACATCTACACCGGCTTGTCGCTGTTTCGGGAGCTGCCGGCGGGCGTGCCGGGCGCCTTCCGGGTGCTGGCTAATCTGGTGGAGTCGGGCGGCAAGTAAAATTTTAACCAATAAGAACGTCATGCTGAGCTTGCCGAAGCATCTCTACCACGCCGCTAGGGTCACTAGCCTGACGATGCGGTAGAGATGCTTCGACAAGCTCAGCATGACGTTCTTTTTTAGTTAAGCTCTAAGTTTGCGAGTGCCGGGCCGCGCCCGGTGCCATTTCCCCTTTGCAAGGCCCGTGCTCACAGTAGAAAAAATCGGCGGTACCTCCATGACCGCCTTCGCTGATGTCCTCCAGAACATCATCTTCCACGGCCGCCAGGGCCAGGACTTGTACAACCGCATTTTCGTGGTGTCGGCCTACGCCAACGTCACCAACTGGCTGCTGGAGAACAAGAAAACCGGCGCGCCCGGCGTGTATCACCGCATTACCGAGCACCAGGAGTTTCGGGTCGCGCTGCAAGAGGTGGCCGCCAAGCTCAAGGAGCTGAATAAAAACTACGCCCCGCTGGGCCTCGACCTGGCCGTGGCCGATGCCTTCATTCAGCAGCGCATCGACCAGGCGCAGGCCTACCTCGAAAGCCTCGTGAACGTGCTGGCCTCGGGCTACGTGAACGGCCCCAATATTTTGCAGGCCGCCCGCGAAATCCTGGCTAGCATCGGCGAGGCGCACTCAGCCTTTAACTCGGTCAATATCTTGCAAAACAAAGGGTTGAATGCCACGCTCATCGACCTCAGCGGCTTCGACGATGCGCGACCCTTGACGATTGATGCGCGCATTCAGCAGGCCTTCGCGGGCATCGACTTTGCCACTACCATCTGCATTGCTACCGGCTACACCAAGGGCACCGAGGGCATCATGCGCGAGTTTGACCGTGGGTATTCGGAGGTGACATTCAGCAAGATAGCCGTGGCCGTGCACCCCCAGGAGGCCATCATTCACAAGGAATACCACCTCTGCTCGGCCGACCCCATGCTGGTGGGCGTGGACTACTGCCACCCCGTAGGCTTCACCAACTACGACGTGGCCGACCAGCTCGCCGACGTGGGCATGGAGGCCATTCATCCCAAGGCCTCGAAGCCGTTGGAAATCAACGCTATCGACTTACGCATCAAAAATACCTTCGAGCCCGAGCACCCTGGCACGCTCATTACCCGCGACTTTGTATCGCCCGAAAAGCACATCGAAGTCATCACGGGCACCGATAAAGTGGTGATAATCGACATTTACGACCCGCTGATGGTAGGCGCGGCCGGCTTCGACCTGCACCTCATGCAGGCGTTTTTTGACTTCGGCGTGAGCTATATTTTCAAGGCCACGAGCGCCAACAGCATCTCGCTGGTTATCTGGCAGAAGGACCTGAAGCCAGAGCTGGTGGCCGCCCTGGAAACGAAGTACGAAAAAGTAACCAGCGAAAATTCCTCGATGGTGTGCCTCATTGGCTCCAATATCGACCAGCCCGGCCTACTCGCCAAGGCTGCCGGCGCGCTGGCCGAGGCGGGCATCAACATCCGCAGCGCCGGCTTTGCGCTGCGTAAGGTCAATATTCAGTTTATTCTGGGCCGGGAAGACTACAAAGCGGCCATTGTGGCGCTTAACCAGGCGATGGGCTAGGGGCAGCGCTGCATCTGGAAAGAACGTCATGCTGCATAAAGTGAAGCCTCTCGCCGGAGTTGTTGGACTGGTATTGCTAACGGTACGGACGGGGTACTTGACTTTATGCAGCATGACGTTCTTTTGTATCCTACCTGCTCTGTAAACGTTGCCCATGAAAAGACTCCTGCCCGCCGCCTTCCTGCTTACCCTCGGCCTGGCTAGCCCGGCCGCCCGCGCCCAGCAGGCGCTGGCCCTGCCGCCCGCCACGCAGTCCGTCACCGATGCCGAAAATATGGCGAACGTGCTGGCCGACACGCTCTACATTCAGCAGCACTACGTCAAGACGGAGCACCAGATTGCGATGCGCGATGGCGTGAAGCTCTACACCATCGTGTACGCGCCCAAGGATGCCGACAAGGTGCGCTACCCCATCCTGCTCAACCGCACGCCCTACGCCATCGGGCCCTACGGCCCCACCAAGTTTAAACTCAACCTGGGCCCCAGCAGCAAGATGATGCGTGAGGGCTACATCTTTGCCTATCAAGACGTTCGCGGGCGCTATATGTCGGAGGGTGAGTTTCTGGACATGCGCCCCGAGCTCGAAAAGCACGCCACCAAAAAGGACACCGACGAGGGCACCGACACCTACGATACCATTGAGTATCTGCTTAAGCACGGTCCCAAAAGCAACGGCCGCGTGGGGCAGTGGGGCATCAGCTACCCCGGTTTCTACACTTCGGCCGGCCTGCTCAGCCGCCACCCGGCGCTGAAGGCGGCCTCGCCCCAGGCGCCGATTGCCGACTGGTTCTGGGATGATTTTCACCACAACGGCGCGTTTTTTCTGCCCCACGCTTTTAATTTTCTGTACAGCTTCGGGCAGGCGCGGCCCCAGCCCACGGCCGTGGGCAACCCCGGCATCAAGCACGGCACGCCCGATGGCTACGACTTTTTCCTGCGCATGGGGCCGCTCAAAAATGCCAACGAGCAGTACTACAAGGGGAAAGTGGCGTTCTGGAACGAGCTCATGCAGCATCCCGACTACGACGCCTTCTGGCAGGCCCGCAACCTGCGCCCGCACCTGCACGACTTGAAGACCGCCGTGCTCACCGTGGGCGGCTTCAACGACGCCGAAGACCTGTTTGGCGCCCTCAACACCTACCAGACCATCGAGCAGAAAAACCCGGGCCTCAGCAACCGCATCGTGATGGGCCCCTGGGTGCACGGCGGCTGGGCGCGCGGCACCGGCGAAATGGTGGGCAACGTGAACTACGGCCCCTCGCCCTCGCTGTGGTACCAGGAAAACATCGAGGCGCCGTTCTTTAAGTCGTATCTCAAAGATGCCAAACCCGGCGCTAGCCTGCCCGAAGCCACCATGTTTGAGGGCGGCACCAACCGCTGGCGCGCCTTCGATGCCTGGCCGCCCAAGCAGGCCCAGACCAAAACGCTTTACTTCCGCCAGGCGGGCGGCCTGAGCTTTAGCGCGCCCACCGATGGCAGCAACGAGCGCCGCCGCCCCGACGTCAACTTCGAGTTTGACCAATTTGTGAGCGACCCCGCGCACCCCGTGCCCTTCACCGAGGCCACCAACGTGGGCATGACCCGCGAGTACATGACCGACGACCAGCGCTTCGCCAGCCGCCGCCCCGACGTGCTCACCTACCAAACCGCGCCCCTGGAGGAGGATATGACCCTAGCCGGCCCCATGCAGGCGCTGTTGCAAGTGGCCACCACCGGCACCGACGCCGACTGGGTGGTAAAAATCATCGACGTGTATCCCGACGACACGCCCGACAACCCCCGCACCGCGCCCGGCGTGCACCTCGGCGGCTATCAGCAAATGGTGCGCTCCGAGGTAATGCGCGGCCGCTTCCGCGACAGCTTCAGCCAGCCCAAGCCCTTTGCGGCCAATGAGGTAACGGCCGTGCCCTTCACGGTGCAAGACCTGCTGCACACCTTCCGCAAGGGCCACCGCCTCATGGTGCAGGTGCAAAGCACCTGGTTTCCGCTCGTGGATAGAAACCCGCAGACCTACGTGCCCAACATCTACGAGGCTAGCGAGACTGACTTCAAAGCGCAGACTCACAAACTGTATCACAACCCTAGCCATGCCTCGCAGCTCGTGGTAAAGGTCCTCCCACAGTAGGTCATGGTAAAGCGCTAAAAAAGAACGTCCTGCTTAGCTTGTCGAAGCATCTCTCCCGTGCCGCTAGGGTCGTTCGGGAGAGATGCTTCGATAAGTTCAGCAGGACGTTCAGCTTTTACTTGCCGCCCTTCTTAGCTTCCGCAATCAGCTCGTCGTCCATTTTGGCGTACTCGGTGTTGGCGGGCGTGGCGGCCAGGGCCAGCTTTTTTGACTGCTCGGCGGCAGCTACGGCGCCTTTGTAGTCCTTCATTTTTAAGCGGATTTTGGCCTCCGTATTCACGTTCCAGAACTTGGGGTCAGTGGCGTTGGCCTTCTGAATCCAGACTAGCGCCTGCTTCATATCCTTGTTGTTGTCGTAGTAGTAGACGGCGGCGCCGGCCAGGTCATTAGCCGTCGGGCTGGCGTTTTTGACGACTTTTTCGTCAATCTGGGCCAGCACCTTGCTGTCCACGTCGCTCGTGATTTTAAACTTGGCGCCCGTAGTTTCCCAATCCATTGCCACGTTGGCGGTGGCGGGCGTCAGGTCGGCGAAGGTGATGGTGAACGTTTCGACCTTAGTAGCCAGTTTGTAGGGCTTGATAGTGAAGCGGGCCACGTCCTGGTCATCCTTAAAGCCATCGACGTCAGCCCCTTGCTTGAGACTTTTGTTGAGCACTACCGTCCATTCGGTGGCGTTGGGGATGGTATACAGGCCATACTCGCCGGCCGGCACCTTCTTGCCCTCAACGGTCACATCATCCGAAAATTTGATGCTCGTAGTGGCATTGGCCCCGGTGCGCCAGCGCTTGCCGGCCGGTACCACCGCTTTGTCGCCGCCGAAAATAGCGCGGCCCTTCACGCTAGGGCGGTAATAAGTAATGGTCACGTCGGTGAGGCCCACGCGCTGCGTCACCGTGCTTTTGGGGCTAGCCTGCGGCGTTGCAATCTGAGCCTGGGCGGTGGGGGCGGCCAGCAGGCTGATAGCGAGCGCCGTAGCGGTGCCGAGCTGCAATGCAAAATTCTTCATATGCGCAAAAAGAGATAGAATGGCACGTACTTGCCAGCCCAAAAGTAGCGAAGCCCGCCGGGTGGGCGGGCTTCGCTAGGGGTAAAGCAGGATGCGGCGGCTAGCGCTGGGCCAGGGTGCGCGCCTTGTTCACGACAGCCGCGCTGAGCTGCACGTAAGCCTGGCTAGCCGGCATTGCCTTAAGAGCCAGCTTATAAGCCTGCTCGGCAGTAGTCTGCGCACCCGCGTAATCCTGCATCTGCAGGCGGATGCGCGCCTCCGTGTACAGGTTCCAGTAAGTAGGAGCTACGGCATTGGTTTCCTGCATCCAGGCCAGCGATTGGTGCAGGTCCTTGTGCGAGCCATCGTAGAAAGCGGCGCTGGCTTCGGGGGCCGGCGGCTGGGTTAAGCGCAGCGCGGCCGGATTTTCCGAGGCCGGGGCAGCGCTCCCGTCGGTCGTAGTAACAAGCGTGCGCGTGGTTTGCGCCTGGGCCGGCGCGCCAGCAAGCAAGCCGGCCGCCAGCAACAGTAGCGCCGAGCAATAGGAGTCGATATTTCTCATGTAAGTACAAATGATAAATTGACGATTCCAAACTACAATGCAGAAGTTAGCGAATCCACTTTTTGCATTATAAAAGATGAAAGTTTATAAATTTTATCGGATAATCCTAATTAATGGCCATTTTACCCCAATATAGTCCGTCCCATTTTGGATAAAAAAAAGTTGACACCATTTCTGAATAACAGAAAGAGCGTCAACTTTTTGCTGGTAAAATACCAGAAAAATTTTAACCTATTTTATCGAAGCCGCAGTAGCTATGCAGCGCCTCGGGCAGCCGGATGCCATCGGGCGTCTGGTTGTTTTCGAGCAGCGCGGCCACGATGCGCGGCAGGGCCAGCGCCGAGCCATTGAGCGTGTGCAGTAGCTGGGTTTTGCCGCCCTCGGCCCGGTAGCGGCACTTGAGGCGGTTGGCCTGGAAGGCTTCGAAATTGCTCACCGACGACACTTCGAGCCAGCGGCCCTGGGCGGCGCTCCACACCTCCAGGTCGTAGGTGAGGGCCGAGGTAAAGCCCATGTCGCCGCCGCACAGGCGCAGCACACGGTAAGGCAATTCGAGTAGTTGCAGCAGCTTTTCCACGTGGGCCACCATCGTTTCGTGGGCCGCGTAGGAGTTTTCGGGCTGGGTAAGCTGCACTATCTCTACCTTGTCGAACTGGTGCAGGCGGTTCAGCCCGCGCACATCGGCGCCCCACGAGCCCGCCTCGCGCCGGAAGCAGGGCGTGTAGCCGGTATTGCGCACGGGCAGCTTCTCGACCGGAATAATTTCGTCGCGGTACAGGTTGGTAATTGGCACCTCCGAAGTCGGAATCAGGTACAGGTTGTCCTGCTTGTCGTGGTACATCTGGCCTTCTTTATCCGGCAGTTGGCCCGTGCCGTAGCCGCTAGCCTCGTTTACCAGGATGGGCGGCTGTACCTCCGTGTATCCCGCATCGCGCGCCTGGTCCAGAAAGAAATTTACCAGCGCCCGCTGCAAGCGCGCGCCCTGCCCCTTATACACCGGAAAGCCCGCGCCCGTGATTTTGATACCCAGCTCAAAATCAATAATATCATATTTCTTAATCAGCTCCCAGTGCGGCAGGGCGCCGGCGGCCAGGGTCGGTTTGGTGCCCCCTCGCGCACTACCTCGTTATCGTCGGCCGAGCGGCCGGCGGGTACGCTCTCGTGCGGCACGTTCGGGATTTTATACAGCAAACGCTGGATTTCATTCTCAACAAAGTTTATTTCCTCGATAGAGGACTTGACAATCTCCTTTGAATTAGCAGCCTCATTTTGATATTTCTCTAGGGCTAATTCATCAAGAAGAGAAAGAGGCGAGATAGCAGAAGAATTCTTCTTTTTGATTAAGGGGCCAATCAATTTCGCTAATTGATTACCTTCAGCCTTTGCACTATCGTGCTGGGTTTGGAGGGCACGGCGGCGCTGGTCGAGGTCGAGCACGGCCTGCACATCGGCCTCGGCCGTTTTAAAATTACGTTTGGCGAGGCCGGCCAGCACGCGGGCGGTCTGCTCTTTAAGGACGGAAATTTGCAGCATAATGCAGGCAAAGGTAGTTTTCTAGAAAAGAAGTTAGAATTGCGAAGCAGGAAGCGGGAATGAAGAATTACGGAACGGATAATTCTTCATTCCTGCTTCCTGCTTCGCAGCCCAACCTGTTTGCCGTTTGCCCGTAATGACTTAATATTGCAGCAGCAAGCCGGCCCACGGGGTCGGCCGGGCCAGCCTACCGGGCTAGCCCGCTGCGTAGCCGGCTCAATCAGGTTGCTTTTGGTGGAGCTGCCGGCTACTCTTCTCACACCTCACTCATTTCTTGCTTGTTGCCTGCCGCTTTGTTGGTTGTGTGGCGCTTTGGCGCTTCGTGTTGTTGGGTTCCGGTCTTTGGGCCGGGTCGGCTTCGCATGGCCTTAGGGCTAGCACCTTTCCGCAGCGCATTGGGCTAGCCCCATTCTGATTTCTCCTCCCTACCTATTGTATGTACACCCTCAATGAGCTGAAGGACCGGCTGCTGTCCGACCTCAAAGAAATTGCTGAGCAACTGAACGTTGGCAATTTTAAGCGCCTGAGCAAACAGGATTTGATTTATAAAATCCTCGACCAGCAGGCTATTCTGCCAGCCGACCAGCTACCCGGCAAAAAAGCTGTTGCGCCGGCCTCGGCAGCCCCCGAAGCTACCGCTGTGGCCCCGGCGGCGACCGAAGTAGCGCCGGCTCGTGGTGCCCGTGGCGGGGCCGGCCGCCGCCGGCCCGCGGCCGCAGTGGCCGAGCAGCCGTTCACTGATGTGGCCGTGGCGGCGGCCGAGCCGGTACCCGCCGCGCCCGCGTCCGCAGAAGCTGCTCCGCAGGCTAGCCAAGTGGCTGAGGAAGAAGCACCGCAGCCCACGCGCCTTGAGCGGGTAGAAGCCGACGAGCAAGCCGTAGCCGATGTGTCGGTAGCCACCGAAGAGGCTACCGTGCCGCCCACCGAGACCAACCCCGCCGCCCAGGTACACTCGGCCGAGGAAAGCACGGCCCCCATGCGCCGCGAGCGGCGCGAGCGCGTAGACCGCGCCGGCCGGCCGCTGCCCCGCCGCGAGCCCGGCCAGCCGGCTGCTAGCCCCGAAGCCACGCCCGCTGATACGCAGGCCTTTGCCTCGTCCGATACCGTGGAGGTAGCGGCCGAAGTGCCCGCCGAAAGCTACGCCGACCGCCGCGAAAGCCGCGAGCAGCGCTTCGAGCGCGAAAACCGCGATGGCCGCGAGCCCCGCGACAACTCCCAGCGCCTGGGCCGCAACGACCAGCCGCGCCAGGAGTTCCGCGAAAATCGTGAGCCCCGCGAAGGCGGCAACAACCAAAACCAAAGCCGCTACGCCACCGACCAACCCCGCGAGGCGCGCCCCATCAACGGCAATGGCGCTACCGACCAGCCCCGCCTGAGCCGCGAAGAGCGCTACGCGCAGCGCGAAGCCCAGCGCCAGCAGCGCCGCGAAGAGCGCCAGCGTCAGGGGCTCGAAGGCCAGCCGGCCGGCGAGCAGGCCGCTACTAATCAGCAAATAAACGGGAATCAGCCACCGAATGGGGCTGGCCAGCCGGCCGAAGGCCCGCGCCAGCCGCAACAGCAGCGTCCGGCCCGCGCCCCCGAGCTCGAGCTGGTAGTGCCCGGCTCGGGCACGATGGAGCTGATGCCCGACGGCGGCTACGGCTTTCTGCGCTCGCCGTATTATAATTACCTCACCTCGCCCGACGACATCTACGTGTCGCCGCAGCAGGTGCGGCAGTTTGGCCTCAAGGCCGGCGACACGGTGAGCTGCACCATGCGCCCGCCCCGCGAAAACGAGAAGTATTTTGCCCTCGTGAACGTGGAAGGCATCAACGGCCGCACGGTGGAGGAAGTACGCGACCGGGTGCCGTTCAGCCACTTAACGCCGCTGTTTGCCGACGAAAAACTTAAGCTCTCGACCAAGTCCACCCAGGTGAGCACCCGCGTGCTCGACCTGTTTGCGCCCATCGGCAAGGGCCAGCGCGGCCTCATTGTGGCCCAGCCCAAAACGGGTAAGACGGTGCTGCTGCAGGAAATCGCCAACTCAATTTCGGAAAATCATCCCGAAGTCTATCTCATTATCCTGCTGATAGATGAGCGCCCCGAGGAAGTGACCGACATGGCCCGCTCGGTGAAGGCCGAAGTGCTAAGCTCGACCTTCGACGAAACGGCCGACCGCCACGTGAAAATCGCGGAGCTGGCCCTCGACAAGGCGCGCCGCCTGGTGGAGTGCGGCCACGACGTGGTGATTCTGCTCGACTCGATTACCCGCCTGGCGCGGGCCTACAACACGGTGCAGCCCAGCAGCTCGCGCATTCTGTCGGGTGGTATCGACGCCGGAGCGCTGCAAAAGCCCAAGCGTTTCTTCGGCGCGGCCCGCAATATCGAAGGGCCTGGCTCGCTGACGATTATTGCCACGGCGCTCATCGAAACCGGCTCGAAGATGGACGAGGTTATCTTCGAAGAATTCAAAGGCACCGGCAACATGGAATTGCAGCTCGACCGCAAGCTGGCCAACAAGCGCGTGTTCCCGGCCATCGACATTCCGGCTTCCGGCACCCGCCGCGAAGACCTGCTGATGAGCCGCGACGAACTGAGCCGCGTGTGGGTGCTGCGCAAATTCATGACCGATATGAGCGCCACCGAGGCAATGGAATTTCTCAAAGACCGTATGAAAGGCACGCGCGATAACGAAGAATTCCTACTAGCCATGAACGGCTAGCGCGGGTATAACGCCGTCATTAGCGGGCCAAACACTATCTTCGCAAGCGGGTGGGGTTTGGCCCGTTCTTCGTTTTATACACTTTCTGATGGCTGCTGCACTTTTGATATCTGCCGAGCAAGAGGCTGCGCGCCTCCAGGCGCTGAAGCCGTACAAAGCATTAGAGCACGCACACAATGAAGTATTCGAAGATATAGCCCAGCTGGCCGCCAAGCTTTTTGCGGCGCCAATGGCCCAGGTTTCGCTCGTCGATGCCGAGGAAGTAACCTACCCGGGCAACGTGGGCGACCCGAAGCTAGCCAGCCGCCTGGCCCGCCAGGACAGCATTTGTGCCGTGGCGGTGCATATGCCAGGCACCACTGTTTTTTCTGATTTGCGAACCCAGCCCTGCCACTGGATTAGCAAGGAGGCGCAAAAGGATTTTGCGTTTTACGCTAGCCACCCCATCCAGACGGCTGATGGCCAGCCGATTGGCTCGCTCTGCGTGCTCGACAAAAAGCCCCGCGAGTTTAGCACGAATGAGCAGCTCATTTTACAGCGCCTGGCGGGCATTGCGATGCGTCTGCTCGACCTGGAGCTGGTAGCCGCGCCCGAGCAGGCCCCGGCCCTGTGGGATGCCATCAATGGCCGAATTCAGCTCTCGTTACAGCGCATCGAAACCCTGACGGCCCTGGCTCGCTGGGAGGTATCGCCTGAAACGGCCACGGCGCTGGCCTACCAGGCGTCTATTCACGAGGAGCGCATGCTGATTGTGCAGGATATTGAGTATGAGATATTGGCGGCTTTCGGGCGCCTCGGCGGCCACTAGGCGCCGAGCAGCAGCACGGTGATAAAGGCCGCGCTCAAGCACACCGACGATACCTTATTCATGCGCATGGTCCACTCAAAGTTGGCCAGGGTGGGGTCGTGCCAGGCCAGCCACGCCCAGCGCGAAAACAGCGCCACCACCGGCCCGGTAGCCACCAAAAAAACACCCAGGCTGCGTACTTCGCCGCGCTGCCAGTACGTGAGGGCCATGAGCAGCGCGCCCGCCAGCAGCCCGGCTGCCGCAAACACGAACGTGCCCCGAATGCCCAGCCGCAGGCTCAGCGTGCGGTCGCCACGCCGTGCATCTTCCTGGTGCTGATAGATTTGAGTGAGCGGGTAGGAGCCGCATAGGAAGAGTGTGCTCACCAGGGCTAGCTGCAAATTAGTGGGCTCAAAAAGCTGGGCCGGGCTAGCCCCCGCGCCCACCTGCGCCATCAAAAAGGTGAAAGCTCCCTGGAAAATGACGACCACCACGGTGCTCAGCAGCGGGTATTTTTTCAGGCGAATGCCCTCGTAGCTGTAGGCCCGCGAAATGAGGATGTATACCGTCACCATCGCCGCAAAAGGCCAGCTCAGTAGCAGCGAGGCCACTAGGGCCAGCGTTTCGAAGAGCCACACCAGGTGCAGGAGCTCGGGCGTGACGGGCGGTGGCGCTTTCAGCCCCCCGATGCTGCCCTCGTCGCGGTCGTAATAAGAGTTGTAGCCATTGGAGGCCGGGTACACCAGCAGGTGCAGAATGGCGAACACCGCCGCCGCCCGGCCCCAGCTAAAGGGGGCTTGCAAGGCGCTGAGCCCGAACCAGAACACGGGCATCAGAAACAGCGAAAACGGCAGGCGCAGTAGCGCAAAAGCTCGGCGGTAAGCGGGCAGCATAGGGGCGAAGGTAGGCTAGCCGGCGGGCGCGGTGGGCCAGCCTACCAGGTAGGTTACGCGCGGCCCCCACCAGTGGCGCAATTGCCCGGCCCGCCAGTAGTAGCGCCCGGCCGGGTCGGCCCGGTGGGCCAGGGCCAGCAGCGCCTCGGGCGGGTACATGCGCAGGATGGATACCGTGCCATCCCACATGGTAGCCAGCGGAATAATAGGTAGCAAGTAGGTAAATACCAAGCGGCTGAGCCGAAAGGGTCGGAAAAAAGGCGTTAGCAGCAGCTGCGCTACCGGCAGCACCGTGAGGGCCAGTCCTACTTCGAGCCAGCTTTTGGCCGCACCCTCAAACACGCCCACGCCCTGGCCACTGGCCACGGCATCGTGTAGCAGCGCCTCGGCTTGCGGCGGCGCAAAATGGTGGAAGGCCGAAAAAATAACCCGCAGCCCCGCTAGCCCCGCCGGCACGGCCAGCGCATCGACGGGCGCCGCGTGGCCCTGGATGGCGCCGGCGGTGCGCCGGGCCACGTCGGCCCAGGCGGCGGGCTGGGGGTAGAGGTCGGTGAGGGTGATGGTGGCGGTGGGTAACCCCTGGGCGCGCAGCGCGGCTAGCACCGTTTCGGTGCCGCCGCCGGCGCCGGCACCCAGCTCCAGCAGGTGCGTCTGGTGGGTGTGGCGCAGGCCCTGGGCTAGCAGCGGCGCTACCGGGCGGTAGGTGCCCAGCAGCGAAATCATGAAGCGCAGGTAGTCCATCATCCCGGCCCGGATGACGGCCGGAAACCACGGCAGGTCCTCAAACTCGAATAAATGCCGGCGCAGCTTCACGGCTGGCAAGTACGGCAAAAGCGGCGTATGGGTAGGGCTAGCCCCTAAAAAAACCTGCTGCCAGACGGAGCCCGACAGCAGGTTTAGCTTGACTGCTACTTACTTGCCACCGATGCCGAATACTTTCTTCAGCAGTGAGGTAGTGCGGGCCACGGGGTTTTCCCGAATATCGGCTTCCTCCTGCGCGATGAGCGTAAACAGCCCGTCGATGGCCTTGCCGGTGGCGTACTGGTTGAGGTCGGTTTGCACCGGCGTCACGAGCGGCAGCTTGTTGTAGGTCGCGCTGAGCGTGCTGTAATACCTGGTGGCGTCTACCTTATCGAGGCTCTGCTGCATAATGGGCATGAAAGCCGTGGTGAGCTGCGAGGTAGTCGTGCGCTTCAGGTATTGCGTAGCGGCATCTTTCTGGCCGGTGAGGATATTCCACACGTCGCTGAACGTCAGCTGCTTGATGGCGTTAATAAAAATCGGCTTGGCGCTCTTGGCCGCATCTTCGGCACCCCGGTTCAGCGACAGCTCAAACTTATCGACCTGGCTGCCCAGCCCGATGCTGCGCAGGGTGTTGGCCATCTTCTGCGCGTCGGGCGGAAATGGGATGCGGATGAGCTTATTTAGGTTGAAGCCATCGACCTGCGAAGCCTGGTCTGAGCCCTTCGAAATGCCCTGGATGAGCGCCTCCTTCAGGCCGTTGGCCGCTTCCGTATTGGTGAGGCCACTCACGGCGGTAGTCGTGGTGGTGGTAGTCGTGGTGGTCGTTTTTTTGGTGGGTAGCTTGAAGCCACCCAGGCCTGGAATGTTGATAGTCTGGGCCTGAGTTGGCAACGCAAACACGGCGGCTAGCAACACGGTAAAGGAATAATTTTTCATGGCAGGTAAGGCAATAAAGAACGGGAAGAAATAAGCCGAGGCGGAAAGTTCTGGCTTATTAGCGGTAGCTAAGCCAAAGCTTGTGCCAGAAAATGCGCCACTTTCATGCGCTTTCCCAAAAGGGCGTCGGCAAAATTGCCTCGCTTATCAGCCAGAAAAGGCTGTTGCAATGCATTTTTAGCCGTTTGGTAGATTATGCGGGCCTAGCCGCTGGTTGGTGCAATCAGGGCAGACTTACTTCTTAGCTGGTAACAAGAACAAGGCTGCTAGTCGGCGTGAGGCTAGTCCAGTGGCAATTAACCACGGCAGGCTAAGTAAAAAAAGAAGCAACAACTGGTAACTTATGCTCTTCCAACCAAATCTGTTGTACGCGATAGGCCACGGTGGTATGGAGAGTAGCACTATGGATAGCTCAGAGACAACCAATGATTTGCCTATCAAGCCAATGCGAGTGTGGGCACGGCGGCTTAAGGCAGCTACAAAAGATACCGCAAGCAACTGCCGACCAGAGCAACAAAAAAAGCCGCCAGAAAAAGCATGACGCTAAGTCCGGTGTATTCAGCCGCCACGTGGATGAGCGCTTCCCCCCGGTAGTCGGCATAAAAGGGCTCCCGTAACACCTGCCCCCTTTGCTGCCAACACTGATAAACCATAAAAGGGACTGCGTAGCCGCTCCAAACGGCGAATCCAACCCACAAGTGCCAGTTGAAATGCCGCTACAGCAGAATAGTTAGCGGCGACGCGCTACCTTCTTTCAGCATGAGTTGTTTTTTTCAACTATCAGCAAAAATATCTTTTACGTATTGTAGCTTTGCATCACAAAGTACTTCACCGCCCCGCATGAAGCCCGCTGCCCAAGACCCGCTCGCCCAGCTCACCGAAATCCGCGCCATTATGGAGCGCAGTTCGCGCTTTATTTCCCTCAGCGGGCTGAGTGGGGTAGGAGCGGGCGTGGTAGCGCTGGCGGGCACGGCCATCGGGCATTACTATCTGCAGCAGGAATACGGCGGGCAGGGCTTCCGCCGGCTATTCCAGACCTCGGAGGGCGAGCGGCTGGCGGCGCTGCCGTTTTTGCTGGGGCTAGCCTTGGCCATGATAGCCGCGGCGGTACTGGTGGCGGCGTTTTTCACCTTGCGCCGCACCCGGCGCGACGGCCTGCGCTCGGCCTGGACGGCCCCGGCCCGCCGCCTGGTGCTGGCTTTGCTGATACCGCTGGTAGCAGGCGGGCTGTTTTGCCTTAAGCTTTTTCTGAGCGGCGCGCCCGAGCTGGTAGTGCCGGGCCTGCTGGTGTTCTACGGGCTGGCCTTGCTCAACGGCAGCAAGTATACCCTGGATGAGGTAAAATACTTGGGTATCACGCTGGTAGCGCTGGGCCTGGTGGCGCTGCTGCTGCCCGGCTATGGGTTATTGCTCTTCGGGGCGGGCTTTGGGCTGGGCCACATCGGCTACGGCCTGCTGATGTATAACCGCTACGAACGCCCAACCGGGGCGAACTTTACCGCCCCGTGAAGTACGCTATCCATACCCTTAATAAAGCCTTCGACCACCGCGTGCGCCTCGGCGTGATGGCCGTGCTGCTGGCCAACGAATCGGTGAGCTTTAATGACTTGAAGGACAGCCTCGACCTCACCGATGGCAACCTGGCCTCGCACGTGGCTGCGCTTGAAAAAGCTGGCTACGTAGTTGTGAATAAACAGTTTATCGGTAAGAAGCCTAATACCACCTACACCGCCAGCGCCGAAGGCAAGCAGGCGTTTCAGGAGCACCTGGCGGCGCTCGAAAAGCTGCTGCGGGGGTGAGCATCCGGCTTTTCGCGCAGTAGTTGAGCGCAGTTTTTGGCTGCGCTGTCCTGCGGTTCGCAGGGATTTTTAGCCGGAGCGGCTTTTTTTAGCTTTTATCACTTTGAAAAACAAAGTTCTTTCAGCATGAATTTAACTGCTTTCTGGCCCGCGAATAACGCCGTGGTGACCGCGCCCGCCACCCGCATTCCGACCCGCCTGGCCAGCCTGCTGCTGGCGGCTACTGCGCTGGGCGACTACCTGTTCTGGCAGGAGCCAGCCGGCCCGAACGTGCTGGTGTACCTGGTGTTTTTGGTGGGCGCTCACCTGGCGCTGCTGCCGCGCTACGCGCCGGTGCGGCACACGGCGGCCTTCTGGGTGGCCGTGGTGGGTTGCCTGGCTAGCGGCGGGCTGGTGGCCTGGTATGGCTCGGGTGCGGCCGAGCTGGCAGCGCTAGCCTCGGGCCTGCTGCTGGTGGGGCTGGTCAATCAGCCCCAGTTGCGGCTGGTGGGCTCGGTGGTGAGCACGGCACTGGTGGGCGTGCTGCCCAATATAGCATTAGTAGTGAGTAGCTTGCGGGTGCCACAGGGCGTGGGTGGCCGATTGCGGCGGGGCTGGTACTACGGCCGGCTACTGGGCCTGCCGCTGCTGGCGCTAGTGATATTTCAGGCGCTGTTTGCCTACGCCAACCCGCAGTATGCCGAGCTAAGTGGGCGGGTGTGGGCCGCCTTAAGCAAAGGGCTGGCCCGGTTGCTGGACGCCATTTCGGTGCCGCACCTGTTGTTTTTGGTGTTGTGCGGGGTGGGGGCGGTGGGTGCGCTAGTGGCCGTGCCGGTGCATTTTTTTCTCGACTACGAGTCGCGCTTTGGGGAGTTTGTGCGGCGGCAGCGCGATGGCGTAGCCTCGTTTGCGGTGCGGCGGCCCAATTTTTCGCACTCCGACCGGGGGGCGCTAGCCCTGCGCAAGGAGTGGCTGGCGGCCGTGGTGAGCATGTGCCTGCTCAACGCCCTGCTGCTGGTGGTGAATATCGTGGATGTGCGTTGGCTGTGGTTTGGCTTTCGGCCGGCGCCGGGCTTCGACCTCACGCAGTTTGTGCACGAAGGCACGTACGTGCTGATTTTCAGTATTCTACTGGCGGCGGGCATCATGCTGTGGTTTTTCCGGCGCAACCTCAATTTCTACCGGCCCGGCCTGCCGCTGCTGCGCTGGGGCGCCACGCTGTGGGTGCTGCAAAACGCAGTGCTGGCCGTGTCGGTGGGTTTGCGCAACTACTACTACATCGCGGCTACCGAGCTGGCTTACAAGCGCATCGGGGTATACGGGTTTCTGCTGCTCACGCTGTTTGGGCTGGGCACGGTGCTGCTCAAAATCTGGCAGCGGCGCTCGGCCTTCAGCCTGGTGCGGCTCAACTCGTGGGCGGCCTACGCGCTGCTGCTGGGGCTAGCGGCCGGCAACTGGGAAAGCTGGATTGCGCGCTACAACCTGCAGCCGCGCTTCACACGCCTCAACATCGGCTTTCTGCTCACCATGCCGCCCCGCGTGCTGCCCGTGCTGGCCGCCCGCGAAGAGCTGATTGACCAGGCGAAAGAGCTGGTGGAAGAAGGCGACGACGGCTATTTCCACGCCATTACCCGCGAGGCGGCGCACCGCAAGCTGCGCGCCCGGCTAGTCGAGTTCCAAGCCGGATATCCGCAGCGCGACTGGCAGGGCCGCACCGGTGCGGCCGGGCGGGCTTATCAGCAGCTACGCAGCCGGGCGCTGCAAAAACAGCGGGTAGCAACCAATTAACAGCTTGTAATCATGCGCGTCAAATTCATCCTCCCCGCCCTCACCGAGGCCACCAACCCGTACTGGCGGCCCATCAAGTACTCGCTGTTTCCGCCGCTGGGGCTAGCCACGCTGGCCGCCTACCTGCCGCCCGATTGGGAGGTGGACCTGCAGGACGAGCACGTGGAAAAGCTGCACCTGCACGATGCCCCGCACCTGGTTATCATCCAGGTTTACATCACCAATGCCTACCGCGCCTACGCGCTGGCCGACCACTACCGCGCCCGCGGCGCCTACGTGTGCCTGGGCGGCCTGCACGTGACAAGCCTGCCCGAGGAGGCGGCCCCGCACGCCGACAGCATTTTTCTGGGGCCGGGCGAGGAAACGTTTCCGGCGTTTCTGCACGATTTCCAGCACGGGCGGCCCCGGCCGCGCTACGTGTCGGGGGCCGGGCGCACGCTGGTGGGCGTGCCGCCCATCCGGCGCGACCTCATCAAGCGCGAGCGCTACCTGGTGCCCAACTCGATAGTCGTGACGCGCGGCTGCCCACACCACTGCGACTTCTGCTACAAAGATGCCTTTTTTGAGGGGGGCAAGTCGTTTTACACCCAACCCGTGGACGATGCCCTAGCCGAGATAAACCGCCTGCCCGGCCGCCACCTCTACTTCCTCGACGACCATTTGCTGGGCAACGTGCGCTTCGCGGCTAGCCTCTTCGAGGGGATGCGCGGCATGGGCCGGCTGTTTCAGGGCGCGGCTACGGTGGACAGCATCTTGCGCGATAACGGCTTGCTGGAAAAGGCGGCGCAGGCCGGTTTGCGGAGCTTATTCGTAGGGTTTGAAACGCTGAGCCCGGTCAACCTGAAAACGAGCAACAAGCCCCAGAACCTGGGGCGCGACTACGCGGCGGCCATCCGGCGCCTGCACGACCTGGGCATCATGATTAACGGCAGCTTCGTGTTCGGGCTCGATGACGACCGACCCGACGTGTTTCGCCGCACCGTGGAGTGGGCGGTGAATCAAGGGATTACCACAGCCACCTTTCACATTGCCACGCCCTACCCCGGCACGGCGCTCTTCAAGCAGATGGAAACCCAGGGCCGCCTACTGCACCGCCGCTGGAACGAGTACGACACCCGCACCGTGGTGTGCCAGCCCGGCCCGCACCTCACCGCCCGCCAGCTCAAAAATGGCTACGACCAGGCCTACCGCGACTTCTACTCCTGGACCAACATCACGCGGGCTAGCCTCGTGCACGACACCCTGCGTCACCAGCTCAAGCACTTCGCCTACGCCGGCGGCTGGAAAAAATTTGAGCCGCTCTGGAATTTCCTAATAAAATTCCGCCACCTCGACGCCATGCGCCCCCTGCTCGAAGGCATCCTGAGTAAAGTGCGCGGTACCGACCCGCCCGCTAGCCCCGGCGCCCCGCCGCTAACCCCCGCAACCGCCGATACCGAACTGCTGCTGAAGCTGCCAGTGCTGCAATAGCCGCCTTTTCCTGCTGGTCATGCTGAGCCTGCGAAGCATCTCGCTCGCGCCGTTTGCCTGCGGCCCGCTAGCCCCCAATCTGTCTTTCTGAGCTAAGAAAATTTTATGCGTAACCCATTTTCACAGCCGCATACGCCAGCGCAGTGGCTGCTGAGTAGCGTGTGCTGGACGACCGTTTGCTTGCTTAGCTGGGCTAGCGTGGCCTACTATAGTGAAAAGCTTTCTGCTGAGCATCAGCCGCTAAAGCTGCTTCTTCTCGCCGTCAGTTTTGCGCCTGCCTACTCTGTCGTGTGGAAGAAAGCTGTGGTATCGCCCGTGCTGGCTGTTGCTGGGTTTTCGCCCATCAACTGGGTTGTCGTGGCGTGGCTGATTATGCTGATAACTACGCAAATAATCTGGGCACTTTTGGAGCTAGTGATGCTCGCCTTTGCTGGCGGTATGCCGGACCAAGATTAAAACTTACTTATATGACTTTCGCCGACATCAATACCTATTTTCAAGCCAACCGCGCTCGCTTTGCCGACCTCGCCTGGGACGACCCGCACCAGCTCGGCCCCGCCGAGCTGCGCGCCGTGCGCACCTCCCTCCAAACGTTTCAGCGGGGCGAGGGTACCGGCGGCGACCACCTCGCGGCCCTGGCCGAGCAGCTCGGCGATGCCGACTACGCGGCGGCCATGCGCCTGTTCATTCAGGAAGAAGAAGGCCACGCCGCTATGCTCGGGCAGTTTATGGACCGCCAGGGCATTGCGCGCCTGCACGCGCACTGGCTGCACGACGTGTTTCGGAGCCTGGGGCGGCCGCTGGGGCTGGTGCACATGGTGCGCGTCATTCTCACGGCTGAAGTAGTGGCGACCATCTACTACCGCGCCCTGTTTCGGGCCACGTACTCGGGGTTGTTGCAGCAGATTTGCCGGCGCATCTTGCTCGATGAGGAAATGCACCTGGCCTTTCACTGCGTGGCCATCCGGCAGCTTTCGCCCCATCGCCACTGGCTGGGTAAGTGGCTCTGGCACCAGGCCTACCGGGGCCTCATGGCTGGCACCGCCCTGATGGTGTACCTGACTAGCCGGCGCACCTTCCGGGCCGGCGGCTACGGGCTGGTTAGCTTTTTGTCGGCTATCGCCGACGAATACGTTCGCGTAGAGCAAATGCAGCGGCCCGATAGCCCCATCTTGCTGCGGGGCGGGCTACCGGCTACCATCGCCTCGGCCCCGGCCGGCCCGGCCGGCGCCTGGCAATGGCCAGCTCCGCACCTTCGGGCGTTGCGCTGAGCCTTGCCTGGGTTTAGTGCAACCAAAGCTCAGGCTTGCTTTCGCGTAAAGCGTCGGAGTTAAGCGTGTTAATTTGCCGAATAACTCGTAAGTTTCGGCTCTTTTCCACCCGCTAGCCTGCTGCTGTATGCCCCGGACCCTGCTGCTTATTGTCCTATTAGCCGCTATTGGGTTAGAACTGGCCCTAGCGGGTGGCGCTTTTTTCGCCCCGGCTTTCACCTTGGCTAAATTTGGCGTACAGTACGGACCGGCTACCCGGTTTTTGGTCTACCTCACCGGCTGGTTTTTACTTTTCGTGAGCTTGATGGCGCTGCTGGCCTTCGGGCGGGTATGGCAGGGGCGGCCCGGCTATGCGGGCTTGTGCTACCTGCTGGGCTGGTGGTGGGTAGGTATCGGAGCAGGTATTTATATGCAGTTTGGCCGGCCCGATAATCTGTTCCTTGATTCGCTGAAAGGCCTCATTCTCATTGTGCTTACCTGGCAGTGTCAGGCCCAGCGCTTGGTAGTGCGGCGCTAGGACGTAACTTGCTAGTGGTTCACCGCTGCTGCTATGCTCCGCCCTACTACCCCCCGCTCGCTGCCCAGGCCCAAGCAGCTTTCGGCCTTTGGCCGGGGGCTAGCGGCCGCGCAGCTACTCAAAGAAACCCTGACTATTATTCTGCTAGGGCTGCCGCTGCTGCTGGCGCAGCCGCTGTTGGCGCCGGCCGCCATTCCGGGGCTGGTGCTCTACCTCTTTCGCTGGGTAATCGTGCTGGGCCGGCTGCCGCGCCGGGCGGCAATGCGCATCTGGATTCTGACGCTGCTCGATGAGCTGTGGGGCCTCAGCCTCTACCTGCACGCCTACGATGCGCCCACCGCCCGGCAGCTGCATTACCTCGAATGGAGCGTGGGGCTGGGGCTAATATTTACGCTGGCTGCCCTGGCCGAAATCACCTTCCGGCGCTACCGCGAGCGGCGCGGGCTGCGCCGGGCACTGTTGGGTGCGGCGCTGCGTTAGGGCTGGCTGGTATCTTTGCCGCTCCCCGCTCCTGACTTGCCGTTCATGGCCGACGAAACAATTCCGCCTGCTACCCCCCATTCCAAGCCCACCCGCCCTGTTCAGGCCCGCCTCAAGCGGCCCGGCCGGGGCACCCGCCGCCTGGTGCGCGTGGCCTGGACGCTCTTTTTTGTCGGTGTGGGCGTTTTTCTGGCGTATCCGCTGCTGGTGCGCAGCAATTTTCTGTTCCTCTTCGGCAAGTCGCCGAGTTTGGAAGAGCTGGAAAACCCCAAGGTCGAGCAGGCTTCGCAGGTCTTCACCTCCGATGGCGTACTCATCGGGCGCTACTTCCGCGAAAACCGCTCGCCGGTACCGCTCAATCAGATTTCACCTTGGCTGGTGAAGGCCCTCATTGCCACCGAAGACGCGCGCTACTACAAGCACTCGGGCATCGACGCGCCCTCGCTGCTATCGTCGGTCTACTATGGCCTGCGGGGCGATAAGCGCGGCGGCTCTACCATCAGCCAGCAGCTGGCCAAGAACTTGTACAAAACCCGGCGGGGCGAAAATCAGGGCGGCCTCAGCCACATTCCCGGCGTGGGCACGCTGGTGGCCAAAACCAAGGAGTGGATAACCGCCGTGGAGCTGGAGCGGCGCTACACCAAGGAGGAAATCCTGCGGATGTACCTCAATACGGTGGAGTACGGCTCCAATGCCTTCGGTATCAAGGTGGCGGCCAAGACCTTTTTCAGCACCACGCCCGATAGCCTCACGCCCGTGCAGGCCGCCACGCTCATCGGGGTCTTGAATAATCCCACGGCCTTTAACCCGCGCTTTCACCCGGCTGCCTCGCGCCGCCGTCGCAACGTGGTGCTGCAGCGGCTAGGCCAGGCCGGCGCCCTCAAGCCTGCCGAAGTAACTGCCTTGCAGGCCGAGCCGATTGTGCTTAACTATCAGATTGAGAAGCATATCGACGGCCCTGATACGTATTTTCGGGGCGCCATCAGCCAGGCGGTGAACCGCTGGTGCGAGGCCCACGGCTATGATATGTACCGCGACGGCCTGCGCATCTACACTAGCATCGACTCGCGAATGCAGGACCACGCCGAGCAGGCCGTGCACCAGCGCATGAAGCAACTGCAACAGCAGTTCGACAGCTTCTGGCGCAACAAGGGCCAGAACCCCTGGGTAGACGAAGAAGGCCACGAAATCCCCGACTTCATCGAAACCCAGATGAAGCGCACCCAGAGCTACCACAGCCTGGCCGCGCGCTACCAGGGCCACCCCGCTAGCCTCGACTCGGCCCTGCACGCCAAGCGCCCGATGAAGGTATTTACCTGGAAGAAGGATGACGGCGATACCACCCTAGTCATGTCGCCGCTCGACTCGCTGGCCTACTACAAGCACTTTTTGCAGGCCGGCATGATGACGATGGACCCCTTCACCGGCGCCATCAAGGCCTGGGTGGGCGGCTTGGATTACCGCTTCTTCCAGTACGACCACGTGAAGCAGGGCAAACGTCAGGCCGGCTCCACGTTCAAGCCCTTCGTGTACCTCACGGCCCTGGATAACGGCTACTCGCCCTGCGACCGCATTCGCGACGAGCGCGTGACGATTAAGTACGTTGAAAACGGCAAGCCCATGGAGTGGCAGCCCGACAACGTGACCCGCGAATACACGGGCATGAACATGACCCTGCGCTACGCGATGGCCCGCTCGGTCAACTCCGTCACGGCCCAGCTCACCGAGAAAGTAGGCTGGAACAAAGTGGCCGACTACGCCCATAAAGTGGGCATTACCAGCCCCTTGCTCGGGGTGCCCAGCATCGGGCTAGGCTCGGGCGGCGACGTGAGCGTGTACGAAATGGTGGACGCCTACGCTACCTTCCTCAACAATGGCTTCCGCTCCGAGCCGCGCATCATCACCCGCATCGAGGACCGCAACGGCAACGTCATCCAGCAGTTCGACCCCGTGCAACGCCGCGCCATCTCGCCCGAAACGGCCTGGCTGATGACATACATGCTGCGCGGCGGCATGGAGGAGCCGGGCGGCACCTCACAGGGCCTCTGGGATTTCCAGGATTTGTGGCGCAAAGACAACCAGATTGGCGGCAAAACCGGCACCACCTCCAACTACTCCGACGGCTGGTACATGGGCCTCACCAAAGACCTCGTGAGCGGCGTGTGGGTGGGCGGTGAAGACCGTAGCATTCACTTTTTCCGCTCGCAGCAGGGCGAGGGCGGCCGCATGGCCCTGCCCGTATTCGGCCGCTACATGGAGAGCATTTATAAGGACAAGGCGCTTGGGTATGACTATGGCCCCTTCCCCAAGCCGCCCACCAAAATCAACCGCAAGTACGTGTGCTACACCGAGGAAACCCCGCGCCGACGCCGCGGCGAGGCCATCGATACCCTAGCGGCCGATAATCTGCTCGACCAGCTGAACCGGGGCGGCAAGGACAGCGTGCGTTGATAATATATTATACAAATAGACAGTCACAGTCAATTTGAATCAATCCTCTTGGGCGCTTCTCAGAGCTATTATCTTTACTAAAGCAACTTCTCCAGTGTTGAGTTTCGGTTTCTGATTGATAGAATAAAGGGTCTTCTTTGCTTCGAAGTGCTATGATATGTAAGTCAATACCAAACATCATTTTGCAGTTCTCATACAAGAATGGCAATCGATGTGAATTGTGTTCATTGGCGTGATATACCTCTGCGTCAAGGAAAAGTACTACGTCTATATCACTTGGGTGTTCTTTTGTTGAGACGAAGCTACCACCCATCCAAAGCCTAAAGCGTAACGGATGCGATTCATGTGATAGAAATAATGGAATGAATTCCAAAAATGAAATGAATCTTTGCGATAAACGCTGCCTTGTGGTACTTAATCTATTTTGATTTAATGGGTTTATATAAAACTCCTCAATAAATTCGTCGGCTGTTAAATTAGTTATACCATAAGGCAGTAAGTTTCCACTAGTATCATAATTAAGTGAGAACCCCTGCGAAAGTGTAGTACGTGAGTTGTTTTCAACTTGAGTCAGCTTATTCATAAGCTCATCAATGGAGAACTCAGCAGGCAGGTCTTTTAGCACCAAGGAAATTTGCTCTTGCGTTATCATCTTTGCTGGCGATTACTTAGTCACTAGCTATAGCGGATTCTAGAACGGTGTAGCTACTATAAAGCTGTTTACGTACCGGGTGTATGCAAGCCTATTCTCTTGATTTGCGGCAGCGTATCGCGCAAGCGTGTGCCGAGCCCGGGGCGCGACAAGCCCACGTCGCCGCCCGGTTTTGCGTGAGTGTGGCCTTCGTCGGCAAGCTGCTGCGTCGCCAGCGGCAAAGCGGGCAGTTGGCCGCCCTGCCCGGCCGCGGTGGTCCGGCCCGCTGCCTGGATGCGGCGGCGCAGGCCTGGCTCGGGGAGCAGGTGGCGGCCCAACCCGATGCCACCCTGGCCGAGTTACAGACGCTCCTGCTGGTTGAGCGCGGGCAAGCCGTTAGCCGGGGCTCCGTCTGGCGGGTGCTACACGAACAAGGCTGGCGACGTAAAAAAAAGCCTGCACGCCACTGAGCGCGATACGCCCCGGGTACACGCCTTGCGCAGCGCGCACGTCGCGGCTATCGCGCAACGCCCCGACGTAGCCCGCTTTCATTTTCTGGACGAGACCGGCCTGCGCCTAGACTACACGCGGCGCTATGGCCGGGCGCAGGCCGGCCAGCGTGTGAGTGGGGCCGTACCGTTGCGCCGCCCGGCCCGCTCCCTAACCTTAATTGGCGCCTTGTCCGTGCACGGGCTGCACGGGGTCCAGGTGCTGGAAGGGGCCTTGAATCAGCGCAGCTTCGCCCTGTATATCAGCCGCATCCTGGCCCCGCAGCTACGGCGCGGGGACGTGCTGGTCCTCGACAACCTGCGGGTGCATCACCTGACCGGGCTGCGGGAGTGGCTAGCCCGGCGCGGCATCGAAGTGCTGTTTCTGCCCCCCTACTCGCCCGACTTTACCCCCATCGAGCAGGCCTGGAGCAAGCTCAAAACCAAGCTGCGCCACGCCCAGGCACGGACCCGCGACGCGCTCGAAGAAGCCTTACATACCGCCATCGACTGGCTTACTGGCCCCGATGCGAAAGCGTGGTTTAATCACTGTGGCTATCACGTACACCGTTCATGAATCCGCTATAATATACAAGTCGTTTGACTATGCTCTCAGAAACTTAAAAGCGCCCGGCCCGCACGCAAGTGCAGACCGGGCGCTTTCACGTAAAAACTGGGGCTAGCCTAGAGGCGCTCTACGGCCGTGGCGGTGCTGGCCGTAACCGGCGCGGCGGCCTGCTTGGCCGAGGTATAGGCGGGGCAGGTCTGGCGGTTGCAAGCGCCGAGGCCGAGGGTGGCGGCCCCAATGGCCAGGATAAGAAGCTTCTTCATAAAAGGTATTGGTTGAGAGAGTCGCGGTTAGATTTCAAAGATAAAGCCTTTGAGGCATAAACGATTACGCCAGTGAAGGATTTCTGGGAATAATACTTTTCTTCCTGCTTAACCTCCAAACTGGCTCATTTATTATTCAGCATAGCCCAGAATTTTGAGCATACTGCTCGCCTCTTGCTTGGGGGCAAAGACGTAGTCAGAAAGTGTGCCATCTTCGGCGCGGTCGAGGATAACGTGCTTGGGCGCCGGAATGAGGCAGTGCTTAATGCCGCCGTAGCCGCTCAGACTTTCCTGGTAGGCGCCGGTGTGGAAGAAGCCTACGTAGATGGGCGCGGTGCTAGCCGGCTGGTTGCGCGGCACTTGCAGCTGCGGCAGAAAGGTCTGGTAAATGTGCTTTTCCGAGTTGTAGTAGTCTTGCGAGTCGCAGGTGAGGCCGCCGAGCTGGATTTTGCGGTAGGGACGGTTCCAGCCATTGAGCGCTAGCATGATGAAGCGCTGGTTGAGGGCCCAGGTATCGGGTAGGTTGGTGATGAACGAGCCGTCAATCATGTACCACAACTCCTTGTCGTTCTGCAGCTTCTCGTCCAGAATCGAGTAAATCGTGGCTCCGCTTTCGCCCACTGTGAAGATGCCGAACTCGGTGAAGATGCTGGGCTCCGGCACGCCTTCCTCGGCGCAGATGCGCTGGATGGTGCGCAGGATTTCGGCAATCATGTACGGGTAGTCGTACTCCAGCTGAATCGAGGTTTGGATGGGCAATCCGCCGCCAATGTCAATGGTCTGGAGCGTGGGGCAGATTTTGCGCAGTTCGCAGTACTTGTGGATGAAACGGCTTAGCTCCGACCAGTAATACGACGTGTCCTTGATGCCCGTGCTGATGAAATAATGCAGCATGGTGAGCTCAAAGCGCGGGTCGTCCTTGATTTTTTGCTCGTAGAGCGGCACCGCGTCGGCGTAGCGAATGCCCAGGCGCGAGGTATAAAACTGAAAGCGCGGCTCCTCGTCGGAGGCCAGCCGCAAACCCAGGTTGGTTTTGGTTTTTACGTGGGCGTGGTAGTAGTCGATTTCGTTGGGAGAGTCGAGGATGGGCAGGCAGTTGACGAAGCCATCGTTGATGAGGTCGGAGATTTCCTGCTTGTACTCGGCCGTCTTGAACCCGTTGCAAATGATGTACTTATCCTTGCCAAACTTGCCCTGCTCGTAGAGCGAGCGGATGATGCTGATGTCGAACCACGACGAGGTTTCGAGGTGCACGTCGTTCTTCAGGGCCTCGTCGAGCACGAAGCGGAAGTGCGACGACTTGGTGCAGTAGGCGTAGGAATACGAGCCGGTGTAGCCGGTAGCGGCGATGCCGTCGGCAAACCACTTCTTAGCCCGCTGAATCTGGGAGCTGATTTTGGGTAAGTAGGTGAGGCGGAGCGGGGTGCCGTGCTTCTCGACCAGGGCCATCAGGTCGATGTCGTGAAAAAACAGCTCGTTTTCGCGAACCTGAAAATCGGCGTTCGGAAAATCGAAGGTTTGGGTAATGAGGTCCTGGTAAGTATCCATCGAAGGTGGAAAAACGGCGATAATTTCCGACCTTTACGGGCCGGCGGACCAAAAGTACCGCCGGGGGCCGGAAACCAGCCGGCCACGCTCGCATCGGTTTCCGATGAAAGGAAGCGACATGGCTACGGCGCGCAGGCGCCGCAAGGCAGCGCTCGCTAGGGTCCACCCAACGGGGGATGCTAGCGGTACGATGCAGGCCACTCATGTTCAACTTCTTTTCCTTCTGATGAAACGCATTAAGCTACTGGAAGTCCGCTCCGAGCTGGGGGCCGGCACGCGCGGCGCCAGCCTGGGCATTGATGCCCTGCGCATTGCCTGCCTCAACAAGGGCTCCGACTATTTTCGGCGCTACAACTCGGTGGCCGTGCCCGACCTCAACCATGTGCTGTTCGATACAACTCCATTCCCATTTGCCAAGCACATCGACGCCATTTACACCGTGCAGAAGGGCGTGGCCAGCGCCGTGGAGCAGACGCTGCGCTTCGGCGAGTTTCCGCTGGTGCTGAGCGGCGACCACAGCAGCGCCAACGCTACCATTGCCGGCATCAAGGCCGCGTACCCGCAGAAAACGCTGGGCGTCATCTGGATAGATGCGCACGCCGACATTCACTCGCCCTACACTACCCCTAGCGGCAACGTGCACGGCATGCCCCTGGCCGCCGCGCTGGGCGAAGACAACCTGCCCTGCCAGCACAACCAGCCCGACGCTGAAACCGAGTTTTTCTGGCGCCGCCTCCAAAACCTGGCCGAGCCCGGCCCCAAGCTGCGCCCCGAGCACCTCGTGTACGTGGCCGTGCGCGACACCGAAGCAGAAGAAGAAGCCCTTATCGAGCGCCTGGGTATCAAGTGGATAAGGCTGCCCGAGATTCAGGCGAAAGGCTCGCGCCAGCTAGCCCGCGAGATTTACCAGCACCTGCGCTTTTGCGACTTGGTGTACATTTCATTCGACGTGGATAGCCTCGATTCGAGCTTTAGCAAGGGCACCGGCACGCCGGTAGAGGAGGGGTTATATCTTTCCGAAGGCGAAAACCTGTGCCAGGATTTGCTCGAAAACGAGCGCGTGGTATGCTTCGAGATGGGCGAAATCAACCCCACGCTCGACAACGAGAATACGATGGCCCAGAATGCCTTCAACATTCTGGAAAAAGCCACCGCCGCCATCGAGCGCCGCCTGCGGCTGGATGAGGTAGTAAGCCGGTAGGGGCAGGAGTACGTGCGTGTAGAGCGAGGGGAATTGGTGGCGGATTGACGCAGGCTCGGGGCCTGGTATAAAGCTGACCGCTACTAGCCTGCGTACCTTTGCCGGCGTGCAACAGCTAGAACAAACCCTCAAAACTGCCCTGCAAGCGGCCGCCCAGGCCGTTTTTAGTCAGGAGATTCCCGCCGCCAGCCTCGTGCTTCAGCCCACGCGCAAGGACTTTGCCGGCAGCTTCACCCTCGTCACGTTTCCGCTCACCAAGGCGTTTGGCAAAGGTCCCGAGCAAATCGGCCAGGCCCTGGGCGAGTGGCTGAAAGTCCACGAGCCCGCCGTGCGCGGCTACAACGTGGTGAAGGGCTTTCTGAACCTCGAAATCGCCGATGCCGAATGGCTCAAGCTTTTTGGCGAACTGCTGGCTAGCCCCGCCGGTGCGCCGGTGCCCACCGGCGGCCCGCAGCGCGTGGTGGTCGAGTACTCGTCGCCCAACACCAACAAGCCCTTGCACCTGGGCCACTTGCGCAATAACTTCTTGGGCTACAGCGTGGCCGAGATTCTGAAAGCCACCGGCGCCACCGTCACCAAGGCCAACCTGGTGAACGACCGCGGCATCCACATCTGCAAGTCGATGATTGCCTACCAGCGCTTCGGCCACGGCGAAACGCCCGAGGGCGCCGGTATTAAGGGCGACCACCTGGCCGGCAAGTACTACGTGCTCTTCGAGAAGCACTACCGTGAGGAAATCAAGCAATTAGAAGCCGAGGGCGTAGCCCCTGACATCGCCAAAAAGCAAGCGCCGCTGATGCTCGAAGCCCAGCAAATGCTGCAGCAGTGGGAAGCCGGCGACGAGCAGGTAATGGCCCTTTGGCATCGCATGAACGGCTGGGTCTACGACGGCTTCAACGCCACCTACGCCAATATCGGTGTCGATTTCGACAAGTTCTACTACGAGTCGGGTACCTACCTGCTGGGCAAAGAGCGCGTGGAAGAGGGGCTGGCCAAGGGCGTGTTTTTCAAAAAGGAAAACGGCTCGGTATGGGTTGATTTACAAGCTGAAGGCCTCGACGAAAAGTTGCTGCTGCGCGCCGACGGCACCAGCGTCTACATCACCCAGGACCTGGGCACGGCCGAGCTGAAGTACCAGGATTTTGGCTACGACAGCAGCATCTACGTCATTGCCGACGAGCAGAACTACCACATGCAGGTGCTGCAAGCCACGCTCAAAAAGCTGGGCAAGCCCTACGCCGACGCCATTCACCACCTCAGCTACGGCATGGTGGACCTGCCCAGCGGCAAGATGAAAAGCCGCGAAGGCACCGTAGTAGACGCCGACGAGCTGGTGCTCGAAGTAGAGGAAGCCGCCAAGGCCGCCACCCTCGAAAAAGGCAAAACCGAAGGCCTCGGCGAGGAAGAATTGCAGCAGCTCTACCACACGCTGGGCCTGGGCGCGCTGAAATACTACCTGCTGAAAGTGGACCCCAAAAAGCGCATGCTCTTCAACCCCGAAGAGTCGGTGCGGCTGGAGGGCGACACGGGGCCATTTATTCAATATAGCTACGCCCGGATTTCTAAAATCCGGCGCGACGCAGAAGCCACTGGCGTGGTCGCCGATGCTGATTTCAGCCAGCTAAGCGCCTTGCACCCAGCCGAGGCCGAGCTGATACAGCAGCTAGCTGGCTATGCAGGCGTAGTGGCCGACGCGGCTCGTGCGCTCTCGCCCGCCGTGGTGGCGCAGTACGCCTACGATGTGGCGAAGAGCTACAACCGCTTTTACACCGAAGTGCCGATTTTGAAGGAAACCGACCCGCTGAAAAAAGCTTTCCGCGTGGCCCTTTCGGCCAAAACGGCCAAAACCATCAAAACCACGTTAGGCCTACTAGGCATCGACGTGCCCGAGCGGATGTAATTGTTTAATAATATAAAATACGTCCGTCATGCTGAGCTTGCCGAAGCATCTCTATCGTACCGCTAGGGTGTCGTTCGGTAGAGATGCTTCGGCAAGCTCAGCCTGACGGACGTGTTCATAGCTAGTACCTTATGAAAAGCGTAGCAGTGTATTGCGGCTCTAGCAGCGGCAACCAGGAAGTTTACACCCAACAGGCGCAGGAAATGGGCCGCGAACTGGCTCGGCGCGGCCTCACACTCGTGTACGGCGGCGGGTGCGTGGGCCTGATGGGCGCCATCGCCGACGCGGTGCTGGCCGAGGGCGGCAAGGTTATCGGCGTCATCCCCGGCTTCTTGGCCGATAAGGAGCTGGCCCACCGGGGCTGCACCGAGCTGCACGTGGTTGAGACCATGCACCAGCGCAAGCTGCTCATGGCCGACCTGGCCGACGGCTTCGTGGCCATGCCCGGCGGCTTTGGCACGCTCGAAGAGCTATTTGAGGTCCTGACCTGGGGCCAGCTGGGCCTGCACGGCAAGCCGGTGGGCCTACTCAATACTCAGGGCTTTTACAACGCGCTGCTGGCCCTGCTCGACCACATGAGCGGCGAGGCCTTCCTGCGCAAAGAAAACCGCGGCCAAATGCTGCAAAACGCTAGCCCCGCCGCCCTGCTCGATGCCCTGCAGGCCTACCAGCCCCTGCGCCTGGAAAAGTGGCTGACGCCGGAGAAGAGCTAAAGAACTGGCTTGCTGCTGTACATGCAGCATGATGTTCTTTTATTCATTACCTACTTTACCTAGCCAGCCGCAACCCCGTGAACTGCCAGCGCTTGTCGGCGTGGAAGAAATTGCGGTACGTGAGGCGGATGTGGCTCTCGGGCGTGGCGCACGAGCCGCCGCGCAGCACGAGCTGGTTCAGCATAAACTTGCCATTGTACTCGCCCAGCGCGCCAGCGGCGCGCTGGTAGCCGGGGTAGGAGTGGTAGGCCGAGTACGTCCACTCCCAGCAGTCGCCCAGCAGCTGGTGGCACTGGCTGGGGTCGGCCTCGGCGGCCAGGGGCTGCGGGTCGAAGTGGCCGGTTTCGAGCCAATTGCCGCCCTGCGGCGTGGCCTGGAAATGGCGGGCGGCCGTTTCCCACTCGGCCTCGGTGGGCAGGCGGGCGCCGGCCCATTGCGCGTAGGCATCGGCCTCGTAGAAGCTGATGTGCGACACGGGCGCGGCCAGATTGAGCGGCGCCAGACCGGTGGGGCCGTAGCGCAGCCAGAGCCCATCGGCGGCCTGCGACCAATAGAGCGGGGCTAGCCAGCCTTCGCGGTTTACAAGGTCCCAGCCCTCGCCCAGCCAGAATTGAAACTGCCGGTAGCCGCCGTCCTCGATAAACTGCAGAAAATCGCCGTTCGTCACAAGCCGGTTTTGCAGCTCAAACGGCGCCACCAGTACCTCGTGCACCGGCAGTTCATTATCAAACGAAAAGCCCGCCTGCTGATGCCCAATGGGGTAGATGCCGCCTGGCACCGGCAGCCACGCCGCCGGCCGCGCCGGCCCGCCGGGGCTGGCAAAATCGGGCGCTTCGACCGTAGCCGGTGCAGCAGGCAGCGCCGACTTTTCCAGGTAGCCGGGGGCTAGCGGGTTGGTGCTGAGGATGTACTTGATGTCGGTAGCCAGCAGTTCCTGGTGCTGCTGCTCGTGGTGCAGGCCCAGCTCGACTAGCTCGGTGGCTGCCGGGGGCAGCTCGGCTAGCTGGCCGAGCAGGGTGGCCATGTGCTCATCCACGTAGGCGCGGTAGCGGTACACATCGGCCAGGGGCGGGCGCGAGAGCGTGCCGCGGTCGGCCCGATTCACCCTGGAGCCCAGCGAGTTGTAGTACGAATTAAACAGAAAGGCGTATTCGGGGTGAAACACCTCGTAGCCCGGCAGGTAATTTTTGAGCAGGAACGTCTCCCAAAACCAGGTGGTGTGGGCCAGGTGCCACTTGGGCGGGCTCACGTCGAGGGTGGGCTGCACCACCGTATCCTCGGGTAGCAGGGGCTGCACCAGCGCCACCGACTGGGCCCGCACGGCCCGGTAGTGCGCGGGCAGGGTAGCGTGGCCGGGTAGAGCCAGGGTAGGGAGGGATGCCGAAGCGAGAGCCATAAAAAGCAGAATAGTTGGGCCAATGAGCCGAGTGTTTAACCGTGGCGACCGGCTTAGGGTTGCGACTTTTTCGCCCGGTTGCCCGAGTTTGCGGGCTGGGTTAAAGGGCCTGAGTGGTGGCTAATTATTGCCTGGCAGCGCGCCCGCGCCGGCCAGGGCATTTTAAGCGAGAAAAATTCTGGTAGCTGCGGAATTTACCGCTTACTAAAAGAGTTTGCACTAGCCAATGGCATTGGCTTTTAGCGCCGCCGCATTTTCTCGCATAGTTAGCCTTTTTATGACTACGATTGGTGTTGATTCCACCGCCCTCAATTCTTTACCTGACGGTACTTTCAAGCTACCGAAGCGCCCCGCCCGGCGGGTAGGCGAAAAAAGCCGCCGTGGCTTCGCGGCCATGTCGCCCGAGCAGCAGCGGCGCATTGCCAGCGAGGGCGGCCGGGCCTCGCACGAGAGCGGCAAGGGCCACCGCTTCTCGTCGGAAGAAGCCCGTGCCGCCGGCCGCAAAGGCGGCAGCATCAGCCGCCGCGGGCCCAAAAAGCCGCCTGCCGACGCCAGCTAGCTGCTTTCGGCTGCACCTTTGCCCCATGCTGACTCTCACTTACCAGCGGCGGGTGCTGCGCTTCAATTTCCCGGCCCGCACCTCGCGCGGGGCGCTCACCGAGCACGTGGCCTACTACCTGGGGCTAAATGATGCTGCCGACCCCGCCCGCGTGGGCTGGGGCGAGGCCGCGCCGCTGGCCGGACTTAGCCCCGACTACGGGCCTGATTTTGAGGCGACTGTTCAGGCCTTCTGCCAGCAGTTCAACCGGGCCAGGTACCATTCGCTGGCGGCGGCTGAAGCCGCCGCGCTGGTGCCGGCTAGCCTGCCCGCGCTGCGCTTTGCCCTCGAAACGGCCGTGCTCGACTGGAGCAGCGGCGGCCGGCATCAGCTCTATGCCAATGCGTTTAGCCTGGGCCAGGCGGGCCTGCCCATCAATGGCCTGGTGTGGATGGGCGACGCGGCCTTCATGCGCGAGCAGATAAGGCAGAAGCTGGCGGCGGGCTACGCCTGCCTGAAAGTGAAAATCGGCAGCCTCGACTGGGCTACCGAACTGGCGCTGCTGGCCGAAATCCGGGCCGAGGCTAGCCCCGCCCAGCTCGTGCTGCGCGTCGATGCCAACGGGGCCTTCGCACCCGCCGAGGCCCTGGCCAGGCTGATGCAGCTGGCTAGCTTCGGCATCCATTCTATTGAGCAGCCCATTGCGGCCGGGCAGTGGGCGGCGCTGGCGCAGCTCGGCCGCGAGTCGCCGGTGCCCATTGCCCTCGATGAAGAGCTGATTGGCCTCACCGACCCTAGCCAGCAGGAGGCGCTGCTCGATGCGGTGCGCCCGCCCTACCTCGTGCTCAAGCCCACGCTGCTGGGCGGCCACGCCGCTACCCGCCGCTGGATAGCCCTGGCCGAGGCGCGGGGCACAGCCTGGTGGATTACCTCGGCCCTGGAGTCCAATATCGGCCTCAATGCCGTGGCCCAGCTCACGGGCGAATACGCGGTGGGTGATTTTGCCCAGGGCCTAGGCACTGGGCAATTGTACGCTAACAACCTAGCGGCGCCGCTCAGCATCCGGGCCGGGGCGCTGCACTACAGCCCGGCCGGCCGCTGGGAGCAGCCGTAAAAGCTGCCCCGCGGCCCCTGAAAATGGCCGCACGCCGCGCGCGCGCTGGCCCCTGGGGCGGGCCTTGCGCCGGCTCGTAACCCGTTGTATATTTAGCCTTTCTCAGGCTGATTTGCCGGGTGTTATGCGAGCGAGGCTCTTAGTTGGTTGGGGCCGGCTGCGCGGGGCGCTGCTGGTGGGGCTAGGGCTGCTGCTGGGTAGCCAGGGCCGCGCGCAGCCAAGCCCAGCCGCCAGCGGCCTATTTGTCTTTACCCGGCCCGGCCGGCACAAGGCGCACGTGCCGTATCTGTCGCCGCGCAACCTGATAATTATCTCGGCGCGCCTCAACGGGCAGGGGCCGTATAATTTTCTGCTCGATACCGGGGTGGCTACCAGCCTGCTCACCAACCCCCAGCTAGCCGACTTGCTGGGCCTGGCGCACGGCGCCGAGTACCACATGCAGGGCGTAGGCGGCGCCGATAGCGGCCTGCGGGCCTACGAAGCTTCGAATGTGCGCGTAAGCTTACCCGGAGTGGCGGCGGCCACTACTACTTGGCTGGTGCTGAACAATGACGTGCTCGACCTGTCGGGCTACGTGGGAATGCCCGTGCAGGGCATTATCGGGGCCGATTTATTCCGCTCATTCGTCGTCGCGCTTCATCCCGAGCAGCACGAGCTGGTGCTCATTGCCCCGGCGCGCTACAAGGCTCCGCGCGGCCGGCGCTGGGCTAGCCTGCCGCTGGTGTTTTTCCACGATAAGGCCTACGTGACAGTGGGCGTGCAGCAGCTGGGGGCCACGCCAAGCACGGCTCCGTTGCCGCTGCGCCTGCTGATTGATACCGGCGCCGGCCACGCGCTTAGCCTCGAAACTACCGCCGACCACCGCCTGCGCCTGCCCGACCACCGCCTGCGCACCGACCTGGGCCGCGGGCTGTCGGGCATCGTGAGCGGCTCGCTGGGGCGGGTGGCAGCCGTGCAGCTCGGGCGCTATCAGCTGCCCCAGGTGCTCACCTCGTTTCCCGATTCGACGCAGGTGCACGAGCGCCTGAGCGGTACTGAGCGCGCGCGCCACGGCAGCCTGGGCTACGAGGTGCTTAAGCGCTTCACTACCGTTATCGACTATCCCCACGGCCAGCTGCTGCTGCGCCCCACCGCCGCGCTGCGCGAGCCTTTCGAGCACGATATGTGCGGCCTCGACCTGCTGGCTACCGGCCCCAGCTACCGGCAATACCTGGTGCTGCGCGTGGCGCCCAACTCGCCGGCGGCCTCGGTCGGCATTGCCGAAGGGGAGGAGCTGGTAGCCATCAACCTCATTCCTACGCAGTTTTTCTCGATTACTGACTTAAATCACATGCTGCACTCGCAGGATGGCCGCGTGCTCTTGCTGCTGCTGCGCCGCGCCAATGGCGAGCTGTACTCGGCCAGCGTCAAGCTCAAGCGGCAGATATGAAGTAATCAGGCGCTAATGTGCTAATTGTTGTTATCGCGCTACCAGACTTGCGACGACAAACAATTACCACATTAGCACATCTGCACATTACTGCATCGGCAGTACCTTTCGCAGCCGCTCATTCCCGCCTTAAATGTCTGCCGCTGCTGCCGCTCCCGATACGCTTCCCCCGCCGCTCATTCGGGCCAATCAGCACGTTTACCACGACTACTTTCAGCCGGAGTTTACCCAGGCGCTCGACGACAACATCCTGCACCTGCTCGACCGCGTGTGGTTTCGGTCGCGGCTAGTGGGCTTCGAGCCGTTTCCGCAGCGCAACAACCCTAGCCGGCCGCTCATTTTTGCCTCCAACCACTCGGGCATGGCTTTCCCCTGGGATGCCATTATTTCGCTCTCGCACCTGTGGCGCTACCTGCTGCGCACGCGCGGCACCCTGCGCGATTTGCCGCGGCCGCTGTCGGCCCCCATGCTCTCGGCTACCAAGCTGATGAACCCCTACCTCATCACGGATTTCTGGAAAAAGTGCGGCAGCGTCGATGCCACCACGCTCAACTTCGAAACCATGATGTACTACCAGGAGCACAACCTCATGCTCTACCCCGAGGGCGTGCCCGGCATCGGCAAGGGCTTCAACCGCAAGTACCAGCTCCAGCGGCTGGCTACCAGCATGTTGCGGCTGAGTTTGATGCACGGCACCGACATCATGCCGTTTTACACCATCAACGCCGAGTACCTCAATCCCTACGCCTACAGCTTTGAGTGGATAAACCGGCTGACCAAGAAAATCGGCATCCCGTTTTTGCCCATTACCCTGCTGCTGCTGCTCGTCATTATCCAGCCTTGGGCGTTTTACCTGGCCCTGCCCGCGCAGCTCACCTACGTGATGGGCAGCCGCATCCGGCCCACCGACTACACCGCCAAAAAGCACGACGAGCTGAGCCGCGACGAGTTGCTGGCCATCAGCGAGCAAATCAGGCAGCGAATGCAGACCGAGCTGGACGCCGCCGTGCTGGCCCACGGCCAGTTTCCGTACCGCTGGCGCGAGCTGTGGCAGCGCATGCGGGAAAACCGGCGCTACTTTCCCTTTTTCCTGCCCTTCGCCTGGCCGGCCGTGTTCACCGAGTTTGAGCGCCGCTTCGTGCAGAAGGGCGAGCGCGATTTTATCATGCAGCTCGACCAGCCCGGTGCTTTCTGGCAAATGCTCTGGCGCAATCCGCTGGTGCTCGCCTACTTTATTCCGGTGCTGGGCTGGATTCCGCTGGCAATCAAAGGCTACCGCGATAACAAGCTGGCCCGCCTGCGCAAAGCGTAGCCAATGCGCCGGCTAGCCCCGGCATCGAGTATCGGCCTGCGGCAAGCAGTAGCCACGCCTGCTACATTTGCCTGCCAAGCAATTCGTTTTCAATCTCTTCACCTTTTACTTTTTTCATTCATGGACGACCTGTTTAAGAAATTTATCAACACCGGCGTGGGCTTCTTGTCGCAGGGCAACAAAGCCGTGCAAACCGCCATTGAGAAACTGGTGAAAGAAAGCAAAATCTCCGAGCAGGAGGGCAAGAAAATAATGGACGACCTGCTGAAAAGCGGCGAAGCCAAGCGTGCTGACCTCGAAAAGCAATTCAAGGGCCTTACCGAAGACCTGAAGAGCCGCGTGGGCCTCAAAGACGAAAAAGCCGCGCCTGCCAAGGCCAAGCCCGCCGCTAAGCCTGCTGCCAAAAAGCCCGCTACCAGCACTACCGCCCAGGCCGCCGGCACCGTAAAAAAAGCCGCCGACAAAGTGAGCGCCGCCGCCGCCCGAGCCCAGCATTCAGCCGCCGCCAAAGCCGGCGCGCCCAAGAAAGCCGCCGTGCAGTCGGCCGATGACAGCGGCCAGGCGCTCGATACCAAGTAGTTAAAATTTGAAAAATACAGAACGTCCTGCTGAGCTTGCCGAAGCAGGACGTTCTGTTTGATACAATTAAGAAAACAACAGGCCTCGCAACAGCACGTTGCGAGGCCTGGTAGGTAAATCCGGGGCTAGCCGAAAACTACGCCCTGGCGTAGGTCACTTCCTTCACGGCCTTCAGAATGCGGGCCACGTTGGGTAGCGAGGCTTCGATGAGGGTCGGGGCGTAGGGCAGCGGCACGTCGGCGCAGGTAATGCGAACCACCGGCGCGTCGAGGTAGTCGAAGGCGCGGCGCTGCACCATGTAGGCCAGCTCGCCCGAGATGCTAGCCAGCGGCCAGGCCTCCTCGATAACCACCAGGCGGTTGGTTTTCTTCACCGAGTTGATGAGCGTGTCGTAATCGATGGGGCGCACCGAGCGCAGGTCAATCACCTCGGCCGAGATGCCTTCCTTGGCTAGCTCGTCGGCGGCGGTGTAGAGCAGCTTCATCATTTTGCCGAAGCTCACCAGCGTCACGTCGGCGCCTTCGCGCACGATGTTAGCCTTGCCGATTTCGAGGATGTACTCTTCTTCGGGCACCTCGCCCTTGTCGCCGTACATCAGTTCCGACTCCATGAAAATCACGGGGTCGGGGTCGCGGATAGCGGCCTTCATCAGGCCCTTGGCGTCGTAGGGGTTCGAGGGCACTACCACTTTCAGGCCGGGGCAGTTGGCGTACCAGTTCTCAAAGTTTTGCGAGTGCTGGCTGCTGAGCATGCCGGCGTTGCCGGTGGGCCCGCGGAATACGATGGGGCAGGAGTACTGCCCGCCCGACATCGAGTAGAGCTTAGCGGCCGAGTTAATTACTTGGTCGATAGCCACCAACGAGAAGTTGAAGGTCATAAACTCGATAATCGGCTTGAGGCCGTTGGCCGCCGCACCCACGCCGATGCCGGCAAAGCCCAGCTCGGCAATCGGCGTATCAATCACGCGCTCCGGCCCAAACTCGTCGAGCATGCCCTGGCTCACTTTGTAGGCGCCGTTGTACTCGGCCACTTCCTCGCCCATCAGGAATACCGACGGGTCGCGGCGCATTTCTTCGCTCATGGCCTCACGCAGGGCCTCGCGGAATTGAATAGTACGCATCTGTTAGATAATTTACGGGGTAAAGTTAAGGCATGGGCGCGGGTATGCCCATGCTACCAAAGCGATTCTAGCCGGCCAGCACGCCATTCGCTCAAGGTTGTTTCAGCAGTCAAGCCATGAATATCACGCCGGTCAGCATCCCGTTGTAACGATGCCTCAGCGGCCGGGACATGGTGCAGCAATAAATAGGTAGCGGCCCAGAGCCGGGTGCCAACGTCGAGCGAAGCTAGCAGTGGATGAAGAAGTTATGCTTTTTGGTTTGCTTCCAGCCACTTTAGCGCGGTGGTGATGAGTTTATGCGCCTTATTGCCAATTTGATAGCTGCCTGTCTCGGTAGCTGTAGCATGTGTAGCCGCTGCTTGGCAAAACAGGTCTATGGTTTCCTTCTCATTGTGAATAAGCCTTCCCATTATTACTTCAGCGCCTCCCGAAAGGCCTTGCCCTGCACATAGTCTTGAAATTCCAGGTCTTCGGTGGCCTGGGTGGCGAGGTCGTGGTTGAGGCGCACGGCCTGGTGCAGCTCGGTGGCTAGGGTAGCTTCGTCGTGGCGGCGGGCGGCGGCCGCCGCCAGGCCGTAGTGCGGGTCGGCGGCCTGGGGGCGCAGGTCGAGGGCTAGCCGGTACTGGGCGGCGGCCGCATCGTAGGCGCCGCGCTGCACCAGCAGCAGCGCCTGGTTCATGTAGTTCTGGTAGCTGGGGCCGGCCAGCTTGAGGCTGGTGAGCGCCTGCTCGGGCTGGCCCACCTGAATTTCGAGCGCCGCCTTATCGGCAAACACCTTGCGCAGCATGTCGCGCGAGCCGCCCAGCTTGATGGCATAGTCGTAGTCTTGCAAGGCTTCCAGGCGCTCCTGGGCGTGGTGGTGGGCCGAGGCGGCGCGGTAAAACAGCTCGGCCGTGGGGTGGCGGTGGGCCGCCAGGGTGAAGTTGACAGCCGCGCGGTGGTAGAAATTCTGCTGCACCTTCAGGCTCGGCTCCTTTTCGGCCCGCAGGGCCAGCACGGTGCCCAGGTTATAAAATGCCTCCCAACGCGCCGTGCTGGCCGCGGCTAGCTCATAAATGCGCTGCTTCTCGGCCAGCAAGGGCGTGAGCTGGGCCGAGTAGCGCAGCTCCTCGGGCGTGAGGGCGTCGATATCGGCCTCTTTTTCGAGGATTTTTTTGCTCAGAATATAAACCTCCGAGTCGTAGCGCGGCGGCGCGGTGTAGGTCACGGCCACCGTGCCCCAGCGCAGCACCGGGTAGATGTAGTCTTCGAGGTAGTCGAAGTACGTGAGCTTATGCAGCGCCTTTTCCTTCTGGGCAAACGAGCCGTGGGTGTCGTTGATAATGCTCACTACCGAGTCCTGTTGCGCGGGTTTCAGCACCGAGTGCTGCACCTGGTTGAGCAGCAGCTCCCAGCTGTTGCGGTAAGCCAGGGTGTCGAAGGCGATATCTTCGACCTTATTGAGATACGAAAATCCTTTCACCCGCTGCTTGTAGTAGTAGAGCAGCATTTTGACGCGCTTGCTGGCCAGAGCGGGCTGGTGGGCATCGAGCGAATCGGGCGAGTGACCGGCCGCGATAAGCACCCGCTGGGTGTGCTGGTTCTGGTCGATGAGGTCTTCGAGCGCGGCGATATTGGTGCCCAGGCTGGAGCGGATAAACCACTGGCCCTGGTCGAAATACAGGGGCAGAATGCGGGTGCCGCTCGTCACGTTGCTGATGTGCTCGGGCAGCAGGGCTAGCAGCGTGTCTTCGATGATAACCCGGCGGGCGGGGTCCGCGATGCCGCGCGCTACCAGCGCCTCCGTTTTGGCCGTCAAGGACTTGCCGTGGGGCTTTATCTCGCGCACCTGGCCGCGGGCCAGGAGCTGGCCCGGCGAGCGGCGCGCCGTGTTCGGAATGGTGAAGCGGCGGCGGCTCACCAGCCGGCCTTTCACGGAGTCGTCGTAAGTAAACTCGCCCTGGGCGAAGGAAATACGGCCCACGGTGTCGAGGCGCAGGTCGTGGTCGTATTTATAGGTGAGCAGCACCTCGTACACGGCGCCTTTGTGTAGGTGCTTGGCCGCCACTTTGGCGGTGGCCTCGAAGGGTACCGACTCACCCACGGCCGTGAGCGGCGCGGGCTCCACGGTCACGCGGCGGCCGGTTTCGGCGTCTTGCAGCATCTTGGGCAGCGTGGCGCAGCCCGAGAGTAGCCCGGCCAGCAGCAGGCCCGGCAGGCGGAGCTTACTTATTGAGTATAAACGCAAATCAAAGGAAAATTGTCGGCGGCCAACGGTAGCCGGGCCGTAACCCGGCCCGCGCCTTAACGTAAGAGTAGCCTTAACGTTTGCCGCTGGTTGGGTTGTATCTTAGCCCGGCAAAGTTGCACCACGCCGCTTAAAACTTCTTCTATGCACCGCCTCACCGACTTTATCGAATCGCAGTCCTTCGGGCTGTGCTCGGCGCTGGGGCAGCGCTGGGGCTTTAGTACGCGTAGCATCCGGCTGTCGTTCGTCTACGCTTCGTTTTTCACGTTTGGCTCGCCCATCGTGCTGTATTTCGCCGGGGTGTTCTGGATGAACATTCGCCGCGCCTGGCGCCAGCAGCGCAGCACGGTCTGGGACCTTTGATTGGAATTTAAAATGATGGACTAAAAATTGACCATAAGATGCCCGTTAGGCGTCTTTGGCGGTCGATTTTTAATTTTTACTTAATTCCGAAAAGCGCTTCTGGCCCCCAACGAAGTACGCCCACACCACGCTACTCGCGTAGGTGCCGGCCCGCTCGCGCACCCGCAGGTGCGGCCGGGCTAGCCGGCGCCGCTGCCGCCAGTAGCCAAATTCACGAAAGAAGTGCCAGTGCGCCCGGCCCACGGCCTGGGCTTCGGGCCAGTTGCGGGCCAGCACGAAGCGTAGGCCGGCTACCCAGTCGAGCAGCAGCCGCAGCACAAATGCGGGTGCCAGCTCGCCAGGGGCCGCGTTTTTATACAGCAGGGCCAGGCCGTTGCGAAAGTTAAGATACGTCTTGCGGGGGCTGGATTTGGGCAGGGTGCCGCCGCCCACGTGGTGCACCACGCTAGTGCCGCCCGCGTACCACACTTCGTGGCCCGCATTCTGGGCGCGCCAGCAGAAGTCGATTTCCTCCATGTGGGCAAAAAAAGCGGGCTCCAGGCCTTGCAGCTGGTGCCACACCTCGGCGCGCACCAGCAGGCAGGCCCCGCTAGCCCAGGCCACGGCCCGCGGGTCGTCGTACTGCCCCTGGTCGGGCTCCAGGGTATCGAAGAGCCGGCCCCGGCAAAACGGATACCCTAGCCAGTCGAGGTAGCCGCCGCCGGCGCCGGCGTACTCAAACAGGGTAGGGTCGGCGTGGGCCAGCAGCTTGGGCTGGGCAGCGGCAATACGCGGGTTTGCTGCGAGCAGCTGCCGCAGCGGCGGCAGCCAGCCCGGCTGCACGGCCACGTCAGAATTGAGTAGCACGTAATAGCGCGGCGGCACCGGGGAGGTGGCCCGTATTTCGACCAGGGCCTGGTTGTAGCCACCGCAAAAACCTAGATTCTCCTCAAAAAGCAGCAGCTCGACCTGCGCAAGCTCGTGGCGCAGCCACGGCACCGAGTCGTCGGTAGAGGCATTATCGGCCACTATGACCCTAGCCCCGGCCGCGTGGGCCAGCACGCCGGGCAGGAACTGCCGCAAAAAATGTTCGCCATTGTAATTAAGAATTACAATGGCGACATCGGCGCAGGTATCGGTACCGCTAGCCGCCAAAATTGCTCAGGTCGAAGCCGGGGATGTTGGGCATCAGGCCGCTGGTTTGGCGCTGCAGCTCGTTTTTGGCCAGCTCGGCGGCGGCCTCCAGGGCTTTATTGACGGCGGCTACCACGAGGTCGGGCAGCATTTCGCGGTCCTCGGGCGTGAGCAGCGAGGGGTCGATTTCAAGCTTGGTGAGGGTGCGGTGGCCGTTGGCGGTGGCTTTTACCAGCCCGCCGCCGGCCTCGCCGGTAGCCGTGAGGTGCTGAAGCTGCGCCTGGGCCTGCTGCATCTTGTCTTGCAGCTCTTTCACCTTGCCCATCATGCCCATCATATCGAATGCCATAGTCGTAAAATCTTGCTTCCGGCTAGCCGGAAAAGGTGGAGGATTGTCGCTTACGGGCGGCTGCCAGCTGGTGGCTGGCGACCGCTAGGGCAACCCAACGCGGTAAATTTAGTTCAAACCTGCCCGGCAGCCCCGGTGGTTGACGTGAGGCTAGCCCCGCGTTTTTTAACTCGCATGGGCTTGGGCGGTGCTGCGCGGGAGGCTATCAGGCTACTTGCGGCGCTGCCGCAGCTTGCGCAGGCCGTAGGCCACACTGCCGGCCAGTAGCAGCGAGGCCCCGCCGTCGAGGGGCACGGCGGTGGGGGTTTGCGGGGTGGGGCCGCCCGAATTCTGGGCTAATACTTGCTGACTCGCGCCCGCCATGAGCAGCAACCCGAAGGCCACCGAAAGCTGACGAATAAGGGTAGTAGGGTGCATGAGCTTGACGGAAAATTAAGTGGAAAAGAAACAAAACAGCCTCCCGGCTGGAAGGAAAAATTATTTCCCTTTCGGCCGGGAGGCTGTGTACGCTCGCGCTCAGGGCGCCGTTGTCTTACTGCCGAGTCTAGCCCAGGTGGGCCAGCGCCGCTTTCAGGGCCGTGAGCACAGTTGGCAGCGCCTGTTCGGGCTGGGGGCCGAGGTGAATGTGCAGGGCCCGGCGACCGTTGTCGCGCAGCGCCTGCAAGTCGCCCTGGGCCTGGGCGTTCTCAAACGTGCCGAAAGTGTAGGTGCGGCCGGGCAGCGGCAGGTCGTGCGGGTGGTCGGCGGTGAACTGCACAAACAACCCGTTGTTGGGGCCACCCTTGTGGTATTGGCCGGTCGAGTGCAGGAACCGCGGGCCGTAGCCCGAGGTGGTAGCGATGCGCAGCTTGTCCTGCACCAGCTGGCGGAACTCGGCCAGCTCCTTATTCACGGCCTCCGTTTCGTGCAGGTAGGCTTGCAGCGTCATAAAGTTGCCGGGCTGCGCCTGCTCGAAAAAGGCCAGCAGCACGCCGGCCGCATCCTGGCCGGCTACGTCGGCGTAATAGCTGATGCCATCCTGGCTGGCGGCGGGCTGGCCGGGGCTGGGCAGCTGGCCCTTCTCGGTCACTTCCTTCATCAGCTGGTCGGTGGCCGTTTTGGCAGCCTGCACGTTGGGCTGGTCGAAGGGGTTGATACCGAGCACAATGCCCGATACGGCCACGCCGATTTCCCAGCGGTAGAACTCGCGGCCCAAATCCATCGGCTCATTCAGGCGAATGATGATGACCGGGTGGCCAGCCTGCTCCAGCGCCGTCAGCTTGTCGAGGCTAGCCTGGTCTTTGAAATCCTCGTAGCCCACGTACACAAACACGCGGTCGGGGCCGTACTCGTCGGGGCGGCCCAGCGGCTCGCCGGCCACCGGCAAAATGCCTTTGCCTTCTTTGCCCGTGCTTTCGGCCAGCAATTGCTCCAGCCACAGGCCCAGGCTGCTGAGGCTATCGGGGGTGATGAGGGTGAGCTTGTCGCGGCCCTGCTTGGCCAGCACGCCGATGGCGGCGCCCAGCTGCAGGCCGGGGTTGTCGGCCACCGGGCCCTGCGCGCCGCAGGCGTGCATCATTTCCACCGCGCCGTGCAGCATGGCGCTGATGTTGATGCCGAAGAGGGCCGCCGGCACGAGGCCAAAGTAGGTAAGAGCTGAAAAGCGGCCGCCTACCTCGGCAAAGTTAAGGAAGATTTTGCGGTAGCCCTCCTTAGTGGCCTGGTCCACAAACTTGGAGCCGGGGTCGGTGATGGCCACAAAATTCTCGCCTGCCTTATCGCCCTTGATAGCCTTTACTTTATCGTAGAAATAATCGCCGAAGGCTAGCGGCTCGGCCGTGGTGCCCGACTTGCTGGCCACGATAAACAGCGTGTGCTTGAGCGGCAGCTCGGCTTCCAGCTCGGCCACGGTGCCGGGGTCGGTGGTATCAAGAATAGAGAGCGGCAAGTCGCCCTGGCCCTGGTGAAACGAGCGCTGGAACACAATCGGGGCCATGGTGCTGCCGCCCATGCCCATTATCACGATGTGCTGAAAGCCAGCGGCCCGCACGTCGTGCACAAAGTGCTTGATTTCGGCCACGCGCTCGGTCATTACCGCGGGCGTATCGAGCCAGCCCATAAAGCTGCGGACGCTCTGCTGAGCCTCGGCGTTCTGGGTCCAGAGGGTAGCATCCTTGTGCCAGAAGCGGTTGGTAAAATCTTGGCTGTTAAGGGTGTTGATTTCAGTCTCTACGGCCGGTTGGTACTGGCCCAGGTGGTAGGTGGCGGAGAATGCGGTGTCGGGCATGGGGAAGAAAGAAATAGAGTTGGTCAGTGCTTCGCGGTGTTGGCAATGACAGGTGATGAAGTAAAAAGTTATTTCAAAATCGTGACCGTGCCGGTCTGGCTAAAGTCCTGGCCGGTTTCGTCGCGCTGGGCGAAGCGCCACACGTAGGCCCCGTTTACCGGGGCGTGGCCTCGGATGGTGCCGTCCCAGGTCTGGCCGCGGTCGGTGGCCCGAAAAACCTCCTGCCCGTTGCGGTCCACTACTACGAAAGTAAAGCCGCTTAGGTAGCGGCCTTTCAGCTCCAGCACGTCGTTCAGGCCATCGCCGTTGGGCGTGAAGGCGTTGGGCACCACCAGGCGCGGCTGCCGCGCCAGGCTAGCCACGTTAGAGTAGCTGACCGTGCCGGCCGGCAGCCCGCTGCCACTCGCCTCGACGCGGTAGCGCAGCACCTGGCGGTCGGTGGGCGGGTTGGCATCGAGGTAGGTGAGGCCCGTGGTGGCAGCCGAGGTAGCCAGCACCGTGCCATCGGGCGCCAGGGTGAGCACGCGGTAGCGCACGCCCGCCGCCGGGCTACCCGGCCCCTGAAAAGCCGACCAGCTCAGCCGGGCCGTGAGGCCTTCGGGGTCGGCGGCGGCCACGGCCAGCAGCACCGGGCAGGTAGCCGGGCTAGCGGCCGAGGTATTACCGCACACATCTTGCAGGCGCACGGTGTAGCAGGGCGGGGCGGCCAGCAGCGCGGCCAGGGGGGCCGGGTCGCGCAGGGTGTCGGTGGCGGTGGGCACGGCCGCAAAGTCGAGCGCGCCCGGCCCGCCCTGGCGGTTATAGCGCAACTGCCCGCCCGCTGGCAGGGCCGCCCCGCTGGCCTGCGTGGCCGTGAGGGTGAGGTGGTTTTGCAGGTCGAAGCTGGCATTGAGTAACGGCGCGGGCGGGGCTAGCGTCGAAGTGGTTTGCACGGTTACTTCGTTGGAGAGCGCTGTGCTGCCGCCCACGGTGGTGGCTTGCAGGCGGTAGGTGTAGGGGGCGCCGCAGGTCACGGCGGCATCGACGTAGCGGCTGGTGCCGGCTGGCAGCGTGGCTAGGGGGGTGCCGTTGCGCAGGAGCACATAGCTCGCCACGGGGCCGAAGGCCAGCCACGTCACGGTGTTTGCGTTATTGGCCGAAGCGCCCGTAAGGTTGATGGCGGGCACGGGCTCCGAGAAGGTCGAGTCGAGACCGCAAGGGTCGTAATTAGCCAGCCGATACAAGCCTTGGGGCCCACTTTGCGAGTAAGTGGTAGGAGCACTAAAAGCTACAACCGACCGAAACCGCGTAGGGGTAGCCGGGTCAGCCACCTGCAGGTCGTTTATCAGCTCAGTGGTGGTATTGCTAAAGCGCAGGCCGCTGAATGTAAAATCGATGGGGCCAATAAGCGGCCCGCGCACGGTAAGCGTAGGTATGCGAGGCTGCTGTGCCACCAGCGTGGGCACTACGGCCGAGGCTTGGCCGCTGCACAGGGTGTTCGTCGTGTAGCGGCCCGTCACGGTGATGGTGCTGCCGGCCGCCGCCGGCAAGCTGACTGTGCCCGGCGTGAGTGGTCCGATTTGGGGACCATTATCGACCTGCGCGAAGTAGCTGTCGTAGCCGCTGGTCGTAATGGTTAGGCTAGCCGAGTTGCGGGCGCAGGCTTGCACCGTGATTTTGGGCGCGGGCGTGCCATACACTTGAAAATTGCGCACGTACACGGTGCCGGTGCCGCCCGCCACGCTCGGGTTGGCCAGCTCCGAAATGGTAACGGCCCCGGCCGCCGTGGGCGTAAACGTATTATTGGCCAGCTTACCGGGGGTAAAATCACAGCTGGGAGGCGTGGTATTAGTACCAGTCAGAGCATTGTAGTACAACAGGCTAGGTGCCACCGAGCGGCCGCAGCCCAGGTCGAAGCGCACCGCCCGGCCCACGCAAAAAGCTTGCACTTCCTGGCCGGTAGCCACGTCGATGGCCACAAACGGCGTGGCGCAGGGTGGCGTATTGATGGTGCACTGCGCCGCCGCGCGCCCGGCTAGCCCCGGCAAAAGCAGCCAGCCCAGCAGCGCCGCAAGAAAAAACGGTTTCATACCCACGGCAACGACGTTATCAGGCCCAATCGTACTCGCGCACGAAGCGGGCGGCCCGGTGCAGGTCGGGGGCCAGTACGCGGTCGTGCGGCACGAAGGTAACCACCTCGCGGAAGGCGGCCACCACGGTTTCCAGGGCCGAGCTGCTGCGGGCGGGCCGCCGAAAGTCGAGGGCCTGGGCGGCGGCCAGCAGCTCGATGCCCAAAATTTGCTCCACGTTTTCGACTACGCGGCGGGCTTCGGCGGCGGCCGTGGCGCCGGTGCTGAGCGGGCCGTGCTCGCCCTGCCCGCTTTCCGTGACCGACGACGGCGAGCAGAGCTGCTTGTTCTGGCTCACGAGGCTGGCCGCCGAGTGCGGCAGCGAGAGCAGGCCGAAATTGAGGGCCGGGTCGGCGGCAAGGTAAGGCGGCAGCTGGCGCTGGCCGGCCACCAGGTGCGCCGTGCGCCGCTCCGAGAGGCTGCCCAGCCCCGCCACGGCCATCGCCAGGTGGTCGAGCACCAGGGGTAGGGGCTGGCCGGGCAGGCTGCCGCCGTGCAGCAGCAGGTTTTCTTCCGGAAAAATCAGCGCCTGGCCCGTCACGGCATTGCATTCGGTTTCGACCACCTGGCTCACGTAGGCCAGCGCGTCGCGGCTAGCCCCGTGCACCTGCGGCACGCACCGGAACGCCTGCGGGTCGTGCTCGGGTCGCACGGCCTGTGCCCAGCTCTGCGCGGGCAGCTCCGAGCCGTGCTGCACCTGGCGCAGCCGGGCTGCCACCGTTATGGGGCCCGCGTGCATCCGCACCCGGTGCAGGGCCTCGTGCAGCGGCTCGGCCGAGGCACCAAACACGTCGCCCGACAGGGCCGCAATGACATCGGCGGCGCGGAGCAGGCCACTGGCCCGCTCCAGCGCCTCGGTGGTGTAGGCCAGCATAAACTGGTTGCCGCCCAGCAGCGCCAGGCCTTCCTGGGCTTGCAGCGGCAGCGCCTCCCAGCCGAAGAGGCCCAGCACGTCGGCGGCGGCCAGGCGGTAGCCCTGGTAATTGACCTCGCCCAGGCCCAGCAGCGGCAGGCACAGGTGGGCTAGCGGGGCTTGGTCGCCGTAGGCTCCCAGCGAGCCTTGTTCATACACCACCGGCCACACGTCGCGGTTATAAAAGTCGAGCAGACGGCGCACGGTGGGCAGCGCCACGCCGTTGCGCCCCTGACTGAGGCTGTGGGCCTTGAGCAGCAGCATGCGGCGCACCAGTGCCGTGGGCACCTCGGGGCAGGTGCCCGCCGCGTGCGACATCAGCAAATTGGCCTGCCACTGCGCCTGCTCGGCGGGTGGCAGGCCGGTATCGGGCAGGCGGGCAAAAAAATCGTGGTTGCTGACGGCATCGGGGCTAGCCGCCGGCTCAAGGCGCTGCCGCAAATAGCTGTGGCCGGCACTGATGCGCTGCTCGGCTTCGGGGCTGAGGCGCACGGCCTCAGGGCTGCGGAGCAAGGCGGCCAGGCTAGCCAAGGTGAGCGGCTGCGTAGGGGAAAGGTGGGGCATGGCGGCGAAATAACAACGCGGGGCCGCAAAGGTCGTCCCTGCGGCGGCCTGGTGCTCGGCCTTACGCAATAATCCCCGGCGCAGGCAATGACTGCCTGGGCCGGGGAATGAGTAGTAGCGCTACGTTTTATGGGTTACCTGGCGCTGCTACTTCAGAAGCCGGGCCAGCGTGGTTAGTAGTTCTTCGCCGCGCAGGTTGCTGGCCACGATTTTGCCGCTGGGGTCAATGAGAAAATTCTGCGGAATAGACTTCACGCCGTACTGCTGAGCCACGGCATTGTCACCACCACGCAGGTCCGACACCTGCGTCCAGGGCATGTGGTCGTCGGCAATGGCTTTTACCCACGCGGCGCGGGTTCTTTCGTCATCCAGCGACACGCCCAACACTTCAAAATTACGCCCTTTAAACGCCTCGTAGGCCTTGAGCACGTTGGGATTTTCGGCGCGGCAGGGGGTGCACCAGCTCGCCCAGAAATCGATTAGCACGTACTTGCCCCGGTAGTCGGCCAGCGATACCGGCTTGCCCTCGGGCGTTGATTGGGTGAAGGCCGGCGCCGACGTCCCCAAAGCCGAATTTTTAAGGCCCGCCAGCATCTCCCCGTAAAATTTGCCGGGCGGGCTAGCCTGCTGGGCCGGCGTGAGGGCGGCGTAGAGCGGCGCCACGTCGGCGTACTGGGGCGGCCCGCCCATCTGCGAGGCATATTGCAACGCCTCCAAGCTAACCCAGGACGTAGGATGAGCTTTGATGAAAGCGTAATAAGCTTGCGCAAATTCCTTGCCTATGGCATTAAATTGCTCCTGCGACTTAACCGTTTTCATTTTCGCGCTGATAGGTTTCGTATACTCATCCAGGCGCTGCCAGTCAGCATTGAGCGGTGCGCCAGCTACGCGGGCTTTGTGCACAGAATCAGCGCTCATTACTACCACCACCTCCGGCTCCAGGAACAGGCGGAGGCGGTCGGGCGACTCGAAATAATACTTGCGCATCTTACCACCCATCTTCATTTCGCGCATGCCCGATTGCAGCCGGCCCTGGCGCTCCAGCACCAGCGTGGCCGAGTGCGGATAGGGCGTGCTGCCCTTCAGCTCAAATCGCCCCCGCCGCAGCGTGGCCGAGTCGATGGGCGTCATCCCGTCGACCAAGTACACCTTGGCTGGGGCGTTGAAGCGGCCAAGCTGCCCTTTCAGCACGTAGGGGTAAGCGGCGGGCGCGGGCGTTTGGGCCAGGGCCAGGCCGGGGGCCAGCAGGAGCAGGCTGGCGAGGTAGTTTTTCATAACTGAGGTGGGAAAAGGACAGAGGGCTAGCCCCGAAATACTTAGCGCTAAAGATAGGGCTAGCCAGCTATTGCCGCAACAGCGCAATAGTTAGCTAGCCCTATCTTTTTACGGTGATTTCCGGTCCCGAGTCCATTTCGCAGGGCCTGCGGCAGTTTACACCGTCAGGTTAGCCACTACTTCGCTCAGCGCCAGCGTTTTTTCCTCGCCGGTTTTCATGATTTTAATCTTCGCCACGCCCGCCGCTAGCTCCTCGGGGCCCAGCACCAGCACCAGCGGAATGCCCTTGGCATCGGCGTACTTGAACTGCTTTGGCAGCTTGCCCGCATCGGGGTAGAGCTCGGCCGGGATGCCGGCGGCGCGCAGCTCGGCCAGCAGCGGCAGGGCCGCCCGGCCCGCTTCGGCCGAGAAGTGGGTGAGCAGCACGCGGGTGGGCGTTTCGCCGGTTTCGGTAAAGAGGTTCAGTGTTTCGAGGCAGTCGTAGAGGCGGTCCACGCCAAACGAGAAGCCCACGCCGCTCACGCCCGGCAGGCCAAACGAGCCGGTGAGGTTGTCGTAGCGACCGCCGCCGCTCACGCTGCCCATCGCCACGTTGTTGATTTTTACCTCGAAAATGCAGCCCGTGTAGTAGCTCAGGCCCCGGGCTAGGGTGGGGTCAAACTCCAGGCGGTCGAACTGCCGGAAGCCACTGGCTTGCAGCAGGTCGCGCACCTCGGCCAGCTCGTTGAGGCCCCGGTAGAAGGCGGCATCGTCGTCGTCTTCGCTGTCGGCGGTGGGGCGCAGGCCATCGGGCTCCACGCCGGCCGTCACGAAACCCACCATGAGGCGCTCCAGCTTTTCGGCGTAGTCGCCCTCGACTCCCAGCAAGGCAAACAGCGTGTCGATGGTGGGCGCCGAAAAGCCTTTTTCCAGCAGTTCCTTGCTCACGCCATCGCGCCCGATTTTGTCGAGCTTATCGATGGCCACGAATAAGTCGGTTTCTTTGCCCTCGCCCCCCAGCGCCTGGTAAATATTGCGCAGCACGCCCCGGTGGTTGATTTTGATGGTAAAATCATCGAGGCCTAACCCGTTGAGCACCTGCGCCATCATCAGCACAATCTCGGCCTCGCAGAGCAGCGAGTCGGTGCCCACCACGTCGGCGTCGCACTGGTAAAACTCGCGGTAGCGGCCGCGCTGCGGGCGGTCGGCGCGCCACACGGGTTGCATCTGGTAGCGCTTGAAGGGGAAAGTGAGCGTGCCGCGGTTCATGGCCACGTAGCGGGCAAAGGGCACGGTGAGGTCGTAGCGCAGGCCCTTTTCGGCGATTTTGGGCAGCACGGCTTTATGGCCGGCTTCGAGGTCTTCGGCCGTCACGAGGGGCGTGATTTCGCCCCGGCGCTCCTTCACCAGGAAGTTGCCGGAGTTCAAGACTTTAAATAGCAGTTGGTCGCCTTCGTCGCCGTACTTGCCGGTGAGCACCGACAGGTTTTCGAGGGTCGGCGTTTCGAGCGGGGCGTAGCCAAACGTCTCGAATGTGCGCCGGATGACGTTGAAAATGTGCTGGCGGCGGGCCACCTGGGCCGGGCCAAAATCGCGGGTGCCTTGCGGAATGCTGGGTTTTTCCATTACGGCGCAAAGGTAGGTTTGGGCCCCGGCAACCGGCTAGCCCGCCCGCTGGCCAGGGCTGCCCGGCTAGGGTAGGCATGGGCGGTGGGCGGCTGGGCGGCTCTGGCCAGTGGGGGTGTCGAATACGCGTTGAAAATGAGTCAGATAAGTAGAAGTACCGGGTTTGAAGAACGCGTATTTCTACGCTCGCCTGGCATTGGAGCCGCCCCGTTATTTGCCTTCGCAACGACGCCACGATGCGCCTCAGTGAGGCGCACGGCTGCTGAAGCGACACGTTAGTCGCCAGGATTATCACGCAAGCTCGGTCACGCTGCTTCGCTGGCTTTGCCTAGCGCCCGCTGGTCACTTGCTGCTTTGTTGCCTCAGGCCCGGCATTCGGGCTGGTCGACCTTTTTACCCAACGCTGATTTTTCACCTAACCCCCACACCAGCATGACAACAATTTGTTTGCTAATGAGTTGTGGGCTAGGCCTGCTTTCGTTAACCAAGCCGGCTTTCGGGCAGAACTACGAGCAGATTGCCACGCAGATTGTCACTACGTCGGCGGGCGTGAAGCCGGGCGACGTAGTGGTGATTACGGGGGGCCAGTACACGCTGCCGCTCATGGAAGCCGTGGCCGTGGAAGTAGCCCGCGCCGGCGGGCAGGCCAACATGCTGCTTACTACTGACAAGGCAGCGCACGCCGAGCTGATGGACACGCCCGAAACGGCTATTCAGGCCGATAAATCCAATAATTGGCTTCTGCAGTCGGACGTGCTCATTACCCTGCCGGCGTATGAAGACAGCCGCGCAGTAATGGCGGGCGTGAGCCCGGCCCGCCAGGCCAAGTTTGCCCAGGTGGCCACCGCATCCGGAATTAACAATAAGCTAGACGCCAGCAAGATACGGGGCGTATTTGTGAGCTACCCGAGTAAAAGCTTTGCGGCGGCGCATCAGCTCGACTACCCTGGCTACGAGCAGATGATGTGGAGCAGCATCGGGGCCGACTACACGGCCATTGCCGGGCAGGCCGAGCGCCTGAAGCAGGTGCTGGCCACGGGCCATAAAATGCACATTACTTCGCCGGCCGGCACCGACCTGACCCTTAGCCTCGGCGGGCGGCCCGTATTTACGGACGATGGCGTGGTATCGGCCGCCGACCAGCAGTCCCCGCGCGTGTATGACCGCACGGCGGCCCTGCCCGGCGGGCGCGTCTATGGCACTTGCCAGGAAACGTCGGCCACGGGCCGCCTGGCCATCGCCAACGACTACATCACGGATGGCAAGCCACTGACCGGCTTCAAGGCCGACCTGCAAGGCGGCCAGCTCACCAACGTGCGGGCCGACGCCGGCGCCGATGCTTTTCAGCAGCAGCTAGCCCCCTACGGCCCGTCGGCAATGCAAATCAGCAATTTCTCTATCGGGCTGAACCCACTTATGAAGGCGCAGGCTGACAAGGCCTTCAGCCCCACCACGGCGGCCGGCATGGTGTATGTGCGAACGGGCAACAACGGCCTGCTGGGCGGCCAGAACACGATGCCGGGCGGCTATGGCTTCCCCATCGCCAATGCTACCGTGGAGGTAGATGGCAAGGTGCTGCTGCGCAACGGCCAGCTCGTCGACCCGGCCGCCGCCAGCGCAGCGGCGGCGCCCCGAAAAAGCCGGAAATAGACGCTGTTGCTCGGCTTGTCTTCCGCTAACAAGGCCAGTCAATGCTTCGTTGACTGGCCTTGTTGTTGGCGGGGCTAGCCAGCGAAAAACTCGCGCAGCACGCTAGGTGTCGTGGAGGGGCAGCCGGCCGCGCCAGCGCTACGTATGCGGGGTGCCGCTTACCTCAGTCATTTCCAATGCGTCCTTTTTATACCTGCCTGCTGCTGGTGCTAGGCCTGGCCGGCCCGGCCGCCGCCCAAAATACCAAGCTGCTCAACGATACCCTGCGCCATAAGGAGCAGTACAATATCTTCAACCCCACGCCCCGCCGCCTCATGCGGCCCATGGTGCCCGACCGCCCTGGCATCACCGAAAGCCCGTATTCGGTCGATGCGGGGCATTTTCAGTACGAAACCGACGTGCTGCGCCTGCTCACGCGCCGGGAGGGCGATACCCACGGCCACGACTGGTACGTGAACCATTTTCTGGCTAAAATCGGCCTCACCGACCGCACCGATTTTCAGGTGGCACTCGATATGTTTACCTACTCGCACAACTTCGACGATAGCCAGGTGGGGCAGGTGCCGTTCAACCAGAACCAGCTCATCCGGGGCGTGGGCGACGTGACGCTGCGCCTCAAGCACACGCTGCTCGGCGACGACGACAGCCGGGGCGCGCTGGGCCTGGTGGGCTACGTGCAGCTGCCCACCGGCGGCGCAGTAGGTGATGGCGGCTACGAGCCCGGCCTCACCCTCACCGGCGTGTTTCAGTGCACCCAAAAATGGAGCGTGGGCGGGCAGGTAGCCAGCAATTTTTACTACGACCCTGAGGTTAACCAGCATTTCTACCAGCTCACGCCTACCCTCACAACCGACTACCAGTTTACGAAAGTAATCCAGGCCTTCGTGGAGCTGGTGGGCTACTGGGACACCCGGCAAAGCACCTGGCGCAGCTCCATCAACCTGGGGCCGCAAATTGACATCAGCGACAACGTGCAGCTCGACTTTGGCACCCACCTGCCCATCACGCACTCCGTGGATAGAGAATACTTTCTGGGCATCAGTTTTCGGCGCTAGCCGCTGGCCTACTCCTTCGTAAATAAAAACGTGCCGCCGCCCTGCCGGAGCGTGAACGCAGGCTTGGCCGGGTCAAACTCCATGCGGATGCCGGCCGGGTCAAACTTGAAGATGCCCGCGCTCACCGGCTCCAGCGGAAATGCGTTCTGGCCGGTGGCCTGCGCCCGCAGCGTAGCGCCGTCGCGGCTCACCATGATTTTGAGCGGCATAGTGGGGCTAGCGTAGGTGCCGGCGTAGCGGTCGAGGTCGGCGGGGGTGAGGGCATAAGTGCTGGGCGTGAAATCTGGCAGCTTGTAGGGCTGGCCAAAGTAGAGGCTGAGCGCGCCGATGAGCACTTCATTGGGCGAGTACGAGCCGCCGTTAGTGCACAGCGCCACCGCCAGCTTATCGCCCGGGAAATAAAACGCGGCCGAGCGAAACGCGTCGATGCCCCCGGTGTGCCCGTAGCCCTTCTTCGCGCCAAACGGGACCTGCATCAGGGCCCGGCCGTAGCCGTCGCGGATGTTCTGCATGGCTACCAGGCTGCTGGCAGAAAGCAGTTTGCCGCCAAACAGCGCCTCCAGAAAGTGGTCGAGGTCGGTGGGCGTCGAAACCAGCGCGCCCGCGCCGGCCGGGATGCTCATGTCGGTTTCGGGGCTCAGTTTCCAGCCGCTGCCGCTTGGTCCGTAAGACAAGGCTTGCTGCTTTTGGGGGTCAATCTTGCCGCCGTAATAAGTGTTTTTGAGGCCGGCTTTGGTCAGAATATGCTTTTGCAGGGCCTGGGCGTAGGGTATTTTGGTCAGTTTCTCCACGATGTAGCCCAGCAGCACAAAGTTGGAGTTGCTGTAGGCATACTTCGCGCCGGGCTCAAAATCGGGCTTGGGCTGCGCCATAATGGCCAGCAGTTCGGCCTGGGTCTGGGGCCGGGTCATGTAGCTGATGTAGGCCGGGTCATCGGTGAAATTGTGGATGCCGCTGCGGTGGCTCAGCAGCTGGTCGATGGTGATGCGGTCGGCATTGGGTACCTGCGGAAAAAAGGTGGCTAGCTTGGTGTCCAGCGTCAGCTTTTTCTCCTCAATCAGCTGAAAAATGAGCACTCCCGTGAACACCTTGCTAATGGAGCCGATGCGGTAGTGCGTGGCCGGGGTGGCGGCCACCAGCGGCGCGAGCTGCGCGGCGCCGAAGGCGTGGCTATACACCACCTGGCCGTCGTGCGAGAGGGCGAGGCTGCCCATCAGCTTGTTGTGGCTAGCCAGCCCATCGAGCAGGCTGTCGAGCTTAATAGTATTGAGGGTTTGGGCCGGGGCGGCCAGGTAGCCGAGACTCAGCAGCGAAGCCAGGGCTAGGGTAGGGCGGTGCATCATAGCAAGGAAAAGAGGGGCAAGAACGACGAGTATATCGACCAGGCCGCAAGTACATTACAAATACCGGCCGAACAATACGCGGGCTTTTTACCAGCCAAAAACGCAACACCCAGCCGCCACCCACTGCCCTATAAGTCTTCGCGCCAGGCAGCGGGCAGCAGCCAGATGCTGCGTTTCAAGCGGGAGGGCCGGGGCGGGTGGCACCCACGGCGCCGGGGCTAGCGGCTGGCCGGCCCGCGCACGGCGTAGGTGGCCGGGGCGGGCAGGTGGCTGGGGGCCAGCACCACCAGCACGCGCTCGCCGGCCTGGGTGTGCGCGGCTACCTGCTGGGCCAGGCGCTGGGCGCGGAAGGCGCGCAGGTCCTCATCGAGGTGCTGCATAAAGGCGGCGGGCTGGGTGCTTGGGGATTGCTGCCACCACTGGCCGCCGCTGGGGCAGTGCTGGCGGTAGGCGGCCGTGAGCTCGGCCATATTCTGAATGACGCGCTCGGTGCCGGGCAGGAAGAAGGCGCTGTTGGCAATGAGCTGCTGCATGGCCTTCACCGTCAGCGCTTTCGAGGCGCCAGTGTGCTGGCGAAACTGCTGGCAGGTGCGCAGCAGGTAGTAGAGCTTGAGCTGGGTGGCGTCGGTGCGGGTGCGCAGGTATTCGTACTCGGCCACCGGGTCGTCGAGGCGCTCGGCTTTGGCGCCGTGCTGCTGGGCCAGGTAGCGCACGTAGCCCGACTCGCCCAGCCGGGTGATGGTAATCGCTTCGCTGCTATCGATGCCCAGGTCGGGCTTCTCAAACAGCACCACGGTGGGCCGGCTAGCCTCGAATACCTGCCGCAGCCGGGCAAACTGCGCGTGCTGGGTGTTGTACGAGGTTTCTACCCCGAAGTAAGTGACGGTGCCCCGGCCGGGGCGCTGGCCTTGGCGGCGGGATAGCAGCCTATCAGTTCGTGCAAATCGGCCTCGGGCGCGGCGAAAGCAACGGATTGGGCAAAGGCGCCGGCAGCGGGCAGCAGCAGCGCGGAGGCGAGCAAAAGGGCGGTGATTTTCATGACTCAGAAAGAAAAATGGCGGATGTTGGAAAGAGAAAAATGAGGCAGCAGCGAGCCGGTGAGCCCCGTATTGGAGGCTCAGTAGCAAGTATTCCCGATTGAGGATGAAGTGAAGACCCTAGCCGCCGAAGCCGCCGCCGCTGCTCGGGGCCGCGTCGATGCGGTCGGGCTTGGCCTTGGTGGCGCCGATGTACCAGGTGAAGCCTAGCCAGGCCACGCGAGTCTCAAACTTGTTGTAGAGCGCGGTTTGCAGCTCGGGGGTGGCGATTTCGGTGCGGCGCACCTGGGTGTTGAGCAGGTCCGACACCCGCAGCGTGAGGGCGGCGCGCTCGCTGAACAGGCGCTGGCGCAGGGCCAGGTCGAGGCCGCCGGTGGCCAGCTGCCGGCCCTGGGCCGTGAGCACCGTGGAGCGGATGCTGCCCGTGAGCTGCACATCGAGGCCCTTGCGGGGCGTGAAGTTGTTGGCTAGCCGGGCGGTGCCGGCCAGGGCGGCGCGGTTGGCGGTGTTGAGGGCGTTGGCGGCAATCTGGGCGTAGTACACCGAGCCGGTGGCCGATACGCGCCACCACTTGGCCAGGGGCTGGGCCCAGGTGGTTTCGAGGCCGAAGCTGTTAGTAGTGCCCACGTTGGCGTAGGTTTCGCGGGTTACTACGCCCACGTTGTTCTCGCGGGTGGCGACGCTGTCGATGGTGCGGATGCGCTGGATGGCATTCTGGGTGAAGCGGGCGAAGACCGTGTTCGTGATGCTGGCGCCGTTGGCCAGGTTCAGCTGGTGGCCCACTTCGAGGTTGTGGCTGAACTCGGGGAGCAGGCCGGCGTTGCCCTGGCGGTAGTTGCGCGGGTCTTGGTAGAGCTGAATGGGCAGCTGCTGCATAAAGTCGGGCCGGTTGAGGCGCCGGGCGTAGCTGAATTGCAGGCGGCTCTGGCCGGACTCCTTGCCCAGCTCGCGGGCCACCGTGGCCGAGGGGAAAAGGCTGACGTACTGCCGGTTGACCGAAGCTGTGCCGCTAGCCACGCCGCCGTTGATAAACGTGCCTTCGCTGCGCAGGCCGCCCTGGGCGCTCCAGCCGTGGGCTAGCGTGCGCTGGTAGGTGGCGTAGGCCGCCGGCATCACCTGCGTGAAATTGTAGGCAAACGAATTGGTGGGGTCAAGCTGAAACTCGGCGCTCGGGTCAGTCGAAGTCGGCTTGAGCATGGCCGTGCGGCCGGTGTTGCGCAGCACCTGGTTTTTCAGGCCCACTTCCAGCTTGCCCTTGCCATCGGCGCTGGGCAGCGTGTAGTCTACCTGCCCGAAGTAAATCTGGGCATTTACCTGCTGCTGCTGCTTGAAGCCGGCCGGGGCCGTGCCACCGGTCAGCAGCTGGCTCACCGGGATGTTGGCGTCGATTTTTACCATGCCGGCATTGGCGGTCAGCTCGCGGCCTTTGTGGGCCTCCCAGGTGTGGCGGTAGTCGGCCGACGACTCCAGCACGGTCACCTTCACATCGGCAATCTGCTGGCCGTACTGCGTGGTCACGGTGGGCGAGCCCACCGTTTGCTGGGTCAGGGTCTGGTTGTCAAGCTCGCTCTGGTGCTCCCAGTGGGGCTGCACGCTCAGGCTCAGGCTTTGCTCTTTGGTCAGGTCATAGTTCAGGCCCAGGTTCAGGCTGTGGTTGCGGTTGTGCTGGGTGCCGGTGCCGTCTTGGGTGGTGTAGAGGCTGCTGGTGGTGGCGCCATCGGTGAGCAGGGCCGTCTGCTGGCTATTCGAGCGGGTGCGGTAAAGCTGGTCGCGGCCGTCGTAGCCCAGGTTCCAGGTGGCCTTGCCCACGTGGCGGCTCAAACTCAGGCTGGGCGAATATTTAGCACCATTGCCGACTACCAGGGCGGCCTGGCCGTTCCAGCCCTCTTTCTTATCCTTCTTCGTAATGATGTTGATGACGCCCGCCCCGCTGGCATCGTACTTGGCCGAGGGGTTGGTCATCACCTCCACCTGCGCAATCTGCGAGGCCGGAATCTGGTCGAGGCGCGGGCCGGGGCCACCGTTGCTGGTGCCGGCCGGCTTGCCGTCGATGAGGATGGTCAGGTTGCTGGAGCCGCGCAAACTCACCGTGCCGGTGGCATCTACGGCCACGGCGGGCACGTTTTCGAGCACGTTCACGGCCGTGCCGCCCACGCTGCTCAGGTCCTTCTCCACGTTGATGACCGTCTTGCCCAGCTCCTGCTGCACCACGGCTTTCTGGCCGGTTACCGTCACCTCGCCCAGCTGCTGGCTAGCCGACCGCAGCTTTAGCAGCCCCAGCGCCACGCTGGGCTGGCCGGGCGCCACCCGCACGGCCTGGGCCAGGCTCTGGTAGCCCATGGCCAGCACCCGCAGGCGGTAGGCGCCGGCCAGCACCTGCGGCAGGGCAAAGGTGCCGTCGAGGGCCGTTTGGCCGCTGGCTACCAGGCTGGTATCGCCGGCCTCGGCGTGGCGCAGCAGCACCGTAGCGAAGGGCAGCGGCTCGGCCTTGGCGCCGCCATCCACGGCGGTGCCGCTGACGGTGGCGCGGCTGGCCGCCGGGGCCCTTTGGGCGGCTAGGCTCAGCGGCAGGCCTAGCGTGGCTAGGAAGAAGAACGAATTGATTGTCAGCGAGAAGTTCATGGCGCGAAGAAGAAGAAAAGGGTTCGGCGTGGGCATGGCGATTCCGTTCCCGGCCGGCCGCGGCTCCGGTGGGAGAGAAAAAGCTGGGCCCGGTGCAGGTGCACGGAGGCGAAAGAGAGTGGGCTGACTAGTGGGCTAGTCGGGAGAAGCGGCCGGCAGAAGCATCCGGCGCGAACCAGCCGCCCGGTTGGCGGCTAGGGGCTACCCGCGGGTGGCCGCAGCTAGGCGCGACCAGGAAGTGGGTAGTGATAGGGTACTAGGCTTTTGGTAGAACAAACTTACGACAAGTACTTTGTTTCGCATAGTACTGGTTGTGTTAAATTTTCTGTTACCTGCATTTTGGGGTTAGGAGGCCTCTTTTAAGGAAAATATTTTTTTAGCGCGCTGCCCGCACACCGAGAATTTTGCGGCTAGCCAGACCTAGTACCGTGGTTTGGGGCAAACGTTACGGAGAGGACCCTGAAAAATGGCTAGCCTATTTGAGTGGTCAGATGCCTGCTCACGGTTGCCGGTTGCCTGAGGTCCTTGCTAATAAGTACCGGATTTTATTTGGAATTTCTCCAGATAAAATTCAGAAAACCTGACGCTCGTCCCTACCTTTGCCATTGTTTAGAACAGTTATAAATAATGGTTTTCATGGCAAATCGCGCTACGCTGCTTGCTGCACTACTCAGCCTTCAGCTTAAGGCATTGGCTCAGGTCGTGCCCACGCCGGCTCCCAAGGCGCTCGATGAGGTAAGGGTGCTGGGTCTGAAGTCGAAAAACGGCCTTGGCAATCTGGGCGAAGTAGGGGGTGCCATAATTTATGCCGGCAAGAAAACGGAGGTGCTGGTGCTGGACTCGCTCGACGCCAACACGGCGCTGAATAACCCGCGCCAGATTCTGGGCCGTATTCCGGGCATGAATTTCTCCGAAACTGAGGGCGCGGGCTTTCCGGCCAACGGCATCGGCTTGCGCGGGCTGAACCCGGTGCAAAGCGTAGAAATGAACGTGCGCCAGAACGGCTACAACATTACGGCCGACCTCTACGGCTACCCCGAAACCTACTACCTGCCCGCAATGGAGGCCGTGGAGCGCGTGGAAGTGACGCGCGGCGCAGCCTCGCTGCAATTTGGCCCGCAGTTTGGCGGAGTGGTGAACTACGTGATGCGCCAGGGTGCCAAAGACAAGCCGTTTGAGCTGGCCCTGCGCCAAACGGGCGGCTCGTTCGGGCTGTTCAACTCGTTTACGAGCGTGGGCGGGCAGGTGGGCAAGCTCAACTACTACGCCTATGGACAGTACCGACGGCAGGAAGGCTGGCGGCCCAACTCGGGCCTAAGCCAGGCCACGGCCTACGCTGGCCTGAGCTACCAGGCCACCGACAAGCTGAAGCTGTGCCTGGAATACTCGCTGCTGCGCAATAAGATTCAGATGCCGGGCGGGCTCACCGACTCGCTTTTTAACGCTAACCCGCGCCAAAGCACCCGCGCTCGCAACTGGCTGCAAAGCCCCTGGAACGTGCTGACCCTGACGGCCGACTATCGCCTGAGCGACCGCACGCTGCTGACCCTGAAAACGGCTGGCAACCTGAGCCGCCGCGCCCTGGTGTGGCGCAACGAGGATGGCGGGGCCGCCGCCCCCGACACTGTGGACCGCGCCACCGGCCAGTTTGTGCCCCGCGAGGTCGAAAACGAAACCTTCCGCAGCCTCACCAATGAGCTGCGCCTGCGCACCGACTACCGCCTGCTGGGCCTCGACAATACGCTGGCCGTGGGCGTGCGCTACTTTGCGGGCTACATGCACCGGCAGGGCGGCGGACCGGGCTCGACGGCGGCCGATTTGGATTTGAACCTGTACGGCGGCGGCTACGAGTACGATTTTGCGTTTCGCACCCAAAACGTGGCGCCCTTTGCCGAAACCGTTATCCGGCTCAGCAGCCGGTTTTCGCTCACGCCGGGGGTGCGCTACGAGTTTATCAACTCGAAGGCGCAGGGCTACAAAGAGCAGGACGGCACGCTGCTGACTACTAGAGAGTCGCGTAACCGCAGCTTGCTGCTGGTTGGAGCCGGCGCCCAGTTTCAGGCCACAACCGGCACGGCGTTCTACGGCAACGTGTCGCAGGCCTACCGACCCATCGACTACTCGGCTTTGCTGCCCTTCGGCGTTACGTCGAAAATCGACCCCAACCTAAAAGACAGTAACGGCTACAACGCCGACCTGGGCTATCGCGGCGCGGTGGGCGAGTGGCTGAACTTCGACGTCGGCGCGTTTTACCTGCGCTACAACCGCCGTATCGGCACCCTAGCCCTGGTGGACCCCGTGACCGGCAGCAACTACTCGCTGCGCACCAACGTGGCCGACTCGGAGCACAAGGGCGTGGAGAGCTACCTCGAAATCAGCCCCCTGAAGCTGCTGGCCGCCCCTAGCCGGCATCGCCTCAGCGCCTTCAACTCACTGGCCTACGTCGATGCGCGCTATGTGAGTGGCGAGTTTGCGGGCAAGCGCGTAGAATACGCCCCCAAAGTAATTGAGCGCGTGGGCCTCACCTACGGCTATGGGCAACTGAGCCTGACGGGCCAGTACAGCTACACCAGCAGCTCGTTTGGGGAAGCCAATAACCTAGCGGCTCCCGACAACGAAAACCCGCTGCAGGGCTTGGTGCCCGCCTACGCAGTGTGGGATATTTCGGGCACTTATCACTGCCTGCAAAATCTTGACTTGAAAGCTGGTGTCAATAATCTGACCGACGCCCGCTACTTCACCCGCCGCACCGACGAATATCCGGGGCCGGGGATTATCCCGGGCCTGGGGCGCAGCTTTTACTGCACGCTGGCCGCCAAATTCTAGGGGCGCGCCTTTTGACCAAGCGAGCGCTGCGCTGGCTACTGCCCGTAGCTAATCAGGTTCTTGACCATCCCCTTGAAAATGATGCCGTGGAAGGGCAGCACTGAATACCAATACAGGCGCCCCAGCAAACCCTGCGGGCGGTAGGCGGCCAGCTGCTCCAGCGAGTGGCTGCCGTCGGGGTTGTCGAGGATGCGAAATTGCAGCCAGGCCTCGCCGGGTAGCTTCATCTCGGCATACAGCAGCAGGCGCCGGGCGGCGCGGTCGGCCACCAGCACGCGCCAGAAGTCGAGCGGGTCGCCGGCGCGCAGGTGGTTGGGCGAGCGCCTACCCCGGCGCAGGCCCACGCCGCCCACCAGCTTGTCCATCAGCCCCCGGATGCGCCAGAGCCAGTCGGTTTTGTACCAGCCGCGGTCGCCGCCGATGCGCCAGATGTTTTCCAGCACCTCGGCCACCGGCCGGTTAAAGGGGCGCAGCTGCCGGTCGAAGAACATGCCGTGGCGCGGAATCTGGATGGCATTCATATAGTCTTGGCGCAGGGTGCCGCTGCTCATGGCATCGCTCCAGCTGCTCACCACCTCGTTTTGCTCGATGCGCCGGAACGCCAGGGCCAGCGCCTCGCGGTAGCTCATGCAAGTGTGCGGCACCACCTGCGCAATGCTGCGGCTAGGGTCCACCACGGTGTCATTCTTAAGGCTTTCGACCAGGCTTTGGGCGAGCGAAAACGACGTGCTCGTGACCAGATACAGCCACCACGACGACAGCCGCGGCGTGAGCACGGGCACCGTGAGTATCCAGCGGCGGTAGCCGCGCTCGGCGGCTAGCCCCAGCAGCATCTCGCGGTAGGTGAGCACATCGGGCCCGCCCACGTCGAAGCGCTGGCCCAGGCAGGCGGGGTTGTCGAGCACGGCCGTGAGGTAAAACATCACGTCGCGCACCCCGAGCGGCTGGCAGCGCGAGTTGAGCCAGCGCGGCGTCACCATCACGGGCAGCTTCTCCACCAAGTCGCGGATAATCTCGAACGACGCCGAGCCCGAACCGATGATAATGCTGGCCCGCAGCACCGTGAGCTGCGCCCCGCGGCTCTGGCCCAGCACGTCTTCCACGGCCCGGCGCGAGCGCAGGTGCACGCTCAGGTCGTGGTCGTTGGCAATGCCCGAAAGGTAGATAACCTGCCGCGCCGTGGTGCGGTCGAGGTACTCGGTAAAGTGCTGGGCCGAGGCTTGCTCCAGCTGAAAGAAATTCTCGCTGCCGTCGCCGCTCATCGAGTGCACCAGGTAATAGGCCGCGTCGAAGTCGGTGGGCAGGCTAGCCAGCGACTCTGGTTGCAGCAGGTCGCCCTGCACCACCTGCACCTGGGCGTGCTGGCTGGGGGGCAGCGTGTCGGGCAGGGCAAAGCGGCGGGCATCGCGCACCAGGCACGTTACCTCGTGCCCGGCCGCCGCCAGCACGGGCAGCAGGCGTTGGCCAATGTAGCCGGTGGCCCCGGTGAGCAGGATTTTCATGGGCGGGCAGGAAATAGACGTAGGGTGGTGCCTGCAAGGAAGCGCCACTACTAAGAACGTCAGAATGATGCAGTTGTTCGCCCGCACTACGGCCGGCGCGCCGCTACCTTTGGGGCCATGAAAACTGCTTCCTTTTTCGCCGCCGCGGCCCTGGCCGCCCTGCTGGCCCCCGCCGCCCACGCCCAGGTAAAGCTTACCGTGCCGCAGCCCAGCCCCGCTTCCAAAACCCGCGAGGCGTTCTCAACTTCCTTCATTGAGCTGAATTATTCGCGGCCCTCGCTAAAAGGCCGCACGGCCTTCGGCGGGCTGGTGCCCTACGGCGAGGTGTGGCGCACGGGGGCCAATACGGTCACCAAAATCCGCTTTGGCGAAGAAGTAAAGCTAGCCGGCCAAGCCGTGAAAGCGGGCACCTACGCGCTGCTTACCATCCCCGGCAAGGCCGACTGGACCATTATCCTCAACCGCGACACCGCCCAGTGGGGCGCCTACGAGTATAAATCAAGCCTCGACGTGCTGCGCGTGCAGGCCAAAGCCACCAAGCTGGCTAGCCCGCAAGAAAGCCTGCGCCTCAGCCTCGAAAACCTGCAACCCGCCGCCGCCGACCTCACCCTCGCTTGGGAGCGCACGCAGGTGAGTGTGCCCCTCACCGCCAACCCCGACCCGATAGTGCTGACCCAAATTCAAGAGGCGATGAAGGGCGATAAAAAGCCCTACGTCACGGCCGCGCAGTACTACTACAACTCCAATCAGCCCGACCTGACGCCCGCCATCGGCTGGCTCGACGAATACATCAAAACCACGCCCGCCTCGGCCTTCTATGGCTACTACTGGAAAGCTAGGCTGCTGCAAAAGCAGGGCAAAAACGCCGAAGCCGGCGCCGCCGCCCGCAAATCGCTCGACGCGCTGGCCGCTGACAAAAACGAGGTTTCCAAAGAAGAGTACACCCGCCTCAATATGCAGCTCATCGGCGAAGTGGCGAAGAAGTAGTCTGGTGCCCATAAAGAACGTCATGCTGAGCCCCGCGAAGCATCTCTCCCGCACGACCCTTTGAGGCGCAGGAGAGATGCTTCACGGGGCTCAGCATGACGTTCGGGTTGAAGTAAGGGAAGACGCCGAGTCTTAGCGCAACAACTGCAATGTTCTGACGTCGGGCGCGCCGCCAAAAAACTTATCCAGCACCTGCTGAAACACCGGGCTAGCCCCCGGCACCTGCGCAAAGAGCGTCATAGAGGAGCCCAGCTTCAGGTCGTCGGGCGTGCCCATGATGGCGGTGGCATTGTTGCCCGGCAGCCCCAGCAGCGCCTGCGCAATCTCGACCAGCCGCGGCCCCAAGGTGGGGTGGGCCAGATAAGCTGCCGCTTCGGCCGCGTCCGCAATGGCGTAGTGTTGCGCCGTGCTGCTGTACCCTAGCCCCTGAATTTGCGGGAAAATGTACCACATCCAGTGGCTGCGCTTGCGGCCGGCTTTGATTTCGGCCAAGGCCGGCGCGTAGTCGCGGGCCTGCGCATCGAGGAAACGTTGAAGGTTAGATTGAGCAGCCATAGCCAACTATACCCTTAACCACTGGCGCGAGTTTAGGCGCAGCCATAATTCGTGTCTGCCTATAAGGTGGATGTTGCACCTCCGCTGCCGCGCCAGCGGCAAGGCTGCGGGGTGTAATGTCTCACACCCGCGCCAGTGAGAAAAGAATGCTACTCAATAAAAATTGATAGTAGTTGTGTCATTATAAAGTACTTCTCTTACAAATGTTTTGCGGTCATAATCTTTAAATGTAACATTGTATCCTTGTACTACTCGATTGGCAGTTAATTTTTCAAAAGAGTATTTTTTATTTGGTAAAACATTAATTACTTGCTTAAAGGAAAAGTTTTGATGAGACTTTATTGTGTCGTAGAAAAAGCCGTGTCCAAAATAATTGCCGTCTGTGTTAACAAATGAAAAAGCAATGTCTGTTTTTCCACTTTTGCTTGATTTTACGTTGATAGTTACTGGTTTATAATCAGTAACATCGAAATTTACAATGTTATGGGTGCCAAGATTAATCTTGGCACCCATTCCGGAATAGGCATTAGATAGGTACAGCAAATCGTAATAATCTTTGCTATACATCGTGCCCGCTAGGTAAGTCTTGTTGGCAGAATGTTTGAATGATAAAGCGTACTTTCCATCTTTATCTGAAGTGACCGTTGTAATAGAATCTTCATAAGGACCGCCGAGTAAAAATTGACCGCTATGAATTATCGAAATCGGGACGCCTCCCACAGGTTTACCTGTATACTTGTTAACCACAGTCCCCTCGACAGTGGTCATATCAGGTAAAGACACCAGCCCACACGCTGATAAGGTGGCTACTGCAAGTAAGGAGAAAAAGAGTATCAAAAGTCTCATGAAGGGTGCGAAGTGAGTACACCATAAAAATAGCCGTTGCCTCAGTGGAAGGCAACGGCTATTCTTAATTCAAGGGACGCCGATGGTCAGTATTGCTTGTGTTTTTAAAGCACATTATCAGCTTATTGTGCGCTAAATATCAGACTTTTTGCCTGCTTGTCTACCGCCCCACCACCGGCAGCACGGCCGTACTCTCGTGCCCTTGCGCATCCATGCTCACCACGCCGAAGATATAATTGTCCTTGCTCACGGCCAGGTCGGCGGCGGTGGTGCTCACCGGGAAGCGCTGCTGCCACTGCGGGGCGCTGGTTTCGCGGGCCAGCACGATGTAGCCGGCGGGGGCGGGGCCGCCCTGCGGGGCTAGCCAGCGCAGTTCGGTGCGATTGGTGAGCTTGGCGGTGAGCACTTCCACTTTTTGCGGGGCGGCGGGGGCCAGCGCCAGGCTGGCCAGGGTGGCCAGGTTGACCTGGGTGGTGCGGCGCAGGTAGCGGAAATCCATAAACTCGGGCTTGTCGCCGTACTCGATGCCGCCCTCGGTGCGCAGGTCCTGGTGCTGGTGGTTGAAGTTCTCGTTGGTTTCGGTGAAGCGCACGGCTGCGTAGCCCTGCTGGTTGAAGGGCGTGTGGTCGCCGCCGCGCAAAAAGCGGTCGGGCCGATACTCCAGCAGCACGCCGTAGCCGCCGGCATTCACGTACTGGCGGGCGGCGGTTTGGGCGTAGCGGGCAAGCTGGCGGCTGGGGGCGTCGTTCTCCGAGCTGAGCTGGCGGCGGGCCTTAGCCTGGTCGGGCGTTTCGGTGGCCGGCACGCCCTCGCTGAACACGCGCAGGTGCAGCGAATCGGTGATTTCGGGGTCGTAGCCGTGCGAGTTGCCCACGATGTCGTTGTTGAGCATCGCCACCAGATTCCAGCCTTCTTTCTTGGCGCGCTTGGCCAGGTGGTCGGCGCCCAGCAGGCCTTGCTCTTCGCCCTGCACGGCCACCAGCTTGATGGTGCAGGGAAATTTCTGGCCAGCCAGCACCCTGGCCACTTCCATTACGGCGGCTACGCCGCTGGCGTCGTCGTTGGCGCCGGGCGCATCGGCGGTGCGGTTCATCACATCGGTGACGCGCGAGTCGATGTGGCCGCTCATCAAATACACCCGCGTGTCGCTCGGGTCGGTACCGGGGATGGTGGCCAGCACGTTGGCCATCAACGTTTTCTTATCGACGCGCTTGCCGTCGGGGTTGTAGGTGAAGGTGTCCATCTCAACTACCATGCGCCCGCCGCCGGCCTTGCTGTATTTTTTGAACTCGTCGAACACATACTGGCGAGCCGCGCCAATGCCGCGCTTCTTGTCCTTGGTGTCGCTCAGGGTATGGCGCGTGCCGTAGCTGACGAGCTTGCGCACGTCGGTTTCGAGGTTTTTGGCCGATACTTCATTCACCCAGCGCTGAATGTTGGGGTCAACGGGCGGTAGGGGGGCCGAGGTTTGGGCGAGGGCCGCGAAGGGCAGCAGGCTGGGGAGGAGAAGGAGAATTTTCATAAGGAATCGCAAGAAACGACAAACGCCGCCAGCCGGGCAAGGCTAGCGGCGCGTTATAGGCGCGGGCGGGGCTACGGAAGTTGCGCGGCCGGCGGTGCCAGCACCCGGCAGCCGTGCGGGTGCGGGGGCGAAACTACCAGCAAACCGAGTGGCCCGGTGCTTTCGCTGTATAGCTGGTGGGCTAGCCCGGCCGGCACTTCGCGCACGCTAGTCGGTCACGCTCAGGCGCAGCGCGCTGGCCCCCGTGCGCACCAGGTAGACGCCCGTGGCTAGCCAGGCTGGCAGCTGCAAGGCGGCAGTGCCGGCCGCATCGGCGGTGGCCGCCAGCACAAGGCGGCCCAGCGCATCGTACACCTGCACTGGCGCGCCCGGCGCGGCCCCGGTGAGGGTAGCGGCGGCGCGAGTTGGATTCGGAAACAGAGCCAGGCCCGCCACTACCGGCACGGCCACGGTGCGCACGGGCGAGTAGCTGGCGGTGCCGTCCTGGTCTACCTGCCGCAGGCGGTAGTACACCACACTGGCCGCGTAGCGGGCCAGGTTGCGGTCGAGCAGCTGGTAGCTGTGAGGCAGGGTGGTGGTGCCGTGGCCCGCTACCTGCCCCAGCGCCTGAAATGTGACGCCATCGAGGCTGCTTTCCACCACAAAGTGGTCGTTGCGCAGCTCCGAAGCTGTAGACCACAGCAGCAGCCCGTCGGGGCCCTGGGCCTGGGCGGTGAAGCTAACCAGCGTAATGGGTAGCGGCTGGCTGGTGTTGCTGACGGTGAGCGTGCCGAGCTGCGTCACATTGGCCGTGAACGAGCGGGCGCTGGCGCTGGCCGCCGCGCCCTGCGTGGCCCAGGGCCCGCTGGCCTGGTCGGCGCGCCAGAGCTGGGCGGGCGTAGCAGGGTTGAAGCCGTTGTCATCGTCGCTGACCCAGCTCACGGTAACCGAGGCGGGCGTGGCGGCAGTAACCGGCTGCCCGCTGGTTACCTGCCACACGCGGTCGATGCCTTTGTTCGTGCCGTTGATGTTCGTGCCGTTGATGTTCGTGCCGTAGCTCACGCCGGCTTGCTGCAAGCCGGCCGTGCGCGTCACGGTCACGGCGCCCAGGTCCTGGCCGTTGGGGTTGAGCACCAGGCCGTTGGTAAAGTCCACTGAGCCGGTGCTACCGCTTACGCTGGCGCGCGCTACTTGCAGGCGGCCTTGCACGTAGCGGCCCGCCTGCTCGCCCACCACGCTAGCCCCATCGGGCAGGCTCAGGGTGCGCAGCGTGCCGCCGGCCACCTGCGTGCGCACCAGCCCCTGCGTGAGGGTGAGTAGCGAACTCACCGCCAGGTCCTGGCTGAGCAAGAGCCGATTGGCGCCCGTGGCGCCGGTGTTGGCCAGCGTGAGGCTGCTCACGCTGGCCGCGCCGGAGGTGAAGGTCTGGTCCTGGGCGCCGCTGAAGAGCAGCGTGCCGGGGCTAGCCAGGGTGCCGGCGTTGGTGAGGTCGCCGGTGAGCTGCACGGTGCCCGCGTTGCTGAGGGTGCCGGTGGCGTTGTTTTGCACGGTGCCGGCCACGTAGAGCGTGGCCCCGCTCGTCACGGTGAGCGTGGCCCCGTCGTTGGTCAGGGTTTGGGCGGTGGCCGCCAGCGCGGGCAGGGCTAGCACTAGGGTAAGCGGTAGTTTCATAATAAAACGTAAAAAAGCAGGTGAGGCAGAAGGGCGGCTAGCCCCCACCGGGCGGGGCGGGGGCTAGCTTATCCTTAGCGTTGGGCGTGGACCTCGGTGGCCGCTTCGAGGCGCCGCAGCCGGGCCTCGAAGGTATCGAGCGTAGCCGTAGCTTGGGCAGCTTTGGCGTCGGCCGCGTCGGCTTTGGCTTCAGCCGCGGTGGCCTTGGCTTTAAGGGCCTCGATTTGCGCTTGCTGCTCCTTGAGGGCTTCGATGAGCACGGGCGTTAGCTGGGCATAATTCACGGCTTTGTAGCCATCCTTGTCAGTGCTCACCAGCTCGGGGTAAATTTTTTCTACTTCCTGGGCCAGCACGCCCACCTGGGGCGCCCCGGCCGTGCCACCTTGCTTGATACCCAGGGTATTCCACTCGTAGCGCACGCCGCGCAGGGCCAGCACACTGGCGAGGGCACCGGCTAGCGGGCGCACATTGGTCTTGAAGCGGGCGTCGGAGATATTGGCGTAGCTGATGGCTCGCAGCCCGCCATTTACTTGCAGCAGCACGCCGTTGGTGCCGTTGCCATTCACATTTAGCACTCCGCCCAGGCTGATGAGGCGAGTGGTGTAGTCCTGGTCGCTAGCTTCGGCAAAGTCGAGGTAGGGCGTGGTGGTGCTGGTGCCCGTGCCGCTGCCGCGCAGCTCGAGGTAGGGCGGCTGGCCGGGGGCGCCGCTGAGCACGGCCCCGGCCGTGCCGACGCCCGTGCCGGGCCCGCCGTTGCCGCTGACCACGTGCAGACCCCCGGCCGGGCTGGCGGTACCGATACCCAGGTTACCAATCTGGCTCAGAAACATAAGCGTGCTGGCCACGGTGGAGTTATCGTTGTAGCTCACCCACTGAAAATGACGGTCCGCAATAGCCGGGATGCCAAAGGTGAGGCGGCTAGGCTCCATGAACAGGCCCCAGCGGCCGGCGCCCTGGTAGTTGCCCGAGGCAAACGCGTCGTAGCCCCGCGTAATGAATGGCCGGTCCTGGCCGTTGAGGGCTACGCCCAGCGAGCCGTTCACGTAGGCGTTGCCAGTGGTGGTACTGGTGCCGCCCACCGTGGCATTGCCCGTAATGGCCGCCGTGCCCGCCGTGAGGGCCCCGCCCACGGTGCCCGCCCCGCTCACGTTGAAGTTGGCCCCGCTCTGCTGGCTGGTCTGGTTGAGGATGAAGCTGGTGCCCAGGCTGGCGGCGGCGGTGGTGCCCAGCTGCCCGCTGGCCGAGTTCGTGACCAAGCCCGCCGTGCTCAGGCCCGGCAGAATAACGCCCCCGGTGCCGTTGCCGATGCGCGTGCTGGCCGTGCCGCTGGTATTAATGGCCGCCGGCCCGGTTACGGTAGTGGCCCCGTTGATGGTGGCACCGCCCGCCGTGAGCAGCCCGCCTACCGTGCCCGCCCCGCTCACGTTGAAATTGCTGGTAGCCTGCTGGGTGGTGCCATTCTGAATGAAGCCCGTGCCGGCCGCGGCCGGGGTCAGGTAGTCGGTGCCGGCCACGGCGGCGGCTACGTTGCCGCTGCCATCGGCCTTGAGCAGGCCGCTCACGGTGCCCGCGCCGCCTTTGCTGGCGGGTACCACGGTGGCGTAGCTGGTCGTGTTGCCGGTGCTGGTGATGGCCCCGGTCAGGTTGGCGTTGGTGGTCACGGTGCTGGCTAGGGTGGCCGTGGCCGCGTTGCCGGTCGTGCTCTGGTTCAGGGTCGGGAAGTTGGTCAGGCCCGCCGCGCTGCCAGTGGGAGTCAGGTAGTCGGTGCCGGCCACGGCCTGGCTCACGGTGCCGCTGCCATTTGCCTTCAAAATACCGCTAAGGGCGCCCGCGCCGCCTTTGCTGGCGGGCACCACGTTGTTGTAGGTAGTGGTGGTGCCGGTACTCGTAATGTCGCCCGTGAGACTAGGGATGGGCAGCGCCACGGTGTTGCCCCCGCTAATGCTCAGGTTTTGTCCGTTCACGCTCAGCGTGGGTGAAGCCACTGAGGCAAACGAGCCGTCCGGGTTCACGGCCACCACCCGGCCAGCCGATAGGTCAAACGTCTGCAAGGTGTTGCTGCTGAAGTTGACTACGCAGGCCGTGGTGCCGCTCACGGCCACGCTGTAGGGGCTTTGACCCGTGGCCACGGTGCCGAGCGGGGTAGGGGCACTAAGGGGTAGCCACGCTAAACGTTTGCAAGGTGTTGCTAGTATTGTTCACTACGTAGGCCGTGGTACCGCTCACGGCCACGCTCACGGCCCGGTTGCCGGTGGCGGTGGTGCTGAGCAGGGCCGGGGCGGTGGGCGTGCTCACATCAAATACCTGCAGTTTATTATCGATGCTCACCGTGTAAACGGTGGTGCCGCTGACGGCCACCGCGGAGGGGTAGCTGCCCGTATTTACTTGGCCGAGCAGGGCCGGAGAGGTGGGCGTGCTCACATCAAATACCTGCAAGGTGGTGCCGGCCACTATATAGGCTTTCGTGCCGCTGACGGCCACCGAGGTGGGGTAGCTAGCCGTAGTGGCCTGGCCGAGCAGGGCCGGGGCGGTAGGTGTGCTCACGTCAAACACCTGCAGGCTGTAGCTGCTCTGGTTTACCACATAGGCCTTCGTGCCGTTCACGGCCACGCTTCCGGGGATGTTGTCTGTGTTTGCGGTGCCCAGCAGCTTTGGGGCGCTAGGAGTAGAGACATCAAATAGCTGTAGGATGTAGGTGCCGTTGTTGTTGGCAGTCACGTAAGCGGTCGTACCACTCACGGCCACGCAGTAGGGCTGGCCGCTTAGGGTCGTCTGGCCGAGCAAAGTAGGCGTGGCGGGCGTGCTCACGTCAAATACCTGCAGGCTGTAGCTCCCCTGGTTTACCACGTAAGCCTTTGTGCCGTTCACGGCCACGCTTACTGGGTAGGCGCCCGTAGCCACGCTGCCGGCCGTGCCCGCGGGCGCACCGGGGTTCGGGGTCGTCGTGTATACCGGTGCGCTGATGCCCAGCGTACCGTCGGGCTGCACCACGGGTTGGCGGTTGCCGGTGCCGCTCAGGCCCCGTACGCGCAGGCTGCCGTTCACATCCAGTGTTTGGGTAGGCGCGGTGGTCCCGATGCCTACGCTGCCGCTGTTGCCGATGCTCAGGCCAGCGCTACCGCCATTGCCTACCAGCTGGTAGGTAGCCAGGTTCAGGTTTTGCGTTGCGGTGTGGTTGCCCAGGTTGTCGCCCGGCACGTTCACGAAGTTGGCGCCGCTGAGCGCGGGCGCCGCGTATTGCGGGCCAGGCGTGAGCACGATAACCCCGTTGCCGGTCTGGTAGCCGCTCGTTAGGGTGATGTTGCTGCTGCCGCTGGCCGTCACGTAGGAGCTGCCGCCGCCGCCGCCGCCGTTTGCGCCATTGGCGGCGCCACCGCCGCCGCCGTACCACCCGCCGCCGCCGCCGCTGTAGGAGCTGCCGCCCTGGAAGAAGGAGCCACTCACTGAGCCCCCGCCGCCGTTGCCGCTAGCCCCGCCGGTGCTCTGGGTGCCCCCCTGGCCGGGCATGCTGCCC